>JBJTVH010000038.1:0-27487 GCA_046081125.1 Acidimicrobiales bacterium
GCTGCACGCCGCCGGCCGCCTGGCCGAACTCCTGCGGGCGCGCGGCGTCACCGTCGACACCACGGCCACCGGCGTCGCGCCGGCTGCGGCCAAGGTCGTCGCCGCGGTCGAATCGGCCCCGTTGACCGAACTGCTCGCCGACCTGCTCACCTGGAGCGACAACACCAGCGCCGAGTTGCTGCTCAAGGCGATGGGGAACGGCACGACCGCCGGCGGTCTCGCCGTGGTGCGGGACCGTCTCGCGGCGTGGGGCATTACAGGCGTTGCCCTCGCGGACGGATCGGGACTGGCTCGCAGCAACGTCGCCACGTGCACCGGGCTCGTGCAGGTGCTCACCCGCCTCGGCGCGACCAGCCCGGTGGTGCAGGGCCTTGCGGTGGCGGGCCGGACCGGCACGCTGGCCGGGGCGCCGTTCGCGGGCACCGCGGCCGACGGGGTGCTGCGGGCCAAGACCGGAACCCTCACCGAGGTCAAGGCGCTCGCCGGCGCCTACCTGCCCGCCGGGGTCGCTCCGATCGACGTGGCGCTCGTCGTGGTCGGCCCGGCGGCGGCCACCACCGAGGCCCAGCTGTGGCCAGGGCTGGCGGCTGCGCTCGGCACGTACCCGTTCCGGCCCGACCTGAGCCCCTTCCTGCCCCTCCCACCCGCCTGACCCCACGGCTCCGCCCAGACGCGGCAACGATGGGCGGATGGCGGTGACGATGCCGATGTTCCCCCTCGGGACGGTGCTGGTGCCCGGAGCGGTGCTGCCGCTGCACGTGTTCGAGCCGCGATACCGGGCGATGGTGGCCGACTGTCTCGCCGCCGAGGAGCCCGAGTTCGGGGTCGTGCTGATCGAGCGGGGCTTCGAGGTCGGCGGCGGCGACGTCCGGCGGGCCGTGGCCACCGTCGCCCGGATCGCCTCGGTCGGCGAGCTCGACGACGGCCGGTACGCGCTCGTCACGCACGGCACCCGCCGGATCCGGATCGTGTCCTGGCTGCCCGACGCCCCCTACCCGAGGGCCGAGGTGGAGGACTGGCCCGAGCCCGAACCGACCGGCGATCTCGCCCCGCAGCGCGACGCCGCCGTGCGACAGCTCCGGTCGTTGCTTGCGCTGGCGAGCGAACTGGGTCTCGACGGGGCCCCCGACCCGGACCAGGTCGCCCAAGATCCGGTCGTCGCCTCCTATCACCTCGCGGCGATCGCCCCGATCGGGTCCGACGACCGCTACCGGCTGCTCGCTGCTCCCGACGCCGAGCAGCGGTACACGGTGCTCGACGGCCTGTTCGCCGAGGTCGCCGACGTGCTCCGCTTCCGGTTGCAGACCGAGTCCGGCGACCCGTTCGAGGGGCTCGGAGGTCTCGACGAGACCTGAGCGGGCCCCATTCGCCCTGCTCGACGCCGCCTGGGCGTGCTAGGAACACGGGGTGCCCGAGCAGCGCCCCGCCCCTGATGGCTCGGTCGGCCAGGCCATCGATCTCGTCAAGCGCTACGCCAAACAGGAGACCCTCGATCCGTTGCGGGGGGTCGGCCGGTGGCTGGCGTTCGGTGCCGCCGGCTCGCTCCTGCTCGGCATCGGGCTGCTGTTGCTCCTGCTGTCGCTGCTGCGGGCCCTGCAGTTCGAGACCGACGTGTTCGGCGGCAAGTGGAACTGGGTGCCGTACCTGATCACCCTCGTCGTCACGGTCGGCATCACGGTGCTTGCACTGTCCCGGGTGCGCAAGACCACCTTGGCCCGACCGATTCCGGGCACCGAGCAGGACCGCACGTGAGGAGCGAGGCGTGAGCCAGCAGCGCATCACCCGTGACGACATCGAGCGCTCGTTGCGCCAGGTCCAGTCCGGTGTCGAGGACAAGGTCGCCGACAAGCGCAAGACCATCCTCACCGCCGGCGGGATCGCGCTGGCGATCTTCGTCGTGCTCGTCTACCTGACGGGCCGCCGGGCGGGACGGAACAAGACGACGCTGGTGGAGATCCGGCGCCTGTGAGGCGGAAGCGGTTCGGGACGTTCCTGCGGCGGTCCGCGTTCCACCGGGGGGTGCTCGGCGGTCGCCGGGGCTGGCTGGTGGTCTTCGTCCTGCTCGCCGCCAGGCGGTCGGCGTCGAAGGTGATCGGGCGCCAGGAGCGGTTCGTCGCGCTCGAGAAGCTCCAACCCGGGCAGTCGATCCAGCTCACCGCGCTGCCGCCGCTCACCCGCCGCGAGCGGCGCTCGGCGTCGAAGGCGTGAGCGTCGCGTGAAGGTCGTCCTGCGCAACCCGCGCCGCGAACTCGACATTCCCGGGCCGATGTCGGTGGTCAAGCTGCTCGGGCGGCTCGAGATCGTGCGGGAGTCGGTCATCGTGATCCGGGCCGGCACCCTCGTCCCCGGCGACGCCGTGCTCGCCGACGACGACGAGATCGAGATCCGTCCGGTCATCTCCGGGGGTGCCGGGTGAAGTGCCGGGTCTGCCGGGGCCCGGCGGTGATCGACCTGCCCCGGCACAATGCGAACTTCTGTGTCGAGCACTTCTTGCGGTTGTGCCGCAACCAGGTCGCCAAGGCAATCGAGGACTTCTCGATGCTCAGCCCGGGCGACCGGGTGCTCGTCGCCGTCTCCGGCGGCAAGGATTCCCTCGCCCTGTGGGACCTGCTCGTCGAGCTCGGCTACCGCGCCGACGGGCTCTACCTCGGGCTCGGGATCGGCGAGTACTCCGACGTCTCGGGCACCTACGCCCGGGCCTTCGCCGAGGAGCGCAACCTCACGCTGCAGGTGCTCGACCTGCGCGACACCTACGGCTACGACGTGCCCACGGCGGCGGCCGCCACGCGCCGGGTGCCGTGCTCGGCGTGCGGGATGTCCAAGCGGCACCTGTTCGACCGAGCGGCGATCGACGGCGGCTACGACGTGGTCGCCACCGGGCACAACCTCGACGACGAAGCCGCCGTGCTCTACGGCAACACGCTGCACTGGGATCTCGAGCACCTGGCCCGCCAGTACCCGGTCCTGCCGGCCCGGCCCGGGTTCCCCAAGAAGGTGAAACCGTTGGTGCGCCTCACCGAACGGGAGATGGCGGCGTACTGCGTGCTGCGCGGCATCGACTACCAGGTGGAGGAATGCCCGATGGCGGCGGGCAACACCCACCTCGGGTACAAGGCGCAACTCAACGCGCTCGAGGCAACCTCGCCGGGCACCAAGGCGGCGTTCGTGCTCGGCTTCTGGGACCGGATGTCGCCGGTGGTCGCCGGGCTGCGGGCCGCAGCTGACGAGCCACCCGATGCCACGCAGCGCTGCGTGCGGTGCGGGGCGCCGACGCTTGCCGAGACGTGCGCTTTCTGCCGGCTCGTGGAGACCTCTGCCGCGCACGCGCCGGTGCCGGTCCCGACCCCGCGGCGGCGGGGCCGGCGGTGAGCGGTCCGGGGCGGCCGTTCGCCGAGGGCGAACGCGTGATGATCGTCGACCGCAAGAAGCGGCACTACCTCGTCACCCTCGCGCCCGGCAATCAGTTCCACACCCACAAAGGGGTTGTGCGCCACGACGACCTGATCGGGCTCCCGGAGGGGTCGTGGGTGACGAGCACGCGCGCCGAGCGGTACGTCACCCTGCGCC
This sequence comes from Acidimicrobiales bacterium, assembly GCA_046081125.1. Lineage (GTDB taxonomy): Bacteria > Actinomycetota > Acidimicrobiia > Acidimicrobiales > Ilumatobacteraceae > JBEIFW01. The sequence continues at coordinate 3,568 of JBJTVH010000038.1, forward strand.
CGACGCTCGAGGACACGATCCTGCTGATGCCCCGCGGCGCGCAGGTCATCTACCCGAAGGACCTCGGCGCGATCGTGCTGCTCGCCGACATCGGTCCGGGGGTGCGGGTGCTCGAATCCGGGGTCGGCTCCGGTGCGCTGTCGATCGCGCTCCTGCGGGCCGGGGCCGACGTGACCGGCTACGAGATCCGCGAAGACTTCGCGAACCGGGCTCGGCACAACGTCGAAGAGTTCCTCGGCCCGGCTGCGCTCGATAGGTACCACGTCGAGTTGCGGGACTGCTACGAGGGGATCGACGGCACGGTCGATCGGGTGATCCTCGACCTGCCCGAGCCCTGGCAGGTCGTACCGCACGCCGAGCGGGCCATGGTCACCGGAGGCACCCTGCTCGCCTACACCCCGTCGATCGTGCAGGCGGCCCGTACCCGAGAGCGGCTCGCGGTTGGGCCGTGGGCGGAATGCAAGACGATCGAGATCCTCCACCGGTCGTGGCACGTCGAGGGTGACGCGGTGCGGCCGGATCACCGGATGGTCGCACACACCGGGTTCCTCACCTACGCCCGACTGATCGCCGGCGAGTCGGTCGCAGGTGATGCCGTCGCCGGCGACGTGTCCGACGGCTCGGCTCAGCCGGGCAGCAGCCCGAGCGCCCGGTAGGCCCGATCGAGGGTGGCCGACGCGACGGCCCGAGCCTTGCCCGATCCGATGCGCAGCAGGCGGGCCACCTCGCCGGGATCGGCGGCGAGTTCGGCGTACCGGGCCTGCACGGGGCGCAGGTACTCGACCACGGCCTCGGCGGTGTCGGCCTTCAGCGGCCCGTACTGCGTGTAGCCCGCCGCAGCCTCTTGCGGGGTGCGGCCGGTGACTGCGGCGAGGATCTCCAGCAGGTTCGACACGCCGGGCTTCGCGGCCGGGTCGTAACGGACCTCGGCGTCGGAGTCGGTGACGGCCCGCTTGAACTTCTTCACGATCGACGCCGGATCCTCGAGCACGTAGACGATGCCTTGCGGGCTGTCGTTCGACTTCGACATCTTGCGGGCCGGCTCCAGCAGGTCCATCACCCGAGCGCCGGCGGCCGGGGCGACCATGCGCGGCACGACGAAGGTGTCGCCGTACTTGGTGTTGAACCGGATGGCGAGGTCGCGCGTGAGCTCGATGTGTTGGCGTTGGTCCTCGCCGACGGGGACCTCGTCGGCGTCGTACAGGATGATGTCGGCGGCCTGCAGCGCCGGGTAGGTGAGCAGCCCGGCCGATACGAACCCGCCGCCCGCCTTGGACGACTTGTCCTTGAACTGCGTCATCCGGGACAGCTCGCCGTAGGACGCCATGCACTCCATCACCCAGCCGAGCTGCGGGTGCTCGGGCACATGGCTCTGGACGAACACCGTGCAGCGGTCCGGGTCGAGGCCGACGGCGTACAGCACCATCGCCAGGTTGACCGTGTTGGTCCGCAGCTCGGCCGGATCGGGGTGGATCGACAGCGCGTGGAGGTCGACGATGCCGTGGAAGCTGTTCTCGTGCTGGCCCTTCACCCAGTTCACCAGCGCGCCGAGCAGGTTGCCGAGATGGACCTCGCCGGTGGGCTGGATGCAGGACAGGACACGGGGCATAGGGACCGTCAGGGTAGCCGTGCCGGGGTGCGGGCTACCCTGACATTCCCATGGCGGTCGAGGTCTCCACCCCGGTGTTCGAGGGCCCGTTCGAGCTCCTGCTGCACCTGATCCTCGAGGAGAAGGTCGACCTGTACGAGATCTCGCTCACGCGGATCGTCGACGCTTACCTCACCGAGATCGAGCGGATGCAGGCGGTCGATCTGGAGGTGGCCACCGAGTTCTTGCTGATCGCCGCCACGCTGGTGGAGCTCAAGGCCCGCCGCCTGCTGCCCGGTCGGGACGACGTCGACGTCGACGAGGAGCTCGCCCTGTGGGAGGAGCGCGATCTGCTGCTCGCCCGCCTGCTCGAGTGCAAGACCTTCAAGGACGTCGCGGCCGTGCTCGAAGGCCTCGCCGACCTCGCCGGGCGTTCGTGGCCGCGCCAGGCCGGTCTGGAGGAGCGGTTCCTCAGCCTCGCCCCCGATCCGCTCGAGGGTCTGCGACCGGAGCGCCTGCGCCAGGCGTTCCTGCGCGCGACCACGCCGAAGCCGATCGTCGCCGTCGATGTGCATCACGTCAACCCGATCCGGCTCACGGTGGCCGAAGCCGTCGACGGCCTCGCCACCCGGCTGGCCATGGTCGGGCGGGCCACGTTCCGGGCCCTGACCGACGAGATGGACGATCGCGTCGAGGTGATCGTCAGCTTCCTCGCAGTGTTGGAGCTGTTCAAGCAGGGCTTCGTCGACCTCGAGCAGTTCGACGTGTTCGGCGAGATCGAGGTCGTGTGGCTCGGCTCGGAGTTGGTCACCGCCTTCGCCGTGGACGACTACGAGGGGTGATCCGGTGACCAGCGACGACGATCTCCACCCGGACCTGCGCGACCTGGCCCGGCGGCTCGATCCGGCCGGCTCCGATCCGGCCGGGTCCGATCTGGCCGGGTCCGATCCCGCCGACGGGGTCGCCGAGGAGGTGGTGCGGGCCATCGAGGCGGTGCTGATGGTGGCGATCGACCCGGTGCCCGCCGCGCTGCTGGCCCAGCTCCTCGAGGTGCCGGCCTCCACGATCGACGATCTGTGTCGCCGGCTCGCCGCCGCGTACGAGGAGGCGGGTCACGGTTTCCGTCTGGTCCGTATCGCCGGTGGGTGGCGCTACCAGAGCCATCCCGATCTCGCGCCCGTCGTCGAGCGATTCGTGCTCGAGGGGCAAACGGCGCGCCTGTCGCCGGCTGCGCTCGAAACCCTGGCGATCGTCGCCTACAAGCAACCGATTTCGCGCGCTCAGATCGCGTCGATCCGCGGCGTGGATCCCGACGGCGTGCTGCGCACGCTGGCCGCTCGGGGTTGGATCGACCAGGTCGGGCGGGATCCGGGGCCGGGGCAGGCGGTGCTGTGGGGCACGACGGCGACGTTCCTCGAAAAGCTCGGCCTCGCCTCGCTCGCCGACTTGCCGCCGCTCGCCGACCACGTGCCCGGCGCCGATGTCGTCGAAGCGCTCGAGCACGGTCTGCGGGTGCCGCCGGCGTCGTCCGATGGTTGAGCCGCCGCTGTGGGAGCAGCTCGCGGCGGTGGCCGCAGCCGACGGCGAACGGCTGCAGAAGGTGCTCGCCCAGGTCGGGTTCGGAAGCCGACGGGTGTGCGAGGACCTGATCGCGGCGAGGCGTGTCACCGTCAACGGTGAGGTGGCCGTGCTCGGCCGCCGGGTGCACCCGGACCAGGACGCGATCGCCGTCGACGGGGTCCCGGTGCCGACCGTGCCGGGCCTCGTGTACTACCTGCTGAACAAGCCGATCGGGGTGGTGACCACCGCCCGCGATCCGCAGGGCCGCAAGGTGGTCGTCGACCTCGTGCCTCGCGAGCCGCGCGTATTCCCCGTCGGTCGTCTCGACGCCGACAGCGAGGGTCTGCTGGTGATGACCAACGACGGCGAGCTCGCCAACCGGTTGATGCATCCCCGGCACGGCACCGACAAGGAGTACCTGGTCGAGGTCGACGGCGAGCCCGGCCCGACAGCGCTGCGCCGGTTGCGGCGCGGGGTCGAGCTCGACGACGGTCCGACGGCGCCGGCCAAGGTCACCGCGCTCGGTCCGTCGGTGTTGCGGATCGTGATCCACGAGGGGCGCAACCGCCAGGTGCGCCGGATGTGCGCAGCGGTCGGCCACCCGGTGCGCCGGCTGGTCCGCACCCGGATCGGCCCGATCGCCGACCGCAACCTTGCCCCCGGTGCGTGGCGGCCGTTGAGCGCACGCGAGGTGCGCTCCCTGTACGAGGCCGGCGGGGCCGCCCCGGACACGGGCGGGGCGGAGCGCGAGCGCAGCCTCTAGTCTCGCCCGCCGTGCCCGTGCGAGCCCTCCGAGGTGCCACCACCGTCGACGACGACACCGCCGAGGAGGTGCGCTCGCGCGTCGGTGAACTGGTGCTCGCACTGTTGGAGCGCAACGGCCTCGGGACCGACGACCTGATCAGCCTGTTCGTGACGGCCACCGCCGATCTGCACAGCTTCCACCCGGCCACCGCGGCGCGGGCCTGCGGGCTGGGCGAGGTGGCGATCCTCGGCGCCCAGGAGCTGGTGATCGACGGCAGCTTGCCCAAGTGCGTGCGCCTGCTCGCCCACGTCGAGATCGACCGGCCGCGCGACCAGCTCCGCCACGTCTACCTCCACGGCGCGGTGGCCCTGCGACCCGACCTCGCCGCCCGGTCGTGAGCCGGCGCGCGAACGTCATCGGGCTCGGGCTGATCGGAGGCAGCGTCGCCAAGGCCCTGCGGGCGCGGGGCTGGCACGTCAGCGGGGACGACGCCGTGCCCGGGCGGGCCGAGCAGGCGGTGGCGCTCGCGGTCGCCGACGCGGCCGGGCTCGATCCAGCGGCCGAGCTCAGCGTCGTCGCCACCCCGGTCGGCGCTGCCGCCGACGCGGTGCGCCGGGCGCTGGCCACGACGTCGGGCGTGGTCACCGACGTCGGGTCGACCAAGGCGGCGCTCGTCGAGGCCGTCGGCGCCCAAGCGCGCTACGTCGGCGGGCATCCGATGGCCGGCAGCGAGCTCGACGGCCTCGACGGCGCCGACGCCGAGCTGTTCTCCGGTGCGGTGTGGGTGCTCACGCCGACCGAGGCGACCGCCGACACCACGTTCTCGACGGTTGCCGCCATCGTGAGCGAACTCGGGGCCGAGGTGGTCGCACTGCCGCCGGACCGTCACGACGCGCTCGTCGCCGTCGTGAGCCACGTGCCGCACCTCACCGCGGCGACGCTGATGCTGCTCGCCGAGGAGCGCGCCGTCGAGCACGCATCGCTGCTGCGCCTCGCGGCGGGCGGGTTCCGCGACATGACCCGCATCGCGTCGGGCCATCCCCGGATCTGGCTCGACATCTGCGCCGACAATCGGGCGGCGATCCTCGACGGCCTCGACGGGTTGATCGCCGGGCTCGCCGCAGTGCGCCGGATCGTCGCCGAGGGCGATCGCAGCGGGCTCGAGGCACGGCTGCTGCGGGCTCGTCACGCCCGGGCCAACCTGCCGAGTCGGCTGGCCCGCACCGAGGACCTCGCCGAGGTCCGCATCCCGATCCCGGACCGGCCGGGGGCAGCGGCCGAGGTGTTCACACTCGCGTCCGAACTCGGCGTGAACATCGCCGACTTCGAGGTGACGCACAGCGCCGAGGGCGAGCGGGGCGTGCTCTATCTGGTGGTGGAGGCGCCGGCGACCGATCTGTTCCGTGGGGGTTTGATCGCTCGCGGGTTCCGTCCGGGCGTACGGCGGCTGGACTGACCGTGGACACGCTCGCCGTCGAGCCGCTGCCCGGCCCGGTGTCGGCGGTCGTCGTTCTCCCCGGGTCGAAGAGCATCACCAACCGGGCGCTTGTCTTCGCTGCGCTCGCCGCCGGCACGAGCACGGTGCGCGGGGTCCTCGACGCCGATGACACCGAGGCGATGGTCGGGGTGCTGCGCGGCCTCGGGTCGGGCCTGACCTGGGACCGGTCGCAGGAGCGCATCACGGTCACCGGCTGGGCGGCGCGTGTCCCGCCGGCGCCCGACGTCGTGCTCGACGTGCGCTCGTCGGGGACGACGGCCCGGTTCGTGTTGCCCCTCCTGCTCGCCGGTTCGGGTCCGTACCGGGTGGACGCGAGCGCACAGATGCGGGCCCGGCCGATGGGGGAGACCTTCCGGGCGTTGCGAGTGCTCGGCGCGAAGCTCGAACCGGCGGGCGCCCCCGACGCGTTGCCGGTGACCGTGAGCGTCGGTCCTGCGGATCCCGGCACCTCGACCGGCGCGGCACACGTCAGCGTTGCCGGCGACGTGTCCTCGCAGTTCCTGTCCGGCTTGCTGCTCGCAGGCCCCTGCCTCGCGCAGGGTCTCGTCGTGGAGACGACCACCCCGCTCGTGTCCCGGCCGTACGTCGACATGACGATCGCGGTGATGCGCGCCTTCGGCGCCACGGTCACCGAGCACCGCGACGGCAACGACGGCGGCGTCCGGTTCGCCGTGGCTGCGGGTGGGTACCGGGCCGTCGACTACGTCGTCGAGCCCGACGCGTCGGCAGCGTCGTACCCGTTCGCGGCCGCCGCCCTGACCGGGTCGGCGGTGCGGGTCGAGGGGCTCGGGCGGGCGAGCGTGCAGGGCGACGTCGCCTTCGTCGACGTGCTCGCCCGGATGGGTGCCCGCGTCGAGGTCGACGACGAGGCGATCACCGTGATCGGCGCCGGGCTCGTGCACGGGATCGACGCCGACCTGCGCGACTTGTCCGACACGGTGCCGACCTTCGCTGCGGTCGCAGCGTTCGCCGACGGCCCGAGCCGGGCGACCGGTGTCGGCTTCATCCGCCGCAAGGAGTCCGATCGCATCGCGGCGGTGGTCACCGAGCTCGGCCGCGCCGGGCTCGACGCCGCCGAGGAGCCCGACGGCCTCGTCGTGCACCCCGGTGTGGTGCGCCCGGCGCGCTTCGCCACCTACGGCGATCACCGCATGGCGATGGCGACCGCCTTGATCGGCCTGCGGGTACCGGGGTGCGAGATCGAGGACCCGGGGTGCGTGGCCAAGACCTTCCCCGGGTTCTGGGCGATGCTCGACTCGCTGCGGGCCGCACCGGCCTGGCACGGGGTGCTCGCCATCGACGGCCCGGCCGGCGCGGGCAAGTCGACGGTGGCCAAGGCGGTCGCCGCCCGGCTCGGGCTCGCCTACCTCGACACCGGCGCGCAGTACCGGACGGTCGCCCTTGCTGCGCTGCGCCGGGGCGTGGACCTCGGCGACGCCGATGCGGTCGTCGCCGTGGCTCGGGCGATGTCGCTCGTCGAGGCCGGCGGGCGCGTGCTGCTCGACGGCGACGACGTCACCGCGGCGATCCGCACGGCGGAGGCCAGCCAGGGCGCGAGCCGGGTGGCGGTCGTACCGGGGGTGCGCCGGGAACTCCAACGGCGGCAACGGCGCTGGGCGATCGAGCACGGCGGGGGCGTGGCCGAAGGGCGGGACCTGGGCACCGTCGTGTACCCGCACGCCCGGCTCAAGCTGTTCGTGACCGCGTCGGTCGACGAGCGGGCGCGTCGCCGGTCGGCCGAGACCGGCGAGGACGCGGTGGCCGTCGCCGCCGCGATCGCCGAGCGCGATCGGCGCGACGCCGGTCGCACCGACGACCCGATGCGGGCTGCGGCCGATGCTGTGATCGTGGACACCACGGGGCGTACGGTGGAGGCCGTGGTCGACGACGTGTGCGCTCGATGGGAGCCTCGGGCATGACAAAGGTGCGCACCCGCCTGGCCGGGCAGGGCCCCGGATCGCGCGCCTTCTACCAGGTCGGCCGGTTCGTCGTCGTCGGGTTCTCCCGGGTGTGGAACCGCCTGAGCGTCGAAGGTCGAGAGCACGTGCCGGTCGAGGGTGCGTTCGTGCTGGCGCCGGTCCACCGCTCGAACATGGACACCCCGTACGCCGCGGTCGCCACCTTCCGCCGCCTGCGCTACATGGGCAAGGACTCGCTGTGGAAGAGCGCGGTGTCGGCGTGGCTGCTCAGCGCGCTCGGCGGCTTCCCTGTCAGCCGGGACACCGCCGATCGTGAGGCGCTGCATCGGTGCCTGGAGATCCTCGAGGCGGGCGAGCCGCTCGTGCTGTTCCCCGAAGGCGAGCGCAAGTCCGGCCCGGTCGTGTTGCCGCTCAAGGACGGAGCCGCGTACCTCGCGGCGCGGGCCGGGGTCCCGATCGTGCCGGTCGGCATCGGTGGTTCGGAGCGGGCGATGGGCAAGGGGGCTCGGTTCATCCGGCCCTCCAAGGTCCACGTGATCATCGGGGCTCCGCTGCGGGTCGAGGCCTCGGCCGAGGGCTCGAAGGTGACGTCCCGGCGGGCCGTGAAGGACCTCTCGGACCGGTTGCACACGCAACTGCAGGAGTTGTTCGACCGGGCCCAGCAGCGAGCGGGAGCGTGACCGTGACCGAGCCGAGCTCCGATGCGGGCTCCGATGCAGGGGTGGCCGTGCCGGCCGGGTTCGCCGTGCACGTCGCGAACGTCGGCATCAAGGACGGCACCGACGACTTCGTGGTGCTCGCCGCCGACCGCCCGTGCACCTCGGCGGCGTTGTTCACCCAGAGCCGGTTCGCCGGCCCGAGCGTGGTGGTGAGCCGGGAGCATGCGACGGGCGGGCGGCTTCGGGGGATCGTCGCGATCTCGAAAAATGCCAACGTCGCCACCGGGGCCCGCGGCCTTGCCGATGCCCGCGAGGTGGTGGTCCGGGTGGCCGCCGTGCTCGGCTGCGCGCCCGACGAGCTCCTGCTCGCGTCCACCGGGGTGATCGGCCGCACGTATCCGATCGAGCGGATCCGGGCGCACCTCGACACCCTGCAGCCGCCGGTCGGCACCGACGCGTCGGCGGCGGCCCGGGGGATCATGACCACCGACACGGTCCCGAAGCTGGCCGTTGCGACGGTCGGACCGGCCCGGGTGGTCGGGATCGCCAAGGGTGTCGGCATGATCGAGCCGGACATGGCCACGATGCTCGCCTTCGTGCTCACCGACGCCGAGGTGCCGGCCCCCGAACTCGACGCCCGCTTCCGTCGGGTGGTGGCGCAGACGTTCAACTCGGTCAGCGTCGACAGCGACACCTCCACCTCGGACACGGCTGCCGTGCTCGCGAGCGGCGCAGCGGGCCCCGTGGACGGCGACGCGTTCGAGCGGGCGCTGTACGACGTGTGCCTGGCGCTGACGAAAGCGATCGCCCGGGACGGGGAAGGCGCCGAGACCCTGCTCGAGGTCCACGTGACCGGTGCCCGCGACGACGCCCAGGCCAAGCGGGTGGCGAAGTCGATCGTGAACTCGCCGCTCGTCAAGACCGCGGTGCACGGGGCCGACCCGAACTGGGGGCGGGTGGCGATGGCGGTCGGCAAGACGCCCGATTGCGACGACGTCGACCAGGAGCGGGTGGTGATCGCCTTCGGCGACCAGGAGGTGTACCCGGCCCGGGTCGACGAAGCCGGCCTGGACCGCCTTGCGGCCTATATGCACGGCGACGAGGTCCGCATCGCGGTCGATCTGGGGGCCGGTGCGGGCGCCTGGACGGTCTGGGGTTGCGACCTCACCGACGGTTACGTCCGGATCAACGCCGACTACACGACCTGACGCTCGCCATGGCCGAACCGTCCGAGTTGCTGGCGAACAACCGAGCGTGGGCGGCGGCGCGCATCGCCGAGGAGCCCGGGTTCTTCGATCGGCTCTCCCGGCAGCAAACCCCCGCCTACCTGTGGGTGGGCTGCTCGGACAGCCGGGTGCCGGCCAACGAGATCGTCGGCCTGCCGCCGGGCGAGGTGTTCGTGCACCGCAACATTGCGAACGTCGTCGTCCACTCGGACCTCAACGCGTTGTCGGTGCTCGAGTACGCGGTCGACGCGCTCCGGGTGCGCCACGTGATCGTCACCGGGCACTACGGCTGCGGCGGGGTGCGGGCCGCGCTCGCAGGCTCGCGCATCGGGCTGGTCGACAACTGGCTGCGCCACGTCCAAGACGTCGCCCGGGTGCACCGGCCGCTGCTCGAGGGATTGCCGTTCGAGCGCCAGGTCGACCGTCTGGCGCAGCTCAACGTGATCGCGCAGGTCGAGAACCTGTGCCGGACCACGATCGTCCAGGACGCGTGGCGGCGAGGCCAGGTGCTGTCGGTCCACGGGTGGATCTACGGGCTGCGCGACGGGCTACTCGGCGACCTGGGGGTCACCGTCACCCAGTTCGACGAACTCGACGAGCACGTGGCCAAGGCGCAGGCCGGCCTCGGGCTGCTGGCCCCCTGACCCGGGACTCGCCCGGTCCTCACCCGACGAGCGTCGAATCGTCCTTGGAACGACAAGATCCTCACGGGATCGTCCAGCCGCTCATCGGGGGTGGGTCCGCGGTCGAACCTTGCCGGTGATGGCTCCAACGGATCACCTCGATGCGGCGGCGGTGCTCGAACTCGTCGACCACCTGCGCGACGGCGTGCTGTTCGTCGCGCTCGACGGGACGATCCGATGGGCCAACCAGGCGATGCTCGACCTCATCGGCGTCGATCGCCAGGCCGCGGTCGGCGGTTCGGTACTCGAGGTCGTCCACCCCGATGATCTCGAGTGCGTGATCGACGCGATGACGAAATCCTCCGCGGGTCACGTGGTCGGGCGGTTCGAGTTCCGTGTCCGGGCGGCCGACGGCGCGACGAGTTCGGTCGAGCTGACCGGTTTGCCCGCGACCATCGCCGGCGAGAGCGGATTCGCCGTCAGCCTCCGCCCGCTCCTCGAGAGCCACGTCGCGCTGCCCGAAGCGGTGAGTCGGGAGGTCGGCTTCCTGCGCACCATCCTGGGAGATCTGCGCGTCGCGGTCCTCGCGGCGACGGCCAAAGGGAAGATCACGCTCGCCAACGACGCGTTCGCGGCAACCCATCCCGCCCCGTCGATGATGGAGGACATCGACGCGTGGGTGGCTCGGGCTGGTCTGGCCGACCCGGCGACCGGCCGACCGCTGCCCGAGCGGCTCGAGCCGATGGGGTGTGCGCTGCGGGGTGAGCCGGCCCAGGACATCGAGTACGCAGTCGAGGGTCCGGACGGGGCCCGCCGGGTCTTCCGGGCCAGCGCAACGGCGTTGCTCGGTCCCTGCGGGGAGATGCGCGGCGCCGTGCTGGCGGCCGTCGACATCACGGCCCAGCGAAGCGCCGAGCAGGCGCTCCACCGGGCCGCGCATCACGACACCCTCACCGGGCTCGCAAACCGGGCGCTGCTCGCCGAACGGCTCGGGGAGGCGATCGCCGGGGCCGGCGCCGGGGCCGGATTCGCACTCCTGCTGCTGGATCTCGACCGGTTCAAGGTGATCAACGACGCGCTCGGCCACGACCTCGGCGACGAACTGCTGCGGGAGACGGCCCGGCGGCTGGTCGCGGTGGCCCGGCCCGGTGACACCGTCGCCCGGCTCGGCGGCGACGAGTTCGTGGTGGTGCTGTCAGGCGTGAGCGACGGCGACGCCGCCGAGTCCGCCGCGCAGCGGATCCGTCGGGCCATCGCCGCGCCGGTCCGGCTCGGCCGCAGCGACGTCGAGGTGACCGTCTCGATCGGGGTGGCCCTCGGATCGCCCGAGGCGACCATGTCCGGGTTGTTGCGCGACGCCGAGACGGCGATGTACCAGGCGAAGTCTCTCGGGCGGGCCCGCGTCGAACTGTTCGACGAGGACCTGCGGCGCGACGCGTTGGCCCGCATGGAGATCGAGCAGCGTCTGCGGTGGGCGATCGACCACGACGGCCTGCGGCTGCTCGTGCAGCCGATCGTGCAGGCCGTGGATCGCCGGCTCGTCGGGGGTGAGGCGCTCGTGCGGGTGGTCGGTCCCGACGGCCGGCTGTGGACCCCGGGGGAGTTCCTGCCCGTCGCGTTCGACACCGGCTTGGTGGGCCGTATCGACGAATGGATGATCGACCGCGCTGCGCGCTCGCTCCGCGAGGGCGCAAGCCTGGGTGGCCACCGGGTCGGATGGCTGTCGGTCAACGTGTCGGCGCCGCTGCTCCAGCGGGGCGACCTCGACCTCCTTGTCGCCGGGGCGCTGCGCCGGCACGTCCTCGAACACGGCCGGATCCAGCTCGAGATCACCGAGACCGCCGTGATCCATGCCACCCAGGCCGTCGACTCGGTACTCGAGCGCCTCGTCGCCCAGGGCACCGGGCTCGGTCTCGACGACTTCGGCACCGGGTTCTCCTCGCTCACCCACCTGCGCACGCTCCCGGTGCAGGTCCTCAAGATCGACCGTTCGTTCGTCGCCGGTGTCGACGAGAAGGAAGAGGACCGGCTCGTGGTCGATGCGACGACCCGCTTGGCCCACGCGCTCGGCCTGCGGGTGACCGCCGAGGGTGTCGAGCGCGAGAGCCAGGCCGAGGTGCTGGAGGCGCTCGGCGTCGATCTCCTGCAGGGCTACCTGTTCGGCACGCCCCAGCAACTGGACCTGCCCGCAGCCACCTCGGTCAGTCGATCCGCCCTCCGGGCGGGGTGATCAGGCACAGCAGGTCCCAGGTGAGTTCGGACACGCGCCGGCCGCTCGCCGCCATCACGATCGTGCGGAACCGGCCGTAGGTGCTGCGCCGCCTGGTTCGCGAGCCCCAGCGCCCAGCGCAACGTGCCCAGCACCCGCCACCACTCGAAGCGGTCCTGGTCCCAGGCGCCACCGGCGGCGAGATAGGCGTCCCGGTAGGGCTCGATCCTGCTGATCCCGCCGACGAGCAGGTGGTCGTTGCGGAACCGCCACATGCGCAGGCAGGGCCATGCGAGGTCTTCCATCGGGTCGCCGACCTTGGCCGTCTCCCAGTCGAGGATGGCGCGCAGCCCGTCGGCCCCGACGATCACGTTCCCGGTGCGCACGTCGGAATGCACGATCGTGCGGCGCGCCGGCTCGTCGGGGCGGTTCGCCTCCAGCCAGCGCAGCCCGTAGAGCAGCGCCGGTTCCGGTTGCAGCAGCAAGCCGATCGAGTCGCGCACTCCGCCCAGCGCCGTGGCGATCGGGCCGACGCCGTCCGCTGGGCGCGGCAGGCCGGCCGGGGCGAGCGCCGGGTCGACGGCGTGCAAGCGAGCGAGCGCGTCGGCGATCTGGGCGGCGATCCGCTCGCCGTTGCCGGCCTGCTCGACGAGGCGCAGCACGCGGCGGGGGACCGATTCCCCGGTGACGAAATCGCTCACGAAGAACGGGCCGCCGATCACCGACGGATCGAGGCACGCGCCGTGGATGAACGGGGTGATCACCCCGTTTGCCTGGGCGAGGGTGCGCACCTCGGCTTCGGCGCCGAGGTCGATGAGTTGGATGTCGGCGGTGGGCAGGATCGTCGCGGCGAGCCGCCGCGTGACCCCGTCTGCGGTGGCGTCGAATCCGAGGTTGGTGCGCCGGGCCCCGGCGGAGGACTGGTCGAGGCCGGCGACGGTGACCGTCATGCCCCATCGTTCCCCCAGCCAGCGGGCGAGGCCGTCGGCGAGTGCGCTCATCCCCGGCTCCAGTCGTCGTGTCCGGGCTTGGCGATCGCCAGGTCCGCCCGGGTGGTCGCGACGAGCGCCGCGTGGACCGCCCGCTCGGTGTCGGCGTCGAACGGGGTGGGGTCGCCGAGCCGCGCGGCGAGCGCGGCGCGCAGTTCGACCAAGGTGCCGTCCCGGCCGAGCAGGGCCCGGAGCCGTTCGGCTTCGGCGGCGTCGGCCACCGGCGCGAGCCGCACCTCGCGCTCGAGGATCCGAGCCAGGTTGCCGGCGACGCGGACCCTGTGCTGCAACGGTCCGCCGACGGCGTCGAGGACCTCGTCGTCGAGCAGGTCGGCGATGTCGGCGAGCAGTTCGGCGGCGGTGGGGCGGTACTGCATCCTCAGCCCCGGCGGCGCAGCCGTACGACGGGGATGGCCCGGTCGGTCTTGCCCTGGTACTCGTCGTACGCAGGCCACACCGCGGCCATCGCCAGACAGAGCCGGCCCCGGTCGTCGGCGCCGACGGTCTCGGCCTCGGCATCGAACACGTCGGCACCCACCTGCACCCGCACCGTCGGGTGGGCCGCGAGATTCTCGTACCACAGCGGGTTGCTCGGCGCGCCGCCCTTGGAGGCGACCACGACGTAGTCGTCGCCGTCGCGGCCGTAGATGAGGACCTGGCGCCGCCACTGGCCGGAACGGCGGCCCAGCGTGTCGAGGACCAGGCACGGCACCCCTCGCCACAGGTGGCCGTCCTCACCGGCGGACTCCACGTACCGCTGGGCGTGGTCGGCCACCCAGTCGAGGGCGGACGGGACGGGTTCGGCGTCGCTCATGGTGGGCACCGTACGCGCCCGGCCCCACCGGCTTCACGCCCGTGGGTTCAGTCCCGGCCCTTGCGTTGGCGACCGATCGCCCGGGCCGCCTCGGCCTTCGCGTCGCGCTCGGCGATGGCTTGGCGTTTGTCGGCCTTCTGGCGGCCCCGGGCCACCCCGAGCAGCACCTTGGCCCGACCCTCCTTAAAGTAGATCGACAATGGGATCAGCGTGACCCGCTCCGTGGCGATCCGGGCGCCGAGACGCTCGATCTCGTGGGCGTGGAGGAGCAGCTTGCGGCGCCGCACCGGGTCATGGGTTCCCCAGCCGTGGGCACGGGCATAGGGCGCGATGTGGATGCCGAACAGCCAGCACTCGCCCCGGTCCATGGCGGCGTAGGCGTCGGCGACTTGCACCTGGCCCTCGCGCAGGCTCTTCACCTCCGAGCCGCGCAGCACGATCCCGGCCTCGATCTCGTCGAGGATCGTGTAGTCGTGGCGGGCCCGGCGGTTCGTCGCCACGACGTGGCGGCCGTCGCCGGCCCGTGTGCCGGAGCGAGCCATGGGGCCGCCGAGGCTACCGGTAACGTCTGGGCCATGTTGCGGCTGCGGGGGGCGTGCTACGCGGAGATGGTCGGCTTGGCCCTCGACGGGTTGCCCGAGGAGGTGTGCGGCCTGCTCGTGGGCGATCCCGGCCGAGCGGTGGTCGAGGCCTTCCATCCGTGCCGGAACGTGGCGGCGTCGTCTCGCGTCTACAGCCTCGATCCCCGTGAGCACTTGCGCATCGAGCGCGCCGCCGAGGAGCAGGGGCTCGAGGTGATCGGGGTGATGCACAGCCACACCCACACCGACGCCTACCCGAGCCCCACCGACGTGGCCCAGGCGCCGGACCCGTCGTGGCACTACGTGATCGTGTCCCTGCGGGACGACGCGCCGGTGCTGCGCAGCTACCGGATCGTCGACGAGGCGATCCGGGAGCAGCCGGTCACCGTCCTGCGGTGAGCCGTCAAGCCCTGCAGATCCCGCCCTCGCCGGCCACCAGGCGTAGTGATCGTCATCGAATCGTCAAGTTTCTGTCACCGCTGGCGCGCACGGGGTGCCGATGCTGGGCGCCGTGACCAGTGCTCGGCTGCGCAACGAGGGTCCGGTGCTCGACCCGGCGTTCGTGTTGGAGATCGTCGGTGCGGGCCGGGCGATCCGGCTGCGGCCGATCGGCTGCATCGACCTCCCGGGGGCCCGGAGCTTGATCGAGGCGCTCGACGCTGCCCGCGGCGGCTGGAATGCGGCCCTCGTCGCCATCGACCTCGACGGGGTCATCGGCGTGACCGGAGAGGCCGAGGCGCTCCTCGTCTCCCATCAGGTCCCGCTCGACGGTCGGCTCAACGCGGCCTGAACGCCCCGTCACGCCATTCGGGCACCACGGCGGACACGTCGAGGGCTCCGGCCCAGCGAAGGTCGTCGGCGGCGCCCCGCGCCGCGAGTTCTCGGCCGGAGGCCCCGTCGACCACGACGTCGCGGATGCGGAACCGCTCCCAGGTGAACGCGGCCCGAGCCACGCCGGCCTCGGGCGAGCACCGGGGGTCGGAGATCGAGCCGGCCGGGTCGAGCGCGGTGAGGACTGCGCCAGCGCCGAGCAGGTCTTCGGCGCACGGGCGCAGCGTCCCGTCGGGCCATCGCTCACCGGCCGCAACGACGGCCACGGGGCCGGAACGGGCCAGGTGGCGAGCCGCGGCGGCGACGGCGGTCGCGTTGCGCAGCGAGCCGGCGAGCACCGGGACCCCGAGCGCGATCGCCGCGAGCGCCACGCGTGCCCCGTTCGCCGATGGCAGCGCGCACCGCCGGCCGTGAAAGAGCGGGGGCAAGACCGCAGGCGACAGCGAGATCGTGTCGGTCGGGGTCTCTCGGTCGGGGTCGACGGGAACCACGCTCGCCCCTCGGGCGACGGCGATTTCGACGGTGGTGGTGAACCGCAGGACGTCGACCACGACGACCACGGCGGCGTCCGGGCCGATGGCGGCGATGCCGGGCAGGCCCCAGTCGAATCGGTAGGCGAATCCGTCCTGGCGCGACCAGGGGGGAGGGAGGGTCCTCGCCGTCACCACCGGTCCCAATGGACGATGTCGTCCATCGGGAGCCGCTTGGCCTGCTTGAACTCGGTGCCGATCGTGTATGCGACCGGGAACAGCCCGCCCTGGGTGTAGCGGTCGAACGGGATGCCGAGCAGGTCGGCCGCCTCCCGCTCGCTGGGCAGGTGCAGCGTGGTCCACGCCGAACCGAGGCCGCGCTCGCGCAGCGCGAGCATGAAGCTCCACACCGCCGGGAGCAACGAACCCCAGGCGCTCGCGCCCTGGAATACCCCGGCGTTGTCGAGACGACCTTCGATGATCGGGATCATCAGCACGGGGACGCGCTCCCAGTTGTCCGACAGGTAATCGGCCGAGGACCGGACCCGGTCGCGCTGCTCGGCGCGCAGGTCGCCCTCGGGATAGACGCGGGAGTACTTCTTGTAGTCCTCGAAGTTCTTCCGGTAGAGGTCGCCGAGGGCCTTCTTGGTGTCGTGATCCTCCACGAACATCCAGTGCCAACCCTGGCTGTTGGATCCCGTCGGCGCCTGGAGGGCGATCTCGAGCGCCTCCAGGATCACCGACCGTTCGACGGGTCGCTCCAGGTCGAGCCGCTTGCGCACGCTGCGGGTGGTGGTCAGAACCTCGTCGGCGGTGAGCCCCAGCTTCATAGGTTCCAGCTTCGCGCCCCGTCGCTCCGGCGCCGTTACCCGGCCAGGCGGGCCTCGAGCGCGACCCGGGTGGGGAACGACGGCTCGGCGCCTGCCACCCCGACCGCAAGGGCCCCGGCGGCGTTCCCCGCGCGGGCGGCGGCCTCGAGCGGCAGGCCTTCGGCGAGATGGACGGCGAGGGCCGCGGCGAACGCGTCGCCGGCGCCCGTCGGATCGACGACGCGCTCGGCGGGGAAGGGGGCGACGGCGACGCCGTCGACGAGGGCGCCGTCGGGCCCGCAGGTCATCACCACGGTCCGGCCGGCGAGCGGTTCGAGACCGAGCTGCTCGGCTTCCCGGCGGTTCACGATCACGACGTCCGCCAGCTCGATCACGGCGGCGGCGCCGTCGGGGACGGGCGCAGGGTTGAACACCACGAGCGTGCCGTGGTCGCAGGCGATCGCGGCGGCGCGGGCCGACGCAGCGGCGGACACCTCGCCCTGAAGCAGGAGCACGTCGGCGGCGGCGATGGCTTCGGCGGCCCGGTCGGCGTCGGTGGGGCCGACGGCACCGTTGGCCCCGGCGACGATCAGGATGGCCACGTCACCGTCGTCGGCGACCAGCGGCAGCGCCGTTCCGCTCGGGCCGGGCACCGTGGCGACGAACCGGTCGTCGACCCCGTTGCGCCGCAACACCTCGCGCAGCATCCGGCCGGCGTCGTCGTCGCCGACCGCCCCGACCATGGCGACGGTGGCGCCGAGCCGTGCGGCCGCCACGGCCTGATTCGCGCCCTTGCCGCCGGCGAAGCTGGCCAGGCCATGGGCGCGCAGCGTCTCGTCCGGGCGGGGCAGCCGGGGCACGGTGACGGCGAGGTCGTGATTGAGCGAGCCGAAGACCACGACCGCTGCCACGGCCCGGCAGCGTACGCGAGACTCCGGCCATGTCCGACCGTGTCACCTGCTCGATCGTCGGCGGCGTCGCCGACGTCCGCCTCAATCGCCCCGACAAGATGAACGCGCTCGACCCGGCGATGTTCGCGGCGCTGGTGGAGGTGGGCGAGTCGCTGAAGACCGACCCATCGGTCCGGGCCGTGGTGCTGTCCGGCGAGGGGCGGGCGTTCTGCGCCGGTCTCGACTTCGGGAACTTCCAGGCGATGGCCGGTGGGCCCCGCGAACCCGCCCAGGACACGATCGGGGAGACGTCGGGCCGGATCACCCACACCGGCCAGCAGGCGTCGTGGGTGTGGCAGGAGATCCCGGTGCCGGTGATCGCTGCGGTCCACGGTGTCGCCCTCGGCGGTGGCATCCAGGTGGCGCTCGGTGCCGACCTGCGCTTCGTGCATCCCGACGTGAAGATGTCGGTGCTCGAGATCCGCTGGGGGCTCACGCCCGACATGAGCGGGATCGTGCGGCTCAACCAGCTCGTGCGTCCCGACATCGCCCTCGAGCTCGCGGTCAGCGGCCGGATGGTCGACGGCAACGAGGCAGTCGCCATCGGGCTCGCCACCCGGGTCACCGAGACCCCGCGGGAGGACGCCCTTGCGCTGGCCGGCGAGATCGCGGCCAAGAGCCCGCATGCCGTGCGCGGTGCCAAGCACCTCGTCCGGCTCGCCGCCGGTGGCGCCCCGGTCGTAGACGTGCTCGCCGAGGAGCGGCGGGTCATCGGGTCGTTGATCGGCTCGCCGAACCAGGTGGAGGCCGTCACCGCCTGGTTCGAAAAGCGCGAGCCCCGCTACGCCGACATCGGCTGACCCCGGTCGCCGGTGACGGGTGAGCCAGGTCACCGGCGACGGGAAACGGACCGGCGCCGCCGGACCGTCGTGCAGTAACCTCACGAGCCGCCGTGCCCAGCGTTGTGCGCGTGCCCTGATCCCACCTGCGAGACCAGAGGACGCCTCATGACCGATGTCGCGCTGCCCTTCGACGCCCGCCCGTCCGCCCACGGGCTCTACGACCCGCGACGTGAGCACGACGCCTGTGGCGTCTCGTTCGTCGCCGACGTGAAGGGCCGGCGCAGCCATCGGATCGTGGCCATGGCCCTCGGGGCCCTGTGCGCGCTCGACCACCGCGGCGCGAGCGGTGCCGAGGCCAACACCGGTGACGGCGCCGGCATCCTGCTGCAGATGCCCGACGAGTTCCTCCGGGCCCTGGTCGGCTTCCCCCTGCCCCCCGCCGGGGCGTACGCCTGCGGGATTGCGTTCCTGCCCGTCGACGACGACGCCCGGGCCAAGGCGCTCGACCGGATCGACCAGCTCGCCACGGAGGAGTCCCTCCAGGTGCTCGGCTGGCGTGACGTCCCCGTCGACCCCTCCGAGGTGGGCGCCACCGCTCGCAGCGTGATGCCGGCGTTCCGGCAGCTGTTCGTCGCCGATCCGGCGGGCACGACGGGCATCGAACTCGAGCGCAAGGTGTTCTGCTTGCGCAAGCGCATCGAACACGACCTCGGCGTCTACTTCCCGTCGCTGTCGGTGCGCACGCTCGTCTACAAGGGGATGCTCACCACCCCGCAGCTCGGCTTGTTCTACCCGGACCTCGCCCACGAGCGGATGACCTCCGCGCTGGCACTCGTGCACAGCCGGTTCTCCACCAACACCTTCCCGAGCTGGCCGCTGGCCCATCCGTACCGGTTCATCGCCCACAACGGGGAGATCAACACCCTGCAGGGCAACCGGAACTGGATGCGGGCCCGGGAGGCGCTGTTGCGCTCGGCCCTGCTGCCGGGCGACCTCGACCGGATCTTCCCGATCGTCACCCCGACCGGGTCGGATTCGACGAGCTTCGACGAGGTTCTCGAGCTGCTCCATCTCGGTGGCCGCAGCCTGCCCCACGCCGTGCTGATGATGATCCCCGAGGCGTGGGAGCGGCACGAGACGATGGACCCGGCGAAGCGGGCCTTCTACCAGTTCCACTCCTGCCTGATGGAAGCCTGGGACGGCCCGGCGTCGGTGGCGTTCACCGACGGCACGGTGATCGGCGCCGTGCTCGACCGCAACGGGCTTCGACCCTCCCGCTACTGGGTCACCGACGACGACCTCGTGGTGATGGCGAGCGAGGTCGGCGTCGTCGAACTCGACCCGGCGACGGTCGTGCGCAAGGGCCGGCTGCAGCCGGGCCGCATGTTCCTCATCGATACCGCGCAGGGGCGCATCATCGACGATGAGGAGATCAAGGCCGGGCTCGCCGCCGCCGAGCCGTACGCCGAGTGGCTCCACGCCGGGCTGATCGAGCTCGACGACCTTCCCGACCGTGAGCACGTCACGTTCAGCCACGACTCGGTGCTGCGGCGCCAGCAGACCTTCGGCTACACCGACGAAGAGCTCAAGGTGCTGCTCGCGCCGATGGCGCGCAGCGGTGGCGAAGCGCTCGGTTCGATGGGCACCGACACGCCGATCGCCGTGCTCTCGCAACGGCCCCGGCTGCTGTTCGACTATTTCAGCCAGCTGTTCGCGCAGGTGACCAATCCTCCGCTCGACGCCATTCGGGAAGAGGTCGTCACCTCGGTCGCCGGATCGATCGGGCCGGAGGGCAACCTGCTCGAACCCGGCCCGGCGTCGTGCCGGCAGATCAACCTGCCGTTCCCGATCATCGACAACGACGAGCTCGCCAAGCTGGTCCACATCAACGACGACGGCGACCTGCCCGGGTTCAAAGCGGCGGTGATCCACGGTCTGTTCCGGGTGGCCGGCGGCGGCCTGGCGCTGAAGCGGGCGCTCGACTCGATCCGCAAGCAGGTGTCGGACGCGATCGCGGGTGGCGCCCGGATCATCGTGCTGTCGGACCGCAACTCCGATGTGGCACTGGCCCCGATCCCGTCGTTGCTGCTCGTCGCGACGGTGCACCACCATCTGATCCGGGAGAAGACCCGCACTCGGGTCGGCCTCGTGGTCGAAGCCGGTGACGCCCGCGAGGTGCACCACATGTGCCTGCTGCTCGGCTACGGCGCAGGTGCAGTCAACCCGTACCTCGCGTTCGAGTCGATCGAGGACATGATCGCCCGGGGCGAGCACGGCCTCGCCGGCCTCGACGCCCGCAAGGCGGTGAAGAACTACATCAAGGCCGCCGGCAAGGGTGTGCTCAAGGTGATGTCGAAGATGGGTGTGTCGACGGTGGCGAGCTACACCGGCGCGCAGATCTTCGAAGCGATCGGGCTCGGGACCGACGTCGTCGACGAGTACTTCGCCGGCACCGTCAGCCGGCTCGGCGGCATCGGTCTCGACGAGATCGCGGCCGAGGTGGCCGCCCGCCATGCCGTGGCCCACCCGTCGCGGCCTGAGGAGCGCTCGCACCGCCGGCTCGAGCTCGGCGGCGAGTACCAGTGGCGCCGTGAGGGCGAGGTGCACCTGTTCAACCCGGAGACCGTGTTCAAGCTGCAACACGCCACCCGGGCCAAGCGGTACGACGTCTTCAAGCAGTACACCACGCTCGTCGACGAGCAGGCGGGTCATCTCGCCACCCTGCGCGGGTTGTTCTCGTTTCGCGCCGATCGGGCGCCGGTGCCGATCGACGAAGTCGAGCCGGTCAGCGAGATCGTCAAGCGATTCTCGACCGGGGCGATGTCGTACGGCTCGATCTCGGCGGAGGCGCACGAGACGCTGGCGATCGCCATGAACCGCATCGGCGGCAAGTCGAACACCGGCGAGGGCGGCGAGGATCCGGAGCGCTACGTGCCGCTGCCCAACGGCGACTCGAAGCGTTCATCGATCAAGCAGGTGGCCTCGGGCCGGTTCGGCGTCACGAGCGAGTACCTCGTCAACGCCGACGACATCCAGATCAAGATGGCGCAAGGTGCCAAGCCCGGTGAAGGCGGCCAGTTGCCGGGCCACAAGGTGTATCCGTGGATTGCCAAAACCCGCTACAGCACACCGGGCGTGGGGTTGATTTCGCCCCCACCGCACCACGACATCTACTCGATCGAAGATTTGCAGCAGCTCATCCACGACCTGAAGAACTCCAACCCCGAAGCGCGCGTGCACGTGAAACTCGTGGCCGAAGTTGGTGTCGGCACCGTAGCCGCAGGTGTGAGCAAAGCAAAAGCCGACGTGGTGCTCATCTCCGGCCACGACGGCGGCACTGGCGCATCGCCGCTCACGTCGCTGAAGCACGCGGGTGCCCCGTGGGAACTCGGCCTGGCTGAAACACAACAGACCTTGATGCTCAACGGGCTGCGCGACCGCATCGTCGTGCAAACCGACGGTCAGATGAAGACGGGTCGCGACGTGATCGTCGCAGCGTTGCTCGGTGCTGAAGAATTCGGATTCGCAACCGCACCACTCGTGGTGAGCGGCTGCATCATGATGCGCGTGTGTCATCTCGACACCTGCCCCGTGGGTGTGGCCACGCAGAACCCCGAGTTGCGCAAGAAGTTCACCGGTCAGCCCGAGTTCGTCGTGAACTTCTTTGAGTTCATCGCGGAAGAAGTTCGCGAGTATCTCGCGCAGCTCGGCTTCCGCAGCATCGCCGAAGCCGTCGGCCGTGTGGAGCTCATCGATGCACAGGTCGCCGTCGACCACTGGAAGGCGAGTGGCCTCGACATCGCGCCGTTGCTCGCCGTGCCGCAAAACCCGTACGGCTCGACGCTGCACCACTCCGTATCACAGGATCACGGCTTGGCCGATGCACTCGACAACGAATTGATTGCGCTCTGCACACCAGCGCTCGAAGACGGCCGTCGAGTGGAGTTGTCGCTGCCGATTCGCAACGTCAACCGCAGCGTGGGCACCATGCTCGGCAGTCGCCTCACCAAGAAGTGGGGTGGCGCGGGTCTGGCCGACGACACCATCTCGTTGCGCTTCACCGGTTCGGCCGGGCAGTCGTTCGGCGCGTTCGTGCCGCGCGGAATCTCGCTGTATCTCGAGGGCGACGCCAACGACTACGTCGCCAAGGGTTTGTCGGGTGGTCGTGTCGTCGTTCGCCCCGATCGTCGGTCGAAGTTCGTCGCCGAGCACAACGTGATTGCGGGCAACGTGATCGGTTACGGCGCCACGAGCGGTGAAATTTTCTTGCGCGGTGTGGTGGGCGAGCGCTTCTGCGTGCGCAACTCGGGTGCGGTGGCTGTGGTTGAAGGCGTGGGCGACCACGGGTGTGAATACATGACCGGTGGGCGAGTGGTGGTGCTCGGCCCGACGGGTCGCAACTTTGCTGCCGGCATGTCGGGAGGCATCGCCTATGTGCTGGACGAGCCCGCATCGCACGGCTCTGCCACGCTGGTCGGCAACTTTGCCTCGCGCGTCAACACCGAACTGGTCGATGTGGTTGATCTCGACGATGCCGACCGCGAGTGGCTGCTTGCCACGTTGCGCCGTCACCAGGAGTTCACCGACTCTGCCGTCGCTGCGCGACTGCTGGCGTCGAAGAATCCGCTCGCCAACTTCCGCAAGGTAATGCCACGCGACTATGCGCGAGTCTTGCGCGTGATTGCCGACGCGCAACGAGCCGGCCTCGACGAAGCCGCTACGTCGCAAAAAATCATGGAGAGCGTCAGTGGGTGAGGCAACCGGCTTTCTGAAGTGGGGTCGCACCACACCCAAACGCCGCCCCATCCCCGTGCGTGTCGCCGACTGGCGCGAGGTGTACGAACCGTTCGACCAAGGCAAGTTGCGCGAGCAAGCCGGCCGTTGTATGGACTGCGGCATTCCGTTTTGCAACAACGGTTGCCCGCTGGGCAACTTGATCCCCGACTGGAACGACCTCGTCTATCGCGATCACTGGCGCGACGCCATCGAGCGACTGCACGCGACGAACAACTTCCCGGAGTTCACCGGCCGCTTGTGCCCGGCACCGTGTGAGTCGGCGTGCGTGCTCGGCATCAACGCCGACCCCGTCACCATCAAGCAAGTCGAAGTGGAGATCATCGACCGCGCCTGGCGCGAAGGATGGGTCACCCCGCAAGTGCCCAGCGTCCGCACCGGTCATCGCGTGGCGGTGATTGGCTCGGGCCCGGCCGGTCTCGCTGCGGCCCAGCAACTGACGCGGGCCGGTCACGACGTAATCGTGCTCGAGCGCGCCGATCGCATCGGCGGGTTGCTGCGCTATGGCATCCCCGAATTCAAGATGGAAAAGCAGCACATCGAGCGTCGTGTCGAACAGATGAAGGCCGAAGGCACCGAGTTTCGCACCAACGCCATCGTCGGCGACAACGTGGATGTCGAAGTGCTGCGCGCCACGCACGACGCCGTGGTGCTCGCGTGCGGCGCGACCGCATGGCGCGACCTGCCGGTGCCCGGGCGACAGCTGAAGGGCATCTACCAAGCGATGGAATACCTGCCGATTGCCAACAAGGTGCAAGAAGGCGATTTCAGCGAGCCCAGCATCACTGCCGCCGGCAAGCACGTGATCATCATCGGCGGTGGCGACACTGGTGCCGACTGCCTGGGCACCGCGCACCGCCAGGGTGCAGCGTC
>JBJTVH010000039.1:0-20576 GCA_046081125.1 Acidimicrobiales bacterium
TGGGGCCGTCACGGGCCCACCGATCTCGAGGTCCTCGCCCCGGTCTGCTCCCATCATCACCACCAGATCCACGACCTCGGCTGGAACCTCACCCTCGACGACCATCGCAACGTCACCATCCACGCCCCCGACGGACGCACCGTGCAACGACAACGATTCGAGTCCCTCCGGCCCACCGGCTGACCCCGGCCGCCGGGGCGAGCCGGGGCGAGTCAACTCAGGGCCGGGTCGGGGCTGCCCGTCAGCGGGAGGCACCCGGCTGCCGGGCCTGCCGGGCCGGAGTCGGGCCGGAGTCGGGCCGGGGTCAGGGCGGGGCCGGGGCCGGGCCGGGGCCGGGCCGGGGTCAGGGCGGGGCCGGGGCCGGGCCGGGGCCGGAGTCGGGCCAGGGCCGCCGGGTGGCTCTGCGGGTCAGCCGAGGCCATGCCCACTCCTCCGCCCCCGCCGGCCCCACGGCCGCCGCCACCCCCACCGCCTCCACCGGCTGGCCCCGCCGGGCTAGCGGGCGGTCAGGCGGGCGATGTGCCGGTGGATGTTCTGGTTGCCGGACTCGTTGCGGCCGAACGTGAAGTGCCCGTCGCCGATGCCCTCGAGGGCGTCACCGATGGCGCCGATCGTGGCGTAGTCCTCGTCGCGCACCACGGCCTCGTAGATGCGGCGGCGTTCCTCGGCGACGGCGACCCGGTCGCCCACCACCGGCTCACGGAAGTACTGGTGCTGGATCGTCACCGACCGATCGACGGTGGGGCCGGGCAGCAGCTTCGACAGCATCAGCGCATCCCCGATCCCGCCGGCGATCGACACGTTCGGGAACACGTAGTGCACGATGCTGCACAAGGTGTTCAGGTCCCACGAGTCCTCGGGGGTCTCGGTGGCCGTCGGGGTGGCCTTGGTGGCGAACCCCACCCGCACGTGGGGGCCGAACAGGTCGTAGGTGTTCCGGTTGGTGATCGACCGGGTGCCGATGGAATCCCGGTGCAGGTAGCCGATGTGGTAGCCGTCCACGTACCCGTCCGCGGCGAGCTTCCAGTTCGGCGACGCAAGCATCGTGGTGACCCGGTAGGGGTGCAGGTCGTCGAGACGCAACAGCGCCAACGAGTCGAGCATCCCGCCGAGCCAGCCGTCGAGATCGAGCTCGGCGTCCCGGTCGAGCGACGCGAACACGGCACCCACCCGCTCCTCGCAGGGCAGCTCCACCAGGCCCGTGGCGTCGAACTCACCGAAGCTGTCCCGGCCGGTCACCCCGGCCAGCGCACCCTGGGTGTCGTAGGTCCAGAAGTGGTAGGGGCACGTGAACCGGCGGGTGGAACCGCACGCCTCCTCCGTCACGCGGGCGCCCCGATGCCGGCACGCGTTCAGGAACGTGCGCACCACCCCGTCCTCACCGCGCACGATCAGCAGCGGCCGACCGGCGATCGTCAACGTGATGAACTCCCCCGGCTCGCGCACGTCGCACGACAGCGCCACCAGCAGCGGCACCCGGCGGAAGATCGTGGCCAGCTCCCGCTCGAACTGCTCGGCATCGGCGTACCCCGCCGCCGGGACATTCATCGGGGTGTCGGCCAGGTCGGGTAGACCGGCGGCCACGTTGCCGGCCAGGCGCCGGACGATGTCGTGAAAAGCGGTGCTCACGCCCCCTGCCTAGCGCGCGAGGTAGCCGGCGTCGACCGCGAGCGCATGCCCCAGCGTGAACGACGATTCGTCCGAACACAGCCACAGCGCGGCGTTCGCGATCTCGCTGACCGTGCCGAACCGGCCGAGCAGGCTCAGGCGGTTCGCGGTCTCGGCGGCATCGCCGCTGCGGCGGGCGATCGCGTTGCGCAGCATCGGCGTGTCGATCGCCCCCGGGCAGATCGCATTGATGCGGATCCCGTGGCGGGCGTAGTCCATCGCCGCCGAGCGGGTGAGGCCCAGCACCGCGTGCTTCGACGCCGTGTAGCCCGACTGGTTGTGCTGCGGCCGGTAGGAGTTCGTGGACGCAATGTTCACGATCGCCCCACCCGCACCGGCCGCCACCATCGCCCGCAGCTCGTGCTTCATGCACAGGAACACGCCCCGCACGTTCACCGCCTGGAGCCGGTCGAACACGGCGTCGTCGAGGTCGGCGAGCGGCACCCCTTCGCCTTCGATCGCGGCGGCGTTCACCGCACAGTGCACCCCGCCGTAGGTGTCCACCGCCCGGGCCACCAGCGCTGCGACGGCCGCCGCGTCGCTCACGTCGGTGGGCACGAAGATCGCGGCGCCGCCCGACTCGGTGATCCGGGCCACCGTCGCCGCCCCTCCGGCGACCTCGACGTCGGCCGCGACCACACGAGCCCCCTCTGCGGCAAACGCTTCCGCGATCGCGGCGCCCATCCCGCTCGCCGCGCCGGTGACCAGTGCGGTCCGGCCCGTGAATCGTGTTGCGTTCATGGGGTCCTCGTTTCGTGACCCGTGCCGGGTCGGTTCGGGTGATCCAAGCGGACGGCGGCCGACGTGCGTACGATGCGCGCTCGATGCCCAGAATCGTCGACCATCACGAGCGCCGTCGCGTCGTCGCAGAGTACGCCGCGCAGCTCGTCTCCCAAGGCGGCCTCGATGCGGTCACGATGCGAGACGTCGCTGCGGTCGCCGGCACGTCGACGGCCATCGTGTCGCACTACTTCCGCGACAAGAACGAGTTGCTCCGCTACACCTACACCGTCGCCGCCGACTCGGCCCGCGGCCGGATCGCCGCGGTGCTCGACGCCGATCCGGGCAACGTGCGCGGCGCCTGCGAGAGCCTCCTGCCGATCGACGACGACCGCCGCCAGGACTGGCGGATCTGGTTCGCGTTCTGGGGTCTGGCCGCGTCGGAGGCCTCGTTCGCCGAGATCCACCGCGACCGCACGCAGTTCATGGTCGACACCCTCACCCGTGCCGTGCGCGTCGCCCGGCCGGGCACGCGGACCGCCCAGGCCCGGGAGATCGCCCGCGGGTTGCTCACCGTCGTCGTCGGTATCGCCAGCCAGGCCACGTTCGATCCGGCCGAGTGGACGCCGACCCAGCAACGCCGGTCGATGGCCACCCAGATCGGCCTGCTCCTCCCCGAAGCCTGACCCCGGCCCCGGCCCCGGCCCCGACCCCGACCCCGACCCCGGCCCCGGCTCAGCGTTCGAGCAGCCCGGCTAGGAACCGACCGGTGTAGCTCGCCGACACCGCCGCGACGTGCTCGGGCGGACCCTCGGCCACGATCTGACCGCCGCCCGAGCCGCCCTCGGGGCCGAGGTCGATCACCCAGTCGGCGGTCTTGATCACCTCGAGGTTGTGCTCGATCACGAGCACCGTGTTGCCCTGGTCGACCAGGCGTGAGAGCACGGTGAGCAACCGGCGCACGTCCTCGAAGTGGAGCCCCGTGGTCGGCTCGTCGAGCAGGTAGATCGTGTGGCCGGTCGAGCGCTTGGCCAGCTCGGAGGCGAGCTTCACCCGCTGCGCCTCCCCGCCCGACAAGGTGGTGGCCGGCTGCCCGAGGCGCACGTAGCCCAACCCGACGTCGACGATGGTCTGCATGTGCCGGGCGATCACCGGCTGGTTGGCGAAGAAATCGAGCGCCTCCGCGCACGGCAGGTCGAGCACTTCGGCGATGTTGCGGCCCTTGAACGCCACCTCGAGCGTGTCCCGGTTGTAGCGGGCGCCCTTGCACACCTCGCAGGGCACGTACACGTCGGGCAGGAAGTGCATCTCGATCTTGAGCGTCCCGTCACCCGAGCACGCCTCGCAACGCCCGCCGGGCACGTTGAAGCTGAACCGGCCCGGCAGGTAGCCGCGCACCTTGGCCTCGGCCGTGGTGGCGAACAGCTTGCGGACGTGGTCGAACACGCCGGTGTAGGTGGCCGGGTTGGAGCGCGGGGTGCGCCCGATCGGCGACTGGTCGATGTCGATCACCTTGTCGAGGTGCTCGATCCCCTCGATCGTGCGATGCCGGCCCGGGGCCAGCTTCGACTTGTAGATCCGCTGCATCAACGCCGGCAGCAGGATGTCGCCGACCAGCGTGGACTTCCCCGATCCGGACACGCCGGTCACTGCGACGAAGCAGCCCAACGGGATCCGCACGTCGAGGTCCTTCAGGTTGTGCTCCCGGGCGCCGCGCACCGTCAACCACTCCCCGCCCGGCGGGCGCCGGACCGCCGGCACCGGCACCCGTCGCTTCCCGGCCAGGTACTGCCCGGTGAGGGAGTCCTTGCTCTTCAACAGACCCTTCACCGGCCCCGAGTACACGACCGACCCGCCGTGCTCGCCCGCGCCGGGCCCGATGTCGACCACCCAGTCGGCCACCTTGATCGTGTCCTCGTCGTGCTCGACGACGAGCACCGTGTTCCCGAGGTCGCGCAGGCGGACCAGGGTGTCGATCAGGCGCTTGTTGTCCCGCTGGTGCAACCCGATCGAGGGCTCGTCGAGCACGTACAGCACCCCGACCAGACCCGAGCCGATCTGGCTCGCGAGCCGGATGCGTTGCGCCTCACCGCCGGCAAGCGTGCCGGCCGAGCGGGACAGGGTGAGGTAGTCGAGCCCCACGTCGAGCAGGAAGCTCATGCGGGCGTTGATCTCCTTCACCACCCGCTCGGCGATCATCCGGTCGCGCTCGTTGAGCTGCAGGCCGGCGAGGAACGACGCCGCCTCCCCGATCGACGCGTTGCACACCGCCGAGATCGACCGCCCGCCCACCTGCACCGCGAGCGACGCCGGCTTGAGCCGGGCCCCGGCACACGTCGGGCACGGGATCTCGCGCATGTACGACTCGATCTGCTCGCGCGCCCAGTCGCTCTCGGCCTCGCCGTGCTTGCGCTTGAGGAACGGGATCACGCCCTCGTAGGTGGTGGCGAACTGGCGGCTGCGGCCGTAACGGTTCTTGTACCGGACCGTCACCTGACCCTTGACGCCGTAGAGGATCGTCTCCTGCTGGGCCTTGGTGAGCTTGCCGAACGGCTTGTCCATGGCGATGCTCTTGGCCTCGGCCACCGACTCGAGCAGCTTCGCGAAGTACTGCGTGCGGGCCGTGGACCACGGGGCGACGGCGCCGTCGGCGAGCGACAGCTCCGGGTTGGGCACGACCAGCTCGGGATCCACCTCGAACGTGGTGCCGAGCCCGTCGCAGGCCTCGCAGGCACCGTACGGCGAGTTGAACGAGAAGTTCCGGGGGGCGAGCTCCTCGAACGAGGTGCCGCACGCCGGGCAGGCCAGGTGCTGGGAGAACGTGAGGATCTCGCTGTCGTCGCCGGGGTTGCGCCCGACGAGCTCCACCTCGGCGATCCCCTCGGCCAGCTTCAGCGCGGTCTCCAACGAATCGGTGAGGCGCCGCTCGATCCCGGCCCGCTGCACCAGCCGGTCGACGACCACCTGGATGGTGTGCTGCTCGTAGCGGGCGAGGCGCTCCCCTTTCAGGAACTCGGCGATGTCGACGACCTCGCCGTCCACCCGGGCCCGCACGAAGCCCTGCCCCTGCAGCTCCTCGAGCAGCCCCTCGTACTCGCCCTTGCGGCCCCGCACGACCGGCGCCAGCACCTGGAAGCGGGTGCCCTCGGGCAGGGTGAGCACCCGGTCGACGATCTGCTGCGGGGTCTGGCGCTCCACCCGGGTGCCGTCGTTCGGGCAGTGCGGCACCCCGATGCGGGCCCACAGCAGGCGCAGGTAGTCGTAGACCTCGGTGATCGTGCCGACGGTGGAGCGGGGGTTGCGCGACGCCGACTTCTGGTCGATCGAGATCGCCGGCGACAACCCTTCGATGAAGTCGACGTCGGGCTTGTCCATCTGGCCGAGGAACTGCCGGGCGTAGGCCGAGAGCGACTCGACGTACCGGCGCTGGCCCTCGGCGTAGATCGTGTCGAACGCGAGCGACGATTTCCCCGAGCCGGACAGGCCGGTGAACACGATCAGCTTCTCGCGCGGCACCTCCACCCCGATGTTCTTGAGGTTGTGCTCGCGGGCGCCGCGCACGATCAGCTTGTCCGACGACATACGGCGGCGAGCCTACCCAGAGCCGCCAATTCGGACCGAACACCCGTTCCATTGGCCCCCGGGTGTCCCTCCCGGCCTACGGTCCCCGGCGTGCGCGCCATCCAGGTCGACCCCGCCGCCCGCCAGCTCGTCGAGACCGACGTGCCCGATCCGGTCGCCGGGCCGGGCCAACTGCTCGTGCGGGTGCGGGCCGCCGGGCTCAACCGGGCCGACCTAGCCGTCGTCACCGGCGGCTACGTCGTCGGCACCGCCCGGGACGCGTCGTCGGCCCCCCGGCCGCCCCGGCCGTTCACCGCTGGCGGCGAGCTGGCCGGCGAGGTGCTCGCCGTCGGCGACGGGGTGACCGGCTGGGCCGTCGGCGACCGGGTAATGGCCCAGGGCCAGGGCTACGCCGAGCTGGCCGCCGTCGACGCCCGCCTCGCGATGCCGGCCCCGATCGCCCTGTCCTGGGAGGAGGCCGGTTCGCTCCCGGTGGCGCTGCTCACGATGCACGACGCGCTGGTCACCAACGGGCGGTGGGCGCCGGGCGAGCACGTCGTCGTCCACGCCGTCACCTCCGGGGTCGGGGTGATCGGCGCCCAACTGGCGCTGCACCTCGGCGCCCCGAGCGTGGTCGGCACGGCGCGCACCCCGGCCAAGTGGGACCGGCTCACCGACCTGCTCGCCGCGGTGCCCGGCCCGGCCGACCGGTTCACCGCCTGCGATCCCGCCGACACCGCAGCCACCGTCGCCCGGGTGAGCGGCGGCCACGGCGCCGACGTCGTCATCGACAACGTGGGCGCCGCCGTGCTCGAGCCCACGCTCGAAGCGATGGCGATCCTCGGGCGCATCGTGCAGGTCGGCCGCCTCGGCGGCCGGCGGGGCACGCTCGATCTCGACGAGCTGGCCCGCAAGCGGGTGGCGCTGATCGGGGTCACGTTCCGCACCCGGACGATGGACGAGCGGGTGGCCGTGGTCGCGGCCGCCTGGCGGGACTGCGCAACCGCAGTGGCCGCCGGGGTGGTGCGCCCCCCGGTGCACGAGGTGTTCCCCCTGTCCGAGGCCGCCGCCGCCCAGGCCGCGCTCGCCCGGGACGAGCACCTCGGCAAGCTCGTGCTGGTCCCCTGACCCGGCCGGCGGCTCCGGCCGGCGTCGCGTCAGCCGCGCCGGATCGACTGGCCGCCGTCGACGGGCAGCAGCACCCCGGTCACGAAGCGCGCCTCGTCCGACGCGAGGAACACCGACGCCCACGCCACGTCCCAGGCGCTGCCCATCTGCCGGCCGAGCGGCACCGCCGCGTTGCGTTCGGACCGCAGCTGCTCGGCGCTGATCCCCCGGGCCGCCGAGATCCCCAGGATCGCCATCGGGGTGTCCATCAGCCCGGGGAGCACGGCGTTCACCCGGATCCCGTAGCGGGCGTTGCCCATCGCCAGGTGCTGGGTGAGCGTGTTCAACCCGGCCTTGGACACCTGGTAGGCGGCCGTCGTCGTCGAGCAGATCGACGCGATCGACGAGATCGTCACGATCGAGCCCCCACCCCGGGCCCGCAGGTGCGGCACGACCGCTTTGGCCGTGCGCCACGCCCCGGTGAGGTTCACCTCGAGGATGTGATCCCACACCTCCTCCGACAGCGACGTGGCCGCCCCGTCCCCGGTGCCGATGCCGACGTTGTGGTGCACGATCGAGAAGTCGCCGTAGGCCGCAAGCGCAGTGGCCGGGATCGTGGCCACCGATGACGGGTCGGTGACGTCGGCGACGTGGGCCACCGCCTCGCCGCCCTCGGCCCGGATCTGGGCCACCGTCTGGGCCGCGGCGTGCTCGTCACGGTCGACCACCAGCACCCGGGCACCCTCCCGGGCGAACAGCACCGCCGTGGCCCGGCCGTTGCCGATCGTCTCCCCCGGGGTCTGGCCCCCACCGACGACGATCGCGACCTTGCCGAGCAGCCGTTCCCCCATGGGCCCGGACCGTAGCGGTCCGTCGCACTCTGGGAGCATGGGCCCGTGCGACGTCCCTTGATCGACCTGCGCTCCGACACCGTCACCCGCCCGACCCCGGCGATGCGTCGGGCCATGGCCGACGCCGAGGTCGGCGACGACGTGTTCGGCGACGACCCCACGGTGCGACGTCTCGAGGAGGAGGTCGCCGCCGCGATCGGCAAGGACGCCGGGATGTTCGTCCCGTCCGGCACCCAGTCGAACCTGAGCGCGCTACTCACCCACTGCGCCCGGGGCGACGAGTACGTGGTCGGGCAGACCTACCACTGCTACCGGTTCGAAGCCGGCGGGGCGGCGGTGCTCGGTTCGATCCAGCCGCAGCCGATCGAGGTGGAACCCGACGGGTCGCTCGATCTCGCCCGGGTGGCCACCGCCGTCAAGCCGGCCGACCCGCACTTCGCCCGCACCCGGCTGCTCTGCCTGGAGGACACCACCGACGGCCGGGTCCTCGACGCCGCCTACCTGGCCGCTGCGGCCTCCACCGCCCGCGCCCACGGCCTCGCCGTCCACCTCGACGGGGCCCGGCTGTTCAACGCGGCCACCGCGCTCGGGGTGCCCGCCGCGACGTTGACCGCGCCCGCCGACAGCGTGTCGGTGTGCCTGTCCAAAGGGCTCGGCGCCCCGGTCGGGTCGGTGCTGTGCGGCCCGGCGGACTTCGTCGCCGAGGCCCGCCGGTGGCGCAAGATGCTCGGCGGGGCGATGCGCCAGGTCGGCGTGCTCGCCGCCGCCGGGCTGGTGGCCGTGGGCGAGCACCGGCACCGGCTCGCCGACGACCACGACACCGCCCGCCGGCTCGCCGAGGGCATCGCCACGCTCGACGGCTTAGCGCTCCTCCACGAGCCCGGCGACCGCACGAACATGGTGTTCGCCCGCCGGCACGACCCCACCGACGGCACCGCCCTCGCGGCGCACCTCGCCGCCCACGGGATCCTGGTCCACGGCACCGGTCCGGTGTTCCGGTTCGTCACCCACCTCGACGTCGGGCCCGACGACGTCGACGCCGCCGTCGCCGCCATGGACCTGTTCGATCGTTGAGCTCGAGTATCCCGTCCGGAACTTGACGCAGATTCCGGCGAATAACCGCTCAGGTAACGCTCAAGCGAGCGGGCGTCGTGCCGAACAAAGAGGCGATCGCTATGTACGGCTCGTCTGGAACCTCCGAAGCCACGACCCCGATTCGGGCTCTCATCGTGGACGATGCACCCGAATTGTGCCTGCTGCTCGAGCCGTTGCTCACCCGTGAGGGGTTCGACGTGAAGGTCGTCGCAGATGGGGACACCGCCGTCGAGGTGGCACGCACCTTCGAGCCGGACGTGATCGTGCTCGATTTGTTGTTGCCCGGCATCGACGGCCTCGAGGCCTGCCGGCGCATCCGGTCGTTCTCCGACGCCTACGTCCTCATGGTGTCCGCGAAGGACTCCGAGATCGACAAGGTGGTCGGCCTGTCGATCGGCGCCGACGACTACGTCACCAAGCCGTTCTCCCCCAACGAGTTGATCGCCCGGCTCCGAGCGATGCTGCGCCGGCCCCGCAAGGCGGGCCGCGCCGTGGCCTACGGCGGCGAGGTGACCACCCGCTCGTTCGGGCCGCTCACCGTCGACACCGCGATCCGGGAGGTGCGGGTCAACGCTGCGCCCGTCGACCTCACCCGCATCGAGTTCGACCTGCTCGCCACGCTGTGCAGCCGGCCCCGGCTCGTGTTCACCCGCAATCAGCTCCTCGAGACGGTGTGGGGACCGAACTGGTACGGCGACACGCACGTGGTCGACGTCCACATGTCGAACCTGCGGCGCAAGCTGAACCAGTCCGATCCGGCCACCCGCTTCATCCACACGGTGCGCGGCGTGGGCTTCCGCCTCGCCGACGAGGTGTCGGTCGCGGCCTGATCCGCGCTGCGGTGCCCGCCGTCGCTCACGCGGCGACGTGCGCCAGCCAGTCCTGCAACGCCCCGGGCACGGCCCGCACCGCCGCGTCGAGCGCGTCGAGCGCATCGGGCTCGACGGATGTGCCGGGCTCGTCTCCACCGCCCGCGGCGCATGCGCCGCCCGTGCCGCCGAGTTCCTCGATCCGCCGGCACAGTCGCGCCACCTGCTGCACCCCGAGCGTCGCGCTCGGCGAGGCCAAGGCGTGCGCGGCGCGAGCGAGATGACCGGGCCCGGCCGCGGTGCGCACGGCCTGCACCCGGCCGTCGAGCTCGGCGAGGTATCGCTCGATCACCGGCCGCAGGATGGTGAGATCACCGCCGACCGAGGCGAGGAGCCGGTCGAGCACCGTGCGATCGAGCACGGCTCCGTCGGGCACGGCACGGTCGAGCGGTTCGTTCGCCATCGGTCCCGCATCGTAGGGAGCGCACCGCTGCTCACCCTCAAGCACCGGTCATGGATCGCCATCAGTCGTGGCTCGCCATCGGTCACGGCTCGCCATCAGTCGTAGATCGCCATCAGTCATAGATCGCCATCAGCCACCAGGCGCCGTGCTCGCGCACCACGAGGCAGGCCGTGCCGTCGGCGAGCAGAAGCTGCAGGCGGGCCCGGCGCCGGCGCCGCTGCGGATCCCACCAGCGGTCCTCCACCGGCCACGGCCCGGCATGCTCGACGACCGCGACCCGTGGCCGGTTCGGGCCGGCGAACCACGCCGGGGCGACGCCCAGCATCCCCCGCCCGCTGACGGTGACCACCTCCCCGCCCGGTCCGAGGACCTCGACCGGCTCGGGCGACGGAGCGACCCAGGCCGGCGACGGCGCCGGCAACGCACCCGGCCACGGCCCGGCATCGGGCCGGCCGATGACGGCGGCCGCCCGTTCGGTGAGCTCGACGGTGACGGCCGGGACGAGCGTGCACACCTCGTCGGGATCCCGGCCGCCGCGCCATTCGGGGACGAGCACCGCCCCCGGGCCGAGCAGGCCGACCAGGCGGGCCACGGCGCGCGCCGCCCGTTCGTCGGCGTCGGTGCGCCCGCCCCAGAACCCGCCCTGGCGGCCGGTGTCGGCGACCACCTCGACCGGGGTGAGCCGCACCGACACGATCCCGCCGGTAGGCGGGGTGGGGCCGGCCGCCCATCCCTCGAGCTGCCAGCGCACCCGTTCGGTGATCGTCGCTGCCGTGAAGCCGAGCTCCCGCCGCCAGCGTCGTTCGTCGTGCTCACCGTGCTCGGTGCCGATGCCGACGGCGAGCTCGTGGCAGGTGCGCCCGGCGCCGGTGAGGCGGCCGCACAGCGCCTCGGCGACGGCGCGCACGGCGAAGGCCACCGGCTCGGCGGTGGCGACGGGAGGCTCGAGCTCGAGCACCTCGGACTCGTGCCCGACCGGGGTGTCGAGCGCCAGCGGGGTGGGATCGGTCCCGGCGGCCCACCGGTGGGCGGCCTGGCCGAGCGGACCGAACCGGGCGGTGAGATCGGCGGCGGGAAGCGCGGCGACGTCGCCCAACGTGCGCAGACCGAGACGCCCGAACCGTGCGGTCAACTCCCGCCAGGCCGCACGATCGCCGCCGGGACCGCCGCCCCCGCTCGACTCGCCGCCCCCGCCGGGACCGCCGGCGGGACCGCCGGCGCCGAGCGCGTCGAGCGCGTCGAGGTAGGCCGACACCGGTAGCCCGGCCAGCGCATCGGGCGATCCCCCGGCGGGCACGACGACCGCCGCATCCGGCGTCCGGGCCGCCAGCACCAGCGCGCTGAACCGCCCGTCGGCGATCGCCACCCGCCAGCCGGCCCCGACCGGCCCGGCCGCCGCCACGGCCGCGTGCACCCGGGCCACGAGGGCCTCGTCGCCGCCGTAGTACCGCGACGCCGACCGGGCGGCGATCGTGCACCACCCCGGGCGCAGCACCTCGATCCGGGCGGCGAGGCCGGCGAGGGCCTGCACCACCGGTTCGAAGGCCTGGGCGTCGGCGACGGGATCGGGGGCCAGCAGCACGAGGCCGGGGCAGGCCCGCTGGGCCTCCCGGCGCCGCTGGCCGTTGCGCACCCCGACGGCGCGTGCGGCCGGGGTGGTGGACACGATCCGGTTGGCCCACACCACGGCCACCGGCACGCCGCGCCCGCCCGCCACGCCCGCCGCGCCGGCTGCGCCCAGGGTGCGACGGGCAGCGACCTCGGCCGCCCAGTCCGGGCAGCCGACCGCGAGCGTCCGCACGGTCACGGCGCAACCCGCCCGACCCGATCGACCAGCGCCGACCCGACTGCCGCCGACCCGACCGGCGCAGCCAACGCGACCCGCCCCGCCGGCACAGACTCGACGGCGCCGCCCGGGCCCGGCAGGAGCAGCCGGGCTCGGCGGGGCCGGGCCGCCGCGCCCCGCCCGAGCGCTTCGACCTCGACCGTTCGTTGCTCGAGCCGGCCCGCACCCCCGGCCGGGCCCGACCAGCCACCGGCCCCCACCCGGAGCACCACCCCGGCCTCGAACCCGTCGGCCCGGGGCCCGGCCACCACGAGCACGCTCCCCCGCTCGCGCGCCCGCACGGCGAGCCGGCGACCGTCGCCCGGGCGGGCGCCCGCCGGCGGGGCGAAGAGCACGACCTCCATCCCGTCGATCAGGGCGGCGACCACCGTCGCCCACGACGCCGACGCCAGCTCGGGCACCACCACCAGCCGTTCGAGGGCCACGCCGAGCTCACCGGCCGCCTGCAGGCCGATCCCGGGGAGCCCGGCGCAACCGGCCCAGGCCCCCTGGCGGGTGGCGGCCGCCGCCAACCCGAGGGCGAGCGAGGTGGCTCCGGCACCGGCCACCCGCACGACCGTCCCGCGCGTGAGGCCCCCGTCGACGAACAGCGGGGCCAGCGGCCCCAGCACCGGCACGACCCGCTCGGACGCGAACGCGACCGGCCGGATCCGCTCGATCAGCTCCGCTGCGACGGCACCCCGCATACCCCCAGTCTAGCGAACAGGCGTTCGCCGCGGTTCAGCTGGCGAGGCCGTCGTCTTCCTCGTCGGCGACGATCCGCCGCTTCGACCACTCGTCGAGCAGGGCGAGCAGGCTGCGACCGTCGCCGGCGAACCCGTCGGCCCCGAGCCGAGCGGCGACCTCGGCGTCGATCGCCTGGCCCCCGACCACCACGGGCACCCCCGGCACCAGCGTGTGCACGGCTCGCACCGTCTCCTCGGCCGCGTCGAGCACGATCGGTGTCGTCACGCTCAACCCGCAGGCCACCAGCCGGGGCAACGTCTGGGCCGCCCGGGCGAAGGACTCCGCCGGGACGTCGGCCCCGAGGTCGGACACCTCCCACCCGCCGGACCGCACGAGATCCGACAGCATGGCCAGGGGCAGCGCGTGCAGCTCGCCGGTCGGGGCCCCCAGCAGGACCGAACCCCGAGTGCGGCCCCGACGCACGAAGCGCGGGCCGAGCCGGCCGATGAGCCGTAGGGCGATCCCGCTCGCCCGGTGCTCGGTGGCGATGTCCAGCTCGCCGCGCGACCAGCGGGCCCCGATGGACGCCATCGCCGGCGACAGGACCCGGGTGTAGATGTCCTCCGGGTCCATCCCGGCCGCCAACGCCGCCTCGATCACGTTCCACGCGCCCCGGTTGTCCCCGGCGACCAGGCAGAACTCAAGCCGCTCGGCCCACGGCGCCTTCTTGCGCCCGGCCGGCGCTGCGCTCGCCGCCGGCGCCGAGGCCGCCGACCGGAACGCATCGAGCGCCTCACGCGACACCCGCCACACCCCGCCGTCCTTGACGGCGTTGAGCAGGCCGAGCCGCACGTAGCGGTACGCGGTCATGTAGTGGACGCCGAGGGCGTCGGCCGCCTCCTGCAGGGTGACCACCCCCGTTTGTCGACCCGCGTCGGACGCCGATCTGAGGTCTTCGTGATCCTCGTGCGTCATGCAGCGGCTCGCTTCGTCGGAGTGCTCCGAAGGCTACGGAGCGGGCGGTCGCGACGCCGAACCGTCCCCCAGGACCGACGTCACAAGAAAGACCATAACCGAATTGCGATCTTCGATTCCGCTATTTGCGACGGTACTTGTTGGTTCAGCCGTTCTTTTTCTCGAACCACTTGGCCTTGGCCGCCGCCGACCGGGCGAGCAGCTCGGCCGGCACCCGGGCCAACAGCGGATCCGTACCGGCCGCCACCTCGCCACCCGCCGCCGAGGCCGCCGGTGCGACCTCCTCGGGCATCACCAGCGGGGGCGGCACGAAGCCGGGCCGGTAGTAGATGTAGAGGCTCTCGATGATCTCGTCGAGCCCGTCGGCCGTCATCCCCTTGCGCAGGTCCACCGTGACCATGTTCAGGTACACGTGCACCCGGACGACCTGGCCGGTGTCGAACAGGCGGCGGGCCAGCTCGGCCGCCGGCCGGTCGCCGACGGCCTCGTCCCGGCTGCGGTACCGGTCGTGGCCCATCCCGCCGAGGTTCCGGTTGAGCTCGTAGCGGACGATCCCGGGCGTGCTGCTCGGCTTCACGGCGACGGCGACGGGCTGACCCATGGGCCGACAACCTAGCCGGGCACCCCGGGCCGACGCCGGTAGCGTGCACGGCGATGCCCGCCGGTCCTGCCGAGTCCATCACCTGTGTCGACTGCGGCGGCGAGGCCCGTCTGACCACCTTTGCGCCCGAGGCGGGGTGGATCGCCGGCGACGTGGCCGCCTACCGCTGCCGCGACTGCCGCGACCGCTGGGACCTGGTGCTCACCGACGCCGACCTGAGCTGAGCCGGCCCGTCACATCTGCGGGCGGTACACCTTTTCGTCGGCGCCGTGCAGCGCCGCGTCGAGCTCGTCGAGACTCCAGGAGTCCTTGCGCTCGACCCAGGTCTCCTTCGGGTGCTGCCACAGCGCGAGCTTGCGGCCGTTGAACGTGACGAGCTGGCTGCGCAGGTGGGCGGCCCGATCGCTGCACAGGTACACGACCACCGGGGCGACGGTCTCGGGCGTCCCGAAGCCCATCTCCGTCGGCGCCGGCACGGCACGCCCGTCGGCCTCGGCCCGCTTGCGGGCGTTGTCGAACACCACCTGGGTCATGTCGGTCTCGGCGATCGGCCACAGCGCGTTGGTGCGGATCCCGAACCGGGCAAGCTCGCCGTCCCAGGCATAGAGCATCCCCATCACCCCCGCCTTGGACGCGGCGTAGTTGGTCTGGCCGATCGACGGGGTGAACCCCGAGCCGGAGAACACCTGCAGCAGCAGACCGCCACCGGCCTCCTTCATCGCCCGCGCCGCATGACGGCTCACCGACCAGGTGCCCCGCAGGTTGACCGCGATCACCTCGTCGAACTCCTGCGGGGTCATGTTGACGAGCGTGCGGTCCCGCACGATGCCGGCGTTGTTCACCACCGCGTCGATGCCGCCGAAGCGCTCGATGCACGTGGACACCAGCGCGGCCGCCACGTCGTCGTCGGCGACCGAACCGGCCACCGCGACGGCCGTGCCGCCCGCACCAACGATCTCCTCGGCCACCTCGTGGGCCTTGGCGGCGTCGGTGCCGTTGACCACCACCGCAGCGCCGGCCGCACCCAGCGCCCGGGCGAACCCTCGCCCGAGCCCTCGCGTCGAACCGGTCACCACGATCCGCTTACCGTCGAGTTCCCCCATGGGCCGGACTGTACCGGGGTCGGCCCCGCCGGGGCCCGGCGTCACCGTGGCCGGGACGGCAACCGGAGCGGATCGAAATACTCCGTCCAGCCCGCCACCCGGCCGTCGCGGACGCGCACGATCCAGCAGTAGACGTTGCCGTAGGCCGAGCCGTCGGCGAGCGTGCCCGTCGACGTGCACGGCACCACCCAGCGCTGCGGGTCCTCGGTGGCGAGCACCTCCACGTCGTGGAACGTGAGCGCCGGCATGCGGCGCCGGGCGTCGCCGAACCGCCGGGCGACCGCCTCGATGCCCTCGAAGTGGCGACGGTCCGGATCGGGGTCGAACGGGGTGTCGACCACGACGTCGTCGGCCAGCAGCGCGAGCCAGCCGTCGACGTCGCCCTCGCTCCCGAGCCGATCGAAGAAGGCCTCGACCACGCGGCGTGCGTCCATGCCCGGACACTACGCCCGGGCCGTTGCGACCGGGCCGTTGTCGCCGGGCGCGAGACTGTGGGGCATGTCGATCGCCGAGCAGCCCGTGCGCACCACGTTCAAGTCCTTCGAGGAGTCGACGCCCGCCGACTGGGCGGTCATCGGCTCCCAGGCCCACCTCGTCGAGGAGATGGTGGCCGACAACGCGCTGTGGCTGTTGCGGCGCATGGGCGCCGACTTCGGCGGCTTCCCGGTGTCGCGCCTCGAGCACAGCCTGCAGACCGCCACCCGGGCCCTGCGCGACGGCCGCAGCGACGACTACGTCGTGTGCGCGCTGCTGCACGACATCGGCGACACGCTGTCGCCGGGCCGGTTCCATCCCGAGGTCGCCGCCACCATGGTGGAGGGCCGGGTGTCCGAGGCCGACCACTTCATGGTCAAGCACCACGGGGTGTTCCAGGGCTACTACTTCTGGGACAAGATCGGCGGCGACCGCCACGCCCGCGAGGCGTTCCGCACCTCGCCGTACTTCGAGCACGCCGCCGAGTTCTGCGCCCGTTACGACCAGGTGGCCTTCGACCCGGACTACCGCAGCGAGCCGCTCGAGCACTTCGAGCCGTTGCTGCGCGCGTTCTTCGCACCCCGCCGCTGACGCTACACGACGCAACGCGACGGGGCGCACGGGTGCCGCGTCGGGTTGGCGCGCTACGTTGCCGCGCGTCCGGCGGCGTGCGCCGGAGGACGTGAGGGGCCACGTGGACACGCAGATCGCCGAGCTGCTCGACCTGCAGTTCGACTTCGACCCGGACGCCGTGCGGGCCAAGTACCGCGAGGAGCGCGACAAGCGCCTGCGGCCCGACGGCAACGAGCAGTACGTCGAGGTGAAGGCCGACTTCTCCCGCTACGTCGACGATCCCTACGTCGAGCCGGGCTTCACCCGGGCGCCCGTCTTCAGCGACGTCGACGTCGCCATCATCGGCGGCGGGTTCGGCGGCCTGCTGATGGGCGGCCGCCTGAAGGAGGCCGGCTTCGATTCGATCCGCCTCATCGACAAAGCCGGCGACGTCGGTGGCACCTGGTACTGGAACCGGTACCCCGGTGCGGCGTGCGACGTGGAGTCGTACGTGTACCTTCCGCTGCTCGAGGAGATCGGCGGGATCCCGAGCCACAAGTACCCCTTCGCCCCGGAGATCCTCGAGCACTCCCGGTCGGTGGCCCGCCACTTCGGTCTGTACGACGACGCACTGTTCCAGACCGGGATCACCGAACTGCGCTGGGACGACGACCGCCTGGCGTGGCAGGTGTCCACCGACCGGGGCGACCGGTTCTTCGCCCGGGTCGTGGCGATGGCGAACGGTCCGCTCAACCGACCCAAGCTCCCGGGCATCCCCGGCATCGACGACTTTCGGGGGTACACGTTCCACACCAGCCGATGGGACTACCGGTACACGGGCGGTGACTCCTACGGGAACCTGACCGGCCTGTCCGACAAGCGGGTCGGCATCATCGGCACCGGGGCGACCGCCGTGCAGTGCATCCCGCACCTCGGCCGGTGGGCCCAGCACCTCTACGTGTTCCAGCGCACCCCGTCCTCGGTCGACGTGCGCAACAACACCCCGACCGATCCCGAGTGGGTGCGCTCGCTGCAGCCCGGCTGGCAGCAGGAGCGGATGGACAACTTCAACGTCGTGGTCTCGGGCGGCTTCGCCGACGTCGACCTCGTGCAGGACGGCTGGACCGACATCTACCGCCGCCTGATGGGCCCTGCGGCGCGCGCGGCGGCCAAGAAGCTCGGCCGCCGCCTCAGCCCGGCCGAACGGGGCGAACTGCTCGAGCTGTACGACATGGAGAAGATGGAGCAGGTCCGGGCCCGGGTCGACTCGATCGTCACCGACCCGGCCGTCGCCGAGAAGCTCAAGCCGTGGTATCGGCAGTTCTGCAAGCGGCCCTGCTACCACGACGAGTACCTGGCCACGTACAACCGCCCGAACGTCACCCTGGTCGACACCGACGGGCGCGGCGTCGAGCGGCTCACGGAGAACGGCGTGGTGGTCGACGGCGTCGAGTACGAGCTGGACTGCCTCGTGTTCGCCACCGGGTTCGAGGTCGGCACCGCCTACACCCGGCGGGCCGGCTACGAGATCGTCGGCCGTGATGGGCGATCGCTGTCCGAGCACTGGGCGGGCGGGATGCGCACGATGCACGGCCTGCAGACGAGCGGCTTCCCGAACTGCTTCTTCCTCGGCTTCACGCAGACTGCGGTGACGGTGAGCGTGCCGCATGCGCTCAACGAGCAGGCCAAGCACATCACCCACATCCTGTCCGCCGCCCGGGACCAGGGCGCCTCGGTGGTGGAGTGCACCGACGCCGGCGAGGCCGGCTGGTTGGCCGAGATGCGCGACAAGGCCCGGCTCGGGGTGCGCTTCTATCGGGAGTGCACGCCGGGCTACTACAACAACGAGGGCCAGGAGGGGAACCCCAACGGCTGGAGCTCGTTCGGCTACGGCGCCGGGCCGATCGCCTTCTTCGACGTGCTGCGCAACTGGCGCGAGGCCGGCACGTTCCCGGGGATGGTGCTGTCGTGAGTGACGCTCGTCGGGCAGACGGACGGCTGGCGGGCAAGGTGGCTCTCATCACCGGCGGGGCGCGCGGGCAAGGGGCCGAGGAGGGCGCGCTGTTCGCCGCCGAGGGCGCGACGGTGATCCTCACCGACGTGCTCGACGAGTTGGGCGAGGCCGCCGCCGGCGCGATCGACGGGGCCGAATACGTCCGCCTCGACGTGCGCGACGAGGCCGGCTGGGCTGCGGTGGTCGACGGCGTGGTGGCCCGCCACGGGCGTCTCGACGTGCTCGTCAACAACGCTGCGATCGACCTCGTGAAGCGGCTCGACGCCACCACGATGGAGGAGTGGCACCGGTTGATCGACATCAATCTCACCGGGACGTTCCTCGGCATGCGCACCGCGGCAGCGGCGATGCGGGCCGGCAACCACGGGGGCTCGATCGTCAACATCTCGTCGGTGGCCGGCCTCGAGGCGGTGAACGGCCATGGCGCCTACTCGACGACGAAGTGGGCGGTGCGGGGCCTCACGAAGAACGCTGCGCTGGAGTGGGGGCGCTACGGGATCCGGGTGAACTCGGTGCACCCCGGCGTGATCGAGACCCCGATGGTGTCCGACACCCGGGTCATGACCGACCCGGCAACCCGGGCGAAGATGGAGCGGGCGATCACGTTGGGGCGCTTCGGCCAGCCGCGCGACATCGCCGCCATGGTGCTGTTCCTCGCCAGCGACGAATCGTCGTACTGCACCGGCCAGGAGTTCACCGTCGACGGTGGCATCCACCACTGAGCGGACCGAACGGATCACGTGCGGCCTGTCCTCCATGACCTCGGCGGCCAGGGGCCGCTCGTGTTGGTGTCCCATGCGACCGGCTTCCACGGCCGCGCCTACGCACCGTTGGTGTCGCGGCTCGTCGAGCTCGTGCGGGTGGTCGCGCTCGACCTGCCCGGGCACGGCGCCAACCCGCTCGCCGACGGCGAGGCGATGCGGGTCCTCGACCTCGCACCCGTGGTGGCCGAGGCCGTGGGATCGTTACCGGAGCAACCACACCTGTTCGGACATTCGGTGGGCGCCGCCGTCGCCCTGCTCGCCGCCACCCACCGGCCGGGGTTGCTCGCCTCGGCGTTCGTGTTCGAACCGGCGGTGTTCCCGGCCGGTCCGCCCGACGCGTCCGAGGGCCGCCGCAACGCCGTCGCCGGGGCCCGACGCCGCACGGAGGTGTTCGCCTCCCGGGCCGAGGCGCTCGCCCGTTTCGCCGGGCGAGGCCCGCTCGCGGAGCTGAACGCCGGTTCCCTCGCGGCCTACGTGGAGCATGGGGTGGAGGACCAGCCCGACGGCACGGTTCGCCTCCGTTGCCGACGCGACACCGAAGCCGCCGTCTACGAAACCTGCGCCGAGCTCACCGTGGAACTGCTCGCACCACCCGGGCTACGGGCCACCCTGGCGTTCGGGGAACGCTCGGCCCCCGCCACCACCGACCGCCAGACCGATCTGCTGGCCCGGATCCCGCACGCCCGATCGCTCTCGATCCCCGGCGTGGGCCATCTCGGACCGCTCGAGCACCCGCCGAGCGTGGCGACCGCACTCCTCGACCACCTCGTCTGGGTGGGCGCGCTCGATCACCACCCCGACCCGCTGCCGGCTTGTTGAGCACGCGACGATCGGTTCGAATCGTTGTCGTTGCACGGTGCGCCCGTCGGGGGCGTGGATGGTGACGTTGCGATGCTCGTCGAGGGTGAGGTTCCAGCCGAGGTCGTGGATCTGGTGGTGGATGGGAGCAGACCGGGGCGAGGACCTCGAGGTCGGTGGGGCCGTGACGGCCCCAGGGGTCGGTGTGGTGGATGTGGCACTGGTCGAACCGGGTTGTGCAGCCGGGCCAGGCGCAGCTGCGGTGCATCGCCCGTAACGCCCGCCGCTGCGGTTTGGTCGCCAACCGGCGGGTGCGTCCCGCGTCCAACGCGACACCATCGCCGCCGAGCACGACCGGCAAGACATCGGCCTCGCACCACAGCTTCCGGACGGTCGATACCGGTAACGGCACCCCGGTGGAGGTTTCGCACACCCCACCGATCCGTTCGACCCCGGCGGTCAAAGAGTCGTAGTCGATCAACACGACCAACTCCGACCCCGGACCCGCA
>JBJTVH010000040.1:0-64389 GCA_046081125.1 Acidimicrobiales bacterium
GTGCAGGAGCAAGACCTCGAAGCGGGGGAGATCTACCTGCTCTGTTCGGATGGCCTGAATGATATGGTAGATGATGAAGAAATTCACTTAACCCTAAGTAAATATAGTGCTAATCTTGAAGAAGCGGCCACTGAAC
The DNA here is from genome assembly GCA_046081125.1 of Acidimicrobiales bacterium. Taxonomy (GTDB): domain Bacteria; phylum Actinomycetota; class Acidimicrobiia; order Acidimicrobiales; family Ilumatobacteraceae; genus JBEIFW01. The sequence goes on from JBJTVH010000040.1 coordinate 137, forward strand.
TGGTCCGCCGGGCCAATGAAAAAGGCGGCAAGGACAACATCTCCGTTGTGCTGGTGCGACCGCAGGAGGCCGCCGATGGGAAGGCCGGTTTCCTGAAAAAATTCAATGGCTTTATGAAAAAGGGCAGCTGAATAGGACAGAACGATGGCGAAGTTGGTTCTGAGCATGAACGGCGCTGTGCAGGGGGAGTTCCAGCTGGGCAAGGAACGGATATCCATCGGCCGCAAGCCCGACAACGATATCCAGATCGACAACCTTGCCGTCAGCGGCAAGCATGCCCTCATCATCACCATCCTCGATGATTCCTTCCTCGAGGACCTCGGCTCCACCAACGGCACCTTCGTCAACGGTGAGCGGGTGGCCGCGCCCACCCGGGTCAACCGGGGTGACAGCCTGCAGGTCGGCACGACCGTGCTGGAGGTGCAGTAGGTGGCCACGACCGTCCCCACCGTGCGCTGGGGCGCCACGACCGACGTGGGTCGGACCCGCCGCGTCAACGAAGACAGCGTGCTGGCCACGGGCGTCGTCTTCGCCGTGGCCGACGGCATGGGCGGGCACGCTGCGGGCGAAGTGGCCTCGTCGTTGGCCGTCGACACCGTCCGCACGAGCCTGGCCGCAAGCCCCCCACCGCTCGAAGCTGCCGTCGCCGCAGTTGCGTCGGCGAATCGGGCCGTCTTCGGCCGAGCCCTCGATGAACCCCACCTGCGGGGCATGGGCACGACCCTGTGCGGCCTCGTGCTGGCCGACGACGGCCGCGTCGTGATCGTCAACGTCGGCGATTCACGGGCCTACGTGCTTCGAGGCGGCGCTCTCGTCCAGATCAGCCGCGACCACAGCTACGTCGAGGAACTCGTCGCCGCAGGCGCACTCACCCGGGCCGAGGCCCGCACCCACCCGCACCGCAACATCGTGACCCGCGCGCTCGGGATCGAGCCCGAGGTGCACGTCGACGCGTGGCAGGTCGAACCGCTCGTCGGCGACCGCTTCCTGCTGTGTTCCGACGGCCTCTATGGCGAGGTCGACGACGACGTGATCGCCCAGGTGCTCGCTGGCCTCGACGATCAACAGGCCGTTGCCGACAAGCTGGTCGTCCTGGCCAACGACGCCGGCGGGCGGGACAACATCTCAGTGGTCATCGTCGACGTGGTCGATGCCCGGACCGCGGCGACCCTGCGCGACGCCGCGCCGACCGAGCCGGCTGCGCCCGTCCCGGCCGACACCGTGGCCCGGGCGAGCGCGCCACCTCGGCCCAAGAGGCGCCGGCGAGCGCCGAGGCCGTCGTCGGTGCTGTTCGCCTTCGCCGTCGTGGCCGTGCTCGCCGGCGCAGTCGCCGCCGTGCAGTACTTCGGTCGCCAGGGCTACTACGTCACCTTCGGCGACACCGGCCGCATCGAGGCCTACCAGGGCCGCTCGGGCGGCCTGCTGTGGGTCCAGCCCTCCCGGGTCCGCATCTTCGAGCTCTCGCGCAGCGATCTCGTCCCGGCGTGGCAGGACCGCATCGACGGCGAGATCACCTTCACCGATCGTGCCGCCGTCGATGCGTGGTACGAGGCGTTGTCCCGCAACCCTGCGGCCCAAGCGGCGACGACGACCACGACGACGGCTACGACGACCACGACGACCACGACCGCCGTGGCCCCTGCGCCCACCGAGGCGACGACCACCACGGTGGCCGGTCCGTGACCACCGGGACATGAGCAGCTCGTCGGCCACCGGGCGGCGCTCGACCGAGCTCGGCCTGGTGGTGATGGCGGCGCTCGTGACGAGCGGCGCCTACGTGCTCGTCGCCCTCGGCCGGACCGCCGACGTCCCCCCGAACCTGGTGCCGTTCCTGCTCGGCGTGCTGGGGCTCCTCGTCGTCGCCCACCTTGCGACCCGCCGCCTGGCCCGCGCCGCCGACCCGGTCCTGCTGCCGATCGCGCTGCTGCTCAACGGGATCGGCTACGTCTTCATCGCGCGGGTCCGGCCCGACCTCGCCGGCCTGCAGGCCACCTGGACCGCGGTCGGCATCACGGCCTACGTGGCCACCCTGCTGCTCATCCGCCGCGTCGGTGATCTCGCCCGCTACACGTGGACCGCTGCGGCGGCCGGCCTCGGGCTGCTGTGCCTGCCGTTCCTGCCGATCATCGGCACGAACATCAACGGCAGCCGTATCTGGATCCGCCTCGGCCCGATGAGCTTCCAGCCCGGTGAGGTGGCCAAGGTGCTGCTCGCCGTGTCGTTCGCGGCCTACCTCACCGATCGACGCGAACTGCTGGCCACCGGCACGTGGCGGGTCGGGCCCCTGTGGCTGCCCGAGCCCCGGCACCTTGGGCCGATCCTCGCCGCCTGGGTCGTGTCGATCACCGTGATGATCGGCCAGCGCGACCTCGGGTCCTCACTGCTGTTCTTCGCGCTGTTCGCCGTGCTGCTGTGGGTCGCCACCGAGCGCACCGCCTACCTCGCGCTCGCCGGGATCCTGTTCGTCGTCGGAGCGGCCGCTGCGGCGTCGGTGTTCGACCACGTGCAGCGCCGCATCGACATCTGGCTCGACCCGTGGGCGACCCGTCAGGGCAGCGGTTACCAGATCGTGCAGGCCGTGTATGCGCTCGCCGACGGGGGGCTGTCCGGGGCGGGCCTCGGCCTCGGCGACCCTCGGCGGATCCCCGAGGTGCACAACGATTTCATCTTCGCCGCCATCGGCGAGGAGCTCGGGTTGTTCGGTGCGAGCGCCCTGCTCATCGGGTATCTCCTGCTCATCGGCGCCGGGCTACGCATCGCCGTGCGCGCCGAACGAACCTTCGACAAGCTGCTCGCGACCGGGCTCACGACCGTGGTGGGCGTGCAGGCGTTCATCATCATCGGGGGCGTCACCCGCGTCGTGCCGCTCACCGGCGTCACCCTGCCGTTCGTGAGCTACGGCGGCTCGTCACTGCTGGCCAACTACGTCATCCTCGGTCTGCTGATGCGCCTGTCGGACACGACGGCCCGCCGCCTCGGGGAAGCGGGATGAACCGCACGCTGCGTCGCCTCGCACTCGGGCTGATGGCGTGCTTCGTCGCACTGTTCGTCCAGCTGAACGTCGTGCAGGTCGTCAACGCCGACCGCTACCGCAACGAGCCCGACAACACCCGCCAGGCCGTGCGGGACTTCTACCGCAGTCGCGGGGCGATCTATGCCGCCGACGGCCGCACGGTGCTGGCGCGCAGCGACGCGGTCGACGACCGCTTCGGCTTCCAACGGGTGTATCCCTTCGGCGACCTCTTCGCCCATACCGTCGGCTCGTTCTCGTTCGTCTACGGCTCCTCGGGGCTCGAGCGGATCCGCAACGACGTGCTCACCGGCCGCACGGCCCAGCAGGAACTGCTCGGGCTCGGCGACCTGTTCAGCGACACGCGGCCCGTCGGCGACGTCATCACGACCCTGCGTCCCGAACTCCAGACCGTCGCACGCGACGCCCTCGGCGAACGCGAAGGGTCCATCGTCGTGCTCGATCCACGCACCGGCGCCGTTCTCGCGCTGTGGAGTTGGCCGTCGTTCGACCCCGGACCGCTTGCCTCCCACGATCTCGCCATCGCCGACGCCGCCCGCAAGGCCTTGCTCGCCGACCCGCGCAAACCGTTGCTGGCCAACGCCTATCAGGAGCGGTACATGCCGGGTTCGACGTTCAAGGTGGTCACCGCGGCCGCCGGGCTCGACCGCGGTGCCGTGACCGTCGACAGCACCTACCCGGTCGAGCGCAGCTTCGTGCCACCGCTGACCACCACGCCGATCCAGAACTACCGGGGCACCCTGTGCGGCGGGGACTTCTTCACGGTGTTCCGACTCTCCTGCAACACCTCCTTCGCCCGCATGGGTCTCGACGTCGGCGCCCCCGGCATGGTCGCCACGGCCGACGCCATCGGGTACAACAGCGCCGCGCCCATCGACCTACCCGATCCGGCCCGCTCGTTCTTCGGCGACGAGAAACGGTTCGAGCGCAACGATCCGGTGCTCGCGCAATCGTCGTTCGGCGCCAACGAGGTGCAGGCGACCCCGCTCGAGATGGCACTGGTGGCCTCGGCCGTGGCCAACAAGGGGATCGTCATGCGGCCCTACGTCGTGGCCGAGACCCGCACGCCGGCGGGCACCCTGCTCGAACGCACCTCCCCGCAGCCGTGGCGCACGGCGATGCAACCGGCGACGGCCGCCATCCTCACCGAGGCGATGGTCGGCGTGGTCACCAACGGCACGGCGGCGTGCTGCCTGCAACTCGAGGGCGGCATCCAGGCTGCCGCCAAGACGGGCACGGCGGCGCTCAACCCACCCGGCGAACCCGAACGCTCGCACGCCTGGATCATCGCGTTCGCTCCGGCCGAGGCCCCGACCGTGGCCGTCGCCGTGATGGTCAAGGAGTCACCGGAGGTGAGCGCCTCGGTCGGCGGACGAGTCGCCGGGCCGATCGCAAAGGCCGTGCTCGACCGAGCCCTGCAGCCATGACCACGCAGCGACCTCCAACGACTGCAGAGGGTCGATAACCTCCGCAACAGCCATGGCCGACCGCCCCGTGTTCAACGACCGCTACGAGGTCCACAGCCGCATCGGCCGAGGCGGGATGGCCGACGTGTTTCTGGCCCGGGACCGCCTGCTCGACCGGCCGGTCGCAGTCAAGGTGCTCTTCCCGGAATACGCGACCGATCCGAGTTTCGTGGAGCGGTTCCGCCGCGAGGCGCAGTCCGCAGCGAACCTCAACCATCCCAACGTGGTCGGCGTCTACGACTGGGGCCGCCAGGGCGGCACGTACTTCATCGTGATGGAGTACGTGAACGGTCGCACCCTCGCCGATCTGCTGCGCGCCGACGGCCCACTGGGCGCCCAACGGGCCGCCGAGGTCGCGGCCGACGTGGCCAACGCACTCGGTTTCGCCCACCGATCGGGTGTGGTTCACCGCGACGTGAAACCCGCCAACATCCTGATCGCCACGTCCGGCGCGGTGAAGGTGGCGGACTTCGGCATCGCACGAGCCCTGAACTCCGCCACGGAGCAGGACCTCACTCAGGTCGGCGCAGTGATGGGCACGGCCACCTACTTCTCGCCCGAACAGGCCCAGGGCGCCACGCCGGATCCCCGGTCGGACCTGTACTCGCTCGGCATCGTGATGTACGAGATGCTCGCCGGCCGGCCGCCCTTCACCGGCGACAACCCCGTGGCCATTGCGTACCGCCAGGTCCACGACCAACCGCGGCCACTGTCGCAGGTGCAGCCCAACGTGCCCCGCCCGTACGAGGCGATCACCACCAAGCTGCTCTCGAAGAACCCCGCCGACCGTTACCCCTCGGCCGACGACCTGCGCGCCGACCTGCAGCGCTTCCGGGACGGCCAACCGGTGCTGGCCGCAGGCGCCGGACCCGTCTCCGGCGGCCCAGGTGTGGCAGCAGGTGCAGCCGCCGCCGCGACGGCGCCGACTCCGGTCACCCGGCCGGCCGATGCGCCGACCGTTGCAACACCGGCTGCGGTCGCCCCCACGCAGGCAGTCCGTCCGGTCGCCACCCCGGCCCAACGAGAGCAGTACGCGCAGGTGGCCCGGCCCGCCGACGGCGGTCAGTTCTCCGGCGGTCGTGTCCCCCCCTCGAGGCCACCGGTCGACGACGATCGCGGCCGGGGCGGCGCCGGCTGGTGGGTGACGGGCGGCCTGGTCGCCGTCGTGCTCATCGGCATCGGCGCGTTCCTGCTCCTGCGAGCGCTCAACGACACCGAGACGACCCCGGCCGACTTCATCACCGTGCCCGACGTTCGTCTGAAGACCCGGGACGAAGCCCGCGACCTCGTCGTGCGCGCCGGCCTCCAGTACAAGGAGGAGGCGCAAGCGACCGACAGCGTCCAGCCGGGTCTGGTGTGGGATCAGCGCCCTGCCCGCGGGAACCAGGTGCTGCGCAACGACACGGTCACGGTCGTCTACAACCCGTCCAAGCAGACGGTCGCACTGCCCTCGCTGGTGGGCACGACCAAGGACCAGGCGGTGCAGATCCTCGCCAGCCTCGGCTTGAAGGCGCAGTTCAAGGACGCCGAGAGCCCGGACCGTCCGGCGGGCACCGTGCTCGCCCAGGATCCGGCGCCCGGCGACGTCCCGGCCGGCGCGACAGTCACGATCACGGTCTCCGTGGGCAAGGGCAAGGTGACGGTCCCGAACGTGCTCAACCTCGATCAGGCGGTCGCCAGCAATCAGCTCGGGGCAGCGGGGCTCGTCGCCAAGGTGGCCCCGGAGGCCTCACCGACCGTCCCGACGGGTGCGGTCATCCGGACCGAGCCACCGGTGGGAACCGAGGTCGACAAGGGCTCGGCGGTCACCCTCGTGGTGTCGAGCGGGCCCGCCCCCGTCGAGGTGCCCAAGCTCGTGGGCCTCACCGAGTCGGCGGCCCGAGACAAGCTGCAGGAGTTGGGCCTCAAGGCGTCGGTCACCACGACGGACGTGCCGAACGGCTCCGAACAGGCCGGCAAGGTGATCCTCCAGGGCACGCCCGAGACCACCAAGGTGCCGCCGGGGTCGACGATCACGCTCACGGTCGGCAAGGCGCTCCCGCCGACGACCACGACCACGACCACGATCGCCACGACCACCACGACCACCACCACGACGGCGCCGACGACGACCACCACGGGCGGCACCACGACGACGACGCAGGCGAAACCGCCGACGCCCTGACGCCCTCACCGGCGTGGGCTCAGGCCGGTGCAGCCAACGCCAGGAAGTTGCGCAGCAGTTGATGCCCGCCCACGGTCAGGATCGACTCCGGGTGGAACTGCACGCCCTCGATCGGCAGCTCCCGGTGGCGCAGGCCCATGACGAGGCCGTCGTCGGTCTCGGCGGTGATCTCGACGCAGTCGGGCACGCTCGCCCGATCGACGACGAGCGAGTGGTAGCGGGTGGCCTCGAGCGGATCGGGCAGCCCGCGGAACACCCCGACGCCCCGGTGACGAACCAGGGAGGTCTTCCCGTGCATCAGCGCCGGCGCCCGCACGACCCGACCCCCGAAGGCCTGCCCGATCGCCTGGTGCCCCAGGCAGACCCCGAGGATCGGGATCCCGGCCGCGGCCGGAATGAGCGCCGGCACGATGCCGGCATCCTCCGGTCGACCCGGCCCGGGTGAGAGCAGGATCGCGTCGGGCGCAAGGGCGAGCGCCTCCTCGACGCCGAGCGCATCGTGGCGGTGCACGATCGGCTCCACCCCGAGCTCCCCGAGGTATTGCACGAGGTTGAAGACGAACGAGTCGTAGCAGTCGACCACGAGTACGCGCACGGCCTCAGCGTCGCAGGGCCGGTCGAGCCTGTCGAGCCACCCCTCCCCTACACTCCTCGGCGTGGCACCTCCGAAGCGCAAAGGCGGCGGTCGAGTGACGCCGAAGGGCACCCAGCCGGGGGCGTTGCCCACGGCTGCCCGACCCACGCTCGGCACCACCGAACACGCCCGCCACGCTGCCGCAGCGTCCGCCCGCTACACCCCGCCGACGCACAAGCTCAAGGGTCCGAGCCCCCGTTGGGTGCCCATCCTGATGTTCACCCTGCTGATCGTGGGTGCGCTCGTGCTGGTGCTGAACTACCTGACGCTGCTCCCCGGTGCCACGAGCAACTGGTACCTCCCGGTGGGCCTCGGGCTGATCCTCGGCGGGATCATCACCGCCACGCAGTACCGCTGACCCCGCGCGGGGGGTTGTCCCCATCGGTATCCACAGGGAGTGGACAACACGCGCGTCCGTTCTCCCGATGCGTCAATCCATGATCCGGAAGACGTCCATCTCTTCCATGCAGTGCCGGGGCGGCACCGGCTCCTCATCGGTGGCGAGCGTCATCCGCAGCTCCGTGCCGCACAGCGAACATCGGTAGCGAACGTTCACCCGGCGTAGTTCCCCCGCGGGCGGCGGCGGCGGAATCGGGGTGCCCAGGCTCCGCAGGAGTCCGATCCCGATCTTCCAGATGACGAGGAAGGCACCGGCCGCCACCAGCAGGACCACGATCGTGCCGAACACGACCTCAGGATACGGGGACCGGTCGGTGACGCTCGATCGGCGCCGGCGCCCGGTCCCCGGCCGGATGGCTCAGCAGCGCTCGATGATCGTGGCGTTGGCCATGCCGCCGCCCTCGCACATCGTCTGGAGCCCGAAGCGACCACCGGTCCGCTCCAACTCGTTCAGCAGGGTGGTCATCAGCCGGGCCCCGGAGCACCCGAGCGGGTGGCCGAGCGCGATCGCTCCGCCGTTCACGTTGACCCGGCTCATGTCGGGGTGGTGTTCCTTCTCCCATGCGAGCACGACCGAGGCGAACGCCTCGTTGATCTCGACGAGGTCGATCTGGTCGATGGTCATGCCGGCCTTCGCCAGCACCTTCGTCGTGGCCGGGATCGGCGCCGTCAGCATCAGCCGGGGATCGTCGGCTGCGAGCGCGAACGACACGAACCGGGCCCGCGGCTTCAGGCCGAGCTCGGCTGCCTTTTCCTCGCTCATGATGAGCAGGGCGGACGCGCCGTCGGTGATCTGCGAGGAGTTGCCGGCCGTAACCCCGCCGTCCTCCCGGAAGGACGGCTTCAGGCTCTGGAGCTTCTCGATCGTCGACTCCCGGATGCCCTCATCCGCGGTGACCATCGCCCCGTCCGCGCCGAGGACCGGGATGATCTCGTTCTGGAACCGTCCCTCGGCGGTGGCCCGAGCGGCGAACTGCTGGCTGCGAAGCCCGAACGCGTCCATCTCGGCGCGCGTGATGCCCCACTTCTCGGCGATCAACTCGGCCGAGATGCCCTGCGGGACCAACCCCCCGACCGCGGCATAGCGAGCCCCGATGCTCGGGCCGAACGGCAACCCGAACTTGCCGTCCGCCATCGACGCGCCCATCGGCACCCGGGACATCACCTCGACGCCAGCGGCGATCACCACGTCGTAGGCACCGGCGATCACGCCCTGGGCGGCGAAGTGCGCGGCCTGCTGGGAGGAACCGCACTGCCGATCGACCGTCGTACCGGGGATGGACTCCGGCCAGCCCGCCGCCAGCACGGCATTGCGCGCCACGTTCACACCCTGCTCGCCGACCTACATCACGCACCCCATGACGACGTCGTCGATCACCGCCGGGTCGATGCCCGTGCGGGCGACCAGCGCCTTCAGGGTCTCGGCCGCGAGGTCGACCGGATGCCAGTCCTTGAGCTTCCCGTTGCGCTTCCCCATCGGGGTGCGAACGGCGTCGACGATGACGGCGGTGGTCACGAGGAACTCCTTTCGCCGACCGTCGATGGCCGGCGGCGAACGCGCGGGCCAAAAGTCTCGCGACCGACCGGCGCACTGTCCAGGTGTCGAACACCATGGAAGGGTGTGATCGTGACCGCGCCGGGGAACCCCGTAGCCCCCGAGACGACCATCCCCCGGGCGTTCTTGCGCACCGTTGCCCGGCAACCCGACGCCGTCGCCCTCCGAGCCGTCGACCCGACCGGCTCGTGGGCGCGCTGGACCTGGACGGAGGTGGTCGGCCACGTGGCCCGACTCTCGGCCGGGCTCGCCGCCCAGGGCATCGAACCCGGGGACCGCATCGTGTTCGCCTTTCGCAATCGGCCCGAGTTCCATTGGCTGGATCTCGCAGCGCAGTTCCGCCGAGCCGTACCGGTGAGCCTGTACCGCACCACGAGCACCGGCGACCCCCCGAAGAGCTTCGATCCCTCGTCGGCCACACCGGCGCCCGCCTGGCCATCGTCGACGATCCCCGGCTCGCCGAACGCCTTCGCGACTGGTCCGGGGACCTGCCTCGGCTGACCGACGTTGTCGTGCTCGACGCGCCGGGCACACCCGCGGCGTCCGCGGGCGCACTGCTGGCCGGTGATCAGCACGTCGACGACCTCGAGACCCTCGCTGCCGCGACCCGCGCCGAGGATCTCGCCACCCTCGTCTACACGTCGGGCACCACGGGTCTGCCGAAAGGGGTCATGCTCGACCAGGCCAACGTCGTGGCCACGGCCGAGCAACTGCGTCGATGCCTCGGCACCGAGGACCTCACGGGATGGCGCGTCGTCTCCTACCTCCCGATGGCACACATCGCAGAACGGATGGTCGGTCACTACCTGTGGGTGATCGGTGGATCCTCGACGCCCTCGATCCCGACCGCCGGTCCCGGTTGGAGGAGGGTGTTGCGCTCGCGCGGACGATCGCAGCGGCCGAACGGTCCGGCACGGCGACCGACGAGCAGCGAGCGAGCTGGTCGTTCCTCGACGCCATCGCCTTCGCACCGCTTCGCGAGGCCGTCGGACTCGACGCCCTCCGTCTGGCCGTGAGCGGTGCAGCGCCGCTGCCCCCGGAGCTCCACGAGTGGTTCCTCGCCGTCGGCATCCCGCTCAGCGAGATCTACGGCCAGTCGGAATCGTCCGGACCGATCAGCTGGTCCCCGCACGAGGCCCGGCCCGGCCCGGTCGGTCGGGCGATCCCGGAGTGCGAGGTTCGCCTCGCGGACGACGGGGAGGTCTGTTGCCGTGGTCCGAACGTGTTCCGTGGCTGCTGGCACGACGAGGCACGCACCAGCGATGCCCTCGTCGACGGCTGGTTGCACACCGGCGACATCGGGGTCCTCGAGCCGGACGGGCTGTTGCGCATCGTCGACCGCAAGAAGGACCTCATCGTGACCTCCGTCGGCGAGCACGTCAGCCCCGCCTCGCTCGAGGCCGCGCTCCGCATGGTCCCGCTCATCGGGCAGGCCGTCGTGGTCGGTGACGGCCGCCCGTTCGTCGCAGCCGTCGTCACGCTGGATCCGGATGCGGTACGCAACTCGGCCGCATCGCACGACCTCGTCGATCGAACGACGGCAACCCTCGTGGAGGAGCCCGCGCTGGTTGCCGACGTTGCGGCCGGGATCGACGGCCTCAACGAACGGTTGGTGCCCCCGAGCCAGGTCCGGCGCTTCGCGATCGTCACCGAGGACTGGGACCGGACTGCCGGGCTCCTCACCCCCACCGCCAAGCTGAAACGTCGAGCGGTGGCCGAACGCTACGCCGACGTGATCGACGGGCTCTACCGCACCGTTCCATGACATCCGAACTACGGGTTGCCTGACTACCCTGAGTGACCGTGGCCACGATCGGGACGTCTTCGGAGTTCGCCCGAGCCCTGCAGGCGAAGCTGGTCGAGGGCGACCTCGACTGGCTGCGGGCTCGGTTCCTCGCCGGCGACCTCAACTTCCTGCGAGACCTGCTGCCCGCCAGCGAACGCGCCCAGTTCCCCCGTCGCCTCGATGACCGCGACCTCGGGTGGATCCGGACCGTGCTCGCCGCGGTGGTGATCCCCGGTGTCGGGCCGCTCGCCGTTCCGGTCGCAGCCCCGACGGTTCCCCCGGCGCCGGTCGTCCCAAACGCCGCACCACGCGGACCGACAGCGCCGGGAGGCACGAGCCGGCCGGCGATGCCGGGCGAGTACCTGGGCGAGCCCGCCTTCAGCTTCGGCCCCGACTACTCGCCCGATACGGACTTCACCCTCGATCCGGTGACCCCGACCGCACGGCCCAACACCAGTCGAACCCCCCAGCGCTGGTGGATCGTGGTAATCCCGGTCGTCGCCGTCCTTGCGCTGGTCGCCCTGGTGTTCGTGCGGAGCCGTGGCGACGACCCCGGCACAGCCGCCCCGATCACGACCTCGGCCCGGACGACGACCGTTCCGGCCACCGCCAACCTGGCCCGCACGCTCGAAGCCGAACCGAGGCTGTCGACCCTGTTCGCCGCCGTGCGCGCCGCCGGTCTCGCCGACGTGCTCGCCGATCCGGCCGGGGTGCTCACCGTGTTCGCTCCCACGAACGACGCGTTCGCCGCCCTGGCCCCTGGGCGCCTCGACGCGCTGCTCGCCGATCCCGCGGCGCTGCGAAAGGTGCTCCTCTACCACGTCGCGTCGGGACGTTGGACCTCCGTCACGGCCAAGACCGGCGAGTTGCCGGTCCTCGACGGGCCGCCGCTCAAGGTCGCCCGCACGGGGAACACCCTGACCGTCGGCGGCGCAACCGTCGTGTCGGCCGATCTGACCGCCTCCAACGGCGTCGTCCATCTGCTCGATCGAGTGCTGCTCCCGCCGGACGGGCCTACCCCGACCGGCATCGGGACGACGGCGGCTGCGACGACCGGCGCGGCGACGACCGGCGCGGCGACGACGGCGGCCGCGACGACCGGGGTCGCGACGACCACGGCAACGACGGCGGCCTCGACGACCGTACCGGCCGGGCCGACGAGCACGACCGGACCCGGCATCGACGTGGTCGTGAAATTCCCGACCCCCAATGGCGTGACCCTCGATGCGCAGGCCACCGCCGTCGTCAACGACCTGGCGGCCGCCATCAAGCGTCTCCCGGCCGGAGCGGTCGTCAAGGTGACCGGTTGGAGCGACACCCGCGGGGGTGAACGTGCCGCACTCGACCAGTCCAAGGCTCGGGCCGACGCCGTCGTCGCCGCCCTGCGCGCCGCCGGCGCAACCTCTGTCACCTACACCGTGACCGGTGCCGGGGGCCGGTGGGCGGCGGTTTACGCGGACGCCCGCGTCGTGGAGGTCGACCTCCCGTGATCGTTCGCCGTGGGCACCTTGCCCAAGGCCGCAAGCAGCCCCTCTGCGCCGCCGTCCGTCAAGTGACGCCCGAGATGACGCTGCACGCTTCGACCGTGCACCGCTGACGCCCGGCGGAGGCGTTCCCGGCCGACGCGACTGATGACCGCGTATGCGCCCCGCCCGTCGGTCGGGTCGGCTTCGCGCAGCGCCATCTCCTGCTCCACGAGCCGATCGAGAACCCGGCTCGCCGTGCTCTTGTGCACACCCATCGCCGCAGCGAGTTCCTGCACGCGAAGCGAACCTTCTGCGTCACGGAGCGCTTCGAGCGCCGAGAACCACACCAGAGGCATCCCGCACTGGTCTCGCAGATCGGCATCGAGGTGCGAAGTCACCACCCCTGCCACCTCGAGCAACCGCTTCCCCGCCGCGAGCCGGTCGGGATCCGGGCGTGCCGCCATGCCCTAAGCCTACCGACGCGCTCAGGCCAGGGTGGCAGCGTGGACCAGGCCTTCGTCCCAGGAGGCACCCTCCATGAGCAGCTTTCGGTACGACATGAGCGCCCGAGGCATCGACAGGCCGAACACGCCGCGCAGGCGTCCCGCCCGGCCGTACAACGCCACGAACCGTCGCGAAGCGACGTCGCCGACCGCGATCACGACGTCGTCGTCGCCGGATGCGCGACCGAGGAACTGGATCCGGGCGTCGTACTGGTCACTCCAGAAGAACGGCACCGGGTCGTAGGGCAGGCCGGCGCCACCGGCGGCGACCGCCAGCGCGTTGCGGGCGGCGAGCGCTCCCTGCTCCGCCGCGTTGGTCCAGTGCTCGACCCGCATCTCCTCGCCATACCGGGGATTGGGCCACCGGGCGACGTCGCCGGCGACGTAGACCCCAGGGGGACCCGCAGCCAGGGTCTCGTCGGCGACCACCCCGTCCCGCAGGGTGAGCCCGCTATCGGCCAACCACCCGGTCGCCGGCTGGACCCCGATGCCGACGACGACGACGTCGGCATCGAGGATCGTGCCGTCCCCGAGGCGGACCCGCTCGACGCGGGTGCCTCCTTCGATCGCATCGACCCCTACCCCCAGACGGAGCCGCACACCGTGGTCCCGGTGGATCTCGGCGCAGGCGTCGCCGAGGACCGGGCCGAGGCCGCGGACCATCGGGACCGGCAACGCCTCCACCATCGTGACCTCGAGTCCCCGGGAGCGCGCCGTGGCCGCAACCTCGGCGCCGATGAACCCGGCCCCGATCACGACCACGTGTTGCGGGGTCGCGTCGAGATCGGCGCGCAGGGCGAGCGCGTCGTCGAGGGTGCGCAACTCGTGGATGCCCGGCAGGTCCGGTTGGTTCGGCAACCGACGACAGCCGGCGCCGGTGGCGATCACGAGTGCGTCGTAGGGCACGGACGATCCGTCCGAGAGGTCCACCCGGCGCTGCCCGACGTCGAGTCCGGTCGCCGCCGTGCCCAGGCGGAACTCGAGGCCGAGTTCGTCGTACCCCCCCGGCTTGCGCAGAGCGATCCGATCGGCATCCCACTCACCGGCGAGGACCTTCTTCGACAGCGGCGGCCGATCGTACGGGAGGTGCGGCTCGGCGCCGACGAGGGTGAGACGCCCATCGAACCCCTCGCTGCGGAAGGTTTCCGCCGCGCGCAACCCGGCGAGAGAAGCACCGACGACCACGACGTGTTGCACCATCACCCCACGATGCCACGCCACTGCGGCACCGGGCACCCGACCCGCATCCGGGCCTCGGCCCTCAGGACGCTGGTCGGGTGCCGGCGGACCCGAACCCCACGGGCAGTGTGCCGGACTCGTGCGCGAGCGCAGTTGTGCCTTCGTGACGATCGTGCGCGATCGACCGCACGGCCTCCGGCGGCGGTGCGGCATCGTGACGGAACGTGATCGAGAGCCGAGGATCGGCCACCGCCACCTTCGGCACGGCGTGCTCCCACCGCTCCTGGCAGCGGCCGCCCATCACGAGCAGATCGCCGCGACCGAGCAGGAACGTGTGGGACATCCCGCCACCGCGCGGCCGGATCGAGAACGGCCGAGGCGACCCGACGGACACGATGGCGACCGTGGGCACCGGCTGCCAGGACGCCAGCCGATCCCCATGCCAGGCAACGCTGTCCGCGCCACTGCGATACAGGTTGAACCCGATCGAATCGAAGCGCACGCCGTACCGCCCGTCGAGCGCAACCCGGATCCCCTCGAGCACCGGCAACGGGACCGGGCCGTCGGTCCGGGACCACCAGGCACTCAGCCGTGGCTCGGTGACGACCCGCCCGAACATCGGAACCCGGCGGGCGCGCCAGGACACGCGCGCCACCAACTCGGCGAAGACGTGATCGGCGCCCGACAACCAGTGCGGAAAGACATCGAGCCAGCACTCCTCGTCGAGCCAGATGCGGGCGATCCCTGCGAACGTTCGATCGAAGTCCGGTTCGATCAGGCCGAAGAGGCTCGGTTGCCACTCGAGGACGGGCGCCGCCGCGCCGGGTGTGAACATGTGTTCGATCCTGATGGGGGCGGCGTGATCTGTCAAGCGCGACCATGGGTCCGATGCCGCCGAGGATCGAACCCGTGGTCGACCCGACCGACGAGCGCGTCGCGCCGTACCGGTCGTTGCGCGACCCCGAGGCACGTCGGCGCGTGGAGCCAGCCGGTGGCGTCGCAGTCGTGGAGGGCCTCGTCGCCCTCGCCGAACTGTTGCGCTCCCCGGTGCCGGTCGTGTCCGGGTTCGTGCTCGACGCACGCCTGGAGCGGGTCGCTGCGCAGTGGCCCGACGGCCCGCCGCTGTACGTCGCGCCAGCCCCGGTCCTCGACGCCGTCGCCGGATTCCCGGTGCATCGCGGGGTCCTTGCGCTCGCCCGACGGCCGGCGCCGGTCGCCGTCGCCGACATCGCCGCCCATGCCACGGTCGTGGCGCTCGAGGACCTCAACGACGTCGAGAACCTCGGCGCGATCGGCCGGGCAGCGCGCGCCCTGGGTGCCGGGGCGCTCGTGCTGTCGCCCCGATGCGCAGACCCGTACACACGTCGCGCGCTGCGGGTGTCTCAGGGCCACCTGCTGCACCTGCCCGTCGCGCGCGCCCACGCGTGGCCCGACGCACTCGGGGGCCTGCGGGCCGCCGGTCATCGGCTCGTCGCGCTCAGCCCCGACGGCGACACCGACCTCGAAGGGCTGATCGCAGCACCGACCGACCGCCTGACGCTGCTGCTGGGCGCCGAAGGTCCCGGGTTGTCGCCCGTGGTCCTCGAACGGGCCGACCACCGGATCCGCATCCCGCTGCTCGCCGGCGTCGACTCGCTCAACGTCGGCCATGCGGCGGCGATCGCCCTCCATCACGTCGCCGCGTCACGGCGCGCCATGATGCGAGGGTGATCGACTTCTCCCGCACCTTCCACACCGGCATCCGAGTGCCCGACATCCGCGCCGCGATGGCCGAGCTGTCCGACCAGCTCGGCGTCACCTGGGCGGCGCTCCAGGAGCGGGACCAGGCCGTGTGGACCCCGGAGACCGGGCTGGTGACCACCCCGCTCAAGTTCACCTACTCCTGCGAGGGGCCGGTGCACCTCGAGCTTCTCCAGGGTCAACCCGGCACCTACTGGTACGGCGCCGACGCACCGGGCCCGCACCACATCGGGGTGTGGGTCGACGACGTGAAGGCCACCACCGAAGCCGCCGTCGCCGCCGGATGGACGCTGCTGTCGGCCGGGGCGCCGCCCGAGCAGGGGTACGGAGCGTTCACCTATGTCCGCTCCCCGCAGGGAGTCATCGTCGAACCGGTCTGGAGCGCAGTCATCCCGGCGTTCGAACGCTGGTGGGCGGGCGGCTCGCTGTGAGCATCCAGGTCACCACCGGCGCGGCGCTCGTGTGCAGCTTCGGGATCGCGCCGTCCACGCTCACCGTCGTGCCGACCGGTCCCCCCGTGATGGCCGGCGGAGCGCCGGCCGCCACCGTGCAGGACAACAAGCCGATGGCCAACGTCGCTCCGTTCGGCATGTGCACCACCCTCACCAACCCGCAGGTCGCCGCGGCCACCTCCGCGGCGCTCGGCGTGCTCACGCCGCAACCGTGCCTCCCGGTCACCACCGCGCCGTGGACCCCGGGGTCGACCTCGGTGCTGATCGGCGGCCAGCCGGCCCTCGGGTCCACCTGCACGCTGCTGTGCCAGTGGGGCGGCACGATCACCATCACCGCACCGGGCAGTGCCACCACGGTGATGACCGGCTGACCCGCAGCAGCCCGGACCCGCCCGGCCGGTGGACGCACCGGGGTGTGTCAAGATGCCGGCCGCCGTTGGTCGACGCCGCTGCGGAGGGTTCGGATGCCTGGACGGAGTGCCGTCGTGAAGGTTCCGTCGTGAAGATCCCCGTGTTCGTCCATGCCGATGATCCGGTCCTGCAGGCCGGGGTCACGGCGCTCTTGCGTGGTCGCCCCGAGGCGACCGTGGTCGAGGCCACCGACCTCGACACGGCCCGCGTGGTGATCGTCGCGGCCGACGACGTCGACGAGCCGACCGTTCGCACCGCTCGGGCGTTGCAGCGCAACGGCTCGATGCGGCTGGTGCTCGTGATCACCAACCTCGGCGACGCGGCGCTGCTGGCCGGGATCGGTGCGGGCGCCTGCGGGTTCGTGCGCCGATCGGAGGCCACCCCCGAGCGCCTCGGTGCGGTCGTGCGCAGTGCCGCGTCGGGAGACGGTGCCGTGCCACCCGACCTGCTCGGGCGCCTGCTCGAACACATGAGCTCCGTGCAGAGCTCGATCCTCGAACCCCGCGGGCTGTCGCTGTCGGGCCTGTCGGAGCGAGAGACGACGGTCCTGCGGCTCGTGGCCGAGGGGCTCGAGACCTCCGAGATCGCCGAGCGGTTGTGCTTCTCCGAGCGCACCGTCAAAGGCGTCATCCACGAGGTGACGACCCGGCTGCGGCTGCGCAACCGGGCCCAGGCCGTCGCCTACGCCGTGCGGCAGGGCCTGATCTGAGCCGGACACGTCCGCAAGGGAAGCCGCCCCTGCCCGAAGGGGCGCACGAGTAGCCGTTCCCTCCCTGTACGGGGCGTCCTACCGTCGCCGACGGTGATCCACGAGGTCGACGACGCAATCCGAGCCCTGCTGCGCCGCGATGCCATCCGGGGTACGGACATCGACATCGTGTTCGACGCGCCCACGAAGGAATGGTCGAGCCGGCGCAATGCGCCGACGATCGACGCCTACCTCTACGACATCCGGGAGGACGTGCGCCGCCGCGAGGTCGGCCGGGTCGACGTCCGCACCGACGGCCTGGTCACCGCCCGTGTCGGCCCGCCACGCTGGTTCAAGCTGTCCTACCTGCTGACGGCCTGGACGCAACGGCCCGAGGACGAGCACCGACTGCTCGCCGCCATGCTGCGCGGGCTGTTGCGCTACGAGGCGCTGCCGGCCGACCTGCTGACGGGTTCGCTGGGCGATCTCGGCCTACCCGTGCCGTACACCTGCGGGCTCCCGCCACCGGAGGACCGGGCGTTGTCGGACGTGTGGTCGGCCCTCGGTGGCGAGTTGAAGCCCTCGCTCGATCTCGTCGTCATCGCGCCGTTCGATCTGTCGCGCGACCACGAGTTCGGACCGCCGGTCACCGAGGAGACCCGGCTCGTGGTGAGCACCGGTCGCAATCTCGCCACGAACGACTGGGCCCCCGAACGCAGCGAGCCCCCTCGGGTTCCGCTGGCCTCCGAGGAGCGCGTCGTCGGCCCGCCGCAGCGGCCCGGCCGACGGGTGCGGATCACGGAACTGCCCCGATGAACGCCGCCGAGCGCTACCTGCAGGGCCGGCTCGACGGTGTGCGCGCCCGCGTAGCCGCTGCGATCGAGCGACGCCGCGCCGGCGATCCCGACCCCGGCGATCGCTTCCGCGGGCTCTACGTCAGCGACGAGCAGGCGGGTCGGCTGCTCGACGACCGGCCGCCACTCGCCGACGTCCCCACCCTCGACGACGACCTCGAGCGCTGGGCCGACGAGCGCGAGCAGGATGGCGCCGTCGTGCACCTGCGCGACACCGCCCGGGCCTTCGGGCTCGATCCGGTCGAGGTCGAGCTGATGCTCGTCGCCGCCGCACCGGATCTCGATCCCCGCCTCGAGCGCGCCTACGGCTACCTGCACGACGACGTCACCCGACGGCGGGCCACGATCGGCCTCGCGATCGAGCTGACCGGCGGCCGGCCCGACGACCCGGCGGCCCGGGCCCGGCTCGGCCCGGTCGGCACGCTCGTGCGGTTCGGGCTCGTCGTGGTGGAGGAGACCGACCGGCCGGTGCTGTCGCGGTCGCTGCGCGTGCCGGACTGCGTGCTCGATCACCTGCTCGCCGGCCAGGGCGCCGACCCGGTGGTCGACGCCCTGCGAGAACGGCCCGTCGCGGCGAACGACATCGACGGCGAATCCTTGGCCCGCGCGCTGCGCTTCGGGTGCCCGCTCGTCTACGTGCGCGACCGGCTCGGGGCGGCGACGCTGTCGTTCGCCGTGCGCGGCGTCCACGCCGCCGGCCGGGAGGCGCTCGTGGTCGATCTCGACCGTCTCGCCCCCGGTGCCGACGTCGCCGCAGTGACCCAGTCGCTCGTGCGCGCCGCCCGGCTCGACGGGGCGGTGCTGGTGGCCGGGCCGATCGAGGCACTGTCCGAGCGTGACGCCGCGGCGGCCCGGCAGCTCGCCGACGCCGAGGTCGACACCGTGCTGATCGGACACCGGGCCTGGGACCCGGTGTGGTCGCGCCGACCGCCCCTGCAGCTCGACCCGCCGGACATCACCGGTGACTTCGCCGCAGGCCTGCCGTTCCGCCTCACCCCCGAGCAGGCCGCCCGGGCGCGCGCCGCGGCCGAACTGCAGGCGACGGCCTTCGGCGAGCCGGTCACCCTCGACCACCTCGCGGCGGGGGCCCGGGCCCAGAACGCGAGCGGCCTCGAGCGGCTGGCATTGCGGATCTCTCCGGTCGCCGGGTTCGACGACCTGGTCCTGCCCGAGCCCGTGACACAGCAACTCACCGACATCGTGGCCCGCGTCCGCCATCGGACCCGGGTGCTTGGCGACTGGGGGATGCGGCGTTCGGCCGGCAAGGGCCGTGGGGTGACGGCACTGTTCGCCGGCGACTCGGGCACCGGCAAGACGCTCTCGGCCGAGGTGGTCGCCGGGGCGCTCGGCCTCGACCTGTACGTGATCGACCTTGCGACGGTGATCGACAAGTACATCGGCGAGACCGAGAAGAACCTCGACCGGATCTTCCGGGAGGCCGACCGGGTGAACGGCGTGCTGCTGTTCGACGAAGCCGACGCGATCTTCGGCAAGCGCTCCGAGGTCCATGACGCCCGGGATCGCTACGCCAACGTCGAGGTGGCCTACCTCCTGCAGCGCATGGAGCGGTTCGACGGCATCGCCATCCTGACCACGAACCTGCGGGCCAACCTCGACGACGCATTCCTGCGCCGCCTCGACGCCCTCGTCGATTTCCCCACCCCGGACGAGCCGAGCCGTCGCCTGCTGTGGGAGCGCCACCTCCCCCGCAGCCTGCCCACCGGCTCCGACGTCGACCTCGGGTTCCTCGCCCGCGCGTTCGACCTCCCGGGCGGCAACATCCGCAACATCGCCGTGTCCGCCGCGTTCCTGGCCGCCGCCGCCGACCGGGACGTCGGGATGCCCGATCTGATCAAGGCCACCGTGCGCGAGTACCGCAAGCTCGGACGGCTGTGCCTGGAATCCGAGTTCGGGCCGTACTTCTCGCTCGTCTGATCGCCCTCACGGCGGCGCCACGGACATGTTCGGCTCCGGCGCCGCGGGCGACTCCGAGGAGCCGTACTCCGACGCCGTGCCGTCGACCGCGGCCCGGCCGACGCCCGAGAGCACCCGGGCGATCGTGCTGCGGTAGGCGAGCCAGCGGGCATGGTTCGCCATCTGCGCCGACATCGCCTCGATGGCCGAGGCGCTGTGGGCGAGGTTCGCCTCCTGCCGCAACGCCGTGAGCAGGCTGGTCGACTGCTGGGTGACGGCGGCGAGCGCCGCTTCGGCATCGGCCCGGATCGCCGCATCCACGACACCGCGATCGGCGCGCACCTTGATGCTCTCGAATCGGGTCACCAGGTCGGCGAACACGCCTTCGGCCGGGCCCTCGAAGCCGACCTCCGCCATACGTCGGCCGTACTTGCCGATGCTGCGGAACGCGTCCGCAAGCTGTCCCGGGTTGACGGCGTGGTGCAGTTCCTCCACCGCGTGACGGATCTTGGGGATCTGGTCGATCACCGAAGACATCCGATCGACGGCGGACATCGGTGCGCCGAGCGGTCCGATCCCGCCGGGTGGCTCGTACAGGCCTCGCTCGGTCACGTAGCGCCGGGTGCCGCCGCTGGTGAAGTAGCCGCCCTCCTCGGCGGCGTTGATCATCGACTGCCGCTCGACGATCGACTCGGCCACCCGGGCCTGCGCGGCGGTATCCCCGGACCGGCAGGCCTCGACGAGTTGCTGCTGAAGGGCGTCCACCTCGTGCGACAGCGCGTTGGCCTGCGTCGCGTTCATCACCGACACCCGCCGCACCGGGATCCCGGCGGCATCCATCTGGGCGCGCAGCGCAGCGACCGCCGCCTCGTCGCCGGCCTGCTGGGCCATCTGGAGCTGCGAGTTCATGACCATCACCTGCTGCGAGGCCGCCGTGCGCCGGGCGATGTCCTCCCGCAGCGCATCGGGCACCACCTCGGTGAAGGCCCGCATGCGGGCGGCGTCGGTGAAGAAGTCGTTCTTCAGCAGCCGGTTCAACCCTCCGGGCCCGGTCCCGGCTCGCTCGGCCAGGAACAGCCGCGCCCGGTCACGGTTCTCGGCAGCGAAGGTGCCGTAGGTGGAGATGTCGAGGTCGTTCTTGAACGACCCGCGCGATCCGGTCGCTTCGAGCAACGGCTGACCCTCGGCGATCCCCTCCCGTCGCAGCCCGTTCGGCGCCCAGTTCAGGAGATCCCCGTAGAGCACTTCGCGCCAGGCCACGAGCGCCTTGCCGGTCTCGGACTCGTTGCCGAGCACCGACGACAACATCGTCCATCCCCCGGCCTGGTCGAGCAGGCCCTTGGGGCCGAGGGCGGCGAGCCCGTCGCGCGCCGCCGCCTCGGCCGCAGCACCCCGCAACTTGCCGCTCGCGATCAACGCCACCCGCTGACCGACCGAGCGCGACACCGCCGCGCCGGCCCCGGAGGCACCCGCCTCGACGCCCTCGCGGGCGAGCAACTCCTGGTAGGCGAGCACCTGCCGGCCCGCCGCCGAGTCCCGCCCGACCGCGGTGAGCAACTCCTCGGCGCTCTTCCCCGACAGGCGCATCGCCTCGGGCACCCCGACCTCGCCGATCCCGCGCGCCAGCACCTCGGCGGCGTTGGGCGGAAGCGCACCCCGCCCGATCTCGGCGAGCGCGGCGGCCCCCATGCGCTCTTGCGCCGCTCGGGTGACGCCGCGCTCGGCAAACAACGCGCGGCCGCGCCCCACACTCTGGAAGCCGTCCAGGAACGCGAAGACCGTATCGAGGATCGCTGCGACGAGCGCCGCATCGGCCTGCCCCTGTGAAACGAGCGCCGTCTCCGGTGACGTCGAGGCCCGGGCTGCGACCGCAAGGTCCTCCCACTGCTCCCAACTGCGCGCCGCCATGCTCGCACTGGTGGCCACGCCGCCGACGAGCGCCACGGTGGCCAAGCCGCCGCTCGCGATCTCGGCGACCACGAACAACGCGCCCGACAGCACGCCGCCGCCGATGGCGAGCAGGGTCTGCATCCCCTCGTGGTCGCCGATCACGCCTTGGCCGATGGTGCGGTAGAAGCGGCCCTGCTCGGCGTAGAGCTGGCCGTGGATGGGCTGCAGGTCCCGCCAGTCGAGGTCGCCGGAATCGATCTTCGGCTGGGTTTCGCGGATCTTGGTCTCGGTCTCGCGCAGCTGGGTGGCCATCTCGGTGCGGGCCTGCTGTGGGCTGGCCTGCGCCAGGGCATCGACCCGGTTGTCACGTATGGCGAGATGCACGGTCGGCGACATCGCCGAATACCCCGTGAGGACCGCCTGAACCCTGTCCCAGTTGGTCTTCACCGCGTCCCAGCTCGAGAACCCCGGCTCGGTCGAGGCACGGGTCGGTTGGGTGTTCGGATCGAAGCGGGACACCACCTCGTCGGGTCCGAACGAGGGCATGTCGCTGTAGTTCGGAATCGTGTCGTAGCCGACCGGGATCTCCCGCAACCCAGCGGCGAACTGCTGGGCCCGGCCGACCTCGACGAGGATCTGCTGCACGAACGCGAGCCGGTCGTCCTGGTCGTTGCGGACCGCTTCGTTCGGCGCCGACGCCTCCAACCCCATCGCCTCGATCTCGCCGTGGACGCTCGTGAGGTTCCGGGCCATGTAGTCCCGGGCCCGCTGCTTGGTGTCGTTCTCGAACCGGGTCCGCAGCGCCGCCACAGCGCCGATCGAGTGCAGCTCCGCGCCCCGGGCGATGCACCCCTCCCACAGCGCGAAGTTGGCCTCGGCCACGCCCTGGATTCCGGCGCCGAAGCTGTCCCAGATCCGCTCCATCGCCGACTCGTCGAGCGGACCGGCCCAGCCCTGGTTCGAGAGCATCGACAACGCTCGGATCCGTTCCGGTTGACTGAACGACCCCCACGACATGATGTCCTTGAGGGGTCCGACGTCGTCGAGGGTGATCGCCCGGTCGTAGCGGCTGCGGTCGGTCTCGGCCGCCCGCTCCAACGGGGCGGCGAGCTGCTCGTCGGTGATCCGAGCGACGAACGTCCCGGCGGCCTGGTTGCCCGCGAGCCGCTGCACCCGACCCACCATCGCTGCGGCCATGCCGGCCGGTGCGGCCGGATCGAGGACCGGCGGGGCACCCTCCGGCGACCGGCCGGCGGTGCGCGCCGTGCGAGCCGGTGCCGGTTCCGCCGCCGGCCGCGCCCGCTGCGTCACCGGGGAACGACCTCGACACGCACGGGCACATGGGCCGGGGTCGCTGCGCGTACCAGCCGGCTGACCCGATCGAGTTCGGCGGGAATGAGCGGCGCCGCCACCCGAACGAGGATCCCCGGCGCGCTCGTCCCCGGCGCGACGCCACCGGGCCGGGCCGAGACCGCGACCCCCCCGTTGTCGAGCACCTCGACCCGACCGCCGAGGTACGCCTCGACGAGCTCGCGCACGCCCTTGGCGGTCCCCCGCCACCGGAACAGCTCGACGCCGGAGGCAACGAGACGGCGGAGCTGCTCAGGCCGCCAGTTGTCGTCGACCGCAAGGCCCACCCA
Source organism: Acidimicrobiales bacterium (assembly GCA_046081125.1). Taxonomy (GTDB): domain Bacteria; phylum Actinomycetota; class Acidimicrobiia; order Acidimicrobiales; family Ilumatobacteraceae; genus JBEIFW01. Next base: position 23,909 of record JBJTVH010000040.1, read on the forward strand.
ACCGGCCACCCAGGACAGCACGTCGAGCGGCGAGAGCGCCGGATCGAGGTAGGCATCGAGGTTGTCGAGCGTCAGCCACACCGGGGCGAGCACGGCGTCGAGGGCGTCACACAGGAGCATCGCGTTGGCGTCGAGTTCCTGGTAGATCGCCGGAAGCAACGATCCGAGCCCGACCGCGCCGCGCCCGACGAAGCCGGGGACGGGTTCGACCCCCGGCAGCGACCAGTCCTCGAACCCGGCCCTCATGTCGACCCCTGCAACCGCACCTCGCAGCGCTCCAGGTACGGAAGCCCGTTGGCTTGCGGGACCAGGCGCGGTTGGGGCTGCGGGGCGTACTGCCCGGTGGCGAGGTCGATGGCGAACAGCAGGAGGTCCTCCACCTGGTCCACCCCCGGAAGGCGGGCCACCGCGCCGACGAGTTCCCCCGTGGTGACCGGCCGCCCGAGCGGCCATCCGGTGCCGTCGGGTCCGCCGTGGACCGGGTGCAGGTGGCGGCGCACGGCGGCGACCACCCGCGCTTCGAGTTCGGCGGCGTTCGCGGTGGCCCACGGCCGCACGAACACGACGATCCGCACGCCTTGGTAGACGGGCGGCTCGATCACCACGCGGGCGCCGAGGACCCGGCGCAGATCCAGTTCGGCGGCCACTCGGCCCAAGGTGTCGGCGTCGGGTTGGAGTTGCTCCGGGCTGGGCTGCTCGGGCACGTGGGGCACCACGAGCAACCGGACGACGCCCGGCTCGGCCGCCGGCGTGAGGCAGTGGGCCCGGGCCAGGTTCCGAGACGCCTGCAGCGCAAGGTACTCGTAGTCCTCGGCCGTGACCGCCCGGTCCCGCGTGCGGAACGCGAGCGGGGCGCGTGCCTTCGCCGCGTCGACCGTCTCGCCGTCGACCCCGCCGGTCGCCGCCCGCCGGTTCTCCACGCGTGCCACCGAGGGCACGGAGGCCTTCAGCACCCGCAGGGTTCCCGGCAGGACGTTGCCGACCCGGCCGCCGCCGTGCAGGTAGCGGCGCACCCGCAACACGCTGCCGGCCGGGGGGACCGCGCCGTACTGGCGCAGCGCACCCTCGGGCTCGCGCACCGCCGGTCCGAACACGATCCGCCCTGCGGTGGCGTCGATCCGGAACACGCGATCGGTCGGACCGGCATCGACGAAGTCGTCCACCCGGCGCCACTCGTGCACCACGGCCGCCGTGGTGCCGTCGGCCTGCTCGAGGTCCTGCATGGCCTCGATCACCTCGGGTTCGCCGCCGAACACCACCGGGCGGTGCTCGAGGTCGTAGGTCTGGCCGGGTGCCCCCTCGGAGTTCCCGAGCACCTCGGCGAGCACCTCGGTGGCGTGCCGGGCGCCCGTGGTACCGCCGACGGTGAACGCCATCAGGTCGGTGATCCGGGGCGAGGCCCGGTACGGGTTGTCGCCCGGAGGGGTGGCAGCCACCACGCAGCGCACCCAACCGCCCCGCTGACCCGACACGGTCGAGGCCGCATGATCGGCGGGGAGGTGCAACACCACGTCACCGGGACGGTTGAACCCACCTGTGGTGTCCCGCTCGATCTCGCACGGCTTCCAGCCGTCGGCGGTCCATGCCTCCCAGACCCGGGGCGGCCGAAGCGGGTTGATGCCGAACCCCTCGACGCTGCCGGCGATGCGCAGGTCGAGCACACACGACGGCGCCGGATCGGACAGCCCGACGAAGCACGCGTCGCCGGGTTGCGGCGGCTCGGCGAACAGCGCCACGTCCCGACCGGTGGCCAGTGCGTTGGTGCGGTCCTCGAGTGCACCGCCGGCGGGCTGCACGGCGATGGCGATCCGCCGGACCGGAACGATCGAGAGCTCCTCGACCGTGCGGAACACGACCGCTTCGGTCCGGTCGGTCCGCTCGGTGGCCACCTCGACGCCGGCCGGGACGGTCACCACGCGCGACTGCGGCGCGGTCAACCAGAACGTCACGTCTGTCGTCGCGGCGTGGGGCGGTCGCAGCTCGATGCCGAGCAGGTCGAGGAACTTCACGTAGAGGCGGTCGGGGACCCGGTTGAGCCGGTAGAGCAGCTGCTCCACCATGAACGCGAACGTCTCGATCAGCGTGACGCCGGGATCCGACACGTTGTGGTCGGTCCAGCCCGTCCACTCCGGCCAGCGGCGCTGCACCATGCGCTTGGCCTCGTCGACGAGCTGCTGGAACGTTCGGTCGTCGAGGTTCGGGGCGGGGAGGCTCACGGCTGCTCCTGCGGGATGACGTAGAAGGGGAACACGAGGTTGCGCGGATCATTCGAGCCGCGGATCTCGTAACGGATGTCGATGTACAGGCACGAGCCGTCGGTCTCGTCGGCCCGCACGGTCACGTCGAGGACGTCGATGCGCGGTTCCCATCGCTCGAGTGCCCGAAGCACGGCGTCGCGCAGGCGTCCGGCGGTCTCCCGGTCGGCGGGAGCGAACACGTAGTCGTGGATGCCGCAACCGAACTCGGGCCGCATCGGGCGCTCGCCCGGTGCCGTCGCCAGGATCAGCCGGATGGCCTCCTCGATCTCCTGGACCCCGGTGACCAATGCGAGCGACCCGGACGGGTCGAGCCGCAACGGGAAGGCGATCCCTGCACCGATCGGACTGCGCGCCATGGCCGTGCTCTCCTCAGTTGAGCTGGATCGGTTGACCGGACACCCGCACCGGGCCCGACCCGCTGACGGCGACTTGACCGCCGTCGAGATCCAGGTTCGATTGGGCCTTGACCTTCACCGATCGCCCGGACAGCTCGAGGGTGCCGGTGGCCTCGACGGTCACATCGCCCCGGGCGGAGATCTTCACGTCGCCGTCGCTCTGCACGGTCAGGCTCTTGCCCGCTTGGTCGAGACGGATCGAGATCGCACCGTCGCCAGTTCGCAGTTCGATCCCCTCGGTGCCGCTCGCGTCGACGAAGACGAGTTGGTGGCCGGTGCGAGACGTGAACAGACGGTTGTTGACCGCGCCGTTGCCCGAGTCGAGCAGCTGGCCCGGGCCGGTCACCGCTTTGTCCTGGCCGTTGTAGAGCCCGCCGAGCACGTAGGGGTGGTTCATGTCGCCCTGCTCGAACGCGACGAGGACCTCGTCGCCGACCTCGGGCAGCAACAGCCAGCCGCGGTCGGCACCTGCGCCGGCGTGACTGACCCGGGACCACACGCTCACGAACTGATCGGCGAGCCACGGGAAGCGCAGGCGCACCCGGCCGAGTTGGTCCGGGTCGTCGACGTCGTCCACGACGGCCGGCACGACGCCGGCGATCCGGGTCGACCCCCCATCACCCCCGCCGGTGAGCCCGAGCAGCGAGCGGGCCTCCCGGCCCGACACGGTGAACAGCGTCCGATACCCCTCGGTCGGGTCGTACCGGTGCGTGGTGGAGGTCAGCACGTACGTGCCGTCGAAGGGCGCGCCGGCGAGCGCTAGTCGCACTGCCGCACCGGCCCGCAACTTGGGATCGCCGTGCGCGATCCCGTCGATCTCGGCGAAGCTCGCCGCCACGTGCTCGGCGAGCGCCCGCGCGGCCGCGTCGGCGGCCCCTGCGTTGCGGATCGGCGGATCGACGGCGACCAGGGGCGGGCCCTTGAACAGGCCCGCGAGTTCGGCCGGCGTGTGGCCGTTGGCGATCGTGACGGTGCGGGCCGGCGCCGTCGCCGTGATCGCCCGCTTGTCGAGCGGGTCCCATCCCCGTACCTCGACCTGCTCGACCTGTTCGGCCGCGGTCACCGCGGCCCGAAGCTCGACCAGGTTGCCGCCCACCGTCAGCGTGAGCGGATCCTGGCTCGAGAGGTCGGCCTGCCCGGGTGCCCCCTGCGACGTCGACGGGGGTCGGAAATGGAGGCGGCCGTCGCTCACGAGCACCTCGTTGCCGACCTCCCGGGCCAGGCGACGAAGGAACTCCCAATCGTTCTCACTGGCCTGCGTGACATGCGGGTGGGTCGAGTTGGTCGCCACGATGTCGCCCGACCGGAGATGGTGCCGGTCGGCCACCTTCCGAGCGATGTCGGCATAGGTGACGTTGACGTAGCTCTCCGTGATGCGGCCGTGGAACAACCGGTGGGACTCGTCGTAGCCCCGCACGACCGTGTAGCTGGTCCCGGCGTGGATCTCGGCCTCCAGCGCCGTGATCTCCCCTTCGATGAGCGGCTCGCCGGCGGGATGCGCGTCGTTGATCACCACCACCTTGAGCTTCGCCCCGATACGAGCCCCCATGCGCTCGACGGCGTTGCGCGCCGGATCCTTGAGCGTGATCGAGAACGAATCCGGCAGGTGGAGGTGGTCCTCGACTTCCACCTCGACGATGTCGACGCCGTCGACGCGCGAACCGCCCACGCTGATCGCGAGGTTGTTGGACGGTTGCGCGGGCACCGCTCAGCTCCCCGAGGGCACGACGAGGCGGCGGCCGGGCCGGACGCGCAACGGATCGTCGATGTCGTTGGCCCGGGCGATCTCCCGCCATCGGGTCGGGGTGCCGAGCAGTCGGGTGGCGACATGGGCGAGCCGTTCGCCACCGTCGAGCTGATGCAGGGCCATCGCCTCGATCGCCCCCGAGGTGGGGTTCTGGCGCGGCGGAACGACGGCCAGCACCTCCTCGAGCGTGAGGGTCACCACGGCGCGAATCGCCTGACCCGACGACGCGAACCGGGTGTACTTCACCGCAACGGTCTTCACCGTTGCGCAGTGGACGTAATCGGTGCCGCCCCAGGAGAACTTGGCATACGGCGCGACCGGCTTGTTCTGGTCGCCCCCCTTGATCGGCATGACCGCGGCCATCAGCTTCGCCGCCACCTCGACGACCGCCGGGGCGTCCTTGCCGTCCTCGGACCGGTCGAGGAACATCTCGATGGTGATGGTGCCGCCCTTGGCGCCGTTGTACTCCGGCGGCGCCGGCGTCTTGCCGTTCTTCGGCTTCCACTCGGCCGAGCGCTGCACGGTGAACTCCTTCGGGTTGAAGGAGAACTCGAACTTTGCGATCTCGTCGCCGAGTCCCCGGCCGCCGTTGGCCGGCTTGTGCAACGTGAGGGAGGCCTTCGCCAGCTTGCCGTCCATCGCCTCAGAACCCCTTGTCCTCGTACTCGAACCCGTGGTGGGCCAACTCCAGGGTTTCGGTCGCCACCTTCGCCGACTCCGCGTTGAACGACGGGCCCGTCCAGCGCACCGGGATCACCCCGGTGAGACTCCACGAGGCCAGGTCGCGACCCTCGGCGTCCTTGGCCGTGATGCGACCGGTCTTGCGGGTGACCTTGCCCCCCATCGACGAGAACCACTTGGCGACCTTGGCGCTCGAACGGTCGAGCGGTCGGGTGAGCTTGATGTTCGTGTACTTCACGCGCACCGGGAGCTGGTGGACGAAGGTGTTGTTGCCACCCTCCTCGCGCTGCTCGACCACGACCTCGGCCCCGAGGCCGTCGCACTGGGTGAACGCGCCGAGTTCAACGCCGTCGATCTCGACGCTGAAGTAGAGCTGGATTCCCGGATCGCCGTCGGCCATCGATCTCCCCCTACCGCCGGGTCCGCGTCAGCGAGCCGGCCCGCTCCCGGTCATGGCGCAGTTCCTGCTTGAGCAGCAGCCGCATGCGCCCGTAGAGGCGCTTGGCCAATTCGTCGAGTTCCGCTCCCGACGCAGCGGCGGCCCCGCTGCTCGCCCCGGATCCTCCGGCCGTCGCCGCGCCCCCGCCCGGTCCCCCGTCGGCCTCCCGCTGGACCGGTTCGTCGTCGGCCGGGGCGTCGAACACGACAGAGCCATCGGCGTGACGTTGCGCCACTCCCGAGGCCACGGCGACGGCACCGGCATCGACCCACGACCCGGAATCGGGCGCCGCAGGCGTCGACCCGCCTCGCCAGTCGAGCGAGGCTGCGTTTGCGCGTGCGACCGGCGCGCCGGACAGGACGGCACGCTGCACGGACGGTCGGTCCGGCGTCGAGGTCGGCGACGCACCTCCAAGCGAACTGGACATGGCGCCCGAGGACGCCGCCGCGGGTGCCACGCCATCGGCAGCCGGCACGGGCCGCACGCTCGATGCCACCGGCCGATCACCGAGCAGCGCCGCCGTCAGCGGACTATCGCTCGCCATGCGCTGCAACGGCCCTGCTGGCTCGATCGCGTCGAGCACGGCATCGGCGCTCGACGCCGCCGGGTTCGCCTCCGGCATTGCGTGGCGCTGGACGGGCAGCGGGGCTGCGACCGGGCTCGTCCCCTCGGTGGGCCCGTCGAATATTGCGCCGGAGAGTGGCGAGCCCGCCCCTGCGGGCGCCTGCGGCCGACGGTCACCGAGCAGCGGGGCGACGGTCGCCGATTCGGCGGTCGTGCCCGGCTCGCCGGACACGATTGTCGGCCCGGACACGATTGTCGGCCCGGACTCGACCGACGTCCCCGGTACCTCCACTGCGCCGGCAAGATCCGCAACGCCTCGGGCGGTCGGTGTCCCAGGTGCCGGTAGCCCAGGTGCCGGGGGTACCGATGGCAACGGTGCGCCGAGACCGACCCGACGCGTCGGAACAACCGCCGCCCCCTCGGTACGTCGCTGCACCACCGGCCCGGCACCGCTTAGGTCGGGCCCCGCCGTCGACGAACCACCAGACCCCGACCGGACCGGCAACGACCCAGCACCGAGCACCGGTGCAACCGAGGTCGCGTCCGAACCCGACGCAGGCCCCGCAGCACCGGCGCCGATCAGCGAGCCCGGGATCGGCGCCGGGTCCTGCGCCGGACCCGACGATCCCCCGCTGCCCGACGATCCGTCGGCGGCACGACTCACGACCGGTCCGCCCAGGCCGGGGCGACGTGCCGCCGAAGCAGGCGACTCGACCGGACCCACGCGAGGCGGGGCGCCGGCATCACCCGACCCGTGCTCAGGCGCATCACCTGATGCGCGACCGGCCCCGACGAGCGGCGCCACCGCCGCGGGGTCATCACCGGCCCCGACGAGCGACGCCGGTTCGCCTGATCCGTCGCCCAGCGGATCGACCGGTAGCTCGACGGGGAGCAAGGCCGATGGCACGGCCGAGCCGTCGGCTGCCGCTTCGGTCACGGCGCGGCGCTGTACCGACGGCGTCGGGCCCTCCGAGGCCCGAGCCGGAGCCGGCTCGGCCGGCGGCGACACCACGGACCCCGTCGGCAGCGCCAGGTCGTCACGGGAGTCGAGACGATCAGCCCAAGCGGACGCCGGCCCTTGCAGCCCAAGGGACGCTGCGTCGGGCACCGTGGCGGGTTCTGCTGACACCGGCGACGGCTCGGCCGGCGTCGGTTCGCGCACGGCCGTCACCGGCACGGAACGACTCGGCATGGCGACGACCGGCGCAGGACGACGAGGGCCGTCCAGCGCAACCACGCGCTGGACGGGCGGTCCCGCCGACGGCCCAGGTGCAGCGCTCTGACCCACGTTTCGCCCCTGCGCGACGCGTGCCTCGGCATCGCGATGCGCCCGGGCGAGCACGAGACCGGCCGGGGCGTCGCTCGACACGGCGTGATCGAGTTGGCGCAACACCAGCGGCGACTGCCACGAGGCCAAGGACCGGTCGAATCGCCGGTGGACCACCGGCTCGATCGGTGACACCACCGCCGGCATGGCCGGCAGGGTCGTCCAGTCGGCACGCACGGCGCCGCCGAGCGGCGAGCCCTCGTGCGTGCCGGCGGGCGACCGATCCTGGTCCGGCTGCTCGGCGGCCGGCGAGGCGCCGTCCGCGGCGCCGGTTCGCGCCCGCAACCAGTCGAACAGGCCCATGGCTCAACGACCTTGGGCGAGTCGCTCCGCCTCGGCCACGAACCGGCGCCGCAGCGGGTGTTCGAGGTCGAGGATGTCGTCGAGCGGCCAGTGGTAGTGGAAGGCGAGGAACGCCGCTTCCCGGTAGAGCCGGTCCGAGGCGTTCCTCACGGTTCCCCCAGGCGACCACCGGCCAGGTCGACCGTCAACTCGTGCTTGCAGGCGGGGCAGACCACCCGGGCCCGCGTGTGGCCCTCGGTGTTGATGCGGCGGTAAAGGTCCTGCAGGAAGGCCAGATCGGTGGCGAAGAGCCCTTCGATCGTCCCGGCGTGGACGTCGGTGATGGTCCCGAGCCGTTCGATGACCCGGGCGAGCAACACGACGGTCAGATAGGCGGGATTCTCGCGGACCCGGTCGTCGAGCAGGGGCACCAACTCGTCGCGGGCGGTGGCCAGACGCATCACCCCGTCCCGGTGGAGGCGCCCGCCGCTGTCCACGTACCCGCGCGGCAGCACGAACGTGAACTCCGTACGCAGCTCGTAAGGCTCCTCGCGCGGCGCCGGTGCCGTCGGCGAACCCTCCTCGGGCCCGTCGGCACCACCGGACGCAGACGCGAAGGACCGCCGCATCACTCGGGCTGCAGGGCTTCGTACGTGATCACGAGCTTCTCGGTGACCACGCTGGTGTCGCCAGCCTTCAGCGTGCCGAGCTCGAGGCTCTTGGGCCATGCAGCCGTCAGCTTGTACCGCTTGATCGCCACGCCCTCGTAGTCGTACACGATGATCGATCCGCCCTTGCGGGCGTCGTTCATCTTCCCGAAGTGGGCGGCCTTGATCCACTTCTCGAAGCTGCTGTCCGACGTGAGGGCCCGGGTGAGCGTGACCTCGCCGGCCTTGGGTCGGCCGGGGAGCTTCTTGTTGATGAACTTGCCGTCGGGCGAGTTGGCCTTCATCTCGATCGTGTCCTGCTCGATCTTGAGGCCGCTCACCTCCTGGATGTGCTTGATCACGATGCCGTCGATCTCCAGACCGAAGGAGTGGCCGACGGCGCCGTCGAGATCAGGGAGCGCCATGATTGATCACCTCGAAGTCGTTGTGGGCGTGTATCGGCGTCACTCGGCGAGCGCGGCGCCGCCGGAGAACTGGGACAGGCGGAAGATCACGAACTCCGCCGGCTTGACCGGCGCCACGCCGATCTCGCAGATGAGCTGGCCGAGGTCGACCGACTCCGGCGGGTTCGTCTCCCGGTCGCACTTCACGAAGAAGGCCTCGTCGGGCGTGAGGCCGAACAACGCGCCCTTGCGCCACTCATTGGTGAGGAACGCCGAGATGGTGCGCCGCACCCGGGCCCACAGCGCATCGTCGTTCGGCTCGAACACCACCCACTGGGTGCCGTTGAGGATCGACTCCTCGAGGTAGTTGAACAAGCGCCGCACGTTCAGGTAGCGCCACTCGGGATCGCTCGACAGCGTGCGCGCACCCCACACCCGGATCCCCCGACCGGGGAACGACCGGATGCAGTTCACCCCGATCGGGTTCAACAGTTCCTGCTCGCGCGACGTGAGGCTGCAGGCGAGGTCGACCACACCGCGCACCACCTCGTTGGCCGGCGCCTTGTGCACCCCCCGGGTGTCGTCGTTGCGACCCCAGATCCCGGCCACGTGGCCCGACGGCGGCACGAAGACGTTGGCGTTCACGGCCGGGTCGTACACCTTGATCCAGGGCCAGTAGAGCGCGGCGTACTTCGAGTCGTACCCGGCGACGTCGGTGCGCCAGTTGGCGACCTTCTGCGGGTTTAGATCGGGCGGCGGGTCGAGGACCGCCACCCGGTCGCCCATCAGCTCGCAGTGGGCGATCATCGCCAACTGCACGGCCTTGACCCCTTCGAGCGTGAGCAGACCCTTCTGGTAGGCCGCCATCACGTCGGGGACGCACACCATCGTGATCTCGTCGATCGCCTCGAGGCCACCGAAGCCGGTGCGGTCCGCCGCGTCGCCGATGTAGTCCGACGGATCGAGCTTGGCCGGGGTGGCCGAGGCCGCACCCCCGGCAAGGGCGACGGTGCCGTTGGCCGGCCGGATGGCGGGTGCACCGGCCACCTCCGCGAGTTCGATCAGCTGGCTCGCGCTCTTCAGCACGGTGACCGCGCTCTGCTTGCCCCGACCGCTGGTGAGGTTGTCGTGCTCCTCCACGACGCGGCCGTCGCGCTTGACCACGAGCTTGAAGGCCTCCTCGCCCCCCTCGCTCGCATCGGTGACCTCGACGCTCAGGCCGTCGCCGGTGGGACCGGCCTCCAGCGCCCGCACCGAGTAGCGGGCCTTGCTCCCGTCGCCGAGCGCACCGAGGATCCCCTGAGCATTCGGGGCGGCACCACCCGCTCCGACCCGGACCACGAAGCAGTTGCCGCCACCGTTGAGGAAGTAGCCGTAGACGGCGTGGGCCAGGTAGCCGTCACCGGTGAAGTCGCCGAAGGTGTCGACGAACTGCTTCCAGTTCGACACCAGGGTGGGGGTGTTGGCCGGGCCCCGGGCGGCAAGGCCGACGAAGGCCGCCACCGCCGTGCCGACGCCCTCGATGGGCGCCGAGCCGGACGGCTTTTCCTCCACGTACACACCGGGCGAGAGATAGGTAGGCATGAACCCCCCACGAGGACACGAGACTCCGGGCAGGCTCGCGGCCCATCGGGTTCACGACAACGGTTCGGGGGACGGGCACAGGGGAAGGCACCGGTGCCCGTTCGGGCAACCGGTCCGTGCGACGTCAGGTCTTGACGGTGGTGGCCACGACGATCTTGCTGATGTCGACCGGGTTCTTCAGCACGATGTCCGGCGTGATGAAGATCGACTTGCAGCTGATCCCGACCGCGGAGTCCCGGGCCACCTCGGTGACCACCGTCGTAGTCGGCCCGCCACCGGTCGAGCCGGACGTGGTCGGCGTGGGCGTCTGGGAGGTCACGGTGTCGGTGTCCTTGCACCACGACGAGACGGTCGCCTTCAGGTTGACCGCCGTGAGCGCGGCCTTGGCCTGCGCGATCGTTTTCCCGACCAGGTTCGGTACCGGCACCGGAGGACCGCTGGAGACGGTCACCTCAATCGCCGAGCCCTCCGACTGGGATGTCCCCGCACCGGGCGACACCGATACGACGCGCCCTGCTGCGACCGTCTTGCTCGGTTCCTTCTTCGTCGTCACGGACAAACCGACCGCTTGGATGGCCGCCGTGGCCTCGGCCTCGGTCTTGTTCGCCACGGCCGGCACGGCCACCTTCTTCGTGCCGATCCCGACCACCAACTGCAGCGTGGTGCCGAGAGGAGCCCTGGTGGACTTGGCCGGGAGGCCGGTGGCGACGACGTCGACGACCTTGCCGAGCTTGGCGTTGTCCCCGGTCACGTCGACGGTCTTGGTGCTCGACAACACGGCGAACCCTGCCGCTTTCAGGTCCGCCGTCGCTGCGTCGGGCGCGGCGCCGATGACCGATGGGATGTCCTTGAGCGGCGGGCCGGACGACAACACCAGCGTCACCGCCTTGTTCTTCTCGAAGTCGGTCCCGGCAGCCGGGATCGTCTGCGCCACCGAGTTGGCGGCGAACTCGGTGCTCTGCACCTTCGACGGCGCGACCTCGACCTTCTGGAACCCCTGCTGGGTGAGGAAGGCCGACGCCTCCTCGGGCTTCATGCCCAGCAGATAGGGCATCGGCAGCTTGCCGGGCGCCACCGACATGACCAGCTTCACCGTCGCGCCCTTGGCCACGGACTGTCCGGCCGCCGGCGATACCTCGACCACCCGGTCGGGCACGGCGGCCTCCACGGTGCGAACGTCCTTCTCGGCCACGAGACCCTTGCTGGCCAGAGTCGCCTGCGCATTCGCGAAATCGAGGCCCTCGAGGGCGGGGACCACGACGGCGACCGTCCCCGCACCGAGGAACACCTTCACCGTCGAGTCCGGCTTCACCTTCTCCGCTGCGGCCGGCTCCTGGCGCACCACCCGCCCCTCGGGTTGATCCGGGACGCGGTCGGCAGCGGCCTCGACCCGGAGCTTCAGCGCGGTCAGCTGTCCCTGGGCCTGGTCGAGGGTGAGCCCGCTGAGATTCGGCACGGCGACGGGCTCGCTGGCATCGCTCTTGCTCAGCTGGCGCAGCAGCAGTGGGACACCGAGCGCAAGCAGGATGGCCAGCACGGCGGCGGCGACCGGCAGCAGCCACTTGGGCAGCCGGGCGATCTGGGTGTACGTGCCCTGGGTGTGCGCCTGGGGCTTGCCGTCGACCTCGACGGAGAACGTGTGACGCTTCGGCTGGCCGATCCAGAGACGTCGTCGCGGTAACGCCTGCAGCGGCACGGTCAGGTCGGCGCCGGGCGCGAGCTCGACCGTCGGCGGGAGACCGAAGCGCACCTGCTCGGATCGATCCGTGGCCGAGATCGCCACGTTCCTGGCGACGTTGCCGCGGTTGGCGAGGAGCAGACGATGCTCACCGAGCTTCTTGCCCTCGGACTCCGGCGGGGTCAGCTGGGCGACGAGATCGTCGAAACGCCCGACCTCGAGTGCACCGGACTGCGTGGCGCGCACCGAGGCGTCGAGGCTGGAGGACGCAACCACGTTGAACGTCCGTCGTCCCGGAGCCGTCGAGGGCAACCGAGGCGGTGCGACGCGGACGTGGACCTCGGCGTCGTCGTCGACGTAGAGGTTGAGCGCCGGCGGCTCGATCGTCACCCAGTCCGCCGGCAGATCCGGCACGGTGACCGACACGTTGTCGACGATCGTGCCGGTGTTGCGCACCCGGAGCGTGGCCAGCACCACCGAACCCGGCTGCACCACGAGCTCGCTCGGGGTGAGCACGGTGGTGATCCCGCCGCGGTCCCGAGGCACCGTCGGCGTCGGGCCGGTGACGGGCGGAGGCGGCGGGGGCGGCACGACGCTCGTGGGCCGAGTGATCGGTGGCGGCGGCGGGATCGACGGCCCGCCGAGCGGGGGCATGGCCGGCAGGGGAGCCGTCGGCGGAACCTGTGGGTTGACCGCGGTGGGCGCCGACGACCAATCGAGGTAGGCGTTGCACGACGGGTTGCGGCAGAACACCATGCCCGGCTCGTTGGCCTGACCGCACCGTTCGCAGTTCATCGTCGCTCCTCGACCGCTTCTGGTTCGGCATCGTAGAGAGTGCCACGACCCTACGATCAGCGCGGTGAGCACCCCGTTGCCGCCCCCGGTGCCGAGCGGAACACCTGCCGGGTGGTACCCCGACCCGTGGCACCAAGCGGCATGGCGGTGGTGGGACGGTCGATCGTGGACCCCCCACGTCGGCGGTGGACCGGGGCCGGGTGGTCCTGCAACCCCCCGGCGACCCCGGCTGCCGGCGTGGCTGAGCCCGCCGGTGCTCGTCGCCGCCGTCCTCGCCATCCCCCTGCAGGTGCTCGCCCTGATCCTGGCGCCCGTGGCGACGCTGCTCGCCGTCGTGCCGTTGGCCGTCGTGTTGCCGACCCTCACCTGGCTCGACCGGGTCGAACCCGAGCCACGTGGAGCGCGGATCCACGCGTTGCTGTGGGGCGCGACCGTCGCCGTCGTGATCTCGGCGATCGTCAACAGCCTCGTCGCAGTCGGGGCCGGCGAGGACGTGGCGGCCGTCGCCTCGGCGCCGCTGGTGGAGGAGTTCACCAAAGGTCTCGGGGTCTGGTGGGCGGTCCGCCGGCGCGAGCTCGACGGCGTCGTCGATGGCCTCGTGTACGCCGGCTGGGTAGCCGCAGGATTCGCGGCGGCCGAGAACGTGCAGTACTTCGTGATGGCCGCCGGGGACGGCTCGCTCGTCGCCACGTTCGTCCTGCGCGGCATCGCGACCCCCTTCGCCCATCCGTTGTTCACGGCATGGATCGGGGTGGCGATCGGGCTGGCCGTCTCGCGTGGGCGGCCCCGGCTGGCCGCCGCCGTCCCCGGCTACCTCGCCGCCGTTGCGCTGCATGCGGCCTGGAACGGCTCACTGGTCGCGTCGAGCAACGGAGCCGGGCTGCTGCTGTTCGCCATCGCCGTGTTCGTTGCGATCTTCGTGACGACGGTGCTGATGGTGATCTGGCTGCGCCAGCGGGAGCGGCGGCGGATCCTGGCCACGATCCCGGCCCTCGCCGGCCGGTATGGGATCCCGGTCGAGCAGCACGCCGTCCTCGCCGACTGGTCGACACGCCATCGCGTGCGCCGACAGCTCGCCAGGGCCGACCGACGCCGGTTCGACGACCTCTACGCCACGCTCGCCCGGCTGGTGATGCTGCAGGACCGACCAGGCGGCATCGACCCGGTGACCGAGGCTCGGCTCCTCGAACGTCTCCGCTCCGGAGGACCCAAGCCGGGCTGAGGTGGCGGTGCTGGTCGTGGCTGCAGACCACGGCGGTGCGCGATGGACGACGTGCACGACCTTGGAGGCCTGCACGGCGCTCGGTATCCCGGCGTCGTGCCTTGAACCAAGGTGACCTTGCGAGAAGTCGGTTACGACGAGCGACCGCACGCCGGATCCGACCGATGCCCTGCCGACGGCGGGTACCCTGGCCACCCAATCCGTAGGCTTCGCGTTCGGTGGAGACGAAGGGACTCCAGTGGCACGGACGTTCGCCCAGCTCAGAGCTTGTTTCTACGCTCTGGAGGGAGCAACCCGGGGAGCAACGGAGGGCTTAGTCGCCGGTCGATCTCGACGTGCTCGGTAGCCTTCCGGGCGTGTCTCGTCTCGACCGGATCACGGTGGACCCAGCGATCTGCCACGGAAAGCCGACAGTGCGCGGACTGCGCTACCCGGTGGAGATGATCCTCGAGCTACTGGCCTCAGGAATGACCGTCGATGAGTTGCTCGCCGACTACGTCGACTTGGAGGCCGATGACGTGCTTGCAGCGCTCGAGTTCGGCGCGTTGGCAGCCGGGAGTCGACTTCGTCCCCTCGGGGCAGCGTGAGGTTTCTGGTCGACGCACAGCTTCCGGCCCGTCTCGCTCGGTTGCTGACGTCCCTCGGCCACGATGCGGTCCATACCTCTCAACTGCCTGATGGAAATCGGACGCCTGACGGGCGTGTCGCGGCCATCGCCGACGCAGAACAGCGGGTACTGGTGACGAAGGATGGCGACTTCCGGGACTCGCATCTGCTCCGCAGGTCTCCTGAGCGCCTGCTCATCGTCGGAACGGGGAACATCAGCAACGATGAACTCCTCGACCTCGTGGAAGCGAACGTCGACGACATCGTGGGTTCCTTGACTGGTTCGTCGGTCGTCGAGCTGCGCCGCAACGCACTGGTCGTGCGCGGCGAAGACTGAAGTCCCGAGAGGCCGCACCGTGTCCCCAGAGCGTGCCCGAGGTTGATCGTCGCCAGCCCGGCAGTTGGCCGGAGCTGGTCCCCGATGACCGGTCCGAGGTGCATCACCGCTTTGGTGCACATGTGTGCGGTTTGCGGTCTCGCTCGGCCCTCCGCGGTTCGATCTTGCATCGGAAGCGGTCGCGTCAGATGCGGGGCTCGTGGCCGGCTACGTCGAGGCTGGCGCGCGTATGACGGGCGGACTGTTGAGGAGTTTCAAGGTTCGACGGGCCGTCGCTGCTGCGTTTGGCGATTCTTCGGCTCCGTATCAGGCATGAACACCACCATGTCCTTCGACGGACCCTCGACGACGGCCACTGACACAAGTGGATGGCGTTGCGTCACGATCGCTGAGGCCGCCAGCTTCCTTGCGATCTCGCGGAGCACCGTCTACGTATTGCTCGACAGCGGCGCACTGCGCTCAGTCCACGTGGGTCGCGCTCGGCGCGTACCGATTGTGGAACTCGAGCGCTTCGTCCGCGAGCGCCTTGCAGCCACCGACGGTGCAAGTTCGTGCAGGTGAACAAGCATGTGGTCGCGGTCGATAGGCAAGCATCCCGGCGTCTCGGTCAGGAGCGGTCCGCCGACCTGGCCGACGGCACAGGGAACGGAGGTTCTCCGGATTACAAGCGCTGCCTCCTCCAGGTTCGCGCTCGCACTGCTTGCACCCTCGGGAGGTGGCTAGGTCCGCACGTGCTCAGGGAACCACACACCCCACTTCGCATGATATGTGGGTGATGTGGGGCTCGTTCTGTGATGCTGGTTCGATGGTCGGGACTGGTCGGTTATGAGGTGGGTGCCGTGCGTGGTGCGCTCGGTGTCGCCGTCTGGCGACGGTTCGTGGCCGGTCGGGGACTGCCATCGGCATCCGAACCACTCATCGGGGGACTTCGTGTCTCGTTGGTGTCCAGGCCTGTGTGGCCGAGGTGAGCTGGGGCGCCTTCGCGTGGCTCAGTTCGCGGTCGGTGAATTCCGGTCGTGGCCGCGTCGGCGACGGTGGCGAACGGCGAGGCCCATGAGCGCTGTTGGGATCCCCCATCCGGCGATGGCGAGCGAGTTCGTTTCGCCGGTGATCGCGAGGAACGGCATCATGACGGCGAAGAAGTACACGCCCATTGAGACGCTTGCTGCGCTGAGTTGCCGGTCGGCGTGCCGGGCGAGGGTGCCGTAGGCGATGCTCGACACTGCGGTGAGGAGGGCGGCGATCGGCAGGAGCGTCTCGTTCTCGGTCCCGGCGACGAGTCCGCTGACTTCGGCGGTGGCGAACAGCATGCGTGCAGTGAGGGCCGTGACGAGCGCGGTTGTTGCTGCGCGGCTCGACTCGTGTGGCCGCAGGCGAAGCAGCCCGAGGAGGCCGGCTACGACGAGCAGGTCGGCTGCCAGCCATGTGATGGCACTGGCCCGGAACCGCCAACCCGCTTGGGCGTACAGCAGCCCGGCCGAGACCCAGAGCGCACCGCCGGCGATCCAGGCGGCCGCTGTGTACTTGTGGGTGGGTGAGCCTTCGGCATGGGGTCGCCGGATCGCGCTCGGACGTCGCGTGCCAGCGAGCTCACCAGTGTCGGCGTGCGTGTGGGACGTGGTGTTGGAAGGCATGCATGTCATTGTCGGGCTCGGTGTGTCCCGCCGTCGCGGGCCATGTTCCCGACGAGTCGGGAACGTTGGTGGTGACGATCGGGATCACACGTCGGCCATGATCTGGGGCGTGCGCTTGAGGAGTCGGCCGGCGATCGGTGCCGGGATCATCGCCGTGGTGATCGTCGCCGCGACCGTGGTGGGCCTCGTTCGCCTTGATGTCGTCGCTGGCGCCGAGGTGCCCACGTCGCAGCTGCCGCTCTTTCAGGTGGCGCTCGCCGTCGCGTGGTGGGTGCCTGGGGCTGCGCTTGCGTGGTGGCGTCCGACGCTTCCCTTTGCATGGCTGGCATTGGGTGCCGGTTCGAGACGCCCGACGGCGTCAAGCTGCTCAGCGTCACACCGCAACCCACGGACCACACCTGCGACCGTCCCCGCTGAGCACTGCGAGCAGCACTCATCCCAGCGTTCGGGTGAGGTCTCATGGATGCCGCGCGACTGTCCACTCAACAAGCCGCTGGGGAGTTCGGCGGGCCTCAAGCGTGTCGTGGTTGCCCGCCGGTTGATGCGTCACGCAGTGCGGCCACGGCGGCTTCTGGTTCGGGCACCGTGATGGTGATGATGCGTTGGTTGTGGAGCGTGAGTCGCACGGTCGGTCCGCTGCGGACGGTGCAGTTCGTTCGCTTGGGTGTCCACCAGAATCCGTAGGAGACTCGCCACCATGGCAGGGTGATCACTTCCGCGTGGTCGATCTCGTTGATGCGGTAGGTGCTTCGGGGCCATCCGACCTGCCCCCAGTGGATGGTGAGGCCGTTAGGCCCGGCGGTGGCACGCACGCTGGATGCCGTCAGGACGTTGGCGAGCACGCCGATGGCGACGAGGATCAGCGGCACCACGAACATGGGGTCGCCCCACGCGCCGTCGGATTCCTTGCCCATGACCACGACGACGAGCGCGCCGACGCATGTCGCGGCGACCATCGGCCAGCTGGTGCTGCGGCCGGTGTACACGGTGTGTCGGCTCGGACCGGTGACGGGTGGTGAGGTCATGTCAGCTCCTTGATGATGCGGATCAAATCGTTCTTCCCGAGACCGTGCTCGTTGGCGGTGGCGATCAACTTCTGGGCTGCCTCGGTCACCGACGACAGTGCCGGGCCCGCGGACGCGACGCGTGCTCCGCGTCCGCGTCGGAACTCGAGCACTCCGTCATCGCGGAGCTGTCGGTAAGCGGCGAGCACGGTGTTGCGATCGACGGACAACGCCGTGCCGAGTTCAGCAGCGGGCGGTAATTGCTCACCGACGGTCAGCTCTCCGGACGCCACCCCGCGGCGGACGCAATTTGTGATCTGGTCCTGGAGACGCTCTCGGGATGTGTGATCGATCGCCCAACGCATGGTACTAATATTATTAGTACCATAACGGGATGCAAGTCAAGTGCGCTTCTGCGGTTCCGTTCGCGACCCGTCACCGCGCATCGTCCGGGCGCATCGATTGATCACAGACTCAAACCCGCACACTTCGCCACGCAGAATCACGCCCCGTCTACTCATCGGCGCGTGCGATATCGGCCCTTATGGGCTACGGGGACGACGCATGCCGTCGTTTGCAACGTGATGGGACGGGGCCGCCCGCAGAAGGGCACCCGTTGCGGAGAGCTGGTGTCGGTAAACGCGCCATCGCCTGTCGTAGTTGTGTCGCCAAACGCGCCATCGAGCGATGTGGCGTGCTGTTCGGTGTCGGCGTGGGTTGCTGGATCGCTGTCGTGTCGATCGCAAGGAGTTCGTCGGTGATCGCCTCATGCTCCGATGGCCGCCTGGGCTGTCGTCGCCATCACCGATCGAAAGCCATCACCGACAGTCCCTCTGCGCCGTTCGTCATCGTCGTCCCTGTGGCTCTTGGCCTGCGCCCGCATCGGCACGACCGCCCGGGGTCAGCCGAACGCGTGATGCCTGTATGTGGAATGGTCGACCTGGGTTCGGTGCGGTCAGCGCGACCGCTCGGCGACGATCGGGTCGAGAAGACGAGCGGCAAGTTCGGCGGTGTGGTGAGGGCGCGTCCCCAGGTGGCGCACGTACCCGGCCGTCGTCGTGGGCGAGGCGTGGCCGACGTGGCGGGCCACATCGGCGAGATCGACTCCACCATCGGCGTACAGCGCTGTGATCACTGCTCGGCGGCCTGCGTGGGTTCCGATGCCGGTCGGGTCGATGCCGGCGATCCTGCAGCACTCCTGCACCGCTTTGTAGAGCCGCTGACGTACGACGAGCCGGCCGTCGCCGGTCGTGAAGACCATGTCGAGACTCACACCCTGATAGGTCGTGGTGTGCCAGGCCGGTCCCACGGCGAGCCGTTGCGCCACCTGGGTCGTGCGGTGAGTTCGGAGCAACTCGACGACGACGGGTGCGATCTCGCGCACGCCCTTGGTCGACTGTGTTTTCGGCTCGTCGAGTCGTTGCCCGATGCCCCCGCCGGTGTAGGTCGATCCCCGCTGCACGATCACCGTTCGACGGTCGAGGTCGATGTCCGACCAGGCAAGACCAAGCACTTCTGACGCTCGGCCACCGAGGGTGAACAGCATGGCGACACCAGCACCCAACGGATGACGACGCGCAGCCTCGACGATTCGTCGACACTCCTCGGGAGTGGGTGTTCGTTTGGTCGTCCCACTTGCACCGCTCGACTGCTTCGGCGCCCGTACCTCGCTGACCACGTTGAACGGCACAAGCCGATGCTTCACGGCCGTCGCCATGATCTGGTGCAACGCGGTGCGATCGTTGCGGACGGTCGACGCTGACAAATGACCCAGTCGCGAAACGCGCCATTGCAGCACTTGATCTGTCGTCAAACGCGCCACTGGGATGTCGCCGAGCTCGACAACCAGCCGAGCGACCGACTTGCGGTAGGCGTGCAGGGTCGGCGGTCTGACGTCAGGTGCCTTGACATAGGTGAGCCACCACTCCGCCAGTTCAGCGATCGTCATCGTCGGCGACAGTGGTCCACCGGTCGAACGGGCGGACGCTTCGGCGGCATCGAGCGCACGCTGTTCGGCCTCGGCACGGGTGCGCCCGAGCACCGAGCGCCGCTTCCCTGCGGCGTCGAGGTAGGTCGCTCGCCAGCGGTCCTTGCTCTTGTCGAAGAACACGCTGCCGGCGCCGTTCTCAGCCTTGCCGGCCACGCTGACGACCTTGCCGTCGCCGTCTCTGCGCTGCTTCGGGGTTGGCCGTCGCGGCATCAGCTGGCCGCCGAATCGGTACCTGCGGGGAGCAACCCGGGGAGCAACGGGGAGCAACCGGGGGAGCAACGAGCCAGAAACGTCACAAGTGCGAAGTGTATGCCCTAGGACGTTTGCCCTGCTCAAGCCCTACATCGGTGGACAACGGCGGACGGCAGTGGACGGTTTGGTGGAGACGATGGGACTCGAACCCACGACCTTCTGCGTGCAAAGCAGACGCTCTAGCCAACTGAGCTACGTCCCCGAGGGGCGACCGAACTCTATCCGGCCGCACCCGGGTAAACCGAGGGCTAGGGCATCATGCTCCCGAGGGGAAGGAACCCCGTGGCGATCGAGGCGTTCCGGGCTTCGATCGCTCCGAGCATGTCGGGGTGGGTGACGATCCAGAACCGCTCCGTGCGGATCCCGTCGACGACCATCCCCGCCACCTCCGCCGGGTCGAGTGCGATCGTGGCGAAGATGTCCTTCAGCGTGTCGTTGCGAGCGGTGGCCTCGCCGCCCTTGCGCCGCTCGTTGCGCAGTTCGGCGGGTCGGTTGCGCTGGCTGGTGAGGATGTTGGTTCGAACCCAACCGGGGCACAGCACCGAGACGTGCACCGGCGACCCGGCCTGGTGCAGTTCGACCGCAAGCGACTCCGACAACCCCACCACGGCGAATTTCGACGCGCAGTACGGCCCGATCCCAGCCGACCCGGCCAGGCCTGCCAGTGATGCGGTGTTGACGATGTGCGCCGGTTCACCGTGAGCCGTCAGGTGGGGCAAGAACGCGTGGACGCCGTGCACCACCCCCCAAAGGTTCACCTCGATCACCCAGCGCCAGTCGTTGAGCGTGGTGGAGGCGAGCAGGCCGCCACCACCGATGCCGGCGTTGTTGCACAACACGTGCACCCGCCCGAAGCGCTCGATCGTCGCATCGGCCAGCGCCTGCACCGCCTCGGCCGATCGCACGTCGACCACGCGCCCCATCACCGTGGCGCCACCCGCCGCCAGCGACGCCACGGCAGCATCGAGCGGGCCCGGCTCGACGTCGGCGAGCACCACCGACATCCCCTCCGCAGCAAAGCGCGTGGCCAGGGCCAACCCGATCCCGCTCGCTGCGCCCGTCACGACCGCCGTCCGTCCTGCGAGTTGCTCCATGCGGGCAACCTAACCCTCCGGCCGGGCCGGGGGCCCGTGCCCGGTTGGGGCCGGTTCGACCGGCGTCGTAGCGTTCGGGAATGCGGCTCGGCTTCGGTTCCTTCCTCGCCCCCCACCATCCGCTCGGCGAGTCGCCGACGTTGCTGCTGCGGCGCGACCTCGACTTCGTCGCTCATCTCGACGCTCTGGGCTTCGACGAGTTCTGGTGCGGGGAGCATCACTCCTCGGGCTGGGAGATGATCGGCTCGCCGGAGTTGTTCCTCGCCGCCGCCGGCGAACGCTCGCATCACATCCGCCTCGGCACCGGGGTGGTCTCGCTGCCGTACCACCACCCGTTCAACGTGGCGCAGCGGATGGTGCAGCTCGACCACCAGACGCGCGGCCGGGTCATCCTTGGCACCGGGCCGGGCGCGCTGCCCTCCGACGCCTGGATGCTCGGCATCGACCCGGCCACCCAGCGCGACCGCCAGGACGAGGCGATCGGGGTGATCAAGCGGCTGCTGGCCGGTGAGGTCGTCAGCCACGAGTCGCCGTGGTTCACCCTGCGCGACGCGCAGCTGCAGATCCTGCCGTTGCAGGAGCGCCTGCCGATGGCCGCCGCCTCGTCGCTGAGCCCGTCGGGCATGACGCTCGCCGGCAAGCACTCCATCGGGGTGTTGTCGATCGCGTCGAACTCCTCCGAGGGCCTTCAGGCCCTTCCCACCCAATGGTCCTTCGCCGAGGCCGCGGCGCACACCCACGGCGGCGTGGCCGACCGGTCCCAGTGGCGGGTCCTGATGTCGTTCCACATCGCCGAGACCCGGGAACAGGCCCGGGCCGAGGCAGCCGACGGGTTGCAGCGGTGGCACAACGAATACAACGTGAAGATCCTCGGGCGCCCGAATGCCGTGCACGTCGAGAACAAGTGGGAGTTGCTCGAGCAGATGACCGACCGGGCCGCCGGCGGTGGTGCCGTCATCGGCACGCCGGACGATCTCGTCGCGGCGATCCGCGACCTCTACGAGCTCACCGGTGGCTTCGGCACCCTCATCGGCTTCGCGCACGATTGGGCCAACCGGGAGAACACCTGGCGGTCCTGGGAGCTGATCGCCCGCTACGTGATCCCCGAGGTGAACGGCCAACTGCGCAAGCTGCGGGCCTCGGCACAGTTCCTGATCGACCGGCAGGCCGAACTCATGGGCGGCGCATCGGCTGCCGTCATGCAGAAGATCCTCGGCAACGACACCGCCGCCGCGGCCCTCGCCGTCACCCTGCAGCAACGTCAGGCCAACCAGGCATGGCGACCCGGCGCGGCACCGGAGACGACGCCGGCCAACCGGTGAGCTACTGCTCCTGGAACACGTGGAGACGGCCGACGTAGCAGGCCACCCACACCTGTCGGGCCTCGGCGTCATGGGTGATCCCGATCGGATTGGTCGACACCGGGATCACGGCCGTCACGGCCATGTCCGAGGTCCGCACCTGCGCGAACGACGAGCCGAAGTAGTTGACCACGTACAACGTCGAGCCGTCCGGCGTGAGCACGGCGCTGCGGGGCGTATCACCGGTGACGGCTCGACCGACCACAGCGCCCGTTGCCGTGTCGATCTTGGCCACCTGGTTGTTGCCGGCCAGCGTCACGTAGAGCCATCGACCGTCGGGGGAGAGGTTGGCGTGCCGGGGCTGGGTGCCCAGACCCGTGAACCGGCGGGTGACCGTGCCCGTCTCCAAGTCGACGACCGCCACGACGTATGCGCCCATGGCTGCGATGTAGGCCGTCTTCGAGTCCGCCGTGATGGCGACGCCCCGCGGATTGCGCCCGATCGGCACGCGGCGCACCTCGCGCCCGAGCGCCACGTCGACGATGCTCACGTCGTCGCCGCACCAGTTCGACACGACGAGCCAGCGGCCGTCGGGGCTGGCCGCCAGGTACTTGGGCACCTTGCCCACGGGGATCACCTGATCGATGGCTAGGGACCCCAGGTCGACCCGATAGACGGTGCTCGAACCGACCGGATCGCTCGGCAGGCAATCGTCGAACCCTTCGGGTCCGTCGCCCGGGCCGTACATCGCATAGTTGCTCACGTACATCGAGCGGCCGTCGGCCGACACCGTTGCCTCGACGGGCGCGCCGGGTCGACCGCCGACATTGTCGGAGATGGTCCGCACGAGGCGGAGGTCGCGGTCGTAGACCGTGATCGTGTGTGAGTACATCATGTTCTGGGCGAAGAACAGCCCGGTCCCCGTGGCGACGACCGACTTGGGCGAAATGCGTCCGCCGACGACGCCGAGCGACACGAGGGGACCACCCGAGGCTGCATTCGGCGGTGGCGGCGCAACAGGCGGGACACCGGACTCTGCGGGCACGGGTGCCCCGGTGAACCATCCGGCAAGGTCGCCGATGAGTTGCGTCGATCGTTGCGCGTACAACGAGATGGCGTTCGTCGAGCCGAGTCGCACGAGCGCAAGGTTGGCTCTCGTCTGCCACGTCTGCTCGAGGTTGAGGTTGGACGTGCCGGGCCATGCCGTTCCCGCCGGGTACGCCGTCACGAAACCGGGACGGGTCGATTCGGTCGCGGTCAGGTTCATCAGCACGGCCGCTGCGGTTCCCGTCGGGAGGCCCGGCACGGACACGTCGCTGCGCCACGAATCGACAGGTCGCGTCATGCCGAAATCGGATCGCGTGTCGAAGAATCGGGACGGCGCCACCGGCACGAACCGACCCGAGTCGGCGACGGCGGCGGTCGGTCCCGTGAACATCCCGAGGAGGTCGACGACGAGGTGGGTTCCGCTCTGGCTGAACACCCGGATGTCACCCGTCGGACCGACCGGCACCACGGCGAGGTTCGACACCGTCTGCCCTGCCCGCTCCACGTTGAGATTGGACGCCAAGGGACGCTGCACCCCGTCGGGGTGCACGGTGAGGAATCCGGGGGCGAGGGCCTCGGTGGCCGTCACGTTGACCACGACGGCCGATGCGCCCGGCGTCCTGGCCGCCACCGGAACAACGACGCTGTCCGTCCGGCCCACGGGACGGCCCGCACGGGTGTCGAGGACCCGCACCGGTCCGACCGGTTCGAAGCGCCCGTCGGCAACCGGGGACGCAGCATCGACGAACACCCCGGAGAGGTCGACGACGACGTGCAGGGAACGCTGGACGAACACCTCGAGCGCGCCCTGGCTCCCGGTGCGCACGACCGCAGCGTTCGCCAGTGTCTGATCGGCACGCTCGACGTTCAGGTTGGACGCGGGCGGCCGGGGCGAGTCGGCCGGCCAGACCGTGACGAACCCCGGACCCGTCGTCTCCGTAACGGTCACCGTGACGACGGCTGCGAGCACCTCGGAACCCGGGATGACCACCCGGACCGTCCCACCGTCGGGCACACGCGCTCCGCCGGTACGCGTGTCGAGCAGGCGTTGCGGTCCGACCGGAACCAGACGGGTCGCGCCCGGCACGCCCGCCGCCTTCGGCATCGGCGGTGAGGCCGAGCCGCCCTCCCCAGACGGCGCGACCGGCGCAGACGGCACCGCCGCACCCGCTGCAATAGCAGAGGAGGACGACGCAGCGGGAGGGTCCGCGGCCGCCGGACTCGCCGACTGCGTTGCCTGGCATCCGCTCGCCGTCGCGAGGACGGCACAGACGGCGGTGCCCCAGAGCCTCAGTCCACGTCGCAGACCCGGTGGGCCTTTCCGTGAACGTCCCGACCCTTCACCGATCGGGCATCAGGGTGCACGTGGCTCACGACGAGGCCCCGGAGCGCAGCGTGCGACCCGCGAAGGCCCCGGTGTGCTCACCGTGCTCCATGAAGACCTGGCCGTTGACGATCGTGGCGTCGTAGCCACCGCCCCGCTGCACGTACCGGCCGGCACCACCGGGGAAGTCGCGCGCGTACTCCGGGATCGGCAGGTGCAGGCCCTCGAAATCGATCACGTTCACGTCGGCGTAGGCACCGGGCACCAACCGGCCCCGACCGGCGAGCCCGAACAGGTCGGCAGTGTCGGACGTGAGACGTCGCACCGCCTCCTCGATCGTCCACCGCTGACGCTCCCGGACCCAGTACGTGAGGAAGAACGTGGGCTGCGAGGAGTCCATGATCTGCCCGACGTGGGCGCCGGCGTCGGCGAGGCCGAGGGTGACCACCGGATCGTCGAGCATCTCCTGCACCGCGTCGAGCGACTGGTTCAGCGCCGGGTAGTTGAGCACCACGGCGCCGTCGGTCTCATCCGCGAGGGCGAGGAACGCCTCGGCCACCGACACCCCCCGGCGAGCCGCCTCGGCCGCGAGCGAACGAGCGGGGTCGAGGTCGTAACGGGCTTCACCCGGGCCCAGCACGTAGATCCCGGTTGCGTCGATCGGCAGCGGCCGGGTCTCGGCCTCGGCCACGAGCGCCGACCGACGCTGCGGATCACGGATCACCGCCAGGCGCTCGGCCGGCGACAGTTCGCCCAGCGCCCGCCACGACGGGTTCAGGTCGAACGGCGTCCGATTGTCGAGCGACCACAGGATGCCGACCCCGCGCGCCGTGGTCTGGGGGCGCACGACGGCCCCGAGCGCGTTCTCCTCCTTGGCGAAATCGACGACCCGCCGGTAGAGGTCGGGTCGGCGGTACGACTGGGTGAGCCCGAAGCTCACCGGCCGCCCGCTGCGCCGGCTCACCTCACCCATCCAGGCCAACTCGGCCCGGGTGTTCGGGTAGCCGTCGGTGTCGCGCTCGCCGAGGCGGGACGCCGATTCGAACACCCCGCGACCGTGGCGACCGAGGACGTCGGCGATGGCGTACAACTCTTCGACAGCGGCGAAGGTCCCCGGAACCGGGCGGCCGTCGGGCACCTTGTGCAGGAAGGTGCGCGACGTCGAGAAACCGAGTGCACCGGAGCCGATCGCTTCGTCGACGAGCTCGCACATGGCTGCGAGGTCGTCGGCCGACGCCGGGGCTTCGTCGAGGCTGCGCTCGCCCATCGCCGCGACGCGCACGGCGCAGTGCCCGACCATGCCGCCGATGTTGAAGCCCTTCGGCAGCGTGTCGATCCAGCCGAGGTACTCGCCGTAGGTCCGCCACGTCCACGGCATGCCCTCGAGGATGGCGTGGCGGGGGATGTCCTCGACCGACTCCATCATCTCGGCGAGGAATGGCGCACCGCCGTCGCGCACCGGAGCGAACGTGACCCCGCAGTTGCCGAGCACGGCCGAGGTGATGCCGTGCCAACAACTCGACGTGCCCACGTGGTCCCAGGCGATCTGGGCGTCGAGATGGGTGTGGATGTCCACGAAGCCGGGGGTGACGACACGCCCGTCGGCGTCGATGGTGCGCGTCGCCGTGCCCTCCCATCCGGGCTCGACGGCCACGATCCGATCGCCGGCAACGGCTACGTCGGCCCGGCGGGCTGCAGCCCCCGTGCCGTCGACCACGGTTCCCCCTCGAACGACGAGATCGACCTGCATCGCGTTCCCCATTCTCACGAGTGGCTCTCCCGATCATTGCAGCAGCGCAGCGGGCCGACCACCTTCTCCATTCGGAACGGCTAGGGTCCGGCGGTCCTCGCACCGGTCGTGCTCGCCCCGAGGAGTCCCCGTGGCCGCTGAGCTCATCTACGCGTTCCGGGTCATGCGCCTCACCCTGCTCGACGCGGACGGCGCGCCGATCGGGCGGCTCGACGACGTCGTGCTCGCCCCCGGCCAGGCCGCGAAGCCGCCCCGGGTCGTCGGATTCGTCGCCACGAGCCAGCGCCGACGGATCTTCGTGAACGCGAACCGGGTGGCCGCGCTCGACAACGACGGCGCGCATCTCCGGTCCTGGGATCTCGATCTCAACCCGTTCAAGCCGCGCGCCGGCGAGATCCTCGTGTCGTCCCTCATCGATCGGCGGGTGGGCGAGGAAGCGGTCTCGGACATCGCCCTTCGGCCGGTCGCCGGGCGGACCTTGTCCTGGGAGGTCGCCCGGGTGCGCCTCGCCCGGCGGCACCCGCTGCGCCGCCGCCGCAGCGAACGGGTGGTCGACTGGGAGGAGGTGGCCGAGTTGTTCGCCACCTCGACGCTCGCCGCCGAAGCGGCGCGCCTGCGCGAGTTGCACCCCAGCGACGTCGCTGCAGCGTTGCGCTCCCTCCCCCTCACCCAGCGCCGCCAGTTGGCCGCCATGCTCGACGACGAGGGGCTCGCCGACCTCCTCGAGGAGTTGCCCGAGGCCGAGCAACTCCGGCTGATCGAAGGGCTCGACCTCGAGCGGGTCGTCGCCGTGTTCGACGAGATGGAATACGACGACCTCACCGACCTGTTGGCCGAGATGCCGGGCGAGCAGCGCAGCCGGATCATCGCCGCCATGGAGCCGGAGGAGGCCGACGTGGTCACCCGGTTGCTGGCCTACGCAGAGGGATCGGCCGGCTCGCTCATGACCCCCGAGGTCATCATCCTCGGGCCCACGGCCACCGTCGCCGAGGCGCTCGCCCAGGTTCGCGATCCGAGCTGGCAGGTCTCGGTCGCCGCGCAGGTCTACGTCACCCAGGCACCGTTCGTGGCACCGACCGGCACCTACCTCGGCGTCGTCCACTTCCAACGGTTGTTGCGCGAACCGCCGGCGATGGAGCTCGGACGCTGCCTGGAGCCCGAACCGACGATCCCGCCCACGATGCCCGAGCGCGAGGTCGCCGAACGTCTCGCCGCCTACAACCTGCTGTCGGTCGGCGTCTGCGACGAAGCGGGTCACCTGCTCGGCGCGATCACCGTCGACGACGTCCTCGACCGTGTGCTGCCGACCGGCTGGCGTCAGCGGCGGCGCACCGGGGTGGGTTGACATGCCCCGGACCGACCTGTCGACCCCCCGCAACCGGGGCCGGTTCGGGGTTCATTACGACCCCGAAGCTTTCGGACAGTTCTCCGAGGCGATCGCCCGCTACCTCGGCACCGCCCGTTTCCTCGTCATCCAGACGATCATCGTGATCGTCTGGATCGCGCTGAACGTCGCCGTGGTCGCGCTCCGGTTCGACCCCTACCCGTTCATCTTGCTCAACCTGGGCTTCTCCACCCAGGCCGCCTACGCCGCGCCGCTGATCCTGCTCGCCCAGAACCGCCAGGAGGCACGCGACCGCACCCAACTCGAGCTCGACCGGCAAGTCAACGCCCGGGTGCAGGCCGACACGGAATTCCTGGCCCGTGAGCTCGCCAGCGTGCGGCTCGCACTGGCGGACGTGGTCACGACGGGCGATCTCGACGATCTCACCCGAGCCGTCGAGCGCATCCACCGCCGCCTCGACGACCTCAGCGAACCGGGACCGCCCCCACCGCGCGAACCAACGCCCGACTGAACGCGGCGGGCGACTCCCACGGCACGAGATGGTCGCCGTCGAGCTCGACAACCGCCGCACCGATCATCCCGGCCAGCTCGCGCTGGCGACCCGGCGGCACCAGCCGGTCGCGTGTGGTCACTACGGACACGGCGGGAACCCCGAGCGAGCCCACCCAGGGCCGGCCGTCGAACCCGCTGATCGCCCGACCCGCCTCGCGCAACGCCCGCGGGTCGTGACGGCGCCCTTCGGCGGCGAGCCACGGAAGGTAACCGCCGAGTTCGTCCGCCAACACCCGCCGTAACCCACGTTGCCCCAGGCGCGCCCCGAGCCGACTGCGCAGCATCGTCTCGAGCAGCGGGAGGCCGATCCACCCCAGGCGCTGATGGCGGTGGCTCGAGAACTCGAGCGAGGTCGCTGCGAGCACCAGGCCGCTCACCAGCTCGGGATGCCGGCGAGCGACCAGCAACGAGATCGGTCCGCCCATCGAGTAACCGGTCACGATCGACGGACCGAGCCCGAGCACCCGCATCACCCCGGCCACGTCGTCGGCCGCGTCTTCGAGCCGGAACGGATGGAGATCGCGCACCCCTCGCCCGTGACCCCGGTGGTCCACGGCGACGAAGCGGTGGGTGGACGCCAACGCCTCGTAGGCGGTGAACCACTGGAGATCACCCGACGCCGTCCACCCGTGCAGCAGGACCACCCACGGGCCGGCTCCCTCGGCGTGCACCCGACAGACCATCTCACCCCGACCCGGGAGATCGATCACCTGGGCGGGAGGAAGCCATGGACGCTGCACGGCGCCGGAGGGTACCGGGCGACCGGGCGGGGGCTGCCTCCACCCGCTGCTGTGACTCCTGTGACACGATCAGGCCAAGCGGTCGTAGACTCCCAGCGTGCGCACCCAATTGCCGCCCGACCACCTCGCTCGCGACGAGCGCTTCCACCGGATCACCACGGCCGAGCGCTTCAACGATCAGCGGCTCACCAACGGTGAGGAGCGACGGATGGATCCGACGGCCGAGGACGTCGCCGATCGGGCACGCCGCCAGATGCACGGGATCTTCGTCGGCGAGATCCAAGCCCTCGAGGGGGCCGGACGCACGGCGTTCGACTACGGCACCGACGAGATCCCGTTTGCGATGAAGCTGGATATGGCTCGTCAGTGTTGGGACGAGGCCCGTCACGTCGAGATCTCGCTGAAGCTCGCCGAGCACATGGGCGGCGAGATCGGCGAGTACGCCGAGGCGGTCACCCTGTTCGAAGCGGCATGCCACCCCGATCCGGTGTTCCGCCTCGCCGGCGTGAACCGGGCGCTCGAAGGCCTCGCGATCGACGTGTTCACCACGATGCGTGACTTCGCTGCCGAGATCGGCGATCCGGTGCTGTGGTTCTGCGAGGACTGGATGCTCGCCGACGAGGTCACCCACGTGAAGATGGGCTCGACCTGGCTGCGCGAGGTCACCAAGAACGACGCCGACCGCCAGAAGCGGGCGCTCGAATTCCAGCGCACGGTCGACGGCCTGTTCAACTTCCGCGGTCTGCGAGGCGAGGGCCGCGAAGCGGCGATCCGACTCGCCCGGAAGTTCCGTGAGCTCGCCGGGTTCGACACCGAAGAGATCGACGACATCCTCGCCGTCGCGGCCGCCCAGCGCGAGGAGCGCCTCGCCGCCATCGGCGCCTACTGATCGCTGCTCTGCCGGTGGCGCCTAGCTAGCGGGCGCCACCGGAACTGTTACTCGCCGGCGCCGACGAAGCGAGCCGCACGGATCCCGCGCCGGTAGAGCTCGGTGAGCAGCGCGATCGTGTCGAGCCGTCGGTCCGCCAACCCGTAGGCGCCTCGCGGCGCCGTAGGTGCCGCCAGCGCCGCCAGCGCAGCGACCCCACCGGCGGCGACCGCTGGACGGTCGACAGCGCCGAGGATCTCGACGACACGGGCCCCATTGCGCTGACCACGCACCTCGATCCGCACCGCACCGAGCCCGCCTTCAGGATGGGGTGGTCGCAGCATCGGCAGCCGGGCCGTGAGCCGGTCACGCCGGGTTGCGCTGGTACGGGCCGAAAGGCGTTGCGCCTCCGGGAACGCCGGGAGCAACAGCGTCGGGTCGACGAGCTGCGCGTGGTAACAGTCGCGAGCGCCGACCGGCTCGGGGAACCAGAGCAGCTCTCGGCCAGAGCCGCCGGAGCGCTCCATCCAACGCCCGTCTCGCCACATGACGGCTGTCGACGACAGCGCCCGGTGATGCTGCCGAGCACACGCCGGACCGCCGGTCCCGTGCCGAGCCACGTGGACCTCGTCCACGTGGTCCATGTCCGCCGCGGCGAAACGCGCCAGCAAGCAGGTGAGGCCAGGAGCGAAGCCGGCGCCGACCAGCACGGTCCGGTCCGAACACTCGGCGTCCTTACCCAGGTCCAGCACGTCGCGCACGTCCCGCAGGTCGTCCGACGTACTGACGACGTGCGCTCCGAGGGCAAGCGCCGAGCGAACAGCAGGCCCGTGCGGGGCCGGCGTTGCCAGCACCACGACGTCACACGGCTCCATCGGGAACGCCTCCGACATCCCCCGTGCCGAGCCAGCCAGCGACGCCGCTACCTGC
This sequence comes from Acidimicrobiales bacterium, assembly GCA_046081125.1. Classification (GTDB taxonomy): domain Bacteria; phylum Actinomycetota; class Acidimicrobiia; order Acidimicrobiales; family Ilumatobacteraceae; genus JBEIFW01. The sequence continues at coordinate 54,706 of JBJTVH010000040.1, forward strand.
GCCGATCGACCAGAGACCACGTCGTGAAGCCGCACCTCGGTCACCTGCGGCGACACGGTGAGCTGTCGCGCGGCTCTCGCTCCGACCGCGCCGAGACCGACGACCGCAATCCGCACTCAGGCCGTCCGGTCGAAGGGAATCTCCTGCCAGCCGCCACGCTGCGGAGGCACGCCACCTCGGCCGCGCAGCCGCACGAGAAGTGCGATCACGGCGGTTCCCGACACAGCCAGGAGCGCTCGGCGTACGGCCTTCACGTGGGGCTAGCTGGAATCGAACCAGCGACCTTCACATTATCAGTGTGACGCTCTAACCGACTGAGCTATAGCCCCGAACCGGGACCGGCAGGCTACCCGCCCCGAACCGGATGGCGTCAACCGGATACCGCTGGTCCCGCGAGGGCCGGGTCGCTCCCATCCGCCGGGGCGCCGGACGGCAGGTCGTAGGCGAGGACGACCTCTTCCTCGAGCACCGTCACCCGAATGCCCCCGACGAGGTCGGTAATCAGGTTGAACAGGATCGCCGCCACGACGCTCGCCGCCGTGCCCGCCAGGGCGAGCACCGCTCCGAGCCACACCGCAGCACGGAAGATGACGTCGCCCTGAAGCTCAAAGGAGTCGAGCGCGAACAGTTCCTTCACGAACCCTTCGACGTTGGCGATCGTGCCGGTGGTGTCCGCAAGGTTCCACAGCAGCACGGAGGCGACGAGCACCACGGCATACGCCACCGCCCAGAACACGAGCGCCACCTTGAACACCGACCAGGCGTCGACCCGGCGCACCACCCGGGACACCTTCCGGACCCGCGGACGGCGCATTCGCCACCGTTGCCAAGCCGAGGGCGCCGGCCGGACCGGTTCGACGACCGGTTCGACGATGGCGGCGGGCTCCGGATCGACGGTCACCACAGCAGGGACCACGGTGGCCAGTTCGGCGGGCCAGGACTGGTCGTGCGCTCCGAGATCCGTACGCGCCGGCTCCGGCGCCTCGGGCTCCAGGAGCGCATCGTTCGCCGTCGGTTCGTTCCACGGGGGAGCCTCGCTCGGCGGCGCCCAGGAGGTGAACGGCGAGTCCGCGTTCGTTGGATCGTCGCTCGGCCGCAGCGGTCGGTCGTCGATCCGTTCGGCCATCACGGCGAGCTTACGGCGGCGAGGTGTTCCGACGGCGTTCATCCGCGGGCACCCAGACGAGCTCGGCGCGCGCGTGCGCCCGGGCGCCTCCGACTACGACGACCACCTCAACGACGTCACCGGTGCGAACCACCGACGCCACACGTGCGCCGTTGTCGGCGGCCAGCCGCTCCGCGGGCGCGCCCATCGCCACCCCGAGCGCCACGGCATCGGCGGCAGTGCGGGCCCGGGCAGCATCGACCGCCACCGCCGACAACCGTCCGATCGCTGTCACCGACACGGCAGCGACCGCAGCGACGGCGACCACCAGAACCGTCGCTCCTCCGAGCTCCGCTCGCACGTCCGAATGACCACCCACGACCCACCTCCGGCCAACCGGGGCGGCGCACGCCGCGAACGAACGACCTGGGTCGCCCGAGACCGCTCACTCGGCGGGATCGACCGCCTCGGCGACAATGGGCGCCACCGACGCAACCGACTGACCCTCGCCGAGGCTCATCACCCGCACCCCGGTGGCTTCGCGACCCTGGAGGGAGATCTCCCGGACAGGCATCCGGATCGTGACTCCCTCGGTGCTGACCGCCACGATCTCGTCGTCCTCGCCGACCATGAACGCTGCGACCACGGCACCCTTCAACGAGGTCAACCGGATCGCCATCACCCCTTGACCGCCACGACCCTGGACCGAGAACCGAGCGGTTTCGGTGCGCTTGCCGTAACCGGCTTCGGTCACCACCAGCAGGGCCATCTGCGGGCGCACGAGATCGCAGGACACCACCGTGTCGCCCGCACGTAGACGCATCCCCCGCACACCCGTGGCGTCGCGCCCCATGGACCGCGCGTCCGACTCGGTGAAACGGATCGCCATCCCTTGGCGGGAGACCAGCAGCACGTCGTCGTCACCGGAGGTGACCACGACTCGGACCAGCTCGTCACCGTCACGCAGATGCAGCGCAATGAGCCCGTCGCGGCGCGACGAGGCGTACTCGGCGAACTCCGTCCGCTTCACCGTACCGTCGCGAGTGACGAACAGCAGATAGCGCTCTCCACCGATCTCGCGAGTGTCGATGATCGCCTGGACCTGCTCACCGACCTGCAACGGCAACAGGTTCTGGATCGGCATCCCTTTCGCTGTGCGCTCCCGCTCGGGAATGCGATGGGCGCGAAGGCGGTAGACGCGACCCAGGTTCGTGAAGAACAAGACATGGGCGTGAGCCGTCGTGTGGATCACGTGCCGGACCAAATCTTCGTCCTTCAGCTTTGCGGCCGACACCCCCCGTCCACCGCGGGCCTGGGTCCGGAATGCGGCGGCGTCGACCGTCTTCACGTAGCCGGCACCGGTCATCACGACGACGAGTTCCTTGTCATCGATCAGATCGAGGTCGTCGATCTCACCGATATCCTGGGTGAGCTGCGCACGACGCGGGGTTGCATACTCGGCCCGGATCGCGACGAGTTCGTCGGTGATCACCGCACGCTTGCGACCTTCGTCGGCGAGCAGCACCTCGAGCTCGGTGACCGTCGCGCGCAGCGCTTCGATGCGCTCCTCGATCTCGACCCGGGAGAGTCGGGTCAGCTGCCCGAGACGCATGTCGAGGATGTGGTTCGCCTGGTCCTCGCTGAATACGTAGGGCTCGGTCATCAGCCGGCTCCGGGCGTCGGCCCGGTCCTCGCTGGCGCGCACGAGGGCGATGATCTCGTCGATCACGTTGATCGCTCGCGCCAAACCCTCCTGGATGTGGAGCTGGTGTCGCGCCTCGGCGAGCCGGTGCTCGCTTCGCCGGGTGATCACCTCGAGCTGGTGCGCCACGTAGGCGGTGAGCGCATCGCGCAGGTTGAGCGTCCTCGGCACACCGTCGACGAGCGCCACCATGTTCACCGGGAAGCTGGTCTGCAGCTGGGTGAGCTTGTAGAGGTTGTTGAGGACCACGTTGGGGTTCGCGTCCCGCTTCAGCGAGAACACGAGCCGAGTCCCGACCTTGTCCGACGATTCGTCGTTGACGTCGTCGATCCCGGTGAGTTCCCCCGCGGCGACCAGTTCGGTCGTGCGCTCCGCGATCGCGTTGCAGCTCGTCTGGTACGGAAGTTCCGTCACGACGATCTGGAAGCGATCGCCTCGGCGGCCCGCTTCCTCGATGACGGCGTTGGCGCGCATCTTCACCGAACCACGGCCGGTCCGGTAGGCCTCGGCGATCCCGACCCGACCGAGGATCAGGCCGCCGGTCGGGAAGTCCGGTCCCTTCACGAACCTCATCAGGTCGTCTGGGGTTGCGTCCGGGTTGGCGAGCAGGTGCACCGTGGCGTCGATGACCTCGCCGAGGTTGTGTGGCGGGATGTTGGTGGCCATGCCTACCGCAATGCCCTGGCTGCCGTTCACCAAGAGGTTGGGAAAACGGGCCGGGAGCACGACCGGCTCGGTGGTCTGCGCGTCGTAGTTCGCCGTGAAGTCGACGGTGTTCTCATCGATGTCGGCGAGCAACCGCATGGCGATGGACGCAAGGCGGCATTCCGTGTAGCGCTCTGCGGCGGGGCCGAAGTCCGGCGAGCCGTAGTTGCCGTGGAAGTCGACCAGCGGATGTCGCAGCGAGAACGGCTGGGCCATCCGCACGAGGGCGTCGTAGATCGCCGAATTCCCGTGCGGATGGAACTTCGCCATCGTGTCCCCCGTTACCCGGGCACACTTGACGAACGGCCGGTCGGGACGGAAGTTCTGCTGCTCCATGTCCCAGAGGATCCGTCGGTGCACCGGTTTGAGGCCGTCGCGCACGTCTGGCAGAGCGCGGGCGACGATGACCGACATGGCGTAGTCGAGGAACGACCGTTCCATCTCGGCTTGGATCTCGATGGGTTCGATGGACGAGGGGGCCGGGATCTCCACCACGGCATCGACCGGGGTGCCGTCCGGGGTGGCCTGAGGCGTCGGTTCCGGGTGGTCGGGCGGAAGGTCGGTCATCTCAGATGTCCAGGAACCGAACGTCTTTCGCGTTGCGTTGGATGAACGCCTTGCGAAGGTCGACCTCGTCACCCATCAGCACGCTCGTGATCTCGTCCGCGAGCGCAGCCTGCTCGACCGTGACCTGCAGCAACGTACGCCGGTCCGGATCCATCGTGGTGTCCCGCAGTTCGGCGGCATCCATTTCGCCGAGGCCTTTGAGGCGCTGGAATTCCTTGCGGTGATTCGGATGCGCCTGCAGGAACTGGGTCTTCGCGACGTCGTCCTTCAGGTAGCGCTTCTCTTTCCCCACTTCGGTCGAATAGAGCGGCGGCTGCGCGATGTAGATCATCCCGCTCTCCACCAGGGGCTTCATCTGCCGGAAGAAGAACGTGAGGAGCAACGTTCGGATGTGGCTGCCATCGACATCGGCGTCGCACATCGCGATCACCTTGTGGTAGCGCACCTTGCCCAGATCGAACTCGTCGCCCACCCCGCCACCGATAGCGGTCACCAAGGCGATGATCTCGTTGTTCTTGAGCATCCGATCGATACGCGCCCGCTCGACGTTCAGGATCTTCCCGCGGATCGGCAGGATCGCCTGGATGCGCGGATCGCGTGCCGACACGGCGGTCCCGCCGGCCGAGTCGCCCTCCACGATGAACAGCTCGCATTCACCCGGGTCGCGGCTCGAGCAATCCTTCAACTTCTCGGGCATCCCGGCCCCCGACAGGCCGGTCTTGCGACGGATGGCGTTTCGGGCGTTCTTCGCTGCGACGCGCGCGAGCGCAGCCGCTTGCGCCTTGCGGACGATCAGCTGCGCCTCTTTGGGGTTCTCCTCGAACCATTCGGCGAGCTTTGCGTTCGTGACCTTCTGTACGAGCGAACGAATCGAAACGTTGCCGAGCTTCGCTTTGGTCTGACCTTCGAACTGCGGTTCCCGGAGCTTCACCGCGATGATTCCGGTGAGACCTTCGCGTATGTCGTCACCGGTGAGCCGTTCGTCCTTGCCCTCTTTCAGCAGTCCACGGGCAAAGGCGTAGTCGTTGACCACCTTGGTGAGCGCAGAGCGGAAGCCCTCGACATGCATCCCCCCTTCAGTGGTGGAGATGCCGTTGGCGTACCCGTGGATCGACTCGTAGTAGCCGGTGTTCCACTGAAGGGCGACGTCGACGGTCTGGTCGTCCTCCTCGGCGTCGAAGGTGATCGCCTTCACGAACAGCGCTTCTTTCGACGCGTTGAGGTGCCGGACGAAATCGACGAGCCCGCCGTCGTACCGGAACACCTCGGCGTGCTCGCGGCCGGCACGTTCGTCGACGAAGGCGATCTCGAGACCGCGGTTGAGGAACGCCATCACCTGCAGGCGTTCGAGGACGGTGCGGGCGACGAACTCCACGCCTTCCTCGGACTGGAAGATCGCAGCATCGGGCCAGAACGTGACGGCCGTGCCGCTTCGCCGGCCTTCTGGACTGTCGCCGACGATCTGCAGCGCAGCCGCGACCTTGCCACCGTCGGCGAACACCATCCGGTGACGGGAGCCGCCCCGGTCGATCTCGAGTTCGAGCCGCGTCGACAACGCATTGACGACGGAGACGCCCACGCCATGGAGACCGCCGGACACCTTGTAGCCCTCGCCGCCGAACTTGCCACCGGCGTGCAGCACCGTGAGCACGACCTCAGCAGCACTCTTGCCCGCATGCGGCCCTTCCGGATACGGGTCGACGGGGATGCCCCGGCCGTCGTCGACCACTCGACAGCCGCCGTCGGCAGTGAGGGTGACCTCGATCCGTCGGCAGTAGCCGGCCATCGCTTCGTCGACCGAATTGTCGACGACCTCCCAGATCAGGTGGTGGAGCCCGGTGAGGCCGGTGGAGCCGATGTACATGCCCGGCCTCTTGCGGACCGGCTCGAGCCCTTCGAGGACCTGGATGTCCTTCGCTCCGTACTCCCGCGAACCGGACATTGCCGAACCGCTCGTCAAGTTGTCACTCGTGGCATCCGTCAACGCGCGCTCCGCGGCTGGTCAGGTGGGGCGGAACCGGGCCGAGTGGGAATGAACCGGCAGGTCAGACGGTCCGTGGGGAGGGGTTCCTCGACCACCCGAAGTCTACCAGGGGGGTGACGCGACTATCGGCGACGCACGCGCACCTCGAGCGCCACGACGCGGCCTGGCCCGACCACGGCCGCGAGTCGTCCGAGCACCTCGGACTCGAGGAACCGCACCTGCGTCGACCAGGCCGGATCGTCCACCTCGACCACGAGACGGCCGTCGTCGAGATGCACCGGGCGGACGTGACGAGCGATGTGGTCACCCACCGCCGCTTCCCAGGACGCGAACACCGATGCCGTCGCCCGACCGTCGCCTCCCCGCCACGACCGCACGACGGCATCGAGCGCGTCGGTGATCCCCACCGGATCGTCTCCTCGGCGAGCTCGGTCAGGGGCACTCATCGCCGGATCCCGATCATGGACATCCCGATCACGACTGGTCATCCGGCACGATCGTGGACTGTTCGATGCGCACGCGCCGGTCCACGTGCAGGCCCGGAGGCAACAGACCGGCAGTGGTCAGCAGGACCTGCGTCGGCGGCAGGGCGCCGACCAGGGCTTCGCTGCGACGGGCATCGAGTTCGGAGAACACGTCGTCGAGCACGAGAACCGGCTGCTCGCCAATTGCTTCGGCCACGAGCCGATGGGCCCCGAGACGCAATGCGAGCGCTATCCCCCGCTGTTCCCCCTGCGACGCGTGGGTGCGTGCCGGTTGGGTGTCCAAGGTGATCTCGAGGTCGTCACGATGCGGACCGACGCCGGTTGACTGGCGACGCAGGTCGTCGGACCGAGCGGACGAAAGCGCCGGGCCGAGCCCGCCGGCGAGCCAGGTCGGGTCGTACGCCAGCGACACCCTCCCTCCACCCGCAAGGGTCCGGTACGCCTCGTCGACCAGGGGTTGCAACGCCGCCACCAGATCGGCCCGCGCCCGACCGAGCCGATCGCCGGCCTCGGCGAGCTTGTGATCCCACACGTCCAGTGTGAGCTCGGTCTCGGGGGTGAGTCGCCCGGCCATCTGACGGAGCAAGCTCGCTCGTTGCCGCAAGATGCGGTCCACATCGCTCACCACGAGATCGAGGGCGGGCCGGCGTGCGACGAGGGCATCGTCGAGGAAGCCTCGCCGCACCGCCGGGCCGCCTTTGACCAGTTCGAGATCGTCGGGAGAGAACACGCTCACCCGGACCACCCCGAGCAGGTCTCGAGTCCGGTGCACCCGCTGGCGGTTCACCTGAGCCCGCACTCGGCCCCGCCGCGGCACCTCCACCTCGACGAGCAACTCGCGCCCGTCGGCGTGGCGAACCTGCGCCCGTATCACCGCATGCTCGGCTCCGGTACGAACCATCGCTTCCGACGGCACGTTGCGGAAGCTCGACAGGGTGCCCAGAAAGGCGAGTGCCTCCACGAGGTTCGTCTTGCCCTGGCCGTTGCGACCGAGCACCAGCGTGCAGCCCGGGTCCAACTCGAGCGTGGCCGAGGCGTAACTGCGCACATCGCGCAACCACACCTGCTCGACGTGCACGTCAGGGCACGCGCACCGGCATCAGCAGGTACAGGTAGCCGTTGTCCTCCGCGGACCGCAGCAGCGCCGGCTTGAGCGCGTCGAGGGTCTCGATCACGACCTCCTCGCCCCCGACGGCCTCCACCCCGCTCGACAGGTAATCGGGATTGAAGGCCACCGTGAGATCGCCGCCGTCGAAACTCGCATCGAGTGCCTCGTCCGCATTGCCCATGTCTTGGGTTACCGCGACGAGTTCGAGTTGCTCTGCGGTCATCCGGAGCCGTACCGGCGACGAATCGCGGGCAAGGATCTTCACGCGACGGATGGCATCGAGCAGGTTCGCACGGTTCACCCGCATCCGGTTGGGATGGCTCGACGGAATCAGCTGGCGGTAGTTCGGGAACTCCCCCTCGATCAGCCGGGTCGTGAGACGCACCCCGCCGATCTCGAACGTCGCGTCCCGCTCCCCGAGTCGCAGCACGACCTCACCGCTCGCCGGCAACAGGCGCGTGAGTTCGTTGAGCGCACGGGACGGCACCAGCACCTTTTGGCCGGCGCTGAGCACCGACTGACCCGCGAGATCGCGGACGGCGAGCCGGTACGAATCGGTCGCCACCAGACGGAGACCCTCTCCCTCGGCGCTCATGAGCACACCGGTCAGCACGGGACGGGCCTCGTCCGAGGACGCCGCCCGCACCACCTGCCGCAGCGCTTCACCCAGATCGGCCGCCGGGATCGATGTTGCGTTCGCGGCGGGAGGGCTGCTGCGGGGGAAATCCTCCACGGCCATCGTCCGCAACGAAAACACCGTTCGGCCCGCGCTCAGCCGAGCCTCCTCGGGTCCCACCGTGACCTCCACCGCCCCGGCCGGGGCGGCTCGCACCACGTCGCCGACCAGGCGGGCGGGCAACACACAGTGACCGTCCTCGCTACCGGCCACCGTCGTCGACACCTCGATCAGGAGTTCCAGATCGGTCCCCGTGACCGTCAGACGATCGCCGACAAGGTGCACGTGCACACCGGCCAACACAGGATGACCGGCGCCGCGGCTCGCTGAGGCGCGAGCGGCGGTACCGATAGCGTCGGCGAGGAGATCTCGTTCACAACGGAACTTCACGGGTGGTTTCCCTCTCGTTCAGGTCGTTCATGCCGGAGTCGGATGGAACACAGTCGGTAATGGTGGTGATAGGGGCTGTGGATTGTGGACAGCGCCCGTTTCGGCCAGGCCAGGGCATTCGACGATGGTCACAGCGCGTCCACTGCAGTGCACAGCTCGAGCGACCGCTGTCGGGACCGCAGTGGACGACGGTTCGGTGGTCCACTGTGTCCACCCGGTCGTCCACCCGGTGTCCCCAGATCGGTCCCCATGTCGGCCACGGTGGCCACGGTGGCCACGGTGGCTACGGGTGGTCACGGATTGCCCTTCACGGTCTGGATCAGGTCGGTGACCTGGTCGTACACCTGCTGGCGCTCCTTCATCAGACGCTGCACTTTGTCGACGGCGTGGATCACGGTGGTGTGATCACGGTTGCCGAAGACGCGAGCAATCGCCGGGAAGGAGAGATCGGTCTGGTCGCGGAAGACGAACATGGCGATCTGGCGCGCCGTGACGAGCGGCCGCTGCCGGCTCTTGCCCTTGAGGGCCTCCACGGTGAACCCGAGCTTGTTCGAGATGAGCTCGAGCATGGCGTCAGGCGTGAGTTGGCGCGGTCGATGACCGCCGACGATGTCGTCGAGCAGACGCTCGGCCAGGGCGGTGGTGACCGGGACACGGTTCAGGCTGGCGTAGGCGCCGACCCGGATGAGCGCCCCTTCGAGTTCGCGGATGTTGTTGGTGATGTGGGAGGCGATGAACTCGAGGACCTCGGCCGACACCGGGGTGTTCTCGCGCTCGGCCTTGTTGCGGAGGATGGCCAGTCGGGTCTCGAGGTCCGGTGGCTGGATGTCGGTGATGAGCCCCCACTTGAAGCGGCTCCGGAGGCGATCCTCCAGCGTGGGCATCGCGTCGGGGATCCGGTCCGACGAGATGACGATCTGCTTGTTCGCCCCGTGCAGCGAGTTGAAGGTGTGGAAGAACTC
>JBJTVH010000041.1:0-7658 GCA_046081125.1 Acidimicrobiales bacterium
GCGAGCTGGCACGCAAGGTCGCCGACCCCACCCGACGCCCCGAGCACCAGCACCGTCGAGCCGCGCTCGACCCGGCCGAGGTCGAGCGCGTCGAGGGCGGTGATCCCGGCGATGCCGAGCGAGGTCGCGACTGCGTCGTCCACCCCGTCGGGGATGTCGACGCAGTGCACCAGCGGGACGGCCACCTGCTCGGCCCAGGCGCCGTCGCGCACGAGGCCGAGGCCACCGCCCCGGAACGCGACACGCCGGCCGTCGGGGAGCCGGCCCGCCCCCTCGCACCCGGCGGTGCGCGGCAGCGGCCCGGCCGCGGCGAGCGTCCCTTGCGAGATCCACACGTCGAGTGGGTTGACCGCGGCCGCGGTCACGGTCACCACCGCTTCCTTGGGCCCCGGTTCCGGCGCCGCCACCTCCTCCACGACGAACGGGGTTCCGTAGGCGTGTTGTCGGACGGCTCGCATCGGTGCCGAGCCTACGATCGGGCCCGTGCGACCGTCCGACCATGCCGTCGCTGCCGCCCGCGCCCAGGTGCAGCACACCTGCCTGCGGCTGGTCGGCCACGGGCTCGTCGTGGGCTCGGCCGGCAACGTGAGCATCCGGGTGGGCGACGACCACGCCGTGGTGTCGGCCGGGGGCGTGGTCTACGAGGAGCTGACCCCCGACGACCACCCGCTCGTCGAACTTGCCGGCGGCACCGTCGTCGACGGCCGGCGGGCCCCGACGAGCGAGTTGCCGCTCCACACCGGCCTGCTGCGGTCGCGGTCCGAGATCGGCGCGATCGTGCACACCCACTCGAAGTGGGCGGCCGCATTCGCGGTGGCCCGGCTCGACCTCCCGTTCGTGATGAACGAATCGATGGGCACCCGGGCCGAGCGGGTGCTCGTCACCCGCTACGCACCACCCGGTTCACCCGAGATGGGCGACGCCGCCGCCGCGGCCTTCGCCCGCCAGCCCGGCAGCCGGGCGGTGTTGCTCGCCAACCACGGTGTGGTCGCCTGGGCCGAGACCGCCGCCGCGGCCTGGCTCGTCGCCGCACAGGTCGAGTGGATCGCCGAGGTCACCGCCGTCGCCCGCCTCCTCGGCGGCGAGCACGCACTCGAACGTCGCTGGCAGGACGCCATCGGCACCAACTACGGGGTGACCATCGCCCGGGAGGAACCGTCGTGACGCTGCCCATCCCGTTGGGGCCGCCCCGCCAGCTCGCCTACTGCGTCGACGACGCCCAGGCCGCCGCCGCCGAGTGGGCCGCCCGGTTCGGCGCCGGGCCGTTCTTCGTGCGCCGCCACATCGCGGTCACCGACGTGATCGTGCGCGGCCGACCGGGCCAGTTCGACCACACCTCGGCGTACGGGCAGTGGGGCTCGATGATGGTCGAGCTCGTGCAGCAGCACGACGACGCCCCGTCGGCGGTCCGCGACATGTACCGCCCGGGCCAGACCGGGTTGCACCACGTGGCCCACATCGTCGCCGACCTCGCCGCGGCGGAGGCCGCGTTGCTCGCCGCCGGCATCGAGCAGGCGCAATCTGCGATGGCCGGCACGACCCGGTTCGTGTTCCACGACGCCCGACCGCAGCTCGGCTACATGCTCGAGCTCTACCAGACCTCGCCCGGCCTGCTCGGCTTCTACGACCTGGTCGCGCGTGCCGCCGAGGGCTGGGACGGGGCCGAGCCGGTGCGCGTCCTCGGCTGACTCAGCGCCGTGAGGACACGACCCCGGTGTCGAACCCGGCAAGGTGCAGCCCGCCGGCCCACCGAGCGTGCTCGATCTTGAGGCACCGGTCCTGCACCACCCGCATCCCCGCCGCCTCGGCCCGTTCGGCGACCGCGTCATCGCGCAGGCCGAGCTGGAACCACAGCACCGGCGAGCCGAGCGGCAGCACCTCGTCGGCGACGGCACCGAGATCCTCGACCCGGCGGAACACGTCGACGATGTCGGGCACCACGGGCACCTCGGCGAGGCTGCGGTACACGGGCCGGCCGAGGATCTCGCCGCCTTTGGGGTTGACCAGATACACCTGGTAGTCGGTCGACGACGACAGCAGGTAGGTCGCGACGAAGTAGCTCGACCGGCTGGGGTCGGCCGAGGCGCCGACGATGGCGATGGTGCGGGACCGGTCGAGCAGCGACTTGGTCTCCCGGATGGACGGCGCGTTCCAGGCCATCACCCCTCCTGCGATGCGTGTAGGGCTTGGTCGAGATCCCAGCACAGGTCGTCGGGGTCCTCGAGACCGACCGAGATCCGCACCAGGTCGGCGCCCACCCCGGCTGCGGCGAGCGCGTCGTCGGAGAGCTGCTGGTGGGTGGTGGACGCCGGATGGATGACGAGCGTGCGGCAGTCGCCGATGTTGGCCAGGTGGCTGCACAACTCGACGGATTCGATGAACCGACGGCCGGCGGCCCGGCCGCCGCGCACCCCGAAGGCGAACACGGCGCCGGGCCCGTCGGGGAAGTACCGCTGACCGAGCTCGTGGAACGGGTCGCCGGGCAGGCCGGCCCAGCGCACCCAGGCGACCGCCGGGTGCTCGGCGAGGAACGACGCGACGGCCCGGGTGTTGTCGACGTGCGCCGCCATCCGTAGCGGAAGGGTCTCGAGCCCTTGCAGCAGTAGGAACGCGTTGAACGGGCTGAGGGCCGGACCGAAGTCGCGCAGCTGCTCGGCCCGCACACGGGTGAGCCAGCCGTACTCGCCGAAGTTCCCCCACCAGGTGAGCCCGCCGTAGCTCGCGACCGGTGTGGTCATGGCCGGGAACCGGCCCGACGACCAGTCGAACCGGCCGGATTCGACGATCACCCCGCCGAGCGAGGTGCCGTGCCCACCGATGAACTTGGTGGCCGAGTGCACGACGATGTCGGCGCCCCACTCGATCGGCCGGCACAGCGCCGGGGTGGCCATCGTTGCGTCGACGACCAGTGGCAGCCCGTGGGCGTGGGCCACGTCGGCGAGCGCAGCGACGTCGGCCACGATCCCCGACGGGTTGGCGATCGCCTCGACGTACAGCGCCTTGGTCTCGGGCCGGATCGCCGCAGCGAAGGCGTCGGGCCGGTCCGACGGCACGAAGGTCGTGTCGATGCCGAGCCGGCGCGACGACACGTCGAGCAGGGTGACGGTGCCGCCGTAGAGTGCACTGCCGGCCACGAGATGGTCGCCGGCGCCGGCGAGGGCGGCGACCGTGCACCACTCGGCCGACTGCCCGCTGGCCGTGGCCACCGCGCCGAGGCCACCTTCGAGGCTGGCCATGCGCTCCTCGAACGCCGACACCGTCGGGTTCGCCAGCCGGGAGTAGATGAGCCCGTACTTCTGCAACGCGAACAGGTCGGCGGCATCGGCGGTGTCCTCGAACACGAAGCTCGTGGACTGATACACGGGCACGGCCCGGGCGCCGGTGGCCGAGTCGGGCCGACCGCCCGCGTGGACGGCCCGGGTGCGGAAGCCCCACGGTCGATCGGTGGTCATGCGTTGCCTCCGAAGACGCGCTCCAGCACGACGGCCACCCCGTCGGCCTCGATCGGGGGCGCCACCTCGTCGGCGAGCGCCCGGGTCGCTGCATCCGCATTGCCCATCGCCACCCCGCGACCCGCCCACTGGAGCATGCCGTGATCGTTCACGTTGTCCCCGAACGCGATCACGTCCGCAGCGCCGAAGCCGAGGTGCTCGCAGAGCCAGGCGAGGCCCGAGGACTTGTCGGTACCGGCCCGGACGACGTCGACGAGCGGGAGCCCGGCATAGACCGCCTCGAGGCCGTCGGGCAGCAGCGCACCGATGGCGACGGTGAGCGCCCGGACGTCACGGGCCGGGTCGAACGCGTACATCCCGTGGACGACGGCACCCGGTAGGCCGAGCACGTCGTCGAGCCGGTGACGCTCCGGCGGCGGATCGGGCACGAGCGCCGAGAACCCGGACTCGAAGCCGAACCCGGCCTCGGTGGTCATCGCCCACCCGACCCCGGGGAACGCATCGCGGGCCCGACGGATCACGGCGTCAGCGATCGGGCGCGGATACGAGGCCCGATGCAGCAGCGGCCAGCCGTCCTGCAACGTGTGGATCGACACGCCGTTGCCGCACACGGCGTAGGACGCATGGCCGCCGAGCAGGGGCACCACACCGTCGAGCGCAACGGGCGGCCGGCCGGTCGACAACGTCACGACGGCGCCAGCCGCGACCGCTCGGCCGAGCGCAGCGACGACACGGGGCGACACCACCCCTCGGTGGTCGAGGATGGTGCCGTCGACGTCGAGCGCGACGAGGCGGGGAGCCATGGAGGGCTACTTGATGGCCAGCGCGTTGGGCGGGCTGGCCACCCCCTGGGGGAGGTTGAGGGGAGCCGAGGTGAAGAAGCACTCGTAGCGCCCGTCGGCGGCACAGTCGGCGGCGAGCGCTTCGAGATCCCACAGCTCACCGAGCGGTAGGCCCAACATCGGGAGCAGGACCGTGTGGGTGAAGATCTCGTGGAGGCGGGAGCGATCGGCCCGGACCTCGGCCAGCTCGACCGGGGTGCTCAGCGCACCCGGCGGCCAAACCTCCACCGCCGGGTTGTCGCAGCCGAGGGCCGCGATGTGCAGGTCCCAGAGGAACTCGGCCGTCGCGAGGCCCGGGCGCAGGCCGGGAGCGGCGAAGCCGGCACCGTCGGCCAGGCGGGCACGCGTCTCGGCCGACTGCGCCTCGTACCAACCCACCCAGCCGGTGCGCATCAGCAGGATGTCGCCCTCCCGCAACGTCGTGCCCTGGGCTGCGAGCGCATCTGTGAGATCGCTCGGTTCGATCGGATCGGGCCGGTCGTAGGCGAGCGGTCGACCCACCGAGGCCCGCCACCGGCCGACGTCGCAGAGCACCGCCCGGCCCGCGATCCCCCGGGTGGCCCAATGGGCGATCGCATGCTCCTCGTCGGGCACCCCGCCGAAGTGCCCGTTGGGTTCGTTGCGGATGTGGCGGAACCCGTCCCACTGGCTCGAGGACTGCGTGTTCCAGCCGTGGAGCACGTCGTCGTGGCTGGTGCCGCCGGGCGGGCCAGTCACCTCGTGCTCGAACGACGCCCGGCCGAACAGCGGCGGGTCGGGCAGGCGCATCGACCAGTTGAGTGCGAACACCGCGCCGCGCCGCACGAGGCCGGACGCGGCGACCACCCGCTCGGGGGTCAACAGGTTCAGGCAACCGAAGTAGTCCGGGGCGGGCCAGACGTCCCACGCCGCCTTGACCCCGTTGCGGTCCGGCAGCTCGGCATAGCTGGGCAGCGACATGCCTCGGACCGTAGCGGTGCCGGGTACCGTCCCGGAGATGGAGTACCGCCGCCTGGGCCGATCGGGCCTGCAGGTCTCGCTGCTGTCGTTCGGGTCCTGGGTCACCTTCGGGAACCAGCTCGACACCGGCCTGGCCACCGACTGCATCGCCGCCGCCTGGGAGGCCGGCTGCAACTTCTTCGACAACGCCGAGGCCTACGCCGGTGGACGTTCGGAGGAGATCATGGGCAAGGCCTTCGACTCGCTGGGCCTGGACCGCCGGGACCTGGTCGTGTCGACGAAGCTCTACTGGGGCTTGAAGGACGGGCCGAACCGGCGCAACACGTTGAACCGCAAGTACCTCTTGCAGGCGCTCGACGGTTCGCTCGAACGCCTCGGCACCGACTACGTCGACCTGGTCTTCTGCCATCGGGCCGACCCGAACACCCCGATCGAGGAGACGGTGTGGGCGATGTCGGACCTCATCGACCGGGGCGCCGCGCTCTACTGGGGCACCTCGGAATGGCCGGCGGCCGACATCCGAGCGGCCTGGGAGATCGCCGAGCGCCACCACCTGCGCAAGCCCGTGATGGAGCAGCCGCAGTACCACCTCCTGCACCGAGAGCGCGTCGAGCAGGAGTACGCCCGGCTGTACGCCGAGATCGGCCTCGGGCTCACCACGTGGAGCCCGCTCGGGTCCGGGCTGCTGACCGGGAAGTACCTCGACGGGATCCCGGACGGCTCGCGCGGTGCGCTCGCCGGGTACGAGTGGCTGCGCCCGCGGCTCGAGGACCCGTCGGCCGTCGCGAAGGTGCGGGCGTTCGTGGCCGTCGCCGAACGGCTCGGCGTGTCACCGGCGCAGCTGGCCATCGCCTGGTGCGCGTCGAACCCGAACGTGTCGACCGTGATCACCGGAGCCAGCCGGCCCGAACAAGTGGTGCACAACTTCGGCGCGTTGGACGCGCTCACCCTGGTCATGGCCGACGTACGCGCCGAGCTCGATGGGATCAGCCGTGGCCGCCGCTCCTGAGACCCGGGGGGCCGGCCCCCTCGACGGCGTCCGGGTGCTCGACCTGTCGCGCGTGCTGGCCGGGCCGCACTGCGCCAAGGCGCTCGCCGACCTCGGTGCCGAGGTGATCAAGCTCGAGCCGCCCGAAGGCGACGTGGTCCGCTTCGACTTCCCCCGGGTGTCGGGCACCTCGGGCTACTACGCGCAGCAGAACACCGGGAAGCGGAACATCAGCCTCGACCTCGACAAGCCCGAAGCCGTCGAGCTGGTGCGCAGGCTCGCGGACCGTAGCGACGTCGTGCTGGAGAACTTCCGCCCCGGCGTCGCCGGCCGCCTCGGCCTCGGGTACGCGGACCTCTCGGCCCGCAACGAGCGCCTGGTGTACGGATCGATCTCGGGCTACGGGCAATCCGGCCCGTGGCGGGACCGGCGCGCCTACGCGAGCGTGATCCAGGCCGAGATGGGCCTCACCAAGCTCCAGGGCGACGAGCGGGGCGGTTCGTACACCAACGATCCGTTCTCCTACGCCGACCTGTTCGCCTCCAAGGAGCTCACGGCGGGGATCCTCGCGGCGCTGTTCCGGCGGGAGCGCACGGGCCGGGGTCAGTGGGTCGAGGTGTCGATGGCGGAAGCACTGCTCTACATGAACGAACACGTGCACTGGGAGTTGTCCGACGCCGACGGGTCCGAGGACATCCCGAGTTTCCGGCCGGCCGATTTCCCGGTGCTCCCGCTCGCCAACGGCCGCCAGGTCGTCGTGTCGGGTCACCCGTGCGCCAAGGGGAACTTCGCGTCCTGGTGCCGGCTGATCGGCCGACCCGAGCTGCTCGACGACCCTCGGTTCGCGACGATCGGCTCCCGGCGCCGGCACCTGCCCGCGATCCTCGAGGCACTGCGGGCCTGGTCGGCCACCGTGGCCGACGAGGACGCGTTCGAGCGGATCGTGAGCACGGAGAAGTTCGCCTGCGGCACCCTGCGTGACGTGCGCGAGGTGGCCGACACCGACTGGGCCGAGGATCGGGCGGCGATCGTCGAGGTGAGCGACCGCAAGGGCGGGAGCTTCCGGATCCCGAACGCACCGTGGCGGTTCTCGGCCGACGAGGTGGGCGTGCGCGGCCTGCCGGCGTACCGGGGCGAGGACAACCGGGCGGTGCTCGGCGGATTGCTCGGCCTCGACGACGCCACCCTCGACCAGCTCGAGGCCGACGGCGTGCTGTCGAGCCGGATCCCTCGCTGATGGCACTCGCCGCCTTCGGGATCGCTCCCATGAAGGCGGTGGCCAGCGACGCCGCTCCCCCGGGGGACGGGTGGGCCTACGAACCGAAGTGGGACGGCTACCGAACGCTCGCGTTCGTGGACCGGGGCCGGGTGCGCCTGCAGAGCACCCGGCTGCGCGACGTGACCGCCCGATGGCCGGAGCTGGCCGGGCTGGCCGAT
>JBJTVH010000042.1:0-16511 GCA_046081125.1 Acidimicrobiales bacterium
CGCCATGCCGGCGCAGTCGCCGACGTTGTCGCCAACGTTGTCGGCGATCGTTGCCGGGTTGCGGGGGTCGTCCTCGGGGATGCCCGCTTCGACCTTGCCGACGAGATCGGCTCCGACGTCGGCCGCCTTCGTGAAGATGCCGCCGCCGACCCGGAGGAACAGCGCCAGCAGCGAACCACCGAAGCCGAATCCGACGAGGATGGCCGACGACGTGTTCTGGAAGATCATCATGATCGCGGAGGCGCCGATCAGGCCCAGGCCGACGCAGAACATGCCCGCCACACCGCCGGTGCGGAACGCCACCTGCAGCGCCGGGGGCATCTTCCCGGAGCGAGCCGCCGCAGCCGTCCGCACGTTGCCCCGGGTTGCGAGGGTCATGCCGATGTAACCCGTGAGGCCCGACATGATGCAGCCGATCACGAACGCGATCGTCCGGAACGCACCGCTGGCCCCGAAGCTCAGCGCCTCGGTCCCGTCGGGCTTCTTCACCGCCACCGACGTGATGAACACGATGATCGCCAGCGGGATGAGGATCAGCCCGATGGTTCGGAACTGGCGCTTGAGATAGGCCAGTGCACCCTCCTGGATCGCCTTCGCAATCTCGATCATCTTGGGCGAGCCCTGGTCCGCAGCCAGCACCCCCTTCATCAGGACGAAGCCGACGGCGATGGCCAGCAGGGCGGTGATGGCGGAGCCGACGAGGATGAACCACTCGCCTCCCCGAAGTACGAACTCTTGGTAGCCGCCTTCTGCGGCGAAGATTCCGGTCACTTGGCTCCCCTGGATTCCGGTCGCGCCGACGGCGCCGTCGAAGCGGCCCCGAAGCATAAAGAAGCCCTCCGGTCGAACCGAAACCCGGCGGCGCCCTGTCGGTCCGGGGCTGGACCGACCTCGGGCCGCATACGGTCCCCGGATGCAGCCCGAACCGGCATTCGACGAGGCCCCCGCTCCGGGACTCGTCGAGGTCGTCCGGCGGTCGCTCGAGGCCCGCAGCGCCGGCGCCGTGGGCGAACCGGCCGTGCTCGCCCAGGGCGCTGCAGCCCTCGCCGAGGCGGTCGCCCTGTTCGTCACCCATGCCGACGACCGTCCGGAGTTCGTTGCCGCAGGCGAGGCGCTCGCACAGGCACTCGACGCCTGGGGTGGCCGTCGCTCCGCCGCCGAGATACGCGCCGCGACGGCGGCGGTCGCCGCCCGACTGGGGCTCGGGCCGCTGCGGGTGGAGCCGGTCGAACGGGATCCCATCGATCTACGCCGCGACGCGCTGGTGACCGCGCTCGTGTCGATGGCCCGTCGCGCCCCGGCTCCGGTGGCGACCGCGCTGCAGGTCGATCCGGTCACCGGGCTCCCGCAACGCGAGCGACTCGGCGCGCACCTCGACGGGCTGTCGGGCCGCATCGGTTCGATCGCCGTCGTCGTGTTCGACGTCGACCGGTTCGGCGAGGTCGACGGACGCTTCGGGCGCACGGTCGCACACGAGGTGCTACGCCGCGTGGCTCGGCTCGTCGAAGGGCTCGTACGCACGGGCGACCTCGCCGCCCGTCTCGGGGCCGACGAGTTCGTCGCCGTGCTCGGTCTGCCGACCGGTGAAGGATGTGATGCCGCAGCGGAGGCGGCGGAGCGCGTGCGCGCAGCGGTGGCCGCCCACCCGTGGGACGCCGTTGCCGCCGGGCTCGAGGTCACCGTCAGCGCCGGGGTCGCCGCCGGCCCGGCTGCGTCGGGCCGGGCGCTGTTGCGTGCGGCCCACGACGGCTGCCACCAGGCCAAGCGGACCGGTCGCAACCGGGTGGTCGCTGCGACGTGAACCGGGGCACGCCGGGCTCGACCTGCGCCGGACCATTTCGCGACGGTCGATCGGGCGGGAGTACCGTTCCACATCAGTAGACCACCACGAGGAGGCCGTGGCCCGAGATGGCACGAGCACTTTCCGAGCGAACGATCACCCGGGGCCCGGTCACAGGGACGGCGCTCAAGCCGGCCCGCAAGGCCCCCTTCCTGGTCGATTTCTACCGATCCGCCGTCGGCAAGAAGTGGGTGATGGCGATCACCGGCGTGATGCTGATGGGCTTCGTGCTTGCGCACATGATCGGCAACCTGAAGCTGTACCTCGGCCGTTCGCACTTCGTGGAGTACGCCGAGTTCCTGCGGGTCTTGCTCGTCCCGATCGTGCCCGAGACGGGCGTGTTGTGGATCCTGCGGGCCGGCCTCCTCGGTGCGTTCGTGCTGCACATGCACGCCTCGTACTCGCTGACGATGATGAACCGCCGGGCCCGTAGCGTCGGCTACCAGTCGAAGCGGGACTACGTGGCGGCCAACTGGGCCAGCCGGTCGATGCGCTGGACCGGCCCGATCGTGTTGCTGTTCTTGATCTGGCACCTGATGGATCTCACCTGGGGCTGGGTGAACCCGGGCGGCGACGATGCCTACGACTACGTCGTGGAATCGTTCTCCCGCATACCGGTCGCCGTGCTCTACGTGGTGGCCAACCTGGCGCTGGGGGTCCATCTGTTCCACGGCGCCTGGTCGCTGTTCCAGTCGATCGGTGCCAACAGCCCCCGGTTCAACCGGTGGCGTCGTGCCTTCGCCACGGGCTTCGCCGCCGTGGTCGTCGCCGGAAACGTCTCGTTCCCGATCGCGGTCCTCGCCGGGATCATCAGCAACTGAGGAGTCCTGCCATGGTGCTCGAATCCAAGATCCCCGAGGGCCCCGTCAGCGAGAAGTGGGAGTCCTACAAGTTCAACCGGAAGCTCGTGAACCCGGCGAACCGCCGGCGGTACAACGTCATCGTCGTCGGCACCGGCCTGGCCGGCGGGGCGGCAGCGGCCACGCTGGGCGAGCTCGGATACAACGTTTCGGCGTTCACGTTCCACGACACGCCCCGCCGGGCCCACTCGATCGCCGCCCAGGGCGGGATCAACGCCGCCAAGAACTATCGCGGCGACGGCGACAGCGTGTACCGGCTCTTCTACGACACGATCAAGGGCGGGGACTTCCGGAGCCGGGAGGCCAACGTCTACCGCCTCGCCGAGGAGTCCGTGAACATCGTCGACCAATGCGTTGCGCAGGGCGTGCCGTTCGCCCGTGAGTACGGCGGCATGCTCGACAACCGGTCGTTCGGCGGCGCGCAGGTGTCGCGCACCTTCTACGCCCGGGGTCAGACCGGACAGCAGCTTTTGCTCGGCGCCTACCAGCAGCTCGCCCGCCAGATCGGGCTCGGCAACGTGACGCTCTACAACCGCTGCGAGTTCGTCGACGTCGTGGTGGTCGACGGTGAGGCCAAGGGCATCGTCACGCGCGACCTGGTCACCGGTGAGATCCGCAGCCATGCGGCCCACGCCGTGGTGCTGGCGACCGGCGGGTACTCCAACGTGTTCTTCCTGTCGACGAATGCCATGGCCTGCAACGTGTCGGCGGCATGGCGGGCCCATCGCCGGGGCGCCTACTTCGCGAACCCGTGCTTCACCCAGATCCACCCGACCTGCATCCCGCAGAGCGACGAGTTCCAGTCGAAGCTCACGCTGATGTCGGAGTCGCTCCGCAACGACGGGCGTATCTGGGTGCCGAACGATCCCGACGACACCCGGTCGCCGGACCGGATCCCCGACGCCGAACGCGACTTCTACCTCGAGCGGCTCTACCCGAGCTTCGGCAACCTGGCGCCGCGCGACGTCTCGTCGCGGGCCGCCAAGCGGGCCTGCGACGCCGGCAAGGGCGTCGGCCCGCTGAAGAACGGGGTGTATCTCGACTTCTCCGACGCGATCCGGCGCCTCGGTGCCCCGGTCATCCAGGAGCGCTACGGCAACCTGTTCGAGATGTACCAGCGGATCACCGACGAGGATCCGTACAAGGTTCCGATGCGCATCTACCCGGCGGTCCACTACACGATGGGCGGGCTCTGGGTGGACTACGAACTGATGACCACGATCCCCGGGCTGTACGCGGCGGGCGAGGCCAACTTCTCCGATCACGGCGCCAACCGCCTCGGGGCGTCGGCGTTGATGCAGGGGCTGGCGGACGGCTACTTCGTGTTGCCGAACACCATCTCGAACTACCTCGCCCCCAAGCTCGGCGAGAAACTGGTGGGCACCGACCACCCCGCGTTCCAGGCCGCCGAGGCCGAGGCGAGGGCTCGGTTCGACGGATACCTGGCGGCCAAGGGCACCCGATCGGTGGACTGGTTCCACCGTGAGCTCGGCAAGATCGTGTGGGACTACTGCGGCATGGAGCGCACGCAGCAGGGTCTCGAGAAGGCGCTGTCGGAGATCCCGGCGCTCTACGAGGAGTTCCGGACCGACGTTCGGGTGCCGGGCTCGGGGGCCACGCTCAACCAGAGCCTCGAGCGCTGCGGCCGGGTGGACGATTTCTTCCAGCTCGCCCAGGCGATGTGCCTCGACGCGCTGATGCGGGAGGAATCCTGCGGTGGGCACTTCCGGGCCGAGCACCAGTACGACGACGGCGAGGCCAAGCGCAACGACGACGCCTTCGCCCACGTCACCGCATGGGAGTGGTCCGGGGATGCCCGCACCCCCGTCGAGCATCGGGAACCGCTCGTGTTCGAGAACATCAAGCTGGCCGTCCGGTCCTACAAGTGAGCTGATCCATGTCGAAGACGATGAAACTCACCCTGCGCGTGTGGCGCCAGAACGGCCCGTCCGACGCCGGCCGATTCGAGACCGTGACGGCCGAGGGCATCAAGGACGACATGTCGTTCCTGGAGATGCTCGATGTCGTCAACGAGCGCATCACGAACGACGGCGGGGAACCGATCACGTTCGACCATGACTGCCGCGAGGGCATCTGCGGTACGTGTTCGCTGATGATCGACGGCCAGGCGCACGGGCCGAACAAGCGCACCGCCACGTGCCAGCTACACATGCGTTCGTTCCGGGACGGCCAGGAGGTGACGATCGAACCGTGGCGGGCCACGGCGTTCCCGATCATCAAGGACCTGATGGTCGATCGCTCCGCCTTCGATCGCATCGTCGAGGCCGGTGGGTTCATCACGGCGCCTACGGGTGGTGCGCCCGACGCCAACCTGATCCCGATCCCCAAGCCGGTGGCGGACGCGGCGATGGACGCCGCCGAGTGCATCGGCTGCGGTGCTTGCGTGGCGGCCTGCCCGAACGGCGCAGCGAACCTGTTCACGTCGGCCAAGATCTCGCACCTCAACCTGCTCCCACAGGGTCAGGCCGAGCGGTACAAGCGCGTCGAGGCGATGGTCGAGACCATGGAGGAGTACTTCGGCTCCTGCACGAACCATGGCGAGTGCGAGCAGGCCTGCCCGAAGGCGATCTCGATCGATTGGATCGCTCTGATGAACCGGGACTACGCGAAGGCCAAGTTCAAGAACCGGCGGTTGTTGTCCCGGACGTGAGTCCGGTGCGAACCTGACCGCTGTGCCTGCGGCGCTGGTCGGCGACCTCGACCTCCATCTGATCGGCGAAGGCACCCACCGGCGCCTGTGGGACGTGCTGGGTGCGCACGCCCATGTGCGAAACGGCGTGACCGGGATTCGCTTTTCGGTGTGGGCTCCCAACGCTCGGGCCGTGCGGGTCGTGGGCGACTGGAACGGGTGGCGGGGTGAGGCCGATCCCCTCGAGCCGCTCGGCGTGTCCGGGGTTTGGGCCGGCTTCGTTCCGGCGGTCGAGGTCGGTGCGCGGTACCGATTCGAACTCGTGACGGCGTCGGGAGCCACGGTGCTCAAGTCCGATCCCCTGGCCCGAGCCACCGAGGTGCCGCCGGCGTCGGCCAGCGTGGTGACCGAGTCGCGCTTCGTCTGGGGCGACGGCGACTGGATCGCCGGCCGTAGCGCATCAACCGGTTCGCTTCGGATCTACGAGGTGCACCTGGGGTCCTGGCGGCCGGGCCTCGGCTACCGGGAACTTGCCGTCCAACTGGCCGACCACGTCACCGACCTCGGGTTCACTCACGTCGAACTGCTGCCCGTGAGCGAGCACCCGTACGCGCCATCGTGGGGATACCAGGTCAGCGGGTACTACGCACCGACGGCACGCTTCGGCGTGCCCGACGACTTCCGCTTCTTCGTCGACCACCTCCACCGGCGAGGGATCGGCGTGCTCGTCGATTGGGTTCCGGCCCACTTCCCCAAGGACGACTGGGCGCTCGCCCGCTTCGACGGCACGGCGCTGTACGAGCACGCCGATCCTCGTCAGGGCGAGCACCCCGATTGGGGAACGCTGGTTTTCAACTACGGCCGCAACGAGGTGCGCAACTTCCTGATCGCGAACGCGCTGTATTGGCTGGAGGAGTTCCACGTCGACGGTCTACGTGTCGACGCCGTTGCGTCGATGCTCTACCTCGATTACTCGCGTGCGCCTGGGGGGTGGATCCCGAACCGTTTCGGTGGTCGGGAGAACCTCGAGGCCATCGAGTTCTTGCGGGAACTGAACCAGGTGGTGCACGCCGAGGTGCCCGGCGCACTGATGATCGCCGAGGAGTCGACCTCGTGGCCGGCGGTGAGCCGCCCGGTGGATCACGGCGGTCTCGGGTTCACCCACAAGTGGAACATGGGGTGGATGCACGACACCCTCGGGTACTTCGGACGCGATCCGGTCCACCGGCGGCATCATCACCGGGATCTCACCTTCGGGTTGCTGTACGCCTACACGGAGCGTTTCGTCCTGCCGCTCAGTCATGACGAGGTGGTGCACGGGAAGGGGTCGTTGCTCGGAAAGATGCCGGGTGACAACTGGCAACGCTTCGCCAACCTCCGGGCCCTGTACAGCTGGATGTGGGCCTATCCCGGAGCGAAGTTGCTCTTCGCCGGGGGCGAGTTCGCCCAGCGAGGCGAGTGGGACGACCATCGAGGCATCGACTGGGCAGCACTCGAGGGATCGCCCAACCGAGGCGTGCTCGAGTTGGTGCGGACCTTGAACCGTGTGGTCGGGGAGTGGCCGGCGCTCCAACGGGATCACGACGCCGCCGGATTCCAGTGGCTCGACGCCGACGATGCCGAGCATTCGGTCTATGCGTTCCTACGCTCGTCGTACGACGGCGGGCAGGTCGTCGCCTGTGTGGCGAACCTCACCCCGGTTCCCCGCCCCGGGTACCGGCTCGGGCTGCCGAGGGCGGGGCGTTGGGCCGTGCTCGTCGATTCCGACGATGCCCGCTTCGACGGCTCCGGGTACGCGGCCGGCAGCGTCGTGGACGCCGGCGGTTGGCCCCACCAGGGGCAGGCCTGTTCGGCCGTCGTCGACCTCCCTCCCTTGGGTGTCGTGCTCCTCGGGTCCCCGGCGTGAACCGAGCCCGGTCGCCGATCGCCGGCGGGGTCGTGCTCGGTGCTGCCGTCGGCGTGTTCGGGGTGGCCTTCGGGGTCCTGGCGACGACCTCGGGGCTCTCGGTGGCCCAGGCGTGCGCCATGAGCGTCCTGGTGTTCACCGGTGCGTCGCAGTTCCTCGCCGTTCGGGTGGTCGCCGACGGGGGCGTGCCGGCCGCCGCGATCGCCGGCGCCTTGCTGCTCGCGGCGCGCAACGGCGTCTACGGCATGGCGATGTCGCGTGTCGTGCGAGGGTCGCGCGGGCGCCGAATGATCGCCGCACAGCTGGTCATCGACGAGTCGACGGCGATGGCGGCGGCTCAGGACGATCCCGCGGCCCGTGAGCGGGCGTTCTGGGCGACGGGACTGGCGGTGTTCGTCTTCTGGAACGCCGGCACGGTCGCCGGGGCCGTGCTCGGCCGAGGCATCGGCGACCCCGCAGCGCTGGGTCTCGACGCCGCCTTCCCGGCAGGTTTCGTAGCCCTGTTGCTCCCGCACCTGCGCACCCGGCCCGGCCGGGTGGCGGCCGGCATCGGCGGAACGGCTGCGCTCGCCCTGGTCCCCTTCGTCCCGGCGGGAGTGCCGATCCTCGTCGCCTCACTGGCCACGCTGGTCGGTTTACGGAGACCGACATGAGTTGGACGACGATCCTGCTCGTGGCGGCTGGCGCCTACGGCTTCAAGGCTCTCGGGCTGCTCGGCTTGGGCGACCGCAAGCTTCCGGCCGCAGCCGAGCGTGTGCTCGCGCTGGTGCCGGCGGCGCTCCTCGCTGCACTCGTCGCGGTCGACACCTTCTCGGCAGGCCGCAGCCTGGTCCTCGACGCGCGAGCGGCGGGCGTCGCAGCCGGTGGGACCGCGGCGCTGCTGCGGGCGCCGTTCCCGGTCGTGGTGGCGGTGGCGGCCTTGGTTGCAGCCGGGATCCGGCAACTCGTCGGCTGAGAACACCGCCGGTGGGTCACTCGCCCCGTAGCGGGCGGCAGGCTGCCGAGGTGCGCCAGGCGTCCTGAAGCCCAGGAGCCTGTAGCACGTCGAGCCCGGCGGCGAGCCCGGTCGTCAGGTCGACCAGGCGCGTGGCGAGGTCCGCCAGTGCCTGGTTCGCCCCGGGCCGCGACGAGTCGACGGTGGCGAGATCACGCCGCATCGAACCCAGCCCGCTCTCGAAGCGGCCGAGCGCAGCGAGCAGCGGGGCGGTCGACTCGGCGGGCCGGGACGTACCACCGGCACCGACCTCGCTACGTGCGGCCTGGACACTGCCCGAGAGCTCGGCGAGCAACCCGTCGAGCCGCCCCCGGCCGGCGCCGTCCAGCGTTGTGAGTGCCAGCTGGGTTTCGGTGGTGCGGTTTGCAATGGTGCTGATCGAACGGCAGATCCGATCGACGAAGGCCTCGGCTCCGGCGGGCGCAGCATCGTCGCCGCAGCCTGTTGCGATCGACACGGCGACCGAGACCACGAGGGCGGTCAGGAGGCGAGCCTGGTGCACCACGGGAACCTAGGTGTGCGCGGCTCGGTTCGGTCGGCGATCGAGCGTGCGGCTACGTAGCCTGACCGGATGGCACACGTGGTCGTACACGGCCACTTCTACCAACCGCCCCGGGAGAACCCGTGGAGCGACGTCGTCGGTCGCCAGCCCTCGGCGGCGCCGTTCCGCGACTGGAACCAACGCATCACCGCCGAGTGCTATCGGCCGAACGCCTGGGCCCGGATCGTGGACACGGACGGGAACGTCGTCGGGATCGTGAACAACTACGAGCTGATGAGCTTCGATCTCGGGCCCACGCTCGCTCGCTGGCTCGATCGACATGCCCCCGACGTGCTGGCACGGATGGTGGCAGCGGACCAGGTCGCGTCGACGGCGGTCGCTCATCCGTACCACCACGTGATCCTGCCGTTGTCCACCGCACGCGATCGTCGGACCGAGTTGCGGTGGGGTCGTGCCGAGTTCCGGCGCCGGTTCGGTCGGGAACCGGCCGGCGTCTGGCTCCCGGAGACCGCCGTGGACGCCCCGACCTTGGAGGACGTGGCTGCAGAGGGGTTCTCGTTCACGATCCTGGATCCGTCCCAGATCGTCAGCGACGGGCCGGTAGGCCCGGGGGCCTACCGGTGGCGAGGTGCAACCGGTGCAACGGTCGATCTCGTCGTGTACGAGGGTTCGGTCAGTCATGACATCGCGTTCGGGATCGATTCGATGTCCTCGGCGGAGTTGATCGAGCGGGCCGTCGGCTCGGCCGGGACTGCGCCGCTCGTCTGCCTCGCGACCGACGGCGAGACATTCGGGCACCATCACAAGTTCACCGAGCGTGCCGTCGCGTACGCGCTCGCCGTCGAGGTGCCTCGCCAGGGGCACACGACCGGCTCGTTGGAGCGTTGGCTCGCGGCTCATCGACCGGAGCGCAACGTCGAAGTCCGTTGCAGCGCATGGAGCTGTGTGCATGGGGTCGAGCGTTGGCGCAGCGATTGCGGTTGCTCGACGGGGGGTGAGCCGGGGTGGTCGCAGGCGTGGCGCGCCCCGTTGCGGTCGGCGCTCGACGCGGTGCGCGAGCAGGCCGCCGCCGCATTCGAGGAACTCGGCGCCGAGGTCTTCGTCGACCCGTGGGCCGCGCGTGACGACTACGTCGAGGTCCTCCTCGATCCGGGCCGATGGCCGGCCTTCGCGGACCGGCACCTGCGGCGAGGGGCATCGCACGAACGTGCCGGCGCGCTGCTCGAGGCGCAGCGACATGCGCTGGCCATGTACACGAGTTGCGGGTGGTTCTTCGCCGATCCGGCCGGACTCGAAACGATCCTCGTTCTGCGACATGCCGCGTGCTGCCTCGAGCGCATCCGTGATGCGGGCGGACGGGTGTCGGAGGAGGCGGTGCTCGACCGGCTCGGCGATCTCCGCTCGAACCGGGCCGAGGAGGGCGACGGCGCCACGCTGTGGGCCCGACGTGTCCGCCCCGGCCGGGAGGAGGCGGTGCTCGAGGCGTCGCTCGATGCTGCGCTCGAAGAACTCGAGGGGGCCGACGAGGACTGGTTCGAGCGGCACCGCAACACGCTGCTTGCCGTCGTGGTGGCTGACGGAGCTCTGCCCGATCCACTCGGAGCTCGTGCTGCCGCCGTGCTCGGTGCCCGCCTCGCCGCCGCCTTGGGCGCGGTCGAACACGGCGGCCCCCTACCGGATGTGACGACCGTCGTCGAGGACTGCCACCTGCTGCGGCTTCGTCCGGCTCACCCGGAGCTGGCGGAGCGAGCGGGCCGCGCGCTCGCAACGGTCACCCGCCGAGCGTTGGAACGAGCCGACGCTGCGGAGGTCGCATCGATGCTGGCCCTGGCTGGCCGCGGCGGGTTCGCCGTGGCCGCCGAGCGAGCCCAGGAGGCGGTGTACGAGGCGGCTCGCAGTGGTGTCTCCCCCGTGGTGGCCGACCTCGGCGTCTTGTTGCGTGTCACGGTCGAACCTCGGTGGACGGCGCCGACCTGACGGTGCACGAGCGCGACCTACGATCACCGCCGTGGCGAGTCGGGATCCCTCGGTAGGTCGCCCGATCGATCCCGGTGCTCGTCGGGACGATCTCGCCCGCCGGTTCACGATCACCCCGTTCATGCGTCTGTCGCGCGTGCACGCGTTGCTGGTCGCCGGGGACGCAGCGGTCGCCGTGGCGCTGGCCGGATCGCTCTTCTTCGACGTCGACGCCACCGAGGCGCGGGGGAAGGTGGCCCTCTACCTGTTGCTGACTCTCGCGCCGTTCTCGATCGTTGCCCCGTTGATCGGCCCGGCGATCGACCGCATGGCGGGCGGGCGCCGTCTGATGGTCCTGCTCTCGGCGGCGGGCCGGGCGGTACTGGCGCTGGTGGCGGTCGGCCATCTCGACAGCCTGCTGCTCTACCCGCTCGCGTTCCTGCTGCTGGTCCTGGCCAAGGCCTATGCCGTGGCCAAGAGCGCCCTGGTGCCGACGGTGGTGCGGTCCGACGCCGAACTCGTCGAGGCGAACTCGAAGCTCGGCGTGATCGCCGGCGTCGTCGGGGTCGCTGCGGCGGTGCCGGCGTTGCTGCTGAAGTTCGCCGCTGCGGAGCTGGCCATGGCCTTCGCCGGGTTGCTGTTCTGCGCAGGGGTGGCGACGGCGCTTCGGCTGCCGCGTCGCGTGGTGGTGGCCGCCGAACCGACCCCGGCCGCAGAGCGGGCCGAATTGCGCAGCCTTGGGATCGTCCTTGCCGCCTCGGCGATGGCGTTCCTGCGCGCCACCGTCGG
Source organism: Acidimicrobiales bacterium (assembly GCA_046081125.1). GTDB lineage: Bacteria > Actinomycetota > Acidimicrobiia > Acidimicrobiales > Ilumatobacteraceae > JBEIFW01. Next base: position 11,498 of record JBJTVH010000042.1, read on the forward strand.
CTTCCTTTTCTTCCACGTGGCGTTCTGGTTCCGAGGCGACGACATCAGCGTGCTCTGGTTCGGGTTGGCAGCGGTGTTCTCCGCGTTCGGCTCGCTCGCCGGGAACGCCACGGCGCCGCTGCTGCGTCAGAGCCTTTCCGAGGAGCGGATCCTGGTGTCCGTGTTGGGGCTGACCGCCGTGGCGGGCCTGCTCGCCGGCCTGGTCGGGGGCACGATGACCGCGGCGCTGCTCGCGTGCACGGTCGGGTACTCGGCAGCGGCCGGGCGGCTCGCCTTCGACGCCATCGTGCAGCGCGATGCGCCCGATGCGAACCGCGGTCGGGCCTTCGCCCGGTTCGAGACGAAGTTCCAGCTCGCTTGGGTCGCCGCCGCCTTCGTCCCGGTCGTGGTGCCGATTCCGGGTGATCTCGGACTGCTCGCGGTGAGCGTCCTGAGTGCGATTGCGCTCGGGTCGTATCTCTTCGGGGCCAACTACCTGCGTCGCACGGGTCGGCTGCCCCCGTCGCTCAAGGGGCGCGCGTGGCGAGAGGTCCAGCGCCGGCGGCAGATGGTGCGAGAGCGAACGGACCCGGGTGGGGTTCGTCGGACCGGGGCGGCCCTGCCCGATCCTGCGCTGCCGTCGCCGCGCGTCGCCGATCGAGCCGACCCGAGTCCTCGGCGTTCGCCACCGGGTCCGCTCCCGCCCCCGACGGCGAGCTGACGTCGGCTCCGGGCGTCAGCGAACCTGACTGCCTATCTCGCTCAGCCCAGCGACGGCGTCGGCGATTTCGCCCGTGCGGTCCGCAGCCCGGTGGGCGCTGGTGACGATCTCCGCAGCGGTCGCGGTTTGCTCCTCGACCGCTCCGGCGATCGAGCTCTGGAGCTGGCTGATGTGGTCGATCACCTCGGTGATCCCGTGGATCGCAGCAACCGCCGTCGTCGTGTCGGACTGGATCGTCGAGATCATCGTGGCGATCTCGCCCGCTGCCCGGGTCGTCTGCTCCGCCAGCAGCTTCACCTCCTGGGCGACGACCGCGAAGCTCTTCCCCGCCTCACCGGCTCGGGCTGCCTCGATCGTGGCGTTGAGGGCGAGGAGGTTGGTCTGATCGGCGATCGAGGTGATCACCTCGAGGACCCGACCGATCTCTCGTGAGGACTCGCCGAGTCGAGCGACGATGTCGTTCGTCCGGGTCGCTTCGTCGACTGCGCCAGCGGCGACGGTGGACGCCTCGGTCGCGCTGGTGGAGATCTCGCGCACCGACACCGACATCTGCTCCATGGCGCTTGCGACGGTCTGCACCGACAGGTTCACCTCGTCGATGCCGGCGCGCACCCGACCGGCCTCGTCGTCGACGAGGTCCGAGAGCCGCTGCGATCGCGCCACGGCCGCATCGGCGCGGTCCGTGAGCTGGCGTTCCGCCGTCGCCCGTTCGAGTTGCGCCTCGAGCAGGGCAGCGCGGTCTTCGGCGCTGCGTTCCTCGGCCTCGACGGCTTGCCGGCGGAGCTGCTCGAGACCGCGCCAGAGCGTTGCGACGACACCGACGACGACGAGCCCGAACGCGGCGTACCCGAGGTGCCAAGCCCAGGTCATCGATCCGGTCGCTGCGCCGAGCACGGCATCGCGCCAGATCACTGCGGCCCCGCCGTGGGCGCCGAGCAGGGTCGATGCAACCGCCAGCGGGAGCCAGGACTGGTAGGCCGCAGCGACGACGAGCACGACCAGCACGTGGGCCCGAGCGTGGGGATCGCCAGCGCTCAGATGAGCGAGTGCGGCCGAACCGATGGCCAGGGCTGCGACGGCGAAGGTGCCGCGCCGCAACTGTGATCCGGGGGGTGCCGCGGCGATGGCGAACAGAACGACCACAGCCGCCCAGATCAGGCCGACAGGACCACGTGGGCCGGCGATCGCCAAGACCGCGAGCGCCACGGCGTGCGCGGCCACGAGGCCGAGGACGAGCCGGTGGCGCCGTTGGAACTCCGGGGCGTCGAGCGCGGCCGGTCGCGGCAGCCAGGTCGGGGAACGGTCCGTCACGTTCGTGGGATCGGCGCCGGTGACCAAGAGTTGAGCGAAGCAGCCGGTCCAGGCGCGCTGGCGTCAGCTGTCGAGGTCGAGCCTCGCCAGCCACAGACCGGGCGCGTCCACCTCGGCCGGTGTCGGCAGGGCGCGTGCACCGGACCAGAGCCGACCCACTCCGGCAGTTCCTTCTCGTTCGACCACCCCGGCGACGAAGGCGCTTCCCCGCTCGACTGCGGCGCGCGTCAGGGTGAGACCGAAGAGCCGTTCCACGAACAGGTCGGACGGGTCGGCCTCGATCCGGCGGCGGCGCACCGCCTCGGCGATCCGGCCGGACGACCCGAGCAGGTTCGCCGAGGTGCGATCGAGGGCGTGGTCGACGACGCCGATGATCACGGCCACCAGGGCGTCGAGACGGGGTCGCAGTGCGCGGTGGGCGTCGGTCTCCATGGCGCCGAGGAGCACGTCGGGTTGGGACAGCGTCGATTGCAGACGACCGAGCGCGTCGGGATCGGTGGGGTCGATCGCACCGAGCCGATCGGTCAGCGCCCCGGGGTCCGGCCGGAACGCGGCGACGAACGCCGACAGCAGCTCCCGCAGGGCGGCGTTCACGTGGGGCACCTGGAGCACCGCGTGACTGGTGAGTTCCTGCAGGCATACCCACAACCGGAGGTCGTCGGCCGGAAGACTCCAATCGTCCCCGAACTGCTGCACGTTGGCCGGGACGACGAGCAGTTCGTGGCTTGGCCGCCTCGGGATCGGCAGGTCATAGGACCCGAAGCAGCGGGTGGCGAGGTGCCCGACCGTCGACCCGGCGGACATGCCGAGCAGAGTCGGTCCAAGGAATTGGAACAACCCTTGGAGCATCGCTGCGCCGGGATCGACGACGGCATCGGACTGCGGCCGGCTCAGGGCGCCCGCGAGCTTCTCGAGCAGGGGCCGGTAGTCCTCGAGCGTGCGCTGTGCCCAGACCGACCGGGTGACCGGTACGACCTCGACGGGGCGGCCACCGGTCAGGGTGTCGAGCCCGAGTGTCGCCGTAACGTGCAAGTCGGCGACCCGGGCCAGGTCCTGCCAGCGGAAGCGCTCGGTCGGGTCGACGTTCGGTTCGGCGGCACCTTCGGACGCGACGAGCTGCGCGAACTGACGCGCGGCGTCCCAGGAGACCGGGCCCTGACCGCCGAGCAGCTTCGCAAGGTCGCCGAACAGCGGAAGGCCTCGGAACGGATCGTTCGGTTCGGCTGGACCCGAATCGCTCACGAGGGCACTGTACGCCCGTGCCCCGTGGAGTCGTCGTCGTCACCGGGGCCGGAGGCGGCGTCGGGCGACGTCTCGTGCGCCGGCTCGGGCAGGATCGTGGACTGCGACGGATCGTCGCCGTCGATCGTGCGGTGGCGACGTGGCGCGATCCCCGCGTCGAGGCGCACCGACTCCACCTGGGTCGGCCGCAGGCTTTCGAGGCGCTGGAAGCGGCCTTCGCAGGTGCCGACACGGTCGTGCACCTCGCCTTTGATGCCGACACCGAACGCCAGGCGGTTCGGACTCGTCGACTCAACCTCGCCACCACACGCCAGGTGCTCGACGCTGCGACCACCGCCGGCGTCCGCCACCTCGTGGTGTTGTCGTCGGCGACGGTCTACGGCGCATGGGCCAACAACCCTTCTCCACTCACCGAGGACGCCCCGCTGCGACCGAACCCGGACTTCGCCTATGCGGTGCAGCGGGCGGAGGTCGAGCAGCTCGTGGCGGACTGGGCAGGCGCAGAGCCGGGGCGCCGAGTGGCCGTGCTGCGCCCCTGCACGGCGCTCGCCGAGACCGGCACCGGCTGGCTGGCGCGTGCGCTCGCCACGGCTGCGGTGCGCCGCCTCGGCGACGATGCTGAGGTCTGGCAGTTCCTCCACCTCGACGATCTCGCCGCTGCGCTCGATGTCGCTCGCCGGGCCCGGCTCGACGGCCCGTTCAACGTGGCGCCCGACGGCTGGATCCCAGGCTCCACCGTCCGCGCGCTGGCGGGGGTGCCTGCTCGGCCACAGGTGCCCGTCTGGTTGGCGGTGCTCGTCGCCCATGTCGGCTGGCGAGTGCGTCGCGGCCCGATGCCCCCCGGCCTGCTTCCGTACGTCACCACGACCTGGGTGGTGGCCAACGACCGCTTGCGGGCAGTCGGCTGGGAACCGAGCCGCACCAACGAACAGGCCTTCGTAGCGGGAACTCCGGGGCCGTGGTGGACCGTGGTCACGCCCAAGCGCCGCCAGGAACTGGCGCTCGGTGGGCTGGTCGTTTCGTCGATCGCACTGCCGGCGCTGGTGGTGGGAGGTGTGCGTCGGCTGATTCGAGGCCGCCGGCGGCGATCAACCGGAGCGAGCTGAGAGCGAGGGTCGCAGCGTCAGGGTGGTGCCGCCGCGACGCACGGCGAGCCGGACGGCATCCCCGGGTGCGTGGCGCCGCAGTTCGACGGCGAACTGCCACGGCGAGGTCACCGGACGCGATTCGATGCTCAGCACGACGTCGCCCTCGCGCAGGCCGGCGGTCGCCGCCGGCGACCCGGGCGTGATCGACGCGACCCGTACGCCGTCGTTCGCATCGGACCCGTCATCGCTCTCGGCGCCGGTCACCCCGACACCGAGGACCGGCGACCCCGAGACGCCCCGCCCCGCCCCTGCCGTGAGGCCCTGGGCATACTCGATCGGCACCGCCGTGAGATCGGCACCGTTGGAGGACCTGATCAAGCCCAACACGCGACCGTCCGACCACACCAGGGTGCCCGGTTCGCCCGAACGAGCGTCTCGGAGGCGGATCACGGGCTGCCCGGCGTCGATCTCGAAGCCGTCGACCACCGCCCGGTCCCCGTCAGGCGTCGCCAGCCGGACCACCTGCCCGATCCGCAGGGAACGGGACTCCGCTGCGGCCACCTGGGTCACGACCTCGTCGACGGTGACGACGACCAGCCCGGACCGGTCGACGGCGAGGAGACGCGCCGCCCGCTGGGTTCCTCCGTCGGCGACGGCCATGGCCGCCGCCGAC
>JBJTVH010000043.1:0-2750 GCA_046081125.1 Acidimicrobiales bacterium
GAGCTCGGGATCGAAGTCGAGCTCCATCACCACGAGGTGGCCTCGGGCGGTCAGAACGAGATCGGCACGAAGTTCAACACGCTGCTCGCCGGCGCCGACCAGCTGATGACGTTCAAGTACGTCCTGAAAAACGTCGCCCGGCGGGCGGGCAAGGCCCTCACGTTCATGCCGAAGCCGATCTTCGGTGACAACGGCTCGGGCATGCACTGCCATCAGTCGCTATGGAAGGACGGCAACCCGCTGTTCTACGACGAGACCGGATACGCCGGCCTGTCCGACATCGCTCGCTGGTACATCGGTGGCCTGCTCCACCACGCCCCGGCGATCCTCGCCTTCGCGGCGCCGACGACGAACTCCTACAAGCGGCTCGTCCCAGGCTACGAAGCACCGGTCAACCTGGTGTACTCCCAGCGGAACCGCTCGGCGTCTTGCCGCATCCCGTTGGCGCAGCGCTCGCCGAAGGCCAAGCGTGTCGAGTTCCGGTGCCCCGATGCCTCGTCGAACCCGTACCTCGCCTTCGCCGCGATGATGATGGCGGGCCTCGACGGCGTTCGGAACAAGATCGAGCCGCCGGCGCCGGTCGACAAGGACCTGTACGACCTGCCGCCGGAGGAACTGGCCAAGATCCCGCAGGTGCCGGCGTCGCTCGACGAGTCGCTTGCGGCGTTGGAGTCCAACCACGCCTTCCTCACGGCCGGCGGGGTGTTCACCGACGACCTGATCGAGACCCACATCAACTACAAGCGGGAGCGGGAGATCGACGCCGTGCGGCTGCGTCCGCACCCCTACGAGTTCTTCCTGTACTTCGACATCTGATCGGTACCGGATCGTCGGCAAAAGGCCGCCCTTCGGGGCGGCCTTTTTCGACTCTCCGCCCTGGCTGCGCGGATACGAGATCTTCATTTGCCATTGGTCGATGATCAACCGAAGACAGGCCCCCGCATTCAAGGCCCACCCTGCGTAGATGGCCATCAACCGTTCCACCATCCACTGTCGTGGAAGTAACGAATTAGCGCACAGTTGTTGTCGAGGCTCGGTCGGCAACAGAAATGGACACCCCCTCGCGACCGGGGTCAGGACCGAGCCGTGTGCGAGACGATGGCGTCGAGCAGGAGCGGCCACAAGGGCCTCGGCAGGTCGTGGCCCATGTCGCCCAGCACGAGCAGGTTCGCGCCAGGAACGACCTCGGCGGTGTGCCGGCCGCCGCTCGGCAGGATCAAGGGATCCGCCCAGCCGTGGATGACCAGGGTCGGGACTGCGAGGGCGCGCAGCGCATCGTCGCGTGATCCCGACGCACGGATCGCTGCGGTCTGACGCAGGATGCCCTGCGGGTAGTACGCCCGGTCGTAGGCGGCGGCAGCAGCGGCACGGGCCTCGGTCTCGTCGAAGTAGCGCGGGCTACCGACGGCACGGCCGACCTCGACCGCCGCGTCGATGGCCGACGCCCGGTCCGCCGGCCGGGGGGCCAGCAGCTTGGCGCGAACCTCGGGCACCGACTCGTAGAACGCCGGCTCACCGGTCGTCGACATGATCGACACCAGTGACCGGACCCGTTCGGGGTACTCGATGGCGACGGTCTGGGCGATCATCCCGCCGAGTGACGCGCCGACCACGTGGGCCCGCCCGACACCCGCGGCGTCGAGGACGGCGACCGCGTCGGCCGCCATGTCCGACAACAGGTAGGGCACGCTCGGCATCGGGCCGCCGCTCGCCCAGGCCGACATGACCGCCGGTAGGTCGACCACCGCCCCGTCGAGATGGCTCGACCATCCACAGTCGCGGTTGTCGAACCGGATCACGTACCGACCCGCCGCGACGAGCGCTCCGCACCAGTCGTCCCGCCAGGCGATCGCCTGGGCCCCGAGTCCCATCACGAGCAGGACGGCGGGGTCCGCCGGGTCGCCCATCGTCTCGAACCACAGCTCGATCCCACCGTTGGTCGCACGTGCCACGGTCGCCGCTCAGTGCTCGACGACGGTGCCACCGTCGACGTTCCAGGCCTGACCGGTGACCCACGCGCCCTGGTCGGAGCACAGGTAGACGACGGTGGCGGCAATGTCGAGGCCGGATCCGGGCCGACCGAGCGGGATGAGCGTGGCCACGAACTGGTCCCACTGCTCGCCCCGGCCGAGGTCGTCCATCCGGGCCGTGTCGATGATGCCCGGGCAGATCGCGTTGACCCGCACACCGGCCGCTGCCACCTCCCGGGCCATGGCGGCGGTGAGCGCATGGATGCCCGCCTTCGATGCGGCGTAGGCCGCCGTGCCCGGGCCCATTCGCTTCCCGGCGATCGAGGAGATGTTCACGATCGATCCGCCCCGGCCGCCATCGACGAGCAGGCGACCGAACACCTTCGACATGAGGAACGACCCGGTGAGGTTCACGTCGATCACGTTGCGCCACAGATCCGGGTCGAGATCGAGCACCGGCTTGCGGTCCTCGCCACGCGCCGCACCGGCGTTGTTCACCACGATGTCGACCCGCCCGAAGGTGGCCATCACCTCAACGGCGAGCTGCTCCACGGCGGCGTGGTCGCGCACGTCGGACACCACGGCGAGCACCCGGCGCCCGAGCGCCCGGATCTCGTCGGCGACGGAGTCGATGTCGCGCCAGCCGGCGGACTTTTCGTCCTCGGGGTAGCGGTCCGGGGCGCGGCCCGTGCCGGTGAGCACGATGTCGCAGCCGGCACGGGCCAGCTCGACTGCGATCGGGCGCCCGATCGAGCGCATGCGTCCGGCGCCGGTCACCAC
>JBJTVH010000044.1:0-9534 GCA_046081125.1 Acidimicrobiales bacterium
CCGGCAGCGGCGCGACGCCCACGAGCGCTTCGACCTGATCGTCGTCGACCCCCCGAAGCTCGCGCCGCGCGAGTCGTACCTCGAGCGGGCCAGCCGGGCCTACAAGGACATCAACTGGCTCGCCATCCGGTTGCTCGCCCCCGGGGGTCTGCTCGCCACGTTCTCGTGTTCGGCTGCGATGTCGGCCGAGCTGTTCCAGAAGATCCTGTTCGGCGCCGCCACCGATGCCCGGCGAGACCTGCAGATCGTGCAGCGGCTCGGCCCCGCACCGGACCACCCGGTGCTGTTGAGCTTCCCCGAGTCCGACTACCTCACGGGTCTGCTGCTGCGGGCGCTGTGACCGGACCGCCGGTGGGTCGCGTCACTCCTGGACGAGCTCGATCAGCGTTCCGAAGCTGCCCTTCGGGTGGATGAAGGCGACCGTGGTGCCGCGCGAGCCGGGTCGGGGGGCCTTGTCGATCGGGGTGGCACCGGCGGCGATCATCGACTGCAGGGCGACGTCGCAGTCCGCGACCCGGTACCCGATGTGGTGCAACCCCTCGCCCCGCTTCTCGATCGCCTTCGCGACCGGGGAGTCGTCTCGCGTCGGGGTGAGCAGCTGCACGTAGCTCTCGGCCACCTTCAGCAGCGCTTCTTCGACCCCGTCGGACTCGACCACCTCACGGTGCTCGACCTCGGCCCCGAAGGCCCGGCGGTAGTAGTCGATGGCGCCCTCGAGGTCCCGGACGGCGATGGCGACGTGGTCGATCTCGGTGAGCAGCATCCGCTCAGCCTGTCACGCGAGACCCGACCATGGCCCGGACGTGCTCGGGGATCGCCACCCCGTCGAGGTTGCGGCCGTCGTCGCTCGGCTCGCCGAACGTCGTCACCACCGGGATCGTCCCGCCCCAGATCGGCAGGGCGTAGTCCTCGTCGTCGTCGACGGACGGCCCGGTGCGCACCTTGGCCGAGGCCTCGGTCAGGGGGACGGCGAGCACGGCCGTGGCCCGGACCTCCTTGTCGGTCATCGGCCGGAGATGGTCGGCCCGATGCGGCACGATCCGGTCGGTGATGGCCGCGAGCGCAGCGGCCCGCTCGCCGAGATCGTCGAGATACCGGGCCCGGCCGAGCACGACCACCGAGCGGTAGTTGGCCGAGTGGTGGAACGCGCTGCGGGCCAGCACCAGCCCGTCGAGGTGGGTGACGGTGAGGCACACCTCGGCGCCGGCCTTGAGCGATCGCACCAGCCGGGTGGCCGGCGAGCCGTGGATCAGCACCTCGTCGCCCCGACGGGCGTACAGCATCGGCACGACGACCGGCCGGCCGTCGGCTGCGACGAGGCCGACGTGGGCGAGGAACCCGGCGTCGAGGATCGCGTCGATCGTGGCGCGGTCGTAGCGACCCCGTCCGGGGTAGCGGACGGTCGTGGCGGGGCTCGGGGTGGTGTCCACCGGGGCAGCCTGGCACGGGAGGCCTCGCCGCCGTGGCAGATTCCCGGGATGCTCCGAGCGACGCCGAACGACCCCGCCCGCGGGACCTGGCTGACCGTGCCCGACCCGGTCGTGGCCGAGGCCGCCCTCGCCGCCCGCCCCGACTTCGCGGCGATCGACCTGCAGCACGGCACCCTCACACCGGCCGCCGCCCCGGGGCTGCTGATCGCCGCGCGCGCTGCCGGCGTGGAGACCTGGGTGCGGGTTCCGGCGAACGACCCGGCGATCATCGGGTGGGTGCTCGACATCGGAGCCGCCGGGGTGATCGTGCCGCTGGTCGAGTCCGCCACCGAGGCCGCCGCTGCCGTCGCCGCCTGCCGGTACCCGCCGGCGGGCCGGCGCAGCTTCGGCCCGTTCCGTGCGTCACTGATCGGGATGCGCGATCCGGGTTGCGTCGTGATGATCGAGACGGCCGCAGGCGTCGATGCCGTGGGCGACATCGCCGCCGTGCCCGGCCTGTCGGGGCTGTACGTCGGCCCGGTCGATCTCGGGATCTCGCTCGGCCTGCCGCCCAACATCGACCACGACGACGCCGGGTTCGACGCGGCGCTGGCCGCTGTGGTCGCGGCGGCCGGGGCCAACGGCGTGCCGGTCGGCGCCCATGCGAGCCCCGGGCTCGTCGCCAAACGGGCGGGCCAGGGGTTCTCGTTCTTCACCGTCACGAGCGACCTCGGCGCGCTGACCGCCGGGGTCCGCTCGGCGCTGGGGCGCTGAGCGATGGCCCCCCTGCCGCCGGACCCCGCACTGTGGCCGGCCACCGAGCAGGCCGCGGCGCTCGCCGCTCGCCGCCTGTCGGCCCGTGAACTGCTCGCCGCGGTGACCGCTCGGATCGACGCGCACAACCCGGCGCTCAACGCCGTCGTCACGATCGATCCGGACCGGGCGGCGGCCGGGGCGGCGGCCGCTGACGAGGCGAGCGCGCACGGCCAGTCCTTCGGCCCGCTGCACGGGCTGCCGATGACCATGAAGGACGCGCTCGCCGTCGCCGGGATGCGCTCCACCGGTGGTGCGGTCGAGCTGCGCGACCACGTGCCCGGCGTCGATGCCGACGTCGTGGCCCGGGTGCGCGCTGCGGGCGCCAACGTGTTCGCCAAGACCAACGTGCCGCGCTGGTCCGGCGATCTGCAGACGTTCAACGAGGTGTTCGGCACGACCAACAACCCGTGGAACCCGGCGCTCGTGCCGGGTGGCTCCTCGGGCGGGGCGGCCACGGCGGTGGCCACCGGGATGACGAGCGTCGAGGTCGGCACCGACATCGGCGGCTCGGTCCGGGTGCCGGCCGCCTACTGCGGGATCGCCGGGCACAAACCGAGCTACGGCCTGGTGCCCTGCGGGGGCTACCTCGACGGGGTGGAGGGCGGCCTCACCGAACCCGATGTCAACGTGCACGGCCCGCTCGCCCGATCGGTCGCCGACCTCGAGTTGCTGCTCGGGGTGCTGGCCGGCCCGGGCCCGGACCGGGCGGGGGCCTGGTCCGTGCGCCTCCCGGCGCCCCGCCACGACCGGATCGACGGCTTCCGGGTGGCGGTGTGGCCGACGGATCCGGCGTGCCCGGTCTCGGCGGCGACCGAAGCCACCGTGCGGCGCGCCGGGGAGCTGCTCGCCGGCTTGGGCGCCCGCGTCGACGACACCGCCCGCCCGGCGATCGACCCGGCGGGCGCCGCCCAGCTCGGTCAAGGCCTCGTCGGCGCAGCCGTCACCCCGTCGACGACCGACGAGCAGTGGGCCCGGGTGGTGGCCGCCGGTGGCGCGCTCGCCCACCGTGACTGGCTGGCCATGGACCGGGCCCGGGCCCGGATCCGTGCGGCGTGGGCCGAGTTCTTCACCTCGTTCGACGTGCTGGTGTGCCCGGTGATCGCCTGCCCGCCGTTCCCTCACACCCCCGACGGCAACTTCGCCACCCGCACCATCGCCATCGATGGCGCGGCCCGCCCGTACGCCGACCTCGTGTGGTGGACGATCCTGATCGGCATGGCCTACCTCCCCTCGACGTCGATCCCCGTGGGGCGCACCGTCGACGGCCTGCCGGTGGCGGTCCAGGTGGTCGCTGCGTACCTGGAGGACCGCTCGGCCCTCGCCGTGGCCCGGGCGCTCGTCGATGCCGGCGGAGGGATCACGCTGCCGGTGTCGTGATCGCCGGGGTCGGCGGGGTCGACGAAGTTGGCCCCGCCCGGGGTTCGGGCCCGCCGGGGGTGCCGCAGTAGCGTTCGCCGCCATGTCCGGCAACCCCATGCAGGCCAAGATCGCCGACCTCGAGCAGCGCAAGGCCGAGGCCCGTCAGCCCGGCTCGCCCCGGGCGGTCGAGCGCCAGCACGCCAAGGGCAAGATGCTCGCCCGGGAGCGGGTCGAATACCTGCTCGATCCCGGCTCGTTCCAGGAGCTCGATCTGCTCGCCCGGCACCGGGCCCATGCCGCCGGTCTCGAGGAGCGCCCCTACACCGACGGGGTGATCACGGGGTGGGGCACCGTCGAGGGCCGCAAGGTGTTCGTGTTCAGCCAGGACTTCACCGTGTTCGGCGGGGCGCTCGGCGAGGTGTTCGCCGAGAAGATCCACAAGCTGATGGACATGGCGCTCAAGGTCGGTGCCCCGGTGGTCGGCCTGAACGACGGCGCTGGCGCCCGCATCCAGGAAGGCGTCGTGTCGCTGGCGAGCTACGGCGGCATCTTCCACCGCAACGTGCTGTCGTCGGGCGTGGTGCCGCAGATCTCGGTGATCCTCGGGCCATGCGCCGGCGGTGCCGTCTACAGCCCGGCGATGACCGACTTCATCTTCATGGTCCGCGAGTCGAGCCACATGTTCATCACCGGCCCGGACGTGGTGAAGACGGTGACCGGCGAGGACGTCACGCTCGAGGAGCTCGGCGGCGCCCAGAGCCATGCGTCGAAGTCGGGGGTGGCCACGTTCGTGTCGGCCGACGAGAAGTCCTGCCTCGACGACGTGCGGTACCTGCTGTCGTTCCTGCCGTCGAACAACCTCGAGACGGCCCCGCTGTCCGACGCCGGTGACGACCCGGACCGGTTGTGCCCGGAGCTGCGCGACCTGCTGCCCCCGTCGCCCAACCAGCCCTACGACATGAAGAAGGTGATCGGCGCCACCGTCGACAACGGGGAGTTCTTCGAATACTTCCCGTCCTGGGCCCGTTCGATCGTGTGCGGTTTCGCCCGGATCAACGGCGAGAGCGTCGGCATCGTCGGCAACCAGCCGATGGTGCTCGCCGGGGTGCTCGACATCGAGTCCTCGGAGAAGGCCGCCCGGTTCGTTCGGTTCTGCGACGCGTTCAATCTGCCGCTGGTCACCTTCGTCGACGTGCCCGGCTTCCTGCCCGGGGTCGACCAGGAGTACGGCGGCATCATCCGCCACGGGGCCAAGCTGCTCTACGCGTACTGCGAGGCGACCGTGCCCCGCATCCAGATCATCACCCGCAAGGCCTACGGCGGCGCCTACGTCGTCATGAACTCGAAGTCGATCGGCGCCGATCTCGCCTACGCCTGGCCGACGGCTGAGCTCGCGGTGATGGGCCCGCAGGGCGCGGTCGAGATCGTGTATCGCCGGGAGCTGCAGCAGGCCGCCGACCCGGTCGCCCGTCGGGCCGAGCTCGTCGAGGAGTACACCGAGAAGTACGCAAATCCGTACGCCGCCGCCGAGCGAGGGTACGTCGACGACGTCATCGACCCGGCCGAAACCCGGCAGAAGATCGTCGCCGGCCTGGCCCTGCTGCGCACCAAGCGCGAGGAGCTCCCTCGCCGCAAGCACGGGAACATGCCGCTGTGAGCGCCTTCGCCGCCCCCGACCCGACGACGAAACTGCACGATCGGTTCCGGGTCGCCGCGGTGACCACCGGCCGGGTCGACATCGCCGGTGCACCGAGCGCCGAGGAGACCGCCGCGATCCTGGCGGCGGTCGAGGCGATGTGGCCTCGACCCGTCGTGCTCGTCGGCGCCGAGGGCACCGCCCGCCCGAACGCGTGGCGGTTCAGCGGCCGGTGGTGGGCCCGACCGGTGGCGGCGCGTCGCGACCGGCCCTGGTGATCCTCAACGCTCGAGGAAGGCCCGGACCCGGTCCTTCGGCCGGCCGATGATCGCGGCGTCGTCCCGGACGATCAGCGGTCGTTGCAGCAGCATCTTGTGCTGCAACAGCAACTCGATCACCGGGCCGGGCTCGGCGTAGTCGCCGGGCGCCAGGCCCAGCTTGGTGAAGAGGCTGTCCTTGCGGACGAGATCGGCCACCGGATCCTCGAGCACGGCCACGACGTGCTCGAGCGCTGCCCGGTCGGGCGGGTGCTTGCGGTACTCGATCACGGTGACGGCGAGATCGGCACCGGCGGCCACGAGCTCCTGCGACACGGCAAGAGCGTTGGTGGACGAGCCTCAATTCGGGTTGTGGTAGATAGTCACGCGGGCCATGCGGGCACCGTAGCCCCCGGGTGCTACGACAGGGCGGTGACCGCTGCTCCCCTCGCTGCCGCACCGCTCGCCGGCCTGCGGGTCGTCGACGTCGCCACGGTGATCGCCGGCCCGGCCTGTGCGCGGTACCTCGCCGACTTCGGTGCGGACGTGATCAAGGTGGAGCGGCCCCGCACCGGCGATTCCACCCGGACGATGGGCTGGCTCGATGCCGACGGCGACTCGTACTGGTGGAAGCTGACCGGGCGCAACAAGCGCTCGATCGCGCTGGATCTCAAGGACCCCGCCGACGTCGCGGTGTTCCGCCGGCTGGTCGGGGGCGCGCACGTGCTGGTCGAGAACTTCCGCCCCGGCACCTTGGAGCGGCTCGGACTCGGTCCCGACGTGCTGCTCGCCGACAACCCGGCGCTGGTGATCACCCGGGTCACCGGGTTCGGGCAGGACGGTCCGTACGCAAGCCGGCCCGGGTTCGCCACGATCGCCGAGGCGATGAGCGGACTCGCCGCGATCACGGGCACCCCCGAGGGGCCGCCGTTGCTGCCGCCGATCGCACTCACCGACGAGGTGAGCGCGCTGGTGGCGGCCTTCGCCACGATGGTCGCGCTGCACTCGGGCACCGGCCAGGTGGTCGATGTGAGCCTGCTCGAGGCGGTGTTCCAGATCCTGGGTCCGCTGCTCACCCTCTACGCCCGCGACGGCGTCCTGCAGGAGCGGCTCGGTTCGGGCATCCCGTACTCGGTACCCCGCGGCACCTACCGGACCGCGGACGGGCGCTGGGTGGCGCTGTCGGCGTCGGCGGACACGGTGGCGGCCCGGGTGATGACGCTCATCGGCCTGGGCGACGACCAACGGGTGGCGACCTTCACCGGCCGTATGGCGCACCGGGATCTCGTCGAGTCGACCATGGCGGCCTGGATCGCCGGTCGCACCGAGGCCGAGGTGCTCGACGCCTTCGCCCGGGCCGAGGCCGCCGTGGCCCCCGTCATGACGATGGCCGACGTCGCCGACGATCCCCACGTGGCGGCGAGGGGGATGATCGCCGATGTCGGCGGGGTGCCGATGCAGGGATTGGTGGCGCGCCTGACGGCGACCCCCGGTGCGCTCCGGTGGCCGGGTCGGGCCCTCGACGCCGACGGGCCGGCCATCCGTGCGGACCTCGCAGCGGGTGGCGACGGCTGGACGTGATCACCGCCGAGGTTGTGATCGGCGGCCCCGTCGTGGTATCTGGGTTAGGTGCGCCTAACACGAGATGGACGCGTTGCCTCCCTGGTCCTCGGGTCGGGGCTCCTCCTGGCCCCGCTCGCCGTGGCATGCGGTGACGATTCGTCGTCCTCGGCGGCGGCGTCGACCACGAGCGCCTATGCGATCGTCGCCGACGCCAAGGTGACGTCGGGGTTCGCGGCCTTCCAGGCGGCCGCCGCCGCCGTCGCCGCCGGGCCGAAGGACGCGGTCGACAAGAACATGGATGCCGTCGAAAAGGCGTGGAGCTCGTTCGAGGGCACGGTCAAGAAGAACGAGAAGGACATCTACCTCTCGCTCGAGGACCAGATGGCGGCCCTCAAGAAGGCGGCCAAGGCCGATGACGGCAACGCCGAGCAGGCGGCGCTCAAGGCCATCGCCGATCTCGCCCAGCAGTACCTCGCCAAGCACCCCGGCTGATGCCGTCCGCCATGGCCCGCACCGCCCGCCGCCTGTTGCTGCTCCTCGCCGGGGTCCTCGGCCTCGCCGCCGTGTTCGCCGGTCCGGCCAGCGCTCAGCAGGCAGTGAGTCGCGACGAGGCCATCGAGCAGCTCGCCGAGGTGCGCGCGTCGATCGATCGCACGCTGTCGCTGATCAAGGCCGGTCGGGCCGAGCAGGCCTTCGCCGAGGCGCGCGAGGGGTACCTCACGCATTTCGAGGCGGTCGAGGTGCCGCTGCGGGTGGCGGACAACGAGCTGACGATCACCGCCGAGGGGCGGTTCGCGGAGATCCGTCAGGCGATCCGGTCGGGCGAGTCGGTCGAGTCGGTCCGCAGCTTGATCATCGACCTGCGCGGTCTGATCGACGACGCCGAGCGGAAGCTCACGGCGATGGGCGTCGCCGGCCCGGCGCTCGTCACCGGGCAGTCGTTCCTGATCCTGTTCCGCGAGGGGTTCGAGGTCGTGCTCCTCGTGTCGGTGCTGCTCGGCTACCTCGAGGCGGCCCGCTCGCTGCACTTCGTGCGGCCGATCCTCGTCGGGATCGGCCTCGCCGCCGTCGCCACCGTGCTCACCGTGTTCGCCCTGCGCGTGGTGTTCGCTGCGCTCCCCGTCCCGCTCGAGCTGCTCGAGGCGATCACCGCGCTCGTCGCGGTCGTGATGCTCTTCTACGTCTCGTTCTGGCTCATCGCCCGCATGGAGCACAAGCGCTGGATGGAGTTCGTCAAGGCCCGGCTGTGGTCTGCGATCTCGCTCGGTTCGACGGCATCACTGGTGCTGGTGGGATTCACCGCCGTGTACCGCGAGGGGTTCGAGACGGCGCTGTTCTACCAGTCCCTGCTCTCGTTCGGAGAGGGCCTCCACCTCTACGTCCTGCTGGGCATCGGCCTGGCACTGCTGGCGTTGGCGGCGGTGGCGTTCGCGTTGTTCCGCTTGGGCCGCAAGCTCCCGGTGAAGACCTTCATGAACGTCGCCGTCGTGTTGGTGATGGCGACCTCCGTGGCATTCCTCGGGAACGCCATGCACGCCCTGCAGGCGGCGGACATCGTCGGCTACCACCGCTTGACGTCGTGGTGGCACCCGCCGATCTTCCTGTCGCAGGCCACGGGGTACTGGCCGACGCTCGAGACGGTCGTCGCCCAGTGCGTGCTCGCCGGCATCTACGTCCTCGGCGGCGTCTACACGTTCGTGGTCCGGCCGCGGCTGCTGGCCCGCCGGGCGACCCGGGCGGCGGTCGGCTCGCCGGCGCTGGCCGGCGGGCGCGCCCTCCCGGCGTAGCGGCCCTGAGATGGGCGTCCGGGTCGGTGTCGACGTCGGCGGCACGTTCACCAAGGCGGTGGCGATCGACCTCACCGACGGATCGATCGTCGCCTCGTCGGTGCTGCCCACGACCCACACCGATCCGGCGGGCGTCGCCGCAGGCGTCGTCGCGGCGGTGGCCGCCGTCGGCCGGCAGGTCGGCGCCGCCGAGATCGACCTCGTCACCCACTCCACGACGCAGGCCGTGAACGCCTTGCTCGAAGGCGACGTTGGCGTGGTCGGGGTCATCGGACTCGCCCGCCAGCCCGACGTCGCCAAGGCCCGCAAGCGCACCTCGCTCGCCGATGTGGAGCTGTCCCCGGGTCGCAAGCTGCGTGTGCGACCGGCCTTCTTCGACGTCACCGGAGGTCTCGACCGCGACGAGGTGCGCGTCGAACTCGAGCGCATGCGGGCCGCCGGCGTCAGCGCCGTGTGCGTTGCCGAGGCGTTCTCGCCCGACGACGACACCAACGAAGCCGCAGTGGCGTCGCTGGCCGCCGAGGTCGGCCTGCCGGCGTGCGCGTCGACCGAGCTGTCGGGGCTGTACGGGCTCGAGTTGCGGGCCGTCACCGCGGCCATCAACGCCTCGATCCTGCCGATCGCCGTGCGCACCGCGGGGTACGTCTCGCAGGGGGTTGCCGCCGCAGGGATCGACGCGCCGGTGATGGTGATGCGCGGCGACGGCG
>JBJTVH010000045.1:0-9782 GCA_046081125.1 Acidimicrobiales bacterium
ATGCCGTTCCTCCGCCGGGAACGCGTCGAGCTCGGCGAGCCACGCCTCGCCGCCCGGCAGGGTGCGCACCAGCTCCGGTGCCCGCAGGTGCATCCCGTGGTAGGCGAGGCCGGCCGCGTGCCCGGCCGCGGCCACGGCACGGGCGCCGGCGGGGTCCTCGCCGTCGTCGAGGACCGTGCCGAAGGTGAGCACGGCGCAGCGGTCGAACCCGGCGACGGCGGACGTGGCGAAGATCCCGCCGGCCAGTTCCCGGGCGACCGCGTTGCCCTTGGGGCCGCCGGTGCCGAGGATGAACGGCACGGCGATCGGGCGTGCCGGCGCGAAGCCCTCCGGGTGCAGCATGCGCATGGCGCCGCCGTCCCAGGTGACGGTGTCGCCTGCGAGCAGGCCCTGCACCGCAGCGACCCACGACCGCACGTAGCTCCACGGCAGCGGCTTCTGGCCGAGCGTGAGCCGGCCGGTGAACCCGGAGCCGACCGCGATCTCGACCCGTCCGGGCGCCAACGCGCACAACGTGCCGATGGCGGCTGCGGTGGTCATCGGGTGGCGCAGGTTCGGCACGAGCACGCCGGGGCCGAGTGCGATCGTGCTCGTGCGCTCGGCCGCGAGGGCGAGGGTCATCCACACGTCCGGGTACAGCGCCGGCGAGTCGTAGAGCCACGCCCGTCGATAGCCGAGCGATTCGGCGACGGCGACGTGGTCCGGGGTGGCGAGCGAGGTGGCGAACGCGCAGGACAGCTCGAGGGTCACGGCGCCGACGGTACCCGCCCGGCTGGGTCAGCCCGACCGGGTCAGCGGCGCTCGACGACGAGGGCCTGCGCGGCCTGACCGATGCGTCCGGTCGTGTCGTACAGCTCGCTGAGCGCGAGCCCGGCGCCGGATCCGCCGAAGCGGGTGGTCGCGGCGAGCGCGACCCATTCGCCGACCAGCGGCCGGGTGAGGTGCACGGTGAGCTCGGCGTTGATGAACGTCCAGTCCTCGGCCGGCACGGCGGCCGACACGCCGTTGCCGAAATCGGCCGCCGCCATCACCCGTTGCAGCGCAGAGGGTTCCTCGCCGGCGACGACCGGTGCGAGGAGGCGGATCCACACGACGGCCGGGCCGTCGACGTCGAACCCGCCGGAGACGAACCGGTGCTCGGAGCCGTCGCGGTGGAATGCCACGGTGTCGTTGCCCCACGTCGAGCGGGTGCGTCCGATACCCTCGGGGCC
Organism: Acidimicrobiales bacterium; assembly: GCA_046081125.1. GTDB lineage: Bacteria > Actinomycetota > Acidimicrobiia > Acidimicrobiales > Ilumatobacteraceae > JBEIFW01. The sequence goes on from JBJTVH010000045.1 coordinate 1,212, forward strand.
GACCGGTACGTCGTCGGCGGGTTGCACGGCTCCGTCGACGGCCTGTTCCAGGCGGCGGATGCGCAACGCCCGGGCCGAGGCGACCACCGTGCCGTCGGGGACCCGGATCGTCGCGTCGACGAGCTGCACCTTGCGGCCGGGCCGCACGACGGCGGCCTCGACGGTGAGGGGCACCCCGGGCGGCATGGGGCGCTGCAGCTCGGCGGTGACCCGGGCGATGTGCATGCCGTCGCCGTCGGGCGCTCGTTCGACGGCACGGCCGAGCATCGCAGCGACCGGCCCGCCGTGACAGGCCCGTGGGTCCCACGGACCGCGGGACAGTTCGGTAGCGATCCAGCGGCCGTCGCCGGTGGGCTCGTACAGCGCGGTCACGTCTGGAGCGGGAGCAGCGCCGCAGCAGCCTCGGCGAGGTGGTCGGTGAACCCGGTCGGCTCGACGAGGGGCACCACGACGAACTTGGAGAAGCCGACCTCGGTGAAGGCCTGGATCCGCTCGGCCACCGCGTCGAGCCCGACCGGCACGAACGCACGGGGGTCGACGTCGGGCCGGCGCTTGGCCAGCCCGGCGAGGATCGCGTCCGGGATCGGGCCCATCGAGTAGGCGATCAGCGCCCCGTAGTGCTCCGGGTCCATCGTGCGGCCGTGCTCGGCCGCGACGGCTTCCACCGTCTCGCGCCCGGCGCCGGCCTCGTCGGGCAGGATGAAGCTCGGCAACCAGCCGTCCGAGAGCCGGCCGACGCGCTTGAGCTCGCTCGGAGCGATCCCACCGAGCCACACGTCGATGTGCTGCTGCAACGGCTTGGGCTGGACCCGCAGGCCCGAGTAGTGGAAGAACCGGCCCTCGTGGTCCACGACGTCGTCACGCCAGCACTTGCGCAACACGGCCAGGGCCTCGTCGAAGATCTTGGCCCGGTCCTCGCGGGCGACCCCGAAGGCCTGCTGCTCCTGGGGGTCGGCGACGCCGAGCCCGAAGGCGGGCAGCAGTCGGCCGTTGGACATCCGGTCGAGCGTCGCCAGTTCCTTGGCCAGCACGATCGGGTTTCGGCCCGGGAGCACCATCACGCTCATCCCGAACTTCAGCTTGCGGGTCCGCCCGGCGGCGAAGGACATCGCCACCAGCGGGTCGGGAGCGTCGCCGCCGATCCGCTCCGACAGCCACAGGCTGTCCCAGCGCAGGTCCTCCAGCGCGTCGACGACCTCGCCGAAGCGACCGTCGTTGAGCGGGGTGCGCACCCCGAAGCCGTAGCCGACGCGGATCTTCACGATGCCTCCCGGGCCAGTGGTTCGAGGATGTCCGCCACGGCGTCGGGCCGGGACAGGAACGGCGAGTGGCTCGCCGTGAGCTCCGCCACGTGGGTGCACCGGGCCGCCATGACCCGCTGGGCCTCGACGGTGATCGAGCGGTCCTCGGTGCACACCACGTAGGTGGACGGGATCGTGCGCCAGGTCGCCGTGCGGACCGGCTGGCCGAGCGTGGCCATCGGCTGCGGGCCGAGCCGGGCGAGGGCAGCGGCGACGTCGGCCTCGGCGCAGTCGCCGTACAGCGCCGGCGCGGCCAGCACCGGGTCGAGCAGCATCGTGCCGTCGGCCTGGGGCCGCATCGCCCGGTTGAGATCGGCCGGGGTGGGGGACCGCATCGCTTCGTCCCGCAGGCTCGAGCCCTCCTCGACGCAGAACGCGCACAGGTACACCAGGTGGGCGACGTTCCCGGCCGCTGCGGCGGCCTCGGTGATGACGCCACCACCGTAGGAATGGCCGACGAGGACGACCTCGCCGTCGATGCCGGCGACGACGCCGGCCACGTGGGCCGCGTCGCCGTAGAGGTCGCCGAGCGGGAGGCGGGAGGCGCCGTGCCCGGGCAGATCGACCGCGACGGCGGCCAGTCCCCGTTCGGCCAGCGCGGCCACCTGGCGTTCCCAGCACCAGGCGCCGTGCCAGGCGCCGTGGACGAGCACGATGGTGCGAGCCATGGCCCGCATCATGGCACCGGGGGGCGTTGCCGGCCCCCGTGCGGTCACGGCTGCAGTTCGGCGTCCTCGTCGAGGCGCGGCCAGGCGGCCGGCAGGTGCAGACCGATGACGAGCCCGGCGGTGGCGAGCGCGCCGACGACCGGGGTGGCGGGCAGGCCGGCGAGTTGCACGAGGGTGACGGCGAGCGCTGCGGCGATGCCGCTGGCGGCGAGGGCCACCCGCACGGCGAGGTGCCACGCCTCCACCCGGTCGTGCGGTGCCACGTCGAACGGTGCGGTGCCGGTCGTCACGCCGGTAGTAGACGGCGCGCCGGTGCCGACGTGCACCGAACGGGAGCGGTTGTCACACGACTGGCACATCCGAGGCTCTGCCGGTGACGAGGGGATGGCGTCGCGGTGACAATCCGATGACGCGAACGACCAGGCCGTAGGCTCGCCGACATGGTCGAGCAGCCCGATCCCGCCGCCTTGTTCCGCCTCGACGGTCGCGTCGCCGTCGTCACCGGTGCCTCGTCGGGGCTAGGTGTCCGCTTCGCCCGCACCCTTACCGCAGCCGGCGCCCGAGTGGTGCTCACGGCGCGCCGCGCCGATCGGCTCGAGGCGTTGGCGGCGGAACTCCCCGGGTCCGTGGCGCTCGGTGCGGACGTGTCGTCGGCGGCGGACCGGGAACGGATCGTGGCCACGACGCTCGAGCGCTGCGGCCGCCTCGACGTGCTCGTCAACAACGCCGGCGTCGGCCACAAGGTGAAGATCGACGCCGAGACCCTCGAGGACTTCGAGCAGGCGATGGCGGTCAACGTCACCGCCTGCTGGCACCTGGCCAAGCTCGCCGCGCCGGCGATGATCGCCAACGGTGGCGGGTCGATCATCAACATCGCATCGATCCTCGGTCATGTCGGTTCGCACCCGATCAGCCAGGCGCACTACTGCGCCTCGAAGGGCGCACTGGTCAACCTGACGCGGGAGTTGGCGCTGCAGTGGGCGCGCAAGGGGGTGCGGGTGAATGCGCTGTGCCCCGGATGGTTCCCGTCGGAGATGACCGACGGCATGGACACCGACGAGGGCAGCCAGCGGTTCATCGCCCAGAACTCGCCGATCCCGCGCATGGGTGAGCTGTGGGAGCTCGACGCTCCGCTGCTGTTGCTCGCCGGGGACGGCAGCCGATTCATGACCGGCCAGAGCGTGATCGTCGACGGCGGTTGGACGGCGCGCTGACCCGCCGGCCGGCTCCGGCGAGTGTCGTTGGGCCGGACGGCCCATCCCTCTGCGTCGGATATGGTCCCGCGACACAACGACTACCTTCGGAGGGTCCCGTGTCGGAGAAGAAGAGCCTCGTCACCGAGTTCAAGGAGTTCATTGCGAGCGGCGACATCATCCTGCTGGCGATCGCGTTCATCCTCGGCGGTCTCGTCAAGGCGGTGATCGACAACATCGTCAAGGCGATCTTCCAGCCGATCATCGCCGCCGTCGTCGGCAAGCCCGATTTCTCCTCGATCGGTTTCGACCTCGGCAAGAGCCGCGTCGGTGTCGGCCTCGTGCTCAACGCCGTGATCGACCTGGTGCTCACCGGCCTCGTGCTGTTCGCGATCTACAAGTGGTACCAGGCGGTGCGCAAGCGCCAGGGCGTGATCGTCCCGCCGCCGCCCGGGCCGACCGAGGCCGAGCTGCTTACCGAGATCCGCGACCTGCTCAAGGAGCAGAAGGGCTGACCGTTTTCCCGGTCGTCGGCGGTCCGGTTGCCGCCGACGACCGGTCGGCTCCGGTCAGGCCGTCTCGAGGAACTCCACCCAGTTGCCGTCGGGGTCCTCGACCATGCCGACCCGCACGCCGGGACGGATCTCCCGGGGGGTCCACACGACGGTGGCGCCGGCGGCGTCGCACGTGGCGATGATCTCGTCGAGGTTGTCCACCGAGATCGTCCAGTACCGCATCCCGGTCGCGCCGCCGATGCCCTTGGGCGGGTTGGCCGCTGCCGGAGTGCGCTCGCCCATCGAGACGAGCTTGATGAGCGACGTACCGCACAGCAGCCGCTCCATCACCGTGCCCCCGCCCATCGGCATCGTGCCGGCGTGTTCGAAGCCGAGCACGTCCCGGTAGAACGCGAGGCACGCGTCGGCGTTGCGCACCACGAGGCCGAGATCGATCGAGTCCTTGGTCAGTGAGACACCCATGGGTCCAGTCTGGCGCGCCGTGCCGGGCGGCCCGGTCACCACCGGGCGATCTGGACTGCGGCGACCACGATCCCGAAGGCGATGACGATCCGGCGCAGCCGCTGGGCGGGGATCCGCCCGACCGCTCGACCGCCGAGGTGGCCGCCGAGCAGGCTGCCGACGGCCATCACGGCGGCGAGCGACCAGGCGACCTCGCCGGACACGAGGAAGAACGCTGCGGCCACCCAGTTGACGACGGCGGACAGCAACTGCTTGCTCGCGTTGAGCCGCGCCAGGGTGTCGGTGCACACCAGACCGAGCACGGCGAGCAGCATGATGCCGAGCCCGGCGCCGAAGTACCCGCCGTAGACCGACACCGCCCCGATCGCCCCGATGCCGGCCCAGGAGACGGTTCCGCTGTCGGTGCCGGACCGCTCGCCGTAGATGGCGCGCTTGAGGCGGTCCTGCGTGCCCAGCAACACGCAGGCCCCGAGGATCAGGAACGGCACCAACCGGTCGAAGAGCTTTTCCGGGGAGACGAGGAGCAGGCCGGCGCCGGCGAGGCCCCCGGCACCGGCCGCCGCCGCCATCCGGCGGACGCGGTGGCGCTGGCCGGCGAGATCGGCTCGTTGGGCGAGCGTGCCGCCCACGTAACCGGGGCAGAGCGCCACGGTGTTGGTGACGCTGGCCGACACCGTCGGCACCCCGAGCCACACCAGCGTCGGGAACGACACGAGGCTGCCGCCGCCCGCGACGGCGTTGATGCCCCCGGCGGCGACGGCGGCGAGCGCCGCCACGGCGTGCCCGATCGCCGAGACCGTCACGACACGTTCCCCGATTCACGTAGCCGTAACAGAGCGGAATCCCCCTCGTCTCATTGGTGCACAACGGTATACCACGCGGTGTTCCGTGCTCCCGACCCTTTTGTGAAAGCGAGTGGACCGATGTCTGACCGATTCGATCGCCGGCAGTTCCTGCGCCGAGGTGCGCTGACCGGGGGCGCGTTGCTATCGCTGCCGGCGGCCTCCGCCCTGCTCGCCGCCTGTGGCGACGACTCCTCCGGCGGGGCCGCCACGACGGTGGCCGGCGCCACCACCACGGCGGCCAAGGCCGGGGGCGCGACCACGAAGGTGGGGTTCCAGCTCGGCTGGAAGAAGCTCGTGCAGTTCGGCGGACACTTCATGGCCCTCGACAAGGGGTTCTTCAAGGCCGAAGGGATCGACGCCGAGTTCGTGTCGGGCGGGCCGGGCATCGACCCGGTGGCCGACGTGGCGGCGGGCAAGGTCCTGCTCGGTGACGCCGACGGCTCCGGCATCGTGCTGGCCCGGGAGAAGGGCATCCCGGTGCGGGCGTTCGCCGCGATCTTCCAGCGCTCGCCGTTCGCGGTGATGAGCCTGAAGGAGAAGCCGGTCATGAGCCTGAAGGACATGGAGGGCAAGAAGATCGGTCTGCCGGACGGCTACCGGCCGCAGATGACGGCGTTGCTCAAGGCGGCCGGGGTCGATCCGTCGAAGGTCACCTTCGTCCCGGTGGGCTTCGACCCCGCCGTGCTGAGCACCAAGCAGGTCGACGGGTACCTCGGGTACGCGACCAGCCAGGGTGTTGCCCTGCAGGCCTCGGGCGTCGCGATCAACGTCGTCTACCTCGCCGACCTCGGTGACAAGGGCTACGGCAACGCGTTCTTCGCGACGGAGAAGACCCTGGCCGACCAGAAGGACCTCCTCATCAAGTGGCTGCGCGCCGACCTGAAGGGTTGGGAGTACGCCGTGGCGAACCCGGAGGAGATGGCCAAGCGGGTCGTCGAGCTGTACGGCAAGGAGGCCGGCAGCGAACTCGCGCCGGAGACCGGATCGGCCAAGGCGCAGGTGGAGCTGATCAAGGGCAACCCCAAGGGCCTGTTGTGGATCTCCCCGGAGGTCTTCGACGCCACGTCGAAGTTCGCGGTCGAGTCGGGTGCGGCGAAGAAGCCGATCTCGGTCGCCGAGCTCATGACCGAGGACATCCTGAAGGGAGCGACCGGGAAGTGACCCCGGTGGTCGCAGCCGTTCGGGGCCAATGGGTGCTGCGCACTGCGGGTGAGCCCGGTGTGCACGAAGTCGAACTGGCAGTCGCAGACGGCCGGTTCGCGTTGCGCGGCCCCGGCGCCCCGAACGGCGCGACCCTGGACGGTGCGGTGGGCGGCGCGGTGGCCGGCGCGGTGGTCGGCGACGCCGCGTCCTGGGTGATCCCCGCGCTCGCCGATGCCCACGACCACGGGCGCGGGCTGCCCACGATCGCCTACGGGGCGCACGACGAGGCGTTGGAGCCGTGGATCGCGGCGCTCTCGCTCCAACCGGCGATCGATCCCCCGCTGCTCGCTGCCCTGGCGCTGGCCAAACTGGCCCGCTCGGGCGTCGCCGGCGTGGTGCACTGCCACAACACGCAGGACCCGGCCGCCCTGGTAGAGGAGTGCACGGCCGTCGCCCGCACGGCCGCAGCGATCGGTCTACGGCTCGGGCTCGCCGTACCGATGGCGGACCGGAATCGCCTGGGCTACGGGCCCGACGAGTCGGTGCTGGCCCTCGTGCCCCACGAACAACGGGACGCCGTGCGGCGCCGCTGGGGTGCCCCGCCGCCGTCGGTCGGCGCCCAACTCGACGTCGTGGACGCGATCGCCGACGCGGTCGCCGGCCTCCCGGGGATCCACGTCCAGTACTGCCCGGTCGGTCCGCAGTGGTGCAGCGACGAGCTGCTCGGTGCCGTTGCGGAGGCTTCGGCCCGCACCGGTCGGCGGGTCCATACGCACCTGTTCGAGACTCGCCTGCAGCGCGAGTGGGCTGACGCGGCCCATCCCGACGGGCTCGTCGCCCACCTCGACCGCCTCGGGCTGTTGAGCGACCGGCTGACCGTGGCCCACGGGGTCTGGCTCGACGACACCGACCTTGCGGTGTTGGCCGAACGGCGGGTCGTGATCTCGGTCAACTCGACGTCGAACCTGCGGTTGCGCTCCGGTGTGGCACCGCTGCAGCGATTCCTCGACCACGGAGTACGGGTCGCCGTCGGTCTCGACGGCATGTCGCTCGACGACGACGAAGACGCCCTGCGCGAGGTGCGCCTCGCGCACCTGCTGCACGCCGGGGTGGGGCTCGAGCGAGGCGTCGACGCGGCGACGGTGCTCCACGCCGCAACCTGCGTCGGGCCGGTGGCGGTGGCGGGGGAGGGCGACTGGGGTCGCCTGGCCCCGGGCTCGCCGGCCGATGCGGTGGTCCTCGACGGCGAGGCGCTCGGCCGGGACCTCGTGCCCGGTGCGGGGCACGACCTGCGCGAGCTCGTGGTCGCCCGCGCCCGGGCTCGCCACGTCCGCCACCTCGTCGTCGCCGGGCGCCACGTCGTGCGCGACGGCGCCGTGGTCGGTGTCGACGATGCCGCCGTCGCCGCCGAGGTCGCCGAACAGGCCCGCGCTGCGGCCGACCGTCACGCCGAGCTACGGCCGGCGGTGACGGCACTGCAGGCGGGACTTCGGACGTTCTACGCCACCGGTGGCCACCGGGGCGCCGTGCCAGGGAGGTCGGCATGAGCGAAATCGGCGACCACGTCGTCGACGACCACGTCGTCGTCGACCACGTCGGGAAGCGCTTCGCCCTCAAGCGACGAGAGGTGGTGGCGCTCGATGACGTCTCGTTGCGTATGCAACGAGGCGAGTTCGTGGCGCTGATCGGCCCCAGCGGTTGCGGGAAGTCGACGTTGCTGCGGCTGTTGGCCGACGTGGCGGCGCCGACGTCGGGCACGATCAGCATCGGTAGTCGTTCGCCGGCGGCGGCCCGGCGCGACCACCGGATCGGGTTCGTGTTCCAGGACCCGACGCTGTTGCCGTGGCGGTCGGTGCTCGACAACGTCCGCCTGCCCATCCAGATCGCGGGCGGGCGCGGCGTCGCCGGTGCGGCGAGCCCGGAGGAGCTGCTGGCGCTCGTCGGCCTGCGCGGGTTCGAGTCGGCCAAGCCGGCGCAGCTGTCCGGCGGGATGCGTCAGCGAGTCGCCATTGCCCGAGCGCTCGCGCTCACGCCCGAGCTGCTGCTCATGGACGAGCCGTTCGGGGCGCTCGACGAGATCACCCGCCAGCAGTTGAACCTCGAGCTGCTGCGGATCTGGGCCGAGACCGGCACCACCGCCGTGCTCGTCACCCACTCGATCAGCGAGGCCGCGCTCATGGCGGACCGGATCGTCGTGCTGTCGCCGCGCCCGGGCCGCATCACCGAGGTGATCGACGTCGACCTGCCGCGGCCCCGGACGCTCGCACTCATGCAGGAGCCGGCCTTCTTCGCCGTCGAGAACGCCGTGCGCTCGGCGCTGTTCGGCTCCGTCGGGGTGGACGCGTGAGCAGGTCGGAGCGAGTGGCGCGCACCGCCCGGCGCTGGCTGCCGGCCGTCGTCCTCCCGGCGCTCATCGGACCGTTGTGGGAGTGGGCGGCCGTGAC
>JBJTVH010000046.1:0-15857 GCA_046081125.1 Acidimicrobiales bacterium
GGGCGACGACGGGCAGGGCAGCGGGGCGCACGGCGCCGTCGCGGAGGGCGCAGAGATGGTCGGCGCGGCGGCATCAGTATCGGGCACCGCCGGGCAGGGCAGGGCGCGCACGACGGTGGTGGAGGGTGCCGGCAGGCTCCCCACGGGCGCAGTCGGGGCGGCGGCAGGTGCCGGGGGGAGGTCGGGCACGGGAGCGGGCGAGGACTCGTCCGGTCCCGCCGCCGGGCGTGCGGGGCCCTCGGCGGGGGGCACGACGAGCTGCCAGCCGGGGTGGATCAGGTTCGGGTCGGTGAAGACCCGAGCACCGAACCGGCGGCCCTGGTTGGCCTCCCACAGCCGGGGCCAGGCCGTGCCGTCGCCGTACGCCCGCTCGGCGATCGCCCAGAGGGTGTCGCCGGGCGCCACGTCGACCGTGGGCGCCGGGACCGCGAGGACCCACCCGGGGCGCAACCGTTCGGCGTCACGCCCGAACACGACCCCGGGGGCGACGACGCGCCCCTCGTTGAGCCGCACGAGGTCCTCCCAGCGGGATCCGTCGCCCAGGACCTGCGCCGCGATACCCCACAGGGTGTCGCGCGGGCCGACCGTGTAGGGCACCGTCGCCGGTGGTTCGGCGGCGCCGACGACCACGGGGCTCGCCGCGTCGTCGGTCGTCGGGACCGTGGTCGTCAACCGCACCGGGTCGAGGCGCTCGGCGAGCGGGAGCGCCGCGGCCGGCCGCAGGCTCGTCCATGCGCCACCGACCATCCCGGCGGCGGCGACGAGCGATGCGGCGGCGCGTTGGAGCGCGCCCCCGCCCGGCAGCCGACGATTGCGGGCCACGAGCTCCCGCCCCACGGCGACGGTGGCGGGCAACCAGGCCGCCCACACCAGGCAGGCCACCACCTTCACGAAGGTCCAGCGGGCGACCCCGCCGTGACGCAGCGCTTCGAGGACGGTGCCGGGGTCGGGTCGCACCGTCGGCAGTGGCGAGCCGACGGCGACCACCAGCGCGATCGGGACACCGATCACGACGGCGACGAGTGCCACGAGCGCGCTCAGCGCCCGAACGAACGAGGGGTCGTCCCCCGGTGCGGTCATGGTGTCGGCTCCTCGCTCGGGATCAACCTGGCGGTGCGCACCGCCCGGACCTCGGTCGGTCCACCGGGGCCGGGCAGCACCCGATCGGTGGTGAGGGCGACCGTCACCGTCACCCGGTCACCGGCGACGGCGACGGCAACCCGGGCCCCCGTGCCGGACAGCAACGCCCGTGCGGCGCGGTCGGCGCGGCCGGGATCGACCTGCGGGCTCGGTCCGGCCCGCATGTCGGCCTCATGCGCGCCGACACGAGCGGCCGCCATCGCGAGGCCCGCGGCCTCCCGGCGGGTCGCCAGGATCCGGCCGCCGTCGAGCACGAGCGCGGCGCCGGCCAGCATCGTCCCGGTCAGCAGCACCACCGCGGCCGAGACGCTGCCCCGGTCGCAGGTCACGGCCGGCCCGCCCGGAACCGGTCGACGACCTCGACGGACCGTGCCGACACGGCGAGCGATCCCGGTGCGCCCGGCAGGCCGAGGCAGCGCAGGGGTACATCGCAGCTGACCGCAGCCTCGACCCGCCCACCGGGGCGGAGATCGGCGGCCACGACGACCTCCGGTCGGGGGCAGACCCGTCGGGCGAGCCGCCGGGCGGCGGCGTCGAGGGCGTCGGCGAGCGCGGTGTCCGGGTCGGACCGCAGCGAGGCGGCGCGGGCCGCGGCGCGCGCGGCGTCCTGTACCGAGCCGGACGCTTCGGCGACGCGGCCGCACAGCACCACGAACCCCAGCACGGCGAGCACGACCGGTGTGAGCAGCACGAGCTCGAGCACGGGTACGGCTCCGGCATCCGGGCCGTCGGGTGCGCCGCGGTCCGCCGTTCGGGTCGACCGGCCGGTCATCGACCGGCCTCGGGGACCACGCGCTCGCGCAGCCCGGTGGTGCGGTGGACGGCCGTGGCCGGCCAACCCGGCACGAGTCGGGGGACGCGCACGCTCACCGTGGCGGTCACCGCCGTCGCGGACACGGCGACGACGGGGGGACCGGCGAGCCGGCCGCCGGCATCGGCCACGAAGGCCTCGGCGGCACCCACCCCGTCCGCGACTCGCGCGCCGTGCGCAGCGGCTGCGTCGACGGCATCGGCGGCGGCGTGCCTGGCGAGCTGCCCGGCATGGAACCACAGGGCGGCCTGGAGGACCACGAGCACCGTCGCGAGCAGCACCGGGGTGACCAGCACGGTCTGCAGGGCGACCTCCCCGGTGTCGGTCAGTCGACGGGGATCGCGTTGGCCTTGGCCGTCACCTTGGCGACGATGATCGCCCCGACCGAGAGCGCGAGCCCGGCGAGCACGAACGCCAGGATGACGGTGGTCAGGCTCACCTCGCCGTCGTCGCTCGCCCGGGACGCCGCCCAGCGGGCCCGGGTGTGCGCCCACGCCAACTGCCACGCGATCAGCTCCATGGATCTGCCCTCCGTGTCGTCCCCTGCCGGGGTGATGTCGTCCCCTGCCGGGGTGCTGTCGTCCCCTGCCGGGGTGCTGGATCGGTCGGCGGGTCATCGCAGCCGCCCTCAGTCGCCCGCCAGGATCGAGGCGATCGCCGGATACCCGACGAGGACGAGGAAGCCGCAGAACAGCGCCACGTTCGGCAGCGCCATCTGCTCGGTCGCCGCGGTGGCGGCGTGCTCGGCCTCGTCGAGCCGGCGCCGGCGCAGCGTGTCGGCCCGGGTGGCCAGGGTCGAGCGGATCCTCGCCCCGTGGGTACCGGCAAGGCGCACCGAGGCGGCGAGCTCGATCAGTTCCCGGACCCCGATCGCCTCGCCGAGCTCGGCCAGCGCGTCCCAGGGCGACCGCTGGAGGGTCTGGGCGTGAGCGAGCGCCCGACGGATCTCCACGAACACCCAGTTGTCGCCCGAGGCGGCTGCGGCGACGAGTGCGGTCTCGGTGCCGGCGGCCCCGGCGAGCAGCACGCCGACGAGGTCGAGGTAGGCCGACAGGCCGTGGACGAAGCTGCGGCGGCGGGCGGCCGCGGCCGATCGCAGGAGCACCTCGGGTGCGGCGACGCCGGCCGCACCCAGGACGAGTCCGGCGACGAGGGCGAGGCCGTAGGGCACCGCCACCCCGCCTGCGGTGGCGATCCCGGCGGACGCCGCGGGGACGGCGAGCCCGGCGAGCCCGGCGGCGATCCGTTCGACGGCGAGCCGGGCATGGTCCCGGCCCGTGATGCGCAGGTCCTGGTCGCGGCGCTGTGAGCGGCCGGGGTGCGCATCGGGGCGTGGGACCAGACCGAGCGCAGCGAACCGGTCCGCGATCCGCGGGCGGGCGAACAGCCCCCGGGCGGCGAGCAACAGCCCGCACCCGCCGACCACGCCGAGCACGAGCGCGCCGATCATCGCCCCACCGCCTCCGTGGCGGTCCGGCCGGCATCGGCCGGGCCGGCGAACGGGCCGGCGGCCGGGCCCACGAACGGGCCGACGAACCGTTCGGTGGGTCCCAGCCGGCCGAGCCGGGCCATCGCGCCCAGGGCGAGCAGGATCACCAGGGTGATGCCGACCAGGGCGAGCTGCCCGGTCGGCGCGTCGTAGGGCGCGAGGTAGCTCCGGTCGGTCAGGGCGATACCGGCCAGGAACACGATGATGCTGCCGGTGATCACCCGGACGGAGGTCCGTAGCCGCATCCGGTCGAGGCCGATGCGGCGCTGCAGCGAGGCGTCGTCGCGTGCCGCGTCGGCCAGCCGTCCGAGGAGCGGGGCGAGGTCGCGGGCTTCCCGCTCGGCGGCCAGCAGCAGCGCCGCGAGCACGAAGTCGGCGCTGGGATGATCGAGGTCGGCGGCCAGGCCGCGCAGCGCGTCGGGGAGCGGGCCCACCTCGAGGCGGGCGGCGGCTCGTCGCACCGGTTCGGCGATGGGTGCCGGCGCCAGCGGCGCGACCGCCACCAGCGCGTGTTCGAGACCGGCAGCGGCGCCGATCGTGTCCCGGAGCAACTCGGTCCAGGTGGCGACGGCGTCGACGACCTGCAGGTCGCGCCGGGACCGGCGCGACCGGGTCCAGGCTCCGGGCGCGACGGCCGCGGCGGCGCCGAGCGCGAGTCCCGCTGCGACCCACCCGGTGAGCAGCCAGCCGGCGAGCGCGCCGGCGGTGCCGGCGACGCCGGCGAGCAGGCTGCGCCGGGCGCGTGCGCCCGTCGGCAGGGTGAGGATCGGCCGGCCGCGCAGGCTTGCGACGGTGAGCAGCACACCGATCCCGGCGCCCGCGCCGAGCGCCGCGGCGGCCGCAGGGTTCATCGCCACTGCGTCGCCCCATGGTGGTACCCCGACGTGGCCAGCAGCGCTGCGGTGGCGTCCCGCAGGGGTGCCGCAGGCCGGGCCCGGCCGTCGGGTCCGGGGGCGAACACCTCGTTCGACACGATCTGCACGCCGTCGGCGTCGACGACCTCGCGCACGCTGACGACGCGGCGAACCCCGTCGACGATCGCGAGGTGCACGACGAAGTGCACCGCGCCGGCGACGAGCAGGTTCACGGTTTCGACGGGCAGGCCGTGTTCGGCAAGCGCGACGTAGGCGGCGAGCTTCCAGAACGCCGCCCGGGAGGAGTCCGCGTGCAGCGTGCACATCGAACCGTCGTTGCCCTGGCTCATGGCGAGCAGCATCGGGAACGCCTCGGCGCCGCGAACCTCACCGACGATGACCCGGTCCGGGTCCATGCGCAGGGCCATCCGGGTGAGGTCGTGGACCGTGATCTCGCTGCGACCCTCGGTGTTCGCCGGCCGTGACTGCAGCGCGTCGTGGTCCGGGTGCCGGTCGGGGAACCGGTCGAGGCCCAACTCGTAGGCGTCCTCAATGGTCACGATGCGCTCGGTCGGCTCGACGAGGTCGAGCAGCGCCCGCAGCAACGTGGTCTTCCCGGTGCCGGTCCCGCCGGTGACGATGAGGTTGCGCCGGGCCGCGACCGCAGCGGCCAGGAACCGCCGCAGCGCGGTGTCGATCAGGCCCCGCCGCTCGAGCTCACCGAGATCGCTGAGTGACGCAAGGTGCTTGCGGATCACCACCGCCGGCCGCCGCGACACCTCCATTACGGCGAACAGCCGGCTGCCGTCGGGCAGCTGCAGGTTGAGCTCGGGCGACGCCGCATCGAAGCGGCGCTCGCCCCGGCCCGCACGCGCCGCCGCGAGCCGGACGAGTTCGACGAGCTCCTCGTCGTGGTCGACCACCGGATCGGCGCACTCCCGGGTGCCGTTGCGCCGCTTCAACCAGACCGGTGCGGCGCCGTGCACGTGGATGTCCTGCACGTCGGGGTCGTCGAGGTGCACCTGGAGGCGCCCGAGGCCGTCGACGGCGGCGGCGATCCGGTCCGCGAGGGCCGCTTCGGTCGCGTCGTCGAGCAGGGGGGCGCCGGCGACGAGGCGCTCGCTGGCCAGCGCGTCGAGGGCGTCGGCGACCAGGCTGCGCACGAGGTGGCGTTCGTCGGCGGGAGACAACCGGCGCTGCCCGAGGCGATCCCGGCGAAGCCGGTCGGCGGCGACACCCTCCCGCACCTGCCCGGCGAGGCGGGCGACGACGCCGGCGTCCACCGCCGCAAGGCCCGCGAGGGCGCTCATCGCAGGCTCGCGGCCTCGTGCGGTTGCAGGTCGGCGGTGAGCGTGTGCGCCAGCGCGGCGAGCGGGTCCCGCCCGGCGGACCCGGGGCGCAGGTGCGGAACCCGCCGCCGGAGGTCCGGGAGCGAGGCGAGGAGGCGCCAGCCGGCCACCGCTGCCACCTCGGCCGGCGGGTGCGTACCCCGACCCACGGTGACCAGACCCCACTGCGGTGCGGGTGGGAGGGCCTGCAGCCATGCGGCCCGTTCGGTGTCGGGCCGGGCGACGACCACCACGCGGGCGGCGCATGCCAGCAGCGGCGCGCCCGGGCCGTCGGGTCGGAGCCGGCCGAGGTCGACCACGACGGGGATCGGCACGGCGGCGAGCGCAGTGGCGAGGCGGGCGGCCCCGGCGCCGAGCACGGCGGTGACCGTCGAGGCGGCCGGTTCGGCGACCACGACCCGGACCCCTCCGGTGTCGGTCGCCACCTGGCCCAGGCCGGCAACGTCGAGGCCGTTGCGGGCCACGCTCACCAGCCCGGCGAGGCCGGGGCCGACGGGCCGGTCGAGGCGGACGGCGAGGACGCCCCCGTCGGGGTCGGCCTCCACCAGCACCGCGCCCGGGATCCGGGCGGCGAGCGCGAGCGCAAGGCTCGTGGCGCCCGGTGCCCCGGGCAGGCCGGCGACGGCGAGCACCGTCATGCGCCACCCCTCGGACCGCCGTCGGGCGCACCGGCGCCGACGAGGCGCAGTTGCCGGTTGGCCATCGCCGCTGCGACGACCGGCGCGCTGGTAGCGGGGACGATCACCCCGACCCGGACCGTGCGCTGCGTGTCGTCGGCGGTCTCGACGTCGGCCACGACGGCCCCGGTGACCAGCACCTCGGGGGCGGGGGCGACGCCGGTGCCGGCGGTCGGGGTGCGGATCACGTCCACCCGGTCCCCGCGACGCAGCCGCAGCGGGGTCTCACCGGCGCCGAGCGCAAGGCCGACCACCCGCTCGTTCCCGGCCGCCGCCGGGCGGTCGGCGAGGAACGACGCCGACGCGAGCGTGCCCGCGGGCAGGTCGACCGTCACGACTCGGCCGAGGAGGCGGCGGGCGTCCTGCGGGGTGATCGTCGGCACGGCGTCGGGCACCCGCACCCGCTCGACGCGCAGATCGGCGCCGGCGAGCACCGTGCCCCGGGCCACGTCGCGGGCGAGGACGACCACCGGGCTGGTGGCGTCGCTCGTGGCGTTCCACACGACGGCGAGCACGACGCAGGCCCCGACGACGGTCAACCCGATCAGGCTCGGCGCGATCCGGGGCCGCCGGCGGGACGGTTCACCTCGACCCGTCGTGCGCTCCACCGCCATGTCCCGACCCCCCGTCCCGTCCGCCCCGGTCGGCGCGCAACGTAGGGAGGCGGCTTCGAGCGCCGAAAGGGAAGCGAACAACACCTGACCAGGGCTTGCGAGGTTCCAGAAGCTCGGGCCCGGGGGCCGGTGGCGCGATCGTGGTCGTCGGGCGAGTGG
The DNA here is from genome assembly GCA_046081125.1 of Acidimicrobiales bacterium. Lineage (GTDB taxonomy): Bacteria > Actinomycetota > Acidimicrobiia > Acidimicrobiales > Ilumatobacteraceae > JBEIFW01. The sequence continues at coordinate 7,094 of JBJTVH010000046.1, forward strand.
TCGGCCGTCGAGTGCGCTAAGACCCTCCCTGCCACGTCGGTGGTCGCCGCGAAGTCGATCGTCGTCGAGGTACGCGTAGCGAGCGAAGGGGCGTTGAGTGGAGGCAAGTCAGGTGACGTCGGAACCCGGCTACGGAGGTGGCTACGTCGCGCAAGCGTTCCTCGACGCCGGCGTGGAGGTGATGTTCGGGATCCCCGGCATCACGGACAACCTGCTCGGCGACTTCATGGGCGGCGGGGGTCGGGCCGTCGTGGTGCGCCACGAGCAGACGGCTGCCTACGCCGCGGACGGATACGCCCGAACGACGCGGCGACCGGGCGTGGTCTTCACGAGCCTGGTCAACGGTGCCATGAACACGGTGCCGGGGATGTTCCATGCCCGGGGAGTGAGCAGCCCGGTCGTCCTACTGGCCACGTCGACGCCGTTGTCGGCCGACGGCTTACCGTCCGGCCAGGGAAACTTCAGCCCGGCGCTCATCACGCGAGTCATGGAGCACGCCGCGAAGTTCGCCATCCGCATCCCGGATGTCCGGATGGCGTCGTTCTGGGTCCGTGAGGCGCTTCACCGGGCGATGGACGGTACGCCGGGACCGGTGGCGGTCGAATTGCCGTTGAACGTGAACCAGTGGAAGGGATCCGAGCCGCAACGTCACTACGTGCGGGAACCCGACCGGGTGGTTCGGGTGCCTCCGACCGCTGCGGACCCGACGGCCGTTCGCGACCTCGTCGAGCGGCTGATCGGCGCCGAGCGACCGGTGATCGTCAACGGTGACGGCGTGTTCTGGGCCGACGCAGCCGCCGAGTTGAACGAGTTGGTGGAGCTACTCGAGGTCCCGACGTGCGGGAGGCGGATGGGTCGCGGGGCCGTACCGGAGTCGCATCGTCTGAGCTTCACCCCGGCGCTGCGCCGTGGGTTCCTCGAGCACGCCGATCTCGTGGTGGTGCTCGGCCACCGGGTGTCGTCGCTGGACGGCTACTTCGATGAGCCCGGCTGGAATCACCGATGCGCATGGGCCCAGGTCCAGGAGCGGCCCGAGGATCTCTGGTACGGGATTCCGACGGACCTGGCGGTCATTGGGAGCCTCAAGCCAGTGCTGCGCCAGATGATCACGTGCGCGAAGGAGGCGCTGCGCGAGCGAGCCGTCGACCACGTGGCGTGGACGGACGCGCTGGCGCGAACCGCCGAGCAACGGCGGGCGTCCAACAGGCGCTCGGTCGAACGCGACCGGGGCAAGGCGAAGATCCACCCCAACGTGTTGTGCCAGGAGATCGCCGACTGTCTGGACGGTTCGTCCACGTTGATCCTCGACTCGTTCGTGGGTTCGACGAACATGACGGACAAGTTCGAGGCGAAGTACGCCGGCAACGTGCTCGACTCGGGGCTGTACATGTCGCTCGGCCACAGCATCGGCATGGCGATCGGCGCGCAGATCGCACGGCCGGGACGCCAAGTCCTGTCACTGATCGGCGACGGCGGGTTCGGCATCTCGGGCATGGACATGGAGACGATGGTGCGTTACGGCCTCCCTTCGGTGGTGGTGCTGTTGAACAACGCGTCGTGGGGCGGACGCGGATGGGCGCACGACCTCTACTACCCGAAGCGGAAGGGCACCGGAGACCTCGGCGACATCCGGTACGACCGGATGTTCGAACCGGTGGGATGCCATGTGCAACGTGTCGAGGACGAGCGCGACATCAGGCCCGCGCTCGACCGTGCCTTTGCGTCGGGCCGGCCCGCGTTGATCGACGTCGTCTGCGACTCCGATCGGCTCGTCAGCGTCCGCGTCGGCGCCAACGTGCGCGATGTATGGGTGCGAGACGGCCTCGGCGAGCTGCCTCCCGAAGCGCTCGCGGAGATCCGCAGCATGCCGCCGAGCGTTTTCGCGGGCATCGCTGGAGCCGAAGCCGGCAGCGGTGACGGGGGCGTGAAACCGACGTTCGAGGATCTCGTCGAGTACTTCCAACCGGACTTCCACCGGGGCGATCATCCCGCGCAGACGTAGACGGTACGGCCGAGACTCGGCCCACGAACATGGGAGATTCATGAGCACACGGTCCGGGGACGGGCCCCTCGACGGGGTTCGGATCATCGACTTCAGTCAGGTTGCGTCGGGACCGGTCGGCAGCGCCATGCTCGCCGATCAGGGTGCCGACGTCATCAAGGTGGAGGAGCCGCGCATCGGCGACCGGTCGCGGCCGCTGGCCTCGTTCAGCAAGGGCGGAATGAACGCGCTGTTCGTCAACTGCAACCGGGGGAAGCGGTCGGTCTGTCTCGATCTCGACGACGAGCGCGGGCGCGAGATCGCCCGCGCCCTGATCGACACGGCCGATGTCGTGCTCAGCAACTTCCGCCCGGGCGTGATGAAGCGCCTCGGACTCGGTCACGAGGAGCTCCGCGCGACGAACCGCCGGCTGATCACCGTCGAGATCTCCGGGTACGGCCTGAAGGGACCGATGGCCGACCGACCCGTGTTCGACCCGGTCATCCAGGCCATCACCGGGCACGTCGCCGTGCAGGTCAACCCCCAGATCCCGTTCCCCGACCTCGTGCGGCACGCAGTCGTCGACAAGGCCACGGCCTGCTACGCCGCCCAGGCCATCTGCGCCGCGCTGTTCCGACGTGAGCGCAGCGGCGAGGGGCAGCACATCGAGCTCTCTATGCTCGACGCGTCACTCAACTTCCTGTGGACCGACGGGATGATGGGGCACACGCTCCTCGACAGCGACGTGAAGGCCGGGCCGACGATCGCGCAGACGTATTCGCTCACTCGGTGCGCGGACGGGGAGCTGGTGTACTTCACCGGGACGCTCGAGCAACGCCTCGGTCTGTTCCGTGCAGCCGGGCATCCCGAGTGGTGCGACGACGAACGGTTCAACACGCACGCCTCCGTCGCCAACGCCGGGAACTACGCCACGCTCGGCGCGATGCTCACGGCGGCATTCGAAGCGCTGCGCGTCGCCGACGCATACCAGGCTCTCGTCGACAACGATGTGCCGTGTGGGATGGTCACCGGCCTCGCAGACGTGCCGAGCCAGGTGCAGGTCGTCGCCAACGAGTCGCTCGTCGAGTTCGACCACGCCGTCGTGGGCCGGGTCCGCCAGCCCCTGCCGCCAGCGCGGTTCCACGGCACTCCGTGCGCACCACGCCTCACCTTCCCGGCACTTGGCGAACACACGGTCGAAGTGCTCACCGAGCTCGGCATCGAAGCAGGAGACGCCACCGAGCCATCGTGAGGGGCGGTCGGCTGGGCGCCGCCCGTCGTGGACTGACGACCTCCGCGAGGCGGGCGCGCCAGTGCGCCTGGTCGATCGGGCCGAGACCGGGGAGCGCCTCGACGATCCGTAGGGCCTGCTCGGCGGACACGTCGGGCACCGACACCTGACCGTTGCCGGCCAGGTGCACCCGCACCGTGCACAGCCCGACCCGGCGCTGGAACGGGGTGCGGGTCACTGCGATGCTCTGGGCGCGCACGAGCGGGACGTGGCGCCGATGCGAGACCACGACCCCGTCGGTGACCAGGAGCACGCCGTCGTGCAGGGCGTGGCCGAGGCGGCCGAACCACGCGCGGGCCCACCACCAGGCGACCGCCGCACCGATCGCGCCGGCCCCGGCGACGACCGCGAGATCCGCCGCGCCCGCCGTCCAGACGGTGAGACCGAGCGAACCGACCGCCGCGGCGGGGACCGTGCCGGCGAGCCGGCGTACGAACGCCCGGCGCCGTGCGGCACTCGGGTGGTGCTGCGTCGTGGTCGGTAGGTCGTCGCGACGCAGCAGCAGCGCAGGGAGCCCGGCGACGGTGGCGGTTCGGGCCACGGGGACCGTGCGGCCGCGCCCGTCCCCCGAGGCCGTGCGGACCGTGATCGCGGTCAGGTCGAACCAGCGCCGCGCGAATGCGGCGTGCTCGTCGACGAGGTGGACCCGCCGCAACGGGATCACCGTCGTGCGGGTCTCCAACAGGCCGTGGCGCACGAGGACGTCGTCACCGGCCAGCGACAGCCGGAACCCGTGATAGCGGATCACCATCATCCCGGCGGCGGCGGCGAGCCACGCGGCCACGAGCACGAGGCCGAGGGCGGCGAGTACGGGCAGGGTCGCATCGAGCAGCGAACGGGTTGCGCTCTGGGTCGCGTCGTCGACGACGTTCTGGAACAGGTTGCGGAGCTGGAACGCGCCCGACACGACGAAGGGCGGCACGATCAGCATCGGAAGGCCGGTGAGCCCGCCGAGGGCGAGCATCCCGGCGCCGAGCCGAACCAGGACCGGTGCCTCCGGCGCCGCTTCGGGCACCGGTCGGTCCGCCGTGCGAGCCTCGCCGGCATCGCCGTTGGCGTCCGGTCCATCGGTCCGGTCCCCCTCGCCGGGGGGTGTCTTGCGCCCGAGGCGCCGGCCTCGTTCGAGCGCGTCGCGCACGCGCTCGGCCTCGGCCAGGCCGAGCGCGTCGAGTTCGATCCGGAGCGGGTCGAGCGCCGCGCCGGCCAGCTCGACGCGGACCACGGCGAGGCCGGCGACCCGGTGCCAGAGCTTGCGGGTGACCTCCACGCGCTGCACCCGAGCCGGGGACACCACCCGGGTGGTGCGGTTGAGGATCCCCTGCCACACGGTCAGCTCGACGTCGTCGAGGGTGTACCGGGTCCGGAACAGCTGCAGGCACCGCAGGCCGAATGCGGCGAGCGCAAGGGTGCCGAGCACGATGCCCGAACCCGGGTCGGCCACGAGGAACAACACGAACGAGACGGCACCGTTGCGGGCGAACTGCACGGCTGCCCGCATCGGGGTCAGCGGGTGCAGCCGCCGGGCGTGGGCCGGGACGGCGAGGCTGACGCCGGTCATCCGTCAGGCTCCGTCGTCGCGTCCGGCCCGGTGCAGCAGCCAACTGCGCAGGTCGCCCGCATCGGTGGTGCTGATGCCCGGCAGCGAGGCCAGCGACAACGCCGCCGCCGTCATCGCCCGCAGCGACACCATGCCAAGCCGGCGTTGGATCGGCCCGTGTTCGATCTCGACCTGCTGGATGCGTTGGTACGGCACGGCCGAGATGGTGCGCCAGATCACCCCGCGTTCGATCTCGAGCGCGTCGGGACCGAACCGGTAGCGCCAGGCGGCATACCGGCGAGGCACCCACAGCACGCTGCCGGCGCCGCCCACGGCCGCAGCGACGAGCACCGGGACGAGCGCCGTGAGGAACCACGAACCGCCGACGGGCCCGGCGGCGACGAGGACGGCGACGGTCACGAGCACGCCGACGGGCACCCCGGCGAGGAACCACGTGCACCGCCACAGCACGGTGATGCGAGGGTTGAGGGGGCGCCATTCGGACGCCTGCGGCGGGGGGTCGGACGCCTGCGGCGGGGGTTCGGGGGTCATGGCTGCTCGGTACGAGGCTAGGGGCACGCTCCGGCGAGCGGTCGGGCAGGGGCCGTCCTAGCCTGGACGACGTGACGTCCCCGACCGTGACCCCGAAGTCGAACGACGACTGCTGGTGCGGCAGCGGGCGCAAGTACAAGCGCTGCCACAAGCCGAGCGAGGGCCGCTTGATGCCCGGCCGGGTGAGCCCGATGCGCACCGTGCCGGCCGGCATCGAGCGCCCCCCGTACGCCGACACCGGGGTGCCGGTGCGGTGGGACGAGCCGGCGGCGAAGTCGCCCGAGGTGATCGCGCGGATGCGCCGCACGTGCGCATCGGCGGCGGAGATCCTGCGCCGCGCCGGCGAGCTGGTGCGCCCCGGGATCACCACCGACGAGATCGACGTGTTCGTGCACGAGCTGTCGATCGAGATGGGCGGCTACCCGAGCCCGCTCAACTACGGCCGGTTCCCCAAGAGCGTGTGCACCTCGGTCAACGAGGTGATCTGCCACGGCATCCCCGACGACCGCCCGCTCGCCGACGGCGACATCGTCAACCTCGACGTCACCCTGTACCGCGAGGGCGTCCACGGCGACACCAACGCCACGTTCGGGGTCGGCGACGTGGCGCCCGAGTTCGTGCGCCTCGTCGAGGTCACCCGGGGGTCGCTGGAGGCGGCGATCGCGGCGGTGCGTCCGGGTGCGCCGATCAACGCGATCGGCAAGGCCATCGAGGACCACGTCCGCCCGTACCGTTACGGCGTGGTGCGGGCCTTCGTCGGGCACGGCATCGGCGAGCAGTTCCACGCCAGCCTGCAGATCCCGCACTACTACGACCCCCGGGCCACCACGGTGCTGCGGCCGGGGATGACGTTCACGATCGAGCCGATGATCACGCTCGGCACCGTGCAGCACCAGGTGTGGCCCGACGACTGGACCGCGGTCACCCGGGACGGCAAGCGCACCGCGCAGTTCGAGCACACCGTGCTCGTCACCGACGACGGCGTCGAGGTCCTGACCCGCTAGCTGGGGGTGCCATGCTCGGCGGATGGCATCCGACGTGACCCCGCCGCCCGACGGCCGCACCATCGAGCGCACGGCGATCCGCACCTGCCCGCTGTGTGAGGCCGGCTGCGGGCTCGAGATCGGCCTCACCGGCGACCGGGTGCAGCGCATCCGGGGCGACCGTGACGACGTGTTCTCCCACGGGTTCCTGTGCCCCAAGGGCACGACGCTGGGCCACCTCCACGACGACCCGGACCGCCTGCGCCGGCCGGTCGTCAAGCGCGACGGCGTGTTCGTCGAGGTCGACTGGGACGAGGCGTTCGCCACCGTCGAGGCGGGGTTGATGCCGATCCTGGCCGAGCACGGGCGCGACGCCGTCGCCGTCTACCTCGGCAACCCAGGCGCCCACAGCCTCGGCCCGCTGCTTTACAACCGCAACGTGATCCTGGCACTGGGCACCTCCAACCGGTTCTCCGCGTCGACCGTCGACCAGCGGCCCAAGGAGCTGTCGGCCGGCCTGATGTTCGGGTCCGTCGCCGTCCCGGTCCCCGATCTCGACCGCACCGACTTCCTGGTCCTGCTCGGCGCGAACCCGTTGGCGTCCAACGGCTCGTTGTGCACCGCCCCCGACTTCCCGGGCCGGCTCGCCGCCATCCGGGCCCGGGGTGGCACGGTGGTCGTCGTCGACCCGCGCCGCAGCGAGACCGCCGCGGTCGCCGACCGTCACCTGGCCGTGCGGCCCGGCACCGACGCCCACCTGCTCGCCGCGGTTGCGCACGTCCTGCTGGCCGACGGCCTGGCCCGCCCCGGGCGGTTGGCGGCGCACACCAACGGCCTCGACGACCTGCCCGGCGTGCTCGCCCGGTTCACCCCCGAGTCCGTGGCGCCGGTGTGTGGCATCGACGCCGGGGCGATCCGCGCCCTCGCCCACGACCTCGCCGCGGCGCCCACCGCCGCGGTCTACGGCCGTATCGGCACCTGCACCCAGGAGTTCGGCACGCTGGCGTCGTGGCTCGTCGACGTCGTGAACCTGTTGTCCGGCAACCTCGACCGGATCGGCGGGGCGATGTTCCCGATGGGTGCGGTGGGGCAGCCCTCGACCAAGGGTGCGCCCGGGCGGGGCCGCGGCGTGACCGTCGGCCGGGTGGTCAGCCGGGCCGGGCGCCGGCCCGAGGCGTTCGGCGAGTTCCCGGTGTCGGCCCTCACCGAGGAGATCGAGACCCCGGGTGAGGGTCAGGTGCGGGCGATGGTCACTATCGGGGGGAACCCGGTGGCGTCCAACCCGAACGCCGGCCGGCTCGACGCGGCCTTGGCGTCGCTCGAGTTCATGGTTTCGGTCGACCCGTACGTCAACGAGACGACCCGTCACGCCACGGTGATCCTCCCGCCGCCCTCCGCGCTGGAGAAGTCGCACTACGACCTGGCGCTGTTGAACTTCGCCGTCCGCAACGTCGCCAACTATTCGCCCGCCGTCGTCGCCCCCGAACCGGGCCGGCCGGCCGAATGGGAGATCCTCTTGCGGCTGGCTGCGATCGCGTCCGGTGCGGGCGCGCACGCCGACGTCGGCCCGCTCGACGACGAGGCCGCTCGCGGGCTGGCCAAGGCGGCGGTGCGCGACGACCACGGCCTGGTCCACGGCCGGGATCCCGACGAACTGCTGGCCATGGTCGGCGACCGCCGCGGGCCCGAGCGCCTGCTCGATCTGATGCTGCGCACCGGGCCCTACGGCGACGGCTTCGGTGCCCGACCGGGCGGGCTCAGCCTCGCGGTGCTCGAGGCCAACCCGCACGGGGTCGATCTCGGCCCGCTGCAACCGGATCGGATCCCGGAGCTGTTGCGCACCCCGTCGGGGCGGATCGAAGCGGTGCCGCCGATGCTGCGCGACGACCTCGGCCGCCTCGAGGAATCCCTCGGAAGGGACTGGGACGCGTCGATGGTCCTCGTCGGGCGGCGCCACGTGCGCTCCAACAACTCGTGGATGCACAACGTCCGCGTGCTGACCAAGGGCCGCAACCGCTGCACGTTGCAGGTGCATCCCGACGACGCCGACCGGCTCGGCCTCGTCGACGGGGCACCGGCGACGGTGCGGTCCCGGGTGGGGCAGGTGTCGGTGGCGGTGGAGATCACCGACGGGATCCGCCCCGGCGTGGTCAGCCTGCCCCACGGGTTCGGGCAGAACCTGCCCGGGGTGCAGCTGCGCGTTGCGCAGGAGTACCGGGGGGTGAACGCCAACGTGCTCACCGACGACGCCTTCCTCGATCCGTTGAGCGGCAACGTTGCGCTCAACGGCGTGCCGGTCACCGTCGAGGCCGCGGGCTGAGCCCGGCCCGCCACCAGGCGAGCCGGGACTCGTCGGGCGAGCAGTAGGCGGCGTCGACCGCTGCGCCGCACCCGACAACGTCGCCGGCGCGCAGGGCGGC
>JBJTVH010000047.1:0-2828 GCA_046081125.1 Acidimicrobiales bacterium
CGGCTCACCGACGTAGCGGACCGTGCCGGCGGCGAGCGGCAGGTACGCCGGAGCGCCGGGCACGATGCTGGGCAACGGGTCGAGCACCGGCCGCAGGTCGTCGACGGTCAGGACGGCCACGACCCCGTCGACGGCCATCGCCGCTGCGCCGTCGACGGCGCGGATGCGGCCGTGCGGGGTCTCGCTCCGCACGATCACGGCATGGAGCGTCCGTGGACCGCGCGGCACGTTCGCGAGGTACCGACCCCGTCCACGTATCAACCGGTCGTCCTCGTGGCGCCCGTCGGCGGGCGCCACGGCCACGGTGTGCTGCCCGGTCATCGGAACACCGGGGGCCGCTTCTCCTTCCACGCCTCCACGCCTTCGGCGAAGTGGTCCAGGCCGACCAGCACGGTCATCGCTTTGCCTTCCATCCGGAGACCGGCCGACAACGACGCGTCCGGCGCGTTGTCGATGACCTCCTTGGCGAACTGCACCGCCAGGGGGGACAGGCCGGCGAGTCGGAGCGCCAGTTCCTCGATCCGGGCGTCGAAGTCCGCCTCGGGAACGACCTCGGTGATGAGTCCCCAGTGCTCGGCCTTGACGGCGTCGATCGGCTGACCGGTCAGCACCATTCCCTTGGCGCGCGTGACCCCCATCAGTCGCACGGCGCGCTGCGTTCCCCCGCTGCCCGGCATTGCGCCGAGCGTGATCTCGGGGAAGGCGAAGCGCGACTTGTCCGTCGCGATGCGGAAGTCGCACGAGAGGGCGAACTCGAGCCCACCGCCGTAGCAGTGGCAGTCGATGGCGGCGATCGTCGCCTTCGAGCACCGCTCGGGCGCGCCGAGCGGGTAGGCGAGGTCGGCGAGGCTCTCGGTGGGTAGGCGCCGGAACTCAGGAATGTCCCCGCCGGCACTGAACGCCCGGTCCCCGGCGCCGCGAATCACCACCACCCGGACGCGGGGGTCACGGTCGGCCTGCTCGACGCAGCGCAGCAACTCCCAGCGCATCTTCCACGTGATCGAGTTGAGCTTGTCGGCACGATCGATCGTGATCCGGCCGACCCCCGTCGCCGGGTCGACGGTGAGTTCGGCGTTGGGCTCACGGCGCAGGACGACTCGGTCCGCAAGGTGGCGGTCGAGCCATGCCAGGGTGCGAGCCCAGGCGTCGCGGGCGGCCTCGGCGTGGAACACCGCCCGGTCGTCACAGTGGAATCCGTGGTCGGCGCCCTCGTACCGCACGATCTCGGCCTCGACGGGAGAGGTGACGAGCCGCTCCCGCAGCGCCTCGACCTCCTCGACCGGGATGTGCGGGTCGAGATCACCGAACAGGCCCAGCCAGGGGGTGCGGAGGCGGTTCGACGAGTCGATCAGGGGCGGGAACTGCGGGCGGCGCTGGACCACGATGCCGCCGCCGTAGAAGCCCACGGCGGCGCCGAGGGTCCGATTGGCCGACGTCAGGAACGTGACGCGACCCCCCATGCAGAACCCGACGATCGCGATCCGGTGCTTCGGGAACCCCAGGCCGCCGAGGTGGTCGATGCAGGCGTCCACGTCGTCGAGGAGCTTCGAGTCGGAGAGCTGCTCGATCGCCGGACCGGCCGATGCCAGCGCATCGTACGGGTAGGTCCCACCGCCGGACCGGTGGAACAGATGCGGGGAGACCGCCGCGTAGCCGGCGGCGGCGAAGCGCCGGGTGACGTCCTCGATGTGCGCGTTCACCCCGAAGGCTTCCTGGATCACGATCACGGCGCGCCCGTTCCCCTCGGCCGGGAGCGCCTCGTAGGTGCCCATGGGACCGTCCGGGGTCGTCAGTACCCGCGTCGTCGTCATCGCCGTTCTCCGTTCGTCCCGGTGGCTGCCGCCACCAACTGCACCAATTCATCGTCGGTGATCGCCCGCCGTCGGGCGAGTGCGAGGTCCTTCACCTGTTCCAGGAGATCCGCTCGCACCGACGTGGGCGGATCGAGTTCGAGTTGCGCCAACCGCGCGTTGAGCGACACGAGCCCGCTCTTCTTGCCCAGTTGGATCACGCGCTGCTGGCCGACCAGCGCCGGGTCGTACGGCTCGGCGGTGAAGGGGTCCTCGAGCACCCCGGCCACGACCATGCCCGACTCGTGGGCGAACGCGCCGGTACCGACCACGGCCTTGTGCCGGGCCAGCGCCACCGCCGACCGCTCCTCGACGAGCCGCGACAGGCCCAGCAGCCGGGAGGTGTCGATGCCGGCGTCGTGGTCGTACAGGACCCGGAGCGCCATGACCACCTCTTCGAGCGCAGCGTTCCCCGCCCGTTCCCCGATGCCATTGACGGTGACCGACAGGTGCTCGGCACCAGCGAGTGCGCCGGCCAAGGTGTTTGCCACGGCCAGCCCGAAGTCGTTGTGGCAGTGGACCTCGATCTCCATGTCGCCGGCCTCGCGCATCACGCCGACCAGCATCGTCACCAGCGCCGGGGTCGCGCAGCCGACGGTGTCGACGAGGCGAACGCGATCGACCGTGCCACGAGCCGAGAGCTCACCGAGCACCGTCGACAGGAACGACAGATCGGCCCGGGTGGTGTCGAAGGGGCTGAAGATCACTGCGAGACCGTGTTCCTTGGCGATGGTCGTGCTCTCGATCGCCAGGTCGAGGTACTCGCGATCGGAGAGCTTCAACTTCGCCGTGCGCTGCAGATCGCTGATCGGCAGGCTCAGCCGCACACCCCACGCTCCGGTCGCGGCGACCTCGGCGATCTCGTCGGCTCGAGCCCGGCTCAGGGCGCTGATGCGCGCCCGTAGCCCGAGGCTGACGATCTCCTCGATCGCGGCACGGTCCGCAGCCGACACCGCCGGGGTGCCCGCCTCGATCTCG
>JBJTVH010000048.1:0-3942 GCA_046081125.1 Acidimicrobiales bacterium
ACCGTCAAGACCCGCCGCAAACTCTCCGCCACCACCGGCGGCCTACCCACCAACACCCTGCGGGACAACGACCAATTCGGCACTTCCGTCACCGGCGCCGGCGACCTCGACGCCGACGGCATCCCCGACCTCGCCGTCGGCGAACCTGGCGACGACGACGGCGGCACCGATCGCGGCGCGCTGCTGCTGCTCACCCTCGACCGCAACGGCTCGGTGCGGGCCCAACGCAAGATCTCGGCGCTCGGCGGCACCCAGTCGGTCCTGCGCGACAACGACCGGTTCGGCACCACCGTCGCCAGCCTCGGCGACCTCGACGGCGACGGCATCGGCGACCTCGCCATCGGATCCCCCGGCGACGACGACGGCGGCACCGACCGCGGCGCCGTCCACGTGATCCGGATGAACAACCTCGCGTCGGGCGGGGCGATGGCCTCCGATGCGCGGTTCTGGGTCGACGCCGCCGACGCCGCGAGCGTGCAGCGCACGGACGGCGTGGTCACCGCCTGGCGGGACCGCACGGGTCGGGGCAACGATCTCGTCGCCGTCGGGGCGGCGTCGGCGGCGTCGCGCACCACGACCGTCGACGGGTTCCCGGGGCTGCGTACGACCGGCGCCGCCGTGCTCGCCACGACCACCTCGTTCAAGCCCACGCAGGCCACGGTGCTGGCGGTCGCGTCGATGGGGACGACGTCGTCGCAACAGCGGGTGGTCTCGGGGCTCAACAACGACTGGACGATCGGCTGGATGCAGGGCACCGAGGACCGGGGCTGGTTCGGCGCACCCCTCGCAACGCAGGCGCGGCCGGCGAGCACCGACACCATCCTCTACTCGGCCACGGTCTCGGCATCCACGGCGACGTTGTGGCGCAACAGCGCGGCCCTCGCCACCCAGGCCGGCAGCTTCGTGGCGCCCGACGGGCTCCAGATCGGCGGCGGCCGAGGTTCGGGCGAACGATCGATCGCCGTGGTGCGCGAGGTGATCGTCTACGACCGGGTGCTCTCGGAATCCGAGCGGCGTCCGATCGAGGCGTACCTGCAGCGGAAGTGGGCCGTGTCCACGACCGGCAGCGGCGGCCCGGGCGGCACCGGGCCCACCGGCCGCACGAACCCCACCGCGTGGTACGACGCGAGCGCAGAGACCAGCCTCGTGCGCAGCGAGAACGGGTCCGTGGTCGCCTGGCGGGACCGAAGCGACGCTGACCAACCGATGGTGGCGACGAACCCCTCGACCGGCGCGATCCCCGCCTCCTCGCAGACCACGTTCCTGGACCGCACCGCGCTGAACGGCCGGCCGGCGGTCGTGACCATGGGCGGCACGCCGCTCGGCACCATGACCAACTTCGCCGGACCGACCACCGTCCTCGTCGTCGGTCGGCTCACCGGGCAGCGCAACGGCCGGCTCGTGAGCGGTATCCGCAACAACTGGCTGCTCGGCTGGCACGCCGGCTGCCAGGACCGCGCCCACTTCGACGGCTGGGTCGGCGGGCATCCGTGCCCGGCGGCGACACGCGACGGGCTCCTCTACTCCGCCACTACCGGCAACGGCCAGGCGACGTACTGGCGGGACGGCACCCTCATCGGGACCCAGGCCGGCGGCTACACCTCCCCCAACGGGTTGCAGATCGGCGGCGACGCGTTCCTGTGGGGCTCGGAGCGTTCGGCCGGCGCAGTGAGCGAGGTACTCGTCTACAACCGGACACTGTCGATCCCCGAACGGCAGGCCACCGAGGCCTACCTGGCGCGCAAGTGGGGCCTCACCGTCGCAACCGACGTCAACCCGGCGATGGCCGGCGGCCCCGTGCTCTGGGTCGACGCCTCCGACACCGCGTCGATCACGACCGGGTCCGGCGGGGCCATCACCCGCTGGGCGGACCGATCCGGGGCCGGCAACCACCTCAGCCCCGTCATCCCGCCGGCGTCGTGGTCGGCGACCGGGCTCAACGACCGGCCGGCGATCCGCACCGGTGGTGCGACGACGCTCAGCACGCGCACCCAGTTCAATCCGACGGGCGTGACCGTGTTCGCGGTCGGCGCCGCCGTCGGCACCGACTACGCCAGCACGAACCGGAGCCGGTTCCTCAGCGGTGCCCGCAACAACTGGCTGCTCGGCTGGCACGACGCCTGCCAGGACCGTGCCCACTTCGACGGCTGGGTGAACGGCGCACCCTGCAACCCGTTGTCGAATCAGGCGCAGCTCTATTCGGCGACCACCGGGAACGGCCAGGCCTCGTACTGGCGCAACGGCACCTTGCTCGGCAGCGTCGCCGGCAACTACTCGGTGCCCAACGGTCTGACGATCGGTGGCTACCCCTGGAACTGGGAGCGCTTCGACGGGGCGATCAGCGAGGTGATCGTCTACGACCGGGTGCTCACCGACGCCGAGCGGCAGGCCACCGAGGCGTACCTGGCCGCGAAGTGGGGGCTCAGCGGCCTGCCGAAGGCGACGACGAAGGTGTCCGACACCTCCGCCGGTGGTCTCGGCGGGGTGCTGCGCGACGGCGACCGGCTCGGCCAGGGCGTCACCGGCATCGCCGACCTCGACGGCGACGGCATCCGCGACGCGATCGTCGGCGCCCCCGGCGACGACGACGGCGGCACCGACCGCGGCGCGGTCCACGTGCTGTTCCTCCGCGCCGACGGCACCGTGCGCGCCCGCCAGAAGATCTCCGCCACCATCGGCGGCCTCACCGGCCTCGCCGACAACGACCGCTTCGGCACCGCCGTCACCGCCATCGGCACCCTCCAAGGCACCCCCGCCATCGCCGTCGGCGCCCCCGGCGACGACACCGCCAGCACCGACGTCGGCGCCGTCTACGTCCTACGCCTCAACACCGACGGCACCGTCCTCACCCAACAGAAGATCGTCGGCACCCCCACCGCCACCCCCCCGATCACCTCCGGCCCCGGCCCCCAACCCGTCCGCTACGACCTCTGGTTCGCCGGCACCTGCCCCAGTTGGGCGAACTGCGGCGTGTACTCGCCGTGGGCCGATCACGCCTCGATCCCCGACGGGATCCCGCCGACCACCACCGGGGTCGGCTTCCCCAACCTGCACTGGGGCTGCTGCCCCTACGACCGGTACGGGTTCCGGATGCGCACGTTCGTCACCGTGCCCACCACCGGCGCCTACACCTTCTACCTGCGCTCCGACGACCAGGGCACCATCCGCATCTCCCCCAACGACAACCCGTCACGCGCCCAGGTGATCGCGGTCGAGAACGGCTGCTGCGGCTACCTCGGCGACCCGTCCAAAGCCGGCACCGTCACCCTCACCGCCGGCGTCCGCTACTACCTCGAGGCCTACATGAGCGAGGGGCCCGGCGGCGACTACCTGCAGGTCGGCGTCACCGGCCCCGGCATCACCTCGGTGATCGACGTCCCCACCACCTGGCTCACCGACCCCGGCACCACCGGCGCCGGCGGCTGGTACCCGCGGGCGATGCGGGACACCGGCGAGCAGTTCGGGCAGGGCGTCGCCGCGATGGGCGACGTCGACGGCGACGGCGTGCGCGACCTCGTCGTCGGCGCCCCCGGCGACGACGACTCCGGCACCGACGCCGGCGCCGCCTACGTCGTACTCCTCAACCCCGACGGCACCGCCAAAACCCGCCGCAAGATCACCGCCGCCACCGGACTCCCCACCAACAGCATCGACGCCAACGACCGCTTCGGCACCGCCGTCACCGCCATCGGCGACCTCGACAACGACGGCACCACCGACCTCGCCATCGGCACCCCCGGCGACGACGACGGCGGCACCGACCGCGGCGCCGTCCACCTCGTCATGCTCAACCCCGACAGCACCGTCAAGACCCGCCGCAAACTCTCCGCCACCACCGGCGGCCTACCCACCAACACCCTGCGGGACAACGACCAATTCGGCACTTCCGTCACCGGCGCCGGCGACCTCGACGCCGACGGCATCCCCGACCTCGCCGTCGGC
>JBJTVH010000049.1:0-53963 GCA_046081125.1 Acidimicrobiales bacterium
CGTTCGGCCAGCGTTCGGCGGACCGCCCGGGCCGTGACGGCGCTCGCCGCAAGTTGCGCCCGCAACGACTGGCCGTCGAGGTCGAACCGGGCGAGACCGGGGATCCGGGCGCTCAGGACCCGCCGCAGCGGACCGGGTGCCGGGACGTGATGGAACACGGTCTCGACGTCGGCGCGACCGTGCAGGAGCCGCTCGAGGTGGAAGTGGACGGTTGCGTGGCCACCGATGTTCTCGTTCACGAACATCGCCCGCAGCGGGCGGACCGGACCGATCTCGGCGCGCACCACTTCGAGGAACCGCCGGGCCGCGTCGTCGATCCGGTGCGCATGGCGAGCCCGGCGCCGCCCGGCGTCGGCGACGAGCTGCCGCCGCCCCTCGTCGGCGAGCAGGGCCCGCACTGCGCCCGCCATGGCATCGGCATCGCCGACGGGCACGAGCACGCCGTAGGCGCCGTGGTTCAGCAGCTCCGCGGAGCCGCCGTGGTCGGTCGCGACGACGGCCACCCCGAGGCTCATCGCTTCGAGCACCGACAGCGGCGCCGCTTCGGGCTCGATCGAGGCATTCACTGCGACGGACCACCGGCGCATCACGGCGGCCGGGTCGGGGACATGGCCGAGGAAGTGCACCCGCGCCTCGATCCCGAGTTCGTCGACGAGCGCCCGGAGTCCGGCGACGTACGCGCCGTCTTTCGGGAACGGTCCGCCCATCACCTCGACCGTGGCCTCGGGCACTGCGGCCATGGCCGTGAGGAAGACCCGGTGGCCCTTCCACGGGGTGAGCGCCGCGTTGATGCCGACGATCGGTGCCCGCTCGACCGGCGCGGCATCGACCAGCGGTGTGGTGCCCGCATCCGCCCCGGCGGCGTGCGTGGGCGCTCCGTTCATCACGACCGTGGTCGGGATCCCGAACGAACGCGGCACCGCCGCAGCCGTCTCCGACACGGCGATCGCCCGCTGCACCACCGGTAAGCCGAGGCCCACGAGCGGGGTGATCAGCGGGCGGATCGTGGCGTCGTGGACGATCCAGACGACGGGGCGACGGGTGCGGGCCAGACGCAACGCGAGCAGACCGAACACGCCGTTGACGACCACGACGTCGGCCTGTTCGGCGGCCCGCCGGATGCGCCGGGACGCCCGCACGACGTTGACGAACATGCGGGGGATGGCCACCGCCAACGGCCCGGCGGGGAGTTTCTGCTCGGCGATGCGACCGCCCGGGATCGCGACGGATCGCATCTCGTCGTCGAACGGGCCCGCCGGCCGGAGGCATTCAACACGCCAGCCCGCCCCGACCGCAGCCGTGAGGTAGTCGCGCAGCACGACCTCGGCGCCGCTGCGCAACCCCGTCGGGGACACTGCGAGCAGCCGTGGCGCGCCGGCCGGCACCGAGCGGTCCGTCGGTTCGCTCGGGCTCATGCGGCCCGCACCCCGAGCCGCTCGTAGGCCGCAATCGTCGCCGCCGCGGTCCGATCCCAGGACAGCCGGCCGGCCACCTCGACCGCGGCCCGCGCCAGCTCGGTGCGCCGCTCGGGGTCGCGGATCAGAGCGGTGATCGCCGATCGCAGCGCGTCGGCATCCCCCGGCGCCACGAGTTCGGCCCCGCCGGCCGCGACGTCGGGCAGGGCACCGACCGCCGTGGCGACCACGGCCGCCCCGCTCGCCATCGCTTCGATCGGGGGCAGCCCGAAGCCTTCGTAGCGTGACGGGTAGGCGACGACGGTGACGGCGCCGTAGAGCGCAGGGAGGTCCGCACCGTCCACGTAGCCGAGATGCGTGACACCGGCAGGCCGGGCCTGCGGCGCGAGCACCGGGCCGCCGAGCACGAGCGGTACCCCGATGGCGCGGCAGACGTCGGCGAGCTGGCCCAGGTTCTTGCGGGGTTCGACGGCACCCAGGTAAAGCACACAGGTCGGTGGGAGCTGGTACCGGCGCCGGACCCGTTCGATGGCCGCCGCGTCGGCCGGTCGGCAGTGGTCCGCTGCGGCGAGTTCGGTGATCGTGGCGGTGCGACCGAACCGGGCCTCGATGCGCTCGGCGGTGAAGGCCGACGGCGCCAGGATCTCGTCGGCCAGGTGCACGGCCCGGCGGACCAGCAACTGCTCGCCGAGCGCCCGCCGGCGAGGGAAGGCCCACGGGATGTCGTACACCGACAGGTCTTGCACGGTGATGACCGTCGGCGCCCCCGGCCGGAGTGGCACGTCGACGTCGAGACCGTGCACCAGATCGGCGTGACCGACCGGACGCAAGCCGGCGAGCGCTCGGCGCACCCCGGCCGACGGTGGGTGCTCCCGGGCGGTCACCCCGGCGGGTAGGGAACCGACGGCGTCCGACTGCACGACGGCCACCAGATCCAGGTCCGTCGACGCGCGAAGCCCTCGCAGGATCTCGCGGACGTAGGTGTTGACGCCGCCGCCGCCAGGTCGCAGGGCGAGGGCGTTGCAGACGACCCGGGGGCGAGCAGCCGTAGCGATAGCAGCACTCCTTGGAGAAGCCAGAACACGACGTCAACCGGGAAGATCTCCCAGTAGCTCGAGACCGTCGCGGCGACGACGGCGGCGACCGTCGCAGCGGTGATCCCGTCGGCCAGCGCGGCGTCGAACTGAGCCCCGTCGACCGCGGCGCGCGTCGTAGCGACGGATCGACCCTCACGGATGGTGAGCACGAGGAACACGGCGAAGAGCCACACGCCGATCGGGCCGAGCTCGATCAACACCTTCACGTAGTAGTTGTCCGCCTGGATCGCTGCGTCGCGGCGGGCGGGATCCTGGGCGCCCTCGCTGCCCACGGTCAGTTCGGCCCCGGATTTCTCCGCAGCGGCCCCCGAGGCGCCGATCCCCTCACCGAAGGGTGCATCGGCGACCTGCGCGACAGCGAGCCTCCAGGCGTCGAATCGTTCGAGCAGGCTGTCGGCCGATCGGAACGATCCTCCTGCGGCACCGACCACGAGCAGGCCGAGTGCGAGCACCGGTACGACCAACCGGGCGAGGGCGCGCCGGCGGCGCACGAGGAGCCAGACCCCGCCGATCAGTGCAGCGAGCAGCGCGGCCCGAACGACGCTGGAGAGCACGACGAGGACGAGCAGCGGGGTCGAGGCGAGGAACAGCCGATTGCGCCAGCGCTGCCGATCGGCGAGGGCGACCGGCACGGCGACGAGGGACACGGCGACGACGTAGAACGCGAACGGGAACGGCTGGTTGAACGTCGAGAACGATCGGAGCTGGTCGCCGGCGAATCGGACCGTGGTGTTGTACTCGTAGCCCAACTCGACGAGCCGCTCGGCGCCGAGCATCTGCTGGGCGACGCCGACGGCGCTCGTGACCACTGCGGTCGCCATGAACACGCCCATCAGACGATCGCGATCCAGGGTGGTGAACGGGCAGCGCCACAGCACGACCGGGACGAGTGCGTAGAAGAAGGCCACCTTGAGCCCGACGATCGCCGACGCGCCGACGAACACTGCGGTGGCACCCCCCAGCGCGACGAGCGCGCCGAGCGGGAGGACCCAGGCGGGGAGCGCGGGCCGGGGCGCACTTCGCCGTTCGCCGAACAGCAGGGCGCCGGCGAACGCCCCGAGCACGAGGGCTTCCTTCCAGCCGTCGAGGACGCCGGGGTGCGGGACGAGTAGCAGCAGCCCGTTGAACGGCACCAGCGCGGCCAACAGCAGCAATGCCCGCTGGGGTCGCCGGAACAGCCACCACGCGCCGGCCCCTCCTGCGGCGACCGCGAGGGGGGCTAGCCAGGCGACGACGCCGCTCACGTCGTTGGGCGCAGGGCGTGGTGCAGGCGGTGGCGCAGCTCGAGGGCCGGGCGGCCGAGCGCGAGCGCGAGGCGCGAACCGCCGACCACGTGCACCGTCGGGTACGTGCCCGTCGCCCACCGCATCTTGTACTCGTGCTCGCCGACGAGCAGGTCCACGATGCCCAGGCGGTGTTCGAGGGCCCAGCGCACCTGCCGGCGCAACAGCAGATGGCCGGGTGACAGCTCGGCGACGGACGGGTCGAACCGCCCGTACCAGACCCCGAGGCGACGACCGACGACGAAGTCGATGTCGCAGGCGACAGGCCGGTCGCCGAGCCGGGCGATGAACACGGCCAGTTGGCCGCGGCGGGCCGCCGCATGGAGCGCGGCGACGGTGAAGTCACGCCAGGGGGAGCGCAGCAGGTGCTGGCG
Source organism: Acidimicrobiales bacterium (assembly GCA_046081125.1). Classification (GTDB taxonomy): domain Bacteria; phylum Actinomycetota; class Acidimicrobiia; order Acidimicrobiales; family Ilumatobacteraceae; genus JBEIFW01. Next base: position 4,170 of record JBJTVH010000049.1, read on the forward strand.
GGGTCGGGCCGCCTCCGCCGTGTCGAACACCGTCTCGATCTCGGGCAGGACCTCGGCCAGGCGGCCCTCGTCGGTGACGGCTTCGACCTCGAACGGCTCGCCGGTGGCCTCGACTGCCCGATCGGCCCGGGCCAGGGTCTTGCGCAGGTTCTTGCGGCCGGCCAGGAGCGTGTCGAGGCTGTCGAGCCCATCGAGCTCGATGACGGGGCACGATTCCATCGGCCGCCGGTGTACCGCACGGGCGGCGGCGGGTGCCAGGGCCGAGTAGCCGGTTCCCCCGACCGGGTACTCGTACAGGTCGAGCACGTCGCGCCCGGCCCGGAGCGTCGACCACACTGCCGCTGCGGCCGCTTCGTCGGCGCCGACGACCTCGCACACCGAACCGAGCCCGGTCCCGAGCCAGCGCAGCGCCCACCCCGGCCCGAGGCGGCGGGCATGGAGGGGTGCCACCGCACGGAGGCGCCCGTCGCCGTCGCGCACGGTCGTGACGCGCAGCCGGCCTCGACCGAGGTGCTCCCACCAGGCGAGCGCGACCACCGGCAGCGTGAACGGTGCTCCCGCACCGGCGCGCGCGAGCGAATCCCAGTCGTCGACGATCGCGGCGACGTCGTCGGGTCGGGACAGCACGTCGACGGTCCAGGCCCGGGGATCGGGCCGTGGCGGCCGGTTCACCGGAGTCGAGAAGGAGGGCGCCGATGACTTCACCGGTCGTCGCCGCCAGCCGATGGGCACCGCACAAGCATCTATCGGCACGAGGAAGGGCAGTATGAGCGGGAGCACCCCCCGCCGGCATCAGGGCCTGGAGCACCAGGTGACCATGCCTATGCCCGGCTACTACTGATGAGTGTCAACGTCGAGCCGTCGTTCTCCGAGCATCTCCGGGTGCTCTGGCGCGCCAGGTGGTGGGCCCTCGGGGCTGCCCTGCTGGTCGCGGCCGGAGTGTGGATCGTGCGATCCGCAGCGGAACGAAGCGTCGAAGCGACGGCGCTCGTTCGCCTCGTGGTCCGCAACGGCGACGGACTCGTCATCGACCAGAGCGGCGCAACCCTGCTGAGCCAGACGTACGCGCAGATCGCCGCCGGTCCCAAGGTCCTGAGCGCCGGCGCTGCGACGGCGGGACTCACCGCCGACCTCGACAACCTCGCCCGCCGGGTCTCGGCCCGCGCCGGCACCACCCCCGGGTTCGTCGAGATCCGCGCCATCGGGCCGACCGACGCTCAAGCTCGGGCGCTCGCCGACGGGGTCGCCTCGGCGCTCGCCGAAGTGGTCGCCGCCGAACAGCTGGCCACGAGCACCGTTCGGGTCGAGGCGAGCGTGGAGGGAGCCCGGCCGGATTCGACCGTGGTGCTCGGGCCCAGCGCGCTCGGGGAGACCGCCGTGTCGTTCCTCGTCGTCGCGCTGCTCGTCGCCGAGGCGTACGCCCTCGTCCGGTCGGTTCGGGGCGCGCTTCCGGTCGGCGACCCCGGCGGCGCAGTGCGATCGCTGCTCGACGTCGACTGCGTCGCAGTCGACGTCGCCGATCGGGATCGTGCGGTGCAGCTGCTTGCGCCGCTGGTCGCCGGGCTGGGGCCAGTCGTGACCGTCGTGCAACGAGGCGAGCCCGGATCGGCGGCCGGTGCGCTACTGCTCGCCGATGCCGCCGCTGGCGCAGGCCGGCGCGCCGTGCTCGTCGACACGGACCTGTCGGCGCCGCTGTTCGACGACGCCCCCGGCCTCACCGAGGTGGCAGTCGGCCTCGTGGCCCCCGGTGCGGTCGCCCTGCGCTCCCCGGACAGCCCGACGCCGGTGTTGAGCGCCGGTCGTCGGGGGGCTGCCCGGCCTGGTGAACAGTTCGGTCCGCACCTGGGGGCGCTGCTGCAGTCCTTCGGTGTCGATCACGTGGTCGTCTCGACCACGAGCGCCTCGGCAGCGTCAGAGACCTTCCTGGTCGTGGGCCGGCTGCCCGACTGCGTCGTGCTCGTCGTCGACCCCGATCGCACGACCCGGCGCAACCTGCGAGCCGCAGCGGACGAACTGGCAGCCCGAGGCGCAGCACTGCGGGCCGTGGTGCTCGTCGCCGGCGGCGACCGCGTCCGGCTCGGCCTGCCCGAAGACGACTTCGAGCCGATCGCGCCGCCGATGCCCTACCTGCTCGATCCGGCCCCGCCGAGCCCGGCTCCGGCGCCATGGGACCCTCGATCCGGAGACCCCCGCCGGTGACCGGCCGCGTCCATGGGCCGCGCCGCTCGGGCGGGGTCGTCGTCGTGCACGAACGGTTCACCGAGCGCGGGGGCGCCGAGTCGGTGGTGGAGGTCATCGCAAGGATGACCGGCGCCGGCCGCATCCTCGCGCCGCTGTTCGACCCGGCGGTCGTGGACCCCGACGTCGCGCACCTCGTGCGCACCGGGTCACTACAGCGCCTCTATCGCGGCGGTACGCGCTACGAGCACTTGCTGCCGATGCTGCCCCTCGCGTTCTCCGGGATGGAGATCCGCGACGCCGAGCTGGTCGTGGTGAGTCACCATGCGTTTGCCAACCGGGTCCGGGTGCCCGACGGGATCCCGGTGGTGAGCTACACCCACACGCCGGCCCGCTGGATGTGGGACGAGCGGATGCTCGCCCTCGAAGACGGCGGTGGGATGCGCAGCCGGGCGCTGTGGGCGTGGGCAGCGCGCCAGCGCTCCTCGGACTGGGCCGCGGCGCGGCGGCCCGACGTGATCGTCGTGAACTCGACGACGGTCGCCGAGCGGGTGGAGCGATGGTGGCACCGATCGAGCGTCGTCGTGCCACCCCCGGTCGACACGGTGTTCTTCACCCCCGATGCGTCGGTGCGCCGCGAGCCGTTCCTTCTGTGGGCGGGCCGGGTGGTCCCGTACAAGCGGCCCGAGGTGGCCGTGCTCGCCGCCCGCGCCGCCGGGGTGCCGCTCGTCGTCGCCGGTGACGGTCGGGCCCGGGCGTCGCTCGAGCCGATCGCCGGTCCCGACACCACGTTCCTCGGCCGCGTCAGCCGCCCGGAGCTGCGTCACCTGTTCCGGACGTGCCGGGCGATCGTGGTACCCGGGGAGGAGGACTTCGGGATCGTGCCGGTGGAAGCGCTCGCCTGCGGCACCCCGGTGCTCGCCCTCGATGCCGGCGGCGTGCGCGACACCGTCGTGTCGGGCACCCACGGGGTGCTCGTCGATGCCGAGGACCGTTCGACCGCGGCGCTCGTCGAGCGGTTCGCCGCCGCCATCCGCACGATGCCGGAACTCGACCCGGCCGGCCTGCGGGCCCGGGCCGAGCACTTTTCGGCCGAGGCGTTCCGGGAACGGTTCCGGGCCGTGCTCGCCGGGGTGCAGTCGGCCGCAGGGGCAGAACGCTGACCCGTAGTCGCCGATCAGGGGGCACCGGATCGGCGAGCGCTGCGTTCGCTCGGGCCTCGGCGACGAGCGCGTCCCACTCACGCCGGTACCCGAGATGTGCGACGGTCGCCTCGCCGCCGCGTTCGGTCGCGAGCGTCGAGTTCGCCACCGACCACCCGTTGCCGAGCCCGCCGACCACATGGTCGATCCGGGCCTCGGCGCGGTCGAGGAACACCTCGTTGAACCCGGCGCCGCCGTGGGCTTGACGCAGCGGACGCACGTCCACGCCGGGTTGGTGGATCGGCACGCAGACCAACGACAGCCCGACGTGGCGCTCGGCGTCGGGGTCGGTGCGGCACAGCAGCAGGATCCAGTCCGCCCACTGCGCCTCGGAGGTCCACACCTTCTGCCCGGTGATGACGAGTCGGTCCCCGTCGACGACGGCGCTCGTGCGCAGCGAGGCGAGGTCCGAGCCCGCCTCGGGTTCGGAGAACCCCTGGCACCAGTGCTCCTCGCCGGCGAGCAACGGCGGCAGGAAGCGAGCTTGCTGCTCGGTCGAGCCGTGGGCCAGCAGCGTCGGGGCGACGAGGCGCTCACCGACGCCGAGCACGACCCGAGGGGCGCCGGCACGGGCGAAGGTCTCGTTGACGACCGCCACCTCGACCGGCGACAGGCCGCGACCGCCGTACGGGACCGGCCAGGACGGGCACAGCCAGCGTCCGGCCCGGAGCCGGCGCGTCCACTCCTCGACCGCGGGCGCCGGGGCGCGGTCGTGGGGCGGATGCGCCTCCAGTGCGCCGAGGCCGTGCGGCGCATGGTCGTCGACGAAGGCTCTGACCTCGGCGCGCAGGGCGTCCAAACGGGTGGGCACTGTTCGAGCACACCACCTGCGGTCCGACCGTGACAGGGACGAAAGCCCCGGGAGGGGTCATGAGGCTCAGGCTGCCGCCGCCATCGGTGCGTAGCCGGCGGCGGCCCACAGCGCACTGCGCACCCGGTCGGCCTCGGGCCCGACGAGACCGTTCACCACGATGATCCCGGCGATCAGATCGGCGAGGACCGCCTCCCAGGCCCGACCCCGGACCCGCACGGCGACGGTGGCCATCCCGTTGCGGCGCAGGAGGCTGCGGTCGGCGCCGGGGAGCCTCGGAGGGCTGCGAAACCCCGGCGCGACCAGACCGCAGCGCCGGGCTTCTGCCGTGAGCGCCCGGGCCGCCTGCGCGAATCGCAACGTGGTGGCCGCCTCCCCCGGGCGGGGAGGGGCGGTACCCCGGAGTACGTCGACGGCCATGGCCACAGCTTCTCGCCGGGGTGTGGCAGGGATGCGGGCAGGGATCGCGGCCGGTCTGCGCGGTGGTCAGGACGAGGCGACGTCGACGGCGACGTCGAGCTCCTGCATGGTCGCCGGCCCGAACACGACGCCCCGGGCCGGTGCCACGTCGGCGTAGTCGCGGCCCCAGGCGACGGTGACGTGACGGCGGGGCGGCGCCTGGTCGTTCGTCGGGTCGGCGTCGAACCAGCCCCAACCGGGGAGGTAGACGGCGAACCAGGCGTGCGAGGCGTCGGCGCCGACCAGCTTGGGCTGACCGGGCGCGGGCAGCGTCTCGAGGTAGCCGCTCACGTAGCGGGCTGCGAGGCCGAGCGACCGGCAGCACGCGATCGCCAGGTGGGCGAAGTCCTGGCACACCCCGCGCCGCCGGGCGAGCACGTCGCCGACCGGTGTGGAGACGTCGGTCGCCGCCGGGTCGAACCCGAACTCGCGGTGGATCCGGGCGGTGAGCTCGGCGACGGCATCGTGGAGGGGGCGCCCGGGGCGGAACGCGCCTCGGGCCAGGTCCTGTGCCTCCGGCGGCCAGGCCACCATGGCCGACGGCGTCCGGCACAGGCGGGCCTCGATCCCGGCGGTCGTGCGGTCCGTGTCGAGCGCCGCCACGACCTCCTCCCACGGCGGCGACGCCGTGGGCCAGGCGAACGGCTCCACGAGCACCTCGGAGGTCGCCGTCAACTCGACGGCGTGGTGGGGTTCCTCGAACGCGAGATACGTGACCTGGTTGCCGAAGCAGTCGGCGTACTCCGAGCGATGGTCGGGCGCAGGGTCGCTCGACAGCGCGGCAGCGACGACGACCTGCGTGGCCGTCGTGCGAGGCACCAGGTGCGCGATCGTCTGGCCGTGGCTGACGGGGGCGGAGTACGTGTACCGGGTCCGGTGCGACACCCGGTAGCGCGTGGCGCCCGCCGTCATGCGAGCTCCTGTCGGAGCCGGTGTGCCGTGCCGGGGGTCGAGAACCAGGTCGCGTTGATCGCCGCAGCCTCGGCGAGCAGCCCGCCGCGCACGGCGAGAACGAAGTCGCAAAGCCGATCGCGTCGACCGGAGGACCCGGGGCGGGCGAGGTCCGACGGTGCGGTCCCGAGGACCGCCTCGGCGGCCCCGTGGAGCGATCCCCCCGGGGTGGTCCCGGGCCGGTGCGGGAGCACCCCGAGGTGCTCGGCCATGCGGTCGACCTGGAACGCCACCGAGCGCGGGTTCGTGTCGTCGAGCAGCAGCAGTTCGAGCGCAGCGTCGGGCTCGACGTCGCTGCGATGCAGCCGTCGGTACGCGACGAGACACTCCCAGCCCTGGAGGAACGTCTCGAGCACGCTCGGCAGCACCGCGTCCGGCACCGGGTCGACGATCGCGGCCTCGATCGCGTTGAGGAGGCACAGCGCCCGTTCGAGCCGTCGACCGAGGTCGAGGAACCGCCAGCCCGGGCCGCGGACGGTGGACTCCTGGGCGAGCCCGGCGAGCGCTGCGAGCCCGAAGCTCACCCGTTCGAGCCGGTCGGCGATGGCGCCCGGCCCGGCCGAGGCCGCCTCGGCCAGCGCCGCCCGGTCGGTGCCCAACGACGCAAGGACCCGCCAGGTGGTCGTCGACAAGTACTCGCGCACGGCGACCGCGGTCTGCAACAGGTGCCCAAGGCTGTCGTCGAGGCTTCCCGGCCGCACGCCGAGCGCCGCCGCGAGCTCGGTGGCCGGTTCGCCCGTGCGGTTCGCAGCCGGCGCACCATCCCCGCCACCCCTGGTACCGCCACTACCCCCGCCGGAGACGGCGCGCAGGGCGGCGTCGACCACGACGGCCCAGGCTCCGCCGTCGTCGTCGGCAAGGTCCGGTTCGGCCTCCAACCGGCCGCCGATGACGAGGCCGAGCCGGGCCGCGGCCTCGGCCCGCTCGGCGTTGCGGCCCACCCAGTAGAGCCCCTCGGCAGCGCGTGACGGCAGGGACTGGCGCAGATCCACCTGGGGTGCCGTGCGCAGGCGCACCGGGCGGCTCTCGGCCGAGCGCCCACCGAGCACCCAGACGTCCTTGGCGACGGCATTGCGCTGCGCGAGCAGCGGGCGGCTGGCGTCGATCACCCGGGCGACCCCGCCAGGGAGCACCGACCAGCCGTCGGCGCCGCTGGCGACGGCGAGGGCCTGCAGGATGACCTGGCCCGGCTCGAGACCACCCGGCCCGTGCACCGGGGTGGAGCCCAACGCCAGGCGTTCCTGGGCGACGAACCGGCCGGGATCGCGTTCGATGCGCCGGCGGAGCTGGTCGAGGTCCCGGGCGTCGAGGTGCCAGCCGAGGGTGGTCCGTGCGGCATCTCGGTCCCCGCGCTCGTGGATCACGAGCTCGCCGGCCCGGCCGAGGGCGACGTCGCGGTGCCGGGGATCGCCGAACCACCAGGTGGGGGTTGCGGCCAGGGCCAGGTCCTCCCCGAGCAGGAGCCGGCACAGGGCCGGGAGGTAGGCGCACAGCGCCGGGTCGTCCGCAGCCGCCGAACCGAGGGGATTGGCGAGGCCCACCGCTGCGTTGCGGGCGGCGTGCAGCAGGCCGGGCACGCCGCGCCGGGAGCGCAGCTCGAGAGGGTCGGCGCCGTCGTCGCCGACGCATCGCAGCACGACGTCGACCGGCTCGGGTCCCTCGATCGACCGGAGCCAGACCCGGCCCGACCGCACGGCGAGATCGTCGGCATCGGCGAGGTGGTAGCCGAGCTGCGCAGCGAGGTACGAGGCCTCGAAGCTGCCCGGCGTGCCCCGGGCTGGGCCGAGCACGACCACGCGGGGGCTGTCCACGCCGGCGGGAGCGAGGGCGCCGAGCGCGTCGCGCAACGCCGCGAACCACGCGCTCTGGGGGCGCACCCCCAAGCGGCGCAGGGCACCGGGCACCAGGCGCGACAGCGTCGAGCGGTGGACGAGCGCGACCGCTGCGCCGTCGGGGTCGTCGGTGCGGTCGCGCAGCACGACGAACTGGCCGTCCTCGCGCCGCACGACCCATGCGCCGTAGCGGACCAGGGGGCGACCGGTTCCGGGAACGTCGAGCGTGGTCAGCGGCAGCCCGAACGGGCCGAAGGCGAGCTCGACCGGCACCGTTCCGGTGGTGAGCGACCGGCGCGGCCCGCGCAGATCGGTCAGGTAGGCCTCCAGCAGGCGGGCCCGTTGGCTGAGCCCGGCGGCGAGGCGGTCCCAGTCGCCTCCGGCGACGAGGTACGGGAGCGGGTCGATGCGCCACTGCCCACGCCGGTCGTCGAGGGCATAGGTGGCGCCGGCGCCGGCGAGCAGGCGCTCGGCCTCGTTGCGGCGACGATCGAGTTCACTCCGGTCGGGTGCGCCGAGGACCGCGAGGGCATCCGACCACGCTGGGCGGACGCGCCCGCGGTCGTCGAGCAACTCGTCGAACCGGCCGATCGGCCGGTAGCCACCCACGACGTGATCCTGGACGGTCATCGTGTCCCCGACGGTAGGTCCGCTGACGGCGCCGTGCCGAGACCTCAGCGGACCGGGGTGTGCGACACGAAGTACGTCTCGGCCATCGCGCCGTGCACCGTGGCGATCGTGAGCTGCAGTTCGTCGACCCAATGGTGAAGGTCCGTGCCGGTCAGGGTGACCGGCACCTGCTCGAGCAGCTCGACGGCCCGCTCACAGGTCTCGGCCGCGTACGCCGCCCGGGGCAGGGCGCGCAGGCCGCGCCGGACCTGTTCGAGGCTGAAGCGCACGGACCGGGGGAAGTCGCGGTCGTGGAGCAGGAACCGCAGCACCGACTCTCCCGAGACCGGGCCGCGCACCGTGCGCCGGAACATCTGTTGACCCGACAGGGACCGCAGGACCGACAACCACTGGACGTCTTCGTACTCCGGGGCGACCGCGGCCATCAGGCTCCCGGCCCGCACGTCGAGCACCCGGGTGGCCATGTCGGCGCGCTCGAGGTTGCGGCCGATCCGCAGGAACTCGAAGGCCTCGTCCCGGCTCATGGTCGATGTCAGCGTGCCGTTGACGGCGAGCACGTCGCCGATCACCCGCTCCAGGAACCGTGACCGCGACGAGCGGGCGATGCCGTCGCCGTGGTGTGCGGCGACGAACAGGTACAGATCGTTGACGCCCTGCCAGACGTCGGAGGGCATCACCTCGCGGCTCGAGCGCAGGTTCTCCCGAGCGGACTCGATCGAGCACAGGATGCTGCCGGCGTTGTCCCGTTCGGCGACGAGCCACCGGATGATCGAGCGCTCGTCGGCGGTCGTGAACCGGGCGTCGAACGCGTGGCGCGACCCGATGATCGCGAGCAGCGGCTCCCAGGTGACCGCGACCCGGGTCGGCAGGTCGACGATGAGGTTGGTGTGCTCGCGCACGATGCGTGCCGTGTCCTCGGCCCGCTCGAGGTAGCGGGCGGCCCAGTAGAGGTTCTCGGCGACGCGGGACAAGAGCATCAGCCGTTGCTCCAGTAAGGGATCGGATCGTCGAGATCGACGATCCAGGTGTCTTTCGATCCCCCGCCCTGGGAGGAGTTGACCACGAGCGATCCGGCGCGCAGCGCGACGCGGGTGAGCCCGCCCTTGGTCACGTAGCTCGACTCCCCGCTGAGGATGAACGGGCGCAGGTCGACGTGGCGGGGTTCGAGCCGGCCGTTGCACAGCGTCGGCGCCGTCGACAGCTCGACGACCGGTTGCGCGATCCAGTTGCGCGGTTCGGCCTCGATCGCGGCCCGGCGCTCGACCAGCTCGGCGGCCGTGGCACGCGGGCCGATCAGGATCCCGTAGCCGCCGGACTCGTTGGCGGGTTTCGTCACGAGCTCGTCGAGATGATGGAGCACGTGGTCGCGCTCGTCGGGGTAGTAGCAGCGGTAAGTCGGCACGTTGGCGAGCAACGGTTCCTCGCCGAGGTAGTACCGGATCAGCTCGGGCACCCAGGCGTAGACGACCTTGTCGTCGGCTACCCCGGCCCCGGGGGCGTTGGCGATGGCGACCGTTCCGGCGCGCCAGGCGCGCATCAGGCCGGGCACGCCGAGGGTCGAGTCGGGGAGGAACACCTCCGGGTCGAGGAACAGGTCGTCGATCCGCCGGTAGATGACGTCGACGGGCCGCAGTCCGGCCACGGTGCGCATCAGCACCCGGTCGTCGTCGTCGACGACGAGGTCACGGCCCTCGACGAGGTCGATCCCGATCTCCCGGGCCAGGAACGAATGCTCGAAGTACGCGGAGTTGTAAATCCCGGGCGTCAGCAGCACCACGGTCGGGTCGGAGTCGGGGCCGTTCGGAGCGATGGAGCGCAGCAGCCGGCCCAGGGCCTCGGGGTAGTCGTCGACCGGGAGGATGCTCTGGCGTTCGAACAGGTCGGCGAAGGCACGCTTGGCGACGTGGCGGTTCTCGAGCATGTAGCTCACCCCCGACGGCACTCGGAGGTTGTCCTCGAGGACGTACATCGTCCCGTCGGCGTCGCGCACGAGGTCCGAGCCGCAGATGTGGGCCCAGACGCCGAAGGCCGGACGCACCCCGAGGCACTGCGGGCGGAAGTTGACGCTCCCGCTCAGCAGGTCGGCGGGGAGCACGCCGTCGCGCACGACGTGCTGGTCGTTGTAGAGGTCGTCGATGAAGAGGTTGAGGGCCCGGAGGCGTTGGGTCAACCCCCGGTCGGTGCGGCGCCACTCGGTGGCGTCGATCACCCTCGGCACCACGTCGAACGGCCACGCCCGGTCGATGCCCCGGCCGTCGCTGTAGACGGTGAAGGTGATCCCGGCGGTCAGGATCGCGAGGTCCGCAGCGTCCTGGCGGGCGACGAGTTCGTGGTCGCCGAGGGCGCGCAACATCGCGACGAGTTCGGTGGCCGCGGGGCGGGGAGTGCCCTCGGCGTCGATCAGTTCGTCCCACGCTCCGGTGGCGTTGCGGATCTCGGCCATCGTCACATCCGATTGCTAGGCGCCGAACGTGTCGTCGGCGTACCGGTCATGTCACGGCTCTGTGAACGGCAGGCCGATCGAGCGCGCGAGTTCGCCGAGCGTCCGGTCGACGTCGATCGCGCGCATGGAGGCCAGCACGATCTCGCCGACGAGCGCTGCGAACAGGGCTCGGGCACGGTCCTCGGGATGGTCGACGCCCGTGGCGGCCACGAGGCGGACGAACAGCTCGATCGTCCGGTCGGTCAGCTCGGCCGAGGTCGCCGATCCCCCCTTGCGGGCCCGGTGCACCTGATAGTCGAACCACAGCAAGGGGATGCGGTCGCCTCGGTCGACGCCGAAGCTGAGGTAGGCGTGGGCGGCCGCCCACCACGCCGGCGTGGGCACGACAGCGGAGGCGGCCGCCCGCTCGATGCGGGCCAGGTAGGCCTCCATGAGCTGGCGGAAAGCCTCGTCGACGATCTGGTCGACGTCGCTGAAGTAGTAGTGGATGGCCGATTTCGTGAGCGGGCTGGCCGCCGCGATCGACCGGGCCGTACACGCCCCGACCCCCTGGGTGCGCAGCACCTCGGCGGCGGCGGCGACGATCTCGTCCCGACGTGCCGCCTGGGCCGGCCGCAGCGCCCGCGGGCTCATCGCCATGCGAACACCGGTTGCTCGAGGTTATCGACGCGCTCGAGCCGGCCCTCGACGGCGACGAAGCGGAACTGCAGCAGCACGGCGCCGGTCGGCGCATGTACGAGGTCCCGACCGATCGGGATCTGCACGACGGGCCGATCGGACTCGGGGATCTGCACGAAGCGTGGGGAGTCGGGCCGCAGCAGCTCGCGCAGCGACACCCGATGCACCGAGGCGACCTCGCCCGGATCGGGGACGAGGTCGGGGTCGGCGCCGCCCCACACGACGAACGGGGTGATGACGTAACCCGATCGGGTCGGGTAGTCGTCGAGGCGGCCGAGGACGTCGGCCTCGCTGCAGCGCAGGCCCAGCTCTTCGTGCAGTTCGCGCAGGGCGGCATCGACGGCCCGCTCGCCGGTGTTGATCCGGCCGCCGGGAAGCGCCCACTGCCGGGCATGGGCCGACAGGTGCGCACCGCGTCGGGTCAACAGCACCGCCGGGCCGCCGGCGGTGCCGGCCACGTTCCCGTCGATCCCGTCGCCGTCCCGGCGGCCGGGGATCTCCTGCACGATGCCGCCGTCGGGCACTCCCGCCCAGCCGTCGTCGTGGCCGTGCCGTTGCGCATCGGAGTCGACCACGACCACGGCCACGGCGGCGTGCCGGCGACCGTCGAGGGGATGCGTGCGGACCTCATGGCCGGCGAGGTTCCGCCGCATCAGGTCCTGGAGCTCGTCGCCGTAGTGCAGCACCCCGGCGACGGTAGCGGGCCCGATGGCCCAGGTGGCAGGCCCCGGGTCGCCGCAGGGCCGAGCGTCGCCGCCCGCAGGCGACGTTGGTCCCTTGGCGGGACGACCTGCCCGGGCCACCGTGAGGGTGACGCACAGGACTCGGAGGTGCGCGATGCACGCAGCAGTAGGCGATTGGATCCGGCTCGGCAGCCACCGCACGGGGGTGCCGGACCGGCGCGGGCAGATCGTGGCCGTCCACGGCGCCGACGGTGGACCGCCGTTCGAGGTGCACTGGCTCGACACGGGGCGCGCGACGATCTTCTTCCCCGGCAGCGACGCCGTGCTCGACCGTCACGGGCTGGTCACCACCGGGCACTGATCCGACGGGGTGCCCTCGGTACGCTGCCGCCATGGTCGACAAGCGCACCGACTCCGGCATCGAGATCCGCCCGCTGTACACCGCCGACGACCTCGCCGGCTGGGATCCCGCGGTCCGGCTCGGCGTCCCGGGCAAGCCTCCGTACACCCGCGGGGTGTACCCGACGATGCACCGGGAGCGCTTGTGGACCATGCGGCAGTACGCCGGGTTCGGCACTGCGGCATCGACCAACCAGCGGTTCAAGTTCCTGCTCGAGGCGGGCCAGACCGGGCTGTCGTGCGCGTTCGACCTGCCCACCCAGATGGGCTACGACTCCGACCACCCCCGCGCCCTGGGTGAGGTCGGCAAGGTCGGCGTCGCCATCGACACCCTCGGCGACATGCGCACCCTGCTCGGCGGCCTGCCGCTCGATCGGGTGTCCACCTCGATGACGATCAACTCGACCGCCGCGGTGCTGCTGCTGTTCTACGAGTTGGTGGCCGAAGAGCAGGGCGTCGATGCCTCGGCGATCTCGGGCACGATCCAGAACGACCTGCTGAAGGAATACATCGCGCGGGGCACCTACGTGTACCCGCCGCGGCCGTCGATGCGGGTTATCACCGACATCTTCGCTTACTGCAACGAGCGGATTCCGAAGTGGAACACGATCTCGATCTCCGGATATCACATTCGTGAGGCCGGCTCGACCGCCGTGCAGGAGATCGCCTTCACGCTCGCCAACGCGATCGCCTACGTCCAGGCGGCGATCGACACCGGGCTCGACGTCGATGCGTTCGCGCCCCGCCTGTCGTTCTTCTGGAACGCCCACAACAACCTGTTCGAAGAGGTGGCCAAGTTCCGGGCCGCCCGCCGGATGTGGGCGAAGATCATGGGGGAGCGGTTCGGCGCCACGAAGGAAGCCAGCAAGCTGCTGCGCTTCCACACCCAGACCGGCGGCTCGACGCTCACCGCCCAGCAGCCCGAGAACAACATCGTGCGCGTGGCCGTACAGGCCCTCGGCGCCGTGCTGGGCGGCACGCAGTCGTTGCACACCAACGGCTTCGACGAGGCGCTGGGCCTCCCCACCGAGAACGCGGCGCGCATCGCCCTGCGCACGCAGCAGATCATCGGCTACGAGTCCGGGATCACCGACACCCCCGACCCGCTGGCGGGCAGCTACTACGTCGAGTGGCTCACCGACGAAGTCGAGGCCAAGGCCTGGGAATACATCGCCAAGATCGACGAGATCGGCGGTGCCGTCGCAGCCATCGAACAGGGGTACCAGGCTGACGAGATCGAGCAGGCGGCCTACGAGTACACCAAGTCGATCGACGACCGGGAGCGCACGATCGTCGGCGTCAACTCGTTCACGATCGACCACGAACCCGATCCCGACGTGTTCCCGATCGACCCCGAGCTCGAGCGGAGCCAGGTCGAGCGCGTCCGGGCCTGGAAGGCCGACCGGGTCCAGGGTGCGGTCGAGGCAGCCTTGGGCGACGTGCAGGCCGCCGCTCGCGGTACACAGAACCTGTTGCCCCCCATGAAGGTCGCGCTCAAGGCCGGCGCCACGCTCGGCGAGGTCAGCGATGCGCTGCGCGCCGTGTTCGGGGTGTACCAGCCCGGTCGTTGACCGCCACGCTCAACCTGGCTTCAGCGGTCTGGCAAGGTCCCGTGTGGGTGCTGCTCGCCGAGCGGCATCCGCCGGCCTGAATCGTGCGGCGGCGGACGGCCGCCCCGGATGGGCAGGAGGAGCATTCATGCGAGCAGAGGCAGGTGGACGCAAACGTTCGGTCGTGGCCCGGTCGCTGGCGGCGTTGCTGGTGGCGGGTGTGCTCGGCGCGGCGGTGGGCAGTGTGGCCGGTGGCGGTGGCGACGACGGTGCCATGCCGTTCCGGCCGAAGATGATTGATGGGGACGCATCGGGACGAAAGTAAGGGACGAGGCCCGACCGGCCCTACGAACACCGTCAGCAAAGCCGGCGCCCAGTGCGCCGGCTTTGCCGCTTCTGGTGAGAAGTCACGTTGTGCTGCAACGCGTTCACGGTCGGTGAGTGAACCGGTCGGCCCATTCCGGCGGCGGCGTCGCGTACGGCTTCGTCGGCCTAGGTACGACGCAACAGTGCGTCGCCCGGTCCCTCGGCAAGCCGTTCGCTCCGTTCGGCGACGGTGCCGACTACTTCCTCGTCCCCGGCGGGGATTTCGACACGCCGACCGACTGGTTCGGATGGAGTCTCCTGGGGTCCGTTCCGGTGGTCGCCGACCAGCCTCGGGTGCCCGGTGTCGACCTGGCCGGCTACAGCCTGCAGGTGTTGCGGGGCACCTCGGCACGTTCGCCGGGCTTCTGCGTGCGTTCGGAGGAGAACCTCCTGCGGTTCTTCGTCCAGTCCCAGGGTGACGCGCCCCTCGACGTGGTCATCTCGACGGTCGCTCGCACGTCGATGCTGAACCGCACGATGCGGTTCACCATCCCGGCCGCGCAGCCGGGACGCTGGCGCCTCTCACCCGCGATCCCGCTCCCCGAGTGGCACGCGGCCGACGGCACGGTCGACATCACGATCCGGTTCGAGGTTCGCAGCGGGACCAAGATCGGGCTTTCGTCGTGGCTCGTCGACGACGTGTTCGTCGACCCGTTCAAGCCGTACTGACCGGTCGGGGAGGCGGCTGGCTTCGGGGATGCGGTGGGGCGGTGCTCAAGATCTGGTAATGCCGCCTGCAACGTGGGGTCCACGGTCCGGCGTTTGTCTGGTCCGCCGTCCCGCCGGTGCCGATCTCGGTATCGACCGGAACGGATGAAGCGACGGGAGGAGGAGCGATGGCGTGGAAAGTCGAGCGCGTCGGCTCCCTCCGGCGCGGTCTGGCGAGCGGCCCGTGACCCCCGAATCCGGGCCCGGGAGGGCTGATGCCGGGAGCGTCGATCGCGTCCGGCCGCACGATCAGGCGCCGCCCGAGCGCAAACCGCTGCTCGACGAGGCGGTCGAGGCCACGAAGGCGCTTGCATCATCCCGGAGTCGGCGCGGCCTGCGGCGTGCGCCGGTCCGCTACCTGGCCAGCGGTGTGGTGACCGGCGGGTCGTTCCTCGTAGCGCTCCTGTGCTGGATCATCATCGAACCGCCGTCGCCGGACGCGGTCCGGGTGTTGGCGCTGTGCATGCTCGTCCACGCCGTCGCGGCGCTGGTCGAGTTCGAGATCGGTCCCGGCGTTGCGGTGCCCACGACCCCGGTGCTGCTGGTCGCCTGTTTCCTCCTCCCCCCGCCGTTGGTGCCGGTCGTCGCCTTCGCCGGCCAGCAATTCGCTTCCGCGCTGACGCGCGCTCGGCGTCCCGAGGACGCCGAGGATCCACTCGCGGTCGTCGGCTCGTCGTGGCACGCGTTCGGCCCGGCGCTGGTGTTCCAGTTCTTCCCGGTCGGTTCGGCGGATCTCGGCGACTGGCCGGTCGTCGTCGCCGCCCTGGCCGCCCAGATGGTCTTCGACGGCGGCGTCGCGTGGCTCCGCTCGTGCTACGGCCAGAGTGTCCCGAGCCGTCAACTGCTCGACGCGCTGCGGTTCACGTTCCTGATCGACGCGCTGCTCGCACCGATCGGTTTCGCCGCCGCGCTCGCCACGCCGGGCAGCCCGCTCGCCTTGCTCTTCTTCATCCCGCTGATGTTCCTGCTCGGCCTGCTGCAGCGGGACCGCCGGAACCACATCGATCGGATGGTCGTGCTCGCCGAGGCCTACGGCGAGACCCACGAGCGCGCCCGGCGCGATCCGCTCACCGGCTTGCGCAACCGGCTCGCGTGGGAAGAAGCGCTTGCGGCCTGGGCGGGATCGCGCGACCCGGTCGGCGTCGTGCTCGCCGACGCCGACGGTCTGAAGAAGGCCAACGACACGTTCGGCCACGAGATGGGTGACCGGCTGCTCGCCGCGATCGGCGGCGAAATGGCCAAGGTTGCCCCCGCCGCAGAGGGCATCGTCGTGGCGCGTCTCGGCGGTGATGAGTTCGGAATCCTGCTGCCCGGCACGCATGCGGCGTCGGCCGATCGCGTCGGGCTCCGCCTCCGGGCGGCGTTCCGGGCGGCGGCACCCCTCGACGGACACGTGCCGGTCTCGGCCTCGGTCGGCATGGGCTTGGCCAGCGATGGCGCCAAGCTGCACGGCGCGATCGAGGAGGCCGACCGAGGGGTCTACGAGGACAAGACGAGCCGCAAGGTGCAGCGGCGCTGAACGACCCGGGCCGCCGGCTACCCCGGGTCGGTGCCGTCAGCGGCGCACGACCCCCGGTGTGCCGGCGGTGATGGCGACGGTGGCGTCGGTGCTGACCGTGCCGTCCGGGCGGGTCACGTCGTCGACGACCCGGTACTCGCAGGTCCACGTTGCCGGGGTGACGGTGCAACGTGCGTAGCCGCGCTTGTCGCCGTTGAAGTACTTCACGGCGGGGAACAGCGTCCGGGCGAGCGCAGCGATGCTCGCGGGCAGCAGGCCGCGCGACGAGATCGAGGTGCCTACCAGTTCGCTGGCCACGACGGTCTTCGAACCCCCGCGGTCCACGCTCAGATCGATCGCACCGGCGAGGTGGATGTCGCCGGTGAGCACCACGAGGTTGCTGACGTTGCGATCGGCGACTGCGCCGAGGAACCGGTTGCGTGCCGGTGCGTAGCCGTCCCACTGGTCGTAGTTGAGGATGCCCCCGTTGGGAAGTCGCAGATCGCCCATCACGACCTCGTTGGCCAGCGCCTTCCAGGTGGTCGTGGCGGTTGCAAGGGTGTCGAGCACCCAGCGCTCCTGATCGGCGCCCCACATCGTGCGGCTCGGTTCGGCGGCGTCGGCACACGCTGGCCCGGTCTGCAACGGGACGTCACCGCACGCCTGATCCGTGCGGTACTGGCGTGAATCGGTGAGTACCAACGTCGCCAGGGATCCCCACACGAAGGACCGGTAGATGCGGAACTCACCCGAGCCCGGCGGATCGAGTCGGACCGGCTGGTGCTCCCACCACGCTTGGTACGCGGCGGCCCGCTGGGCGAGGAACTGCTCCCGGGTCGGCCCGCCGGGCCGCCCCTCGCGCTCGGAGACCGTGGCGGCGTAGTTGTTCTCCACCTCGTGGTCGTCCCAGATGACCAGCCACGGGCAGGCCGCGTGCGCGGCCTGGAGGTCCTTGTCGCCTTTGTACTGGGCCCAGCGAGCCCGGTATTGCTCGAGGGTGACCGGAGCCCCGCCGACGTGGTTGCGGACCTTGCCGGCCCCGAGCAGTTCGTCTTCGTAGATGTAGTCGCCGAGGTGGATCACCACGTCGAGATCCGACGCGGCAGCGTCGGCCCAGGCCCGGTAGTAGCCCTCCTCGAAGTGCTGGCAGCTCGCGAAGGCGAGCTTGAGCCGATCGACGGCTGCGCCCACCGCCGGGGCGGTGCGGGTCCGCCCGATCGGGCTGGTCCACGAGCCGGCGCTGAACCGGTACCAGTAGGTGGTCGCCGGCTTGAGGCCCTGGACGTCGACGTGCACGCTGTGCCCGAACTGCGGCACCGCGGGCGCAAGACCTTCGTAGAGACGCTTCTCGAACCCGGCGTCGGTGGCGATCTCCCAGCGCACGCTGACGACGGTCTGGGGCATCTGCCCCTCGAGCGGGGCGAGTCGGGTCCACAGCACGACCCGGTCGGGCAGCGGGTCGCCCGAGGCGACCCCGAGCGCGAACGGGTTGCCCGGCACCCCCGCCGCCGGCGGGGTGGCGACCCCGGTCCCGCCACCGGCCGGCACGCTGGGCGGTGGGATGGTCGGGCCGGCGATCCCGGTGCTCGACGGCCCGGTCGGCGAGGTGGACGAGGCCGACGGGGACGCGCTGTCGCTACACCCCGCTGCGGCGACGGCCAGCGCCCCGGCGAGGAACGTACGACGGTTCAAACGACCGGGTGCCACGGCCGGCGACGCTAGCCACCGATCCGGTGCCGACCGGGGTCGGGGTCGCCCCGGATCAGTTCGGGATCGAGGTGTGCTTGAACTCGTTGAGCTGCGGCCACGACAGCAGCTCGACGATGCGCTCGATGTCGCGCCGTGACGAGGCCGGGTTCCCGTCGGGCCGGTGCATCAGCCGGACGAAGGCGGCGTGATCGCCGACGATGAACGTGGGGACGCCCCACACGTCATGGCTCTCGGCGTACCCCGTGTGGAGATCGCGGACCTGGGCACGCGGCCGGCCGCTGTCGACCTCGGCCCACACGGCGTCGGCGTCGATGCCGTGCTCTCCGAGGATGCCGGTGAGCCGATCCCGGTCGCGCAGGTTGCCACCGAGTTCGTGGCGGTAGCGGAACAGGGCGCGGTGCAGCGGCAGGAACCGGTCGGGGGCGACGGCTTGCACGGCGAGGGCGACCTCCTGGCCGAGCAACCCGCTGTCGCCCTCGGGCAGGTCCCACACGGCGGGCTCATCGGGACCCACGTGAGACTGACCGAGCGAGAACGGCAGGAACGTCACGTCCCAGTCGGCACCGTCGAGCAGGGCGTCGACGACGTGCTCGTGGATGTTGCGGGCGAACGGGCAGCGGTAATCCCAGGTCAGGGCGAAGCGCAGCGACACGCCCCGGCCAACGCCGCAGGCGCGCGTCTCATTCCCGGCCCGGTGCCGCGCGCCAACCAGGCGCCCGCCGGGCCGCGGCGGCGAGCGCCGCACCGACGACGACGCCGCCGGCGACGTCGGAGGCGTGATGGATCCGCACGTGGACCCGCGACGCGGCGATGACGGCGGCGAGCGGCCACCACACGGCCCGGCCCTTGGGGACCGTGACGGACAGCAGGCTGGCGGCGACCACGGCGGAGGTGGCATGGCCGGACGGGAAGCTCGACGTGGACGGCGTGCGCACGTGGTGGGGGCGCTTGCCGTCGTGGGTGGGCCGCGCCCGGCGGAACAGGCGCTTGAGCCCCTGGTTCACCAAGAGTGATTCGACGCCGAGGCAGATCGCGACCTGCACCATCGCCCGACGCCGCCGGGGGCTGACGATCGCAACGACGAGCGCAAGGACGTGCCAGATCCGGCTCCAGTCGCCCGCCCAGGACGCGGCGTAGAACAGCCGATCGGCCAATCGGTGACCTCGCAACCGGTCGAACGCAGCGTCGGCCGCAGCGTCGAACCGCTCGACCGGCGTGGTCACGCCGGGGCCAGACGTTGACCGATCACGATCGGCGCCTCCACGGCGGCCCGGTCGGGATCGCCGCCGAACGCCGGGCACCACTGCTGGAACGAGCAGTAGTTGCACAGCGGGCCGGTGCGCGGCTTGAACTCCCCGCTCGTGCAGGCCTTCTCCACGGCCTGCCACACCGCAGCGGTTCGCTTGGGGAGGAAGCGGATCGATTGCTCGGTGGGGTAGGCGACGATCTCCGTGCCGTTGCCGAGGTACAGCAGGCGGATGCGGGCCGGGCGATGGCCGAGGACCTGCTCGCACAGGAACGCGTAGAAGTGGACCCCGGCGAGCTTGCCCTGCTCGCGCTGGGCGGCCGGGGGCTTGCCGGTCTTGTAGTCCGTCACGACGAGCTCGCCGGCCGGACCGAGCTCGAGCCGGTCGATGATCCCGCGCAGGGTGAGGTTGCCGACCTTGGCCTCCATGCGCAGCTCGAGGCCGATGGCACGGATCTCGTCGGGGTTCTCGAGCGCGAAGTACCGGTCGACCAGGGCGGCGCACTCGGTGACGAGGCGTTCCTCGGCCACCTCGTCGAGGCCCAGCAGCGCCCATTCCTGCCCGGATCGGGCTTCGTCGATCGCCCGACCGAGACCGTGATGGGCGCTCTCGGCCGTGCGTGCCCCGGGGGCCTCGGCGAACAGCAACTCGAGTGCCCGGTGCACCAGGGTGCCCCGGATCGCCGCCACGCTCGGCGGTTCGGGCAGGCGTTCGATCGCGCTGAAGCGGAACGCGAGCGGGCACGAGGTGAAGGCATCGACCCGGGAGGGCGACAGGCTGGACGGGACCGGGTAGCCCATGAGGCCGATGGTAGGCCGGGGGTGCGGCACGGTCGGCGATACGTTCCGGCCGTGCCGTTCCTGCCGGCCTCGGCCACCGCCGATGCCGCCGTGCTCGTGCGCACGCGCGGCGCCCGGGCGTTCGCCGACGGGGCTGTCGCCGTCGTGCTACCTGCGCACCTCGCATTGCTCGGCTGGAGCGCCACCCGGATCGGCGTCCTGGTCAGCGTGATGTTGGCCGGGTCGGCGGTGGCCACGCTCGCGGTCGGGTTGCGCGGCGGGGTGCTCGGGCGGCGGACGCTGTTGCTCGCGGTGTCCGCGGTGATGGTGGGCACCGGGATCGTCTTCGGCGCCGCCTCGTCGTTCGCCGTGCTCGCCCTCGCAGGTCTGGTCGGGACGCTCAACCCGACCGGTGGGGACGTCAGCGTCTTCCTGCCGGCCGAGCAGGGACTCCTCGCCGGCACGGTCGCCGAGGGGGACCGCACCGCGCTCGTCGCCCGCTACACGCTGGTCGGCTTCGTGTTGGCGGCCGCCGGCGCAGCGGCCGTCGGCATCCCCGATGCGCTGGCGCGCGCCGACATCGTTGCGCCGTTGCACGCGACCCGGTCGGTGTTCGTCGGGTACGCCGTGGTCGGCGCCGTGGTGTTCGCCTGGTACCGGCGGCTGTCGCCGGCGGTCGAACCCGGCCGGGGGGACCGGGTCGGCCTCGGCCCGTCCCGACGCGTCGTGTACCGGCTTGCTGCGGTCTTTTCGATCGATGCGCTCGGTGGCGGGTTCGTCGGACAGGCCGTCGTCGCGCTCTGGCTGTACCGGCGCTTCGAGCTGTCGGTGGGGGCGGCGGGCGCGCTGTTCTCGATCGTCGGACTGCTCGCCGGATGCTCGGGGCTGCTGTCGGCGCACCTGGCCCGGCGGATTGGCCTCGTGCGAACGATGGCGTTCACCCACCTGCCGGCCAATGCCCTGCTGGTCGCGACGGCGTGCATGCCGAACCTGTGGTCGGCGCTCGCCTGCCTGCTGGCCCGCAGCGCGCTCGCGCAGATGGACGTGCCGGCCCGCACGTCCTATGTGCTCGCAGTCGTCACCCCGCCCGAGCGTCCGGCGGCGGCCGCGGTCACCAACGTGCCGAGGTCGATCGCGGCGGCCCTCCCGCCGGTCGTCGCCGGCTGGCTGCTCGAGCGAGCGTCGTTCGGGTGGCCGCTCGTCGTCGGAGGGACCATCAAGGCCGCCTACGACGTCGTCCTGTTGTGGCAGTTCCGCTCGATTCGGCCGCCCGAGGAGCAGGGCTAACGTTCAGCGGTTTCGAGGGGGGAGCGACCATGAGCGGTCCGTTGGAAGGCTTCCGTGTCGTCGACCTGAGCCAGGTCGTGTCCGGGCCACTGGCCGGGATGATCCTGGCCGATCAGGGCGCAGACGTCATCAAGGTCGAAGCGGCGATCGGTGGGGACCTCACCCGGATCTCCGCCGGCGCAGCCATCGACACCATCACCCCGTTCTTCGCCAACCTCAACCGGGGCAAACGCTCGGTCGCCGTCGACATCACGACCCCCGAAGGTCGCGAGATCGTCCTGCGGCTCGTCGAGACCGCCGACGTGTTCCTGCAGAACCTGCGGCCTGGTGTGTGCGATCGGCTCGGTCTGGGGTGGGAGGCGGTGTCGGCGCGCAATCCGGATCTCGTCTACGTGTCGATCTCGGGCTTCGGACCGACGGGGCCCTACAGCGCCCGCAAGGTGTACGACCCGGTGATCCAGGGGATCACCGGGCACGTGGCGGTGCAGGTGAATCCTCAGATCCCGTTCACCGACGTGCATCGCACGGTCGTGGCGGACAAAGCGACGTCGTACACGGTGGCCCAGGCCGTCACTGCGGCGCTGTTGGCCCGGGAGCGGGGCCGGGTGCGCGGCCAGCACATCTCGGTGGCGATGGTGGACGCCGCGCTCGCGTTCTTCTGGTCGGACGGGATGATGCACCGCTCGTTGCTCGACGATCCGACCCCGCGCGACCGTGCGACGCTCGCCCGCGTCATGTCGGTCACCCGGTGCGCGGATGGCGACATCATCTACTTCGCCGCGACGGATGCGGACCGGCACGGGCTGTTCCGAGCGCTCGGGCATCCCGAGTGGTGCGAGGACCCCCGGTTCGCCTCGGCGGCCGCGCTGGCGAAGGGCGACAACCTGTCGGTCCTCGGTGAGTCGATCGCCGCGGCGTTCGAACGGTGGCCGATCGCCGAGGTGTTGGCGCGCCTGGTGGCCGAGGACGTGGCCTGCGGCCCGGTGAACAGCGTCGAGGAGTTGGTCCGCGACCCGCAGATCGTCCACAACGGCGCGATCTGGGACTACCAGCACCCGGTGGTCGGGCGGGTGCGTCAGGCCCGGCCGGCGCCGCGGTTCGAGGGCACCCCGCTCGAACCGGTCGGGTCCTTCCCCCGGCTCGGCGAGCACACCGACGAGGTGCTCGCCTCGCTCGGATACGACGACGACATGATCGTTGCGCTGGCCGAGCGTACGGTGATCACCCGAGCCGGGTTGCCCCGACCGAACTGAGCGCTTGCCTGGCGGTAGCGTCCTGCTCGCACCGTTCGGAGGAGGCTTTCATGAGTGGACCGCTCGACGGGTTCCGGATCATCGACCTCACCCAGGTCGTCTCCGGGCCCCTGGCCACGATGTTGCTCGCCGACCAGGGGGCCGACGTCATCAAGGTCGAACCGGTCGTCGGCGGCGATCTCACCCGGGTGACCGGCGTCCCGATCGACTCGCTCACCCCGTTCTTCGCCAACCACAACCGCGGCAAGCGGTCGCTGGCCGTCGACCTGACGACCCCCGAGGGGGTCGAGGTGGTGCTGGGCCTCGTCGACACTGCGGACGTGTTCGTGCAGAACTTCCGGCCTGGTGTGTGCGATCGGCTCGGGCTGGGGTGGGAGGCGCTGTCGGCGCGCAATCCGGATCTCGTCTACGTGTCGATCTCGGGCTACGGACCGACGGGCCCGTATTCGGACCGCAAGGTGTACGACCCGGTGATCCAGGGGATCACCGGCCACGTGGCGGTGCAGGTCAACCCGCAGATCCCCTTCAGCGACGTGCACCGCACGATCGTGGCGGACAAGTCCACGTCCTACACGGTGGCGCAAGCGATCACCGCGGCGCTGCTCGCCCGGGCGCTCGGCCGGGCCCGAGGCCAGCACATCGGCGTCGCGATGGTCGATGCCGCACTCGCGTTCTTCTGGTCCGACGGGATGATGCAGCGCTCGTTCCTCGACGACCCGATCTCGGCCCGTTCGCCGAGCCTGGCCCAGGCGATGTCGGTGAGCCGGTGCCGCACCGGTGAACTGATCTATTTCGCAGCGAGCGACGCCGACCGCCACGGGCTGTACCGGGCGGTCGGACACCCCGAGTGGTGCGAGGACCCGCGCTTTGCCACCGTGGCCGGCTTGGTCCAGCCGGGGAACTTCGAAGCGCTCGGCCAACTCCTCGAAGCGGCGTTCCAGGAGTGGGATGCCGAGGACCTCGTCCAGCGCCTCCTCGCCGAGGACGTCGCATGCGGTCCGGTGAACACGATGGAGTCGCTCGTCGAGGACCCACAGATCGTGCACAACGGGTCGATCTGGAACTTCGAGCACCCCTCGGTCGGTCGGGTCCGCCAGGTCCGTCCTGCGGCCCGCTTCTCGGCCACGAGCCTGGAGCCGACGCCGAGCCTGCCGCGCCACGGGGAGCACTCCGTGGAGATCCTGGCCTCGCTCGGCCAGGACGACGTGACCATCGGGTCGTTGATCGAGCGGGGGATCGTCAAGCAGGCGTAGGTGGCCGCCGCGGTACCCGGTGGGTGCTGACCACGACGTGCACGGTGGTGGTCAGCACCGACGGGAGCGCAGTGGACGAGCCCGACCACCGGTAGGGCGTCATGTGGACGAGGTGCTCCACGTCGGGACCGGCGACGGTGAGCTCGTAGCGCACGTCGACCCGGTCCACCAGCGTCCACCCGGCCACCTCGGATTCGGTGAGGTGTGCCCGCTCGTCGTGGGGCACGGCGTCGACATAGCGAAGCCGTCGCACGGCGTCGAGGTGCTCGGCGCCGGGCGACGCGACGACGGCTGCACCGTCGGGCGACAGGACCCGGGCGAACTGCACCCAGGCCCGGGGAGCGAACACCGAGACCACGGCGTCGATCGTCGCGTCGGCGACCGGGAGCCGGTGCGACGAGGCGACGGCGTAGTCCGCAGCGGGGTCCCGCCGAGCGGCGAGCCGCACGGCCGGCTTGGCGACGTCGACGCCGAGGCGGGTCAGGTCACCACGCCCGACGCCGATCGCCCGGAGGTAGGTGCCCTCCCCGCATCCCGCGTCGAGCACGACACCGCCGGCCGCGACCTCGGCGTCGACCGCGGCGCATACGGCCTCGTGCACCGGGCGGTAGTGGCCGGCGTCGAACAGGGCCCGCCGGGCGTGCACCATCCCGGGTGTGTCACCCGCCGCCCCGCCAGCCTTGCGGCCAGCGGGGAGCAGGTTCACATAGCCCTCCCGGGCGCGGTCGAACCGATGACCCGAAACGCAACCGAGCCCCCCGGCCACTGGCTCGAGGGGCTCGGCGCACGTCGGGCACCGCCACCGGCAACGCCGATCGGTCAGTCGGCCACCCAGGAACCGTGGAAACCGTACGGAACCCGTTGCGGCAGGGGGACTTCGGCGATCGGGGCCGAGGTGTCCCGGCTGTCGAACACGATGAAGCTCGACACGCCCGAGGGCCGGTCGTGGGCGTAGGTCATGACCCAGCCCTCGTCCTCGGCAGCGTCGTCGGAAGCCGGCACGAACACCGGCTCGCCGAGCACCTTGCCGCGGCCCGGGTCGAACTCGGTGCGCGCCCCGGACATCAGGTCGTACTGCACGATCATGGAGTCGGCTTCGGCGGCGAGGTCGCGCTCGCCGTTGGCGCCGCGCGGGCTGACCACCCAGCCGTACCGGTACGGCAGGCCGGCCCGGCGATCGTCGACGCGGGGGAAGCCGTGGCCGACGTCGTCGATCTGCTGCTCGGTGACCGCTCCCGACTCGAGATCGAAGGTCCAGCGCCACTGCACCGAGGGCGGGAAGTCGTCCGCGCTCTTGCGCCACATGGAGGCGTGGCGGCCGGCGTCGAGCACCACGCGGCCCTGGTCGTCGACGTAGGCGTTCATGGTGTGGAACACGTAGCACGGGTCGATCTCGAACCAGCGGGTGTCGGAGCCCTTGCCCTCGCGGGGCATGATGCCGACGCGGGCCGGGTACGTGTCGCTCCAGGCCATCGGCATCTCGCCGCGGATCGCCCGCTCCAGATCGAACACGACCGGGAGGTCGAGGAAGATCGCGTGGTGCCGGGTGGCGCAGAAGTCGTGCACCATCGTCGGCCCACCCATGTCGATCGGCTCGCTCTGCACGAGGCGGCCGTCGGCCGAGATCCGGTGGTAGGTGAGGTACGGCGCACCGAGCATCGTGTACCCGAAGGCGATCATCTCGCCGGTTTCCGGGCACAGCTTCGGGTGAGCGGTGAACTGCGTGCCGAGCGCACCGCCGTAGTCGATCGTGCCGACGGTATCGAGCTCGGGGGTGACCTCGGTGGGGAACGCCCCCTCCTCGAGCGCCAGGATCCGCCCGGCATGTGCGATCACGTGGGTGTTCGCCGTCGAGACCGAGAAGTCCATCATGTTCTCGGGCGCCATGCGGTCGGCCCCGCCGAGCACCTTGGTGCGGACCCAGCGGTTCCGGTACCACTCGGCCTTGCCGTCACGGATGCGGATGCCGTGCAGCATGCCGTCGCCGAGGAACCAGTGGGGCGTGACCTTGCCGGGCAGCGGGTTCGCCCCGTTGCGGATGAACCGACCCGACAGCTCCTTGGGCAGCGCGCCGATCACGGCGAGATCGACGGCGGTGACCTCGTCGGCCACCGGCGCGTAGTTGCCGGACATGTGCCAGGGCAGACGCCCTGTTTCCTCGATGACCGCCATGGTCCTCCCCTTTGCCGGCCCGGTTCGGGCTCTTCGGGAAGGCTAGGTCAGGCGCGGACCGTCTCAGCGATGCGGAACGCAAGGTCGATCGACTGCCGGCCGTTGAGCCGGGGATCGCACACCGACTCGTACCGGCGGTCGAGATGGTCCTCGAGGACCTGCTCGGCGCCACCGAGGCATTCGGTGACGTCCTCG
This sequence comes from Acidimicrobiales bacterium, assembly GCA_046081125.1. Lineage (GTDB taxonomy): Bacteria > Actinomycetota > Acidimicrobiia > Acidimicrobiales > Ilumatobacteraceae > JBEIFW01. Next base: position 30,454 of record JBJTVH010000049.1, read on the forward strand.
CCGGTCAGTTCGACGTGCACGCCCCCCGGCCAGACGCCCTCGTCCTTGCAGGCCCGCACGAACCCGTCGAACTCGGCGCAGATCTGCTCGAAGTCCCGGGTCTTGAACCCGGCTGCCGAGGTGAAGGTGTTGCCGTGCATGGGATCGCAGGCCCACACCACGGGGTGCCCGGCCTGGCGGACCGCCCGCAGCAAGGGGCGCAGCCCCGCGACCCTGCCGGCCCCCATGCGGGAGATCAGCGTGAGTCGCCCCGGCACCCGGGCGGGGTTGAGTCGCTCGCACAGGTCGAGCACGTAGGCCGGGTCGGTCGAGGCGCCGATCTTCACGCCGATCGGGTTGCCGATGCCCCGGAAGAACTCGACGTGGGCGCCGCCGAGTTCACGGGTGCGTTCACCGATCCACACCATGTGCGCCGAGCAGTCGTACCAGCCGCCGGTGAGCGAGTCCTGGCGGGTCAGGGCCTCCTCGTAGCCGAGCAGGAGCGCCTCGTGGCTCGTGTAGACGTCCACCTCCTGGAGGGTGCGGGTGGTCTCGAGGTCGATCCCGCACGCCTGCATGAACTTCAACGCCCGCTCGATCTCGGTGGCGATCTGTTCGTAGCGCTCGCCTTCGGCGGAGGAGGCCACGAATTCCTGCGTCCACGCCTGGACCCGGGACAGGTCGGCGAATCCGCCCTTGGTGAAGGCCCGCAGCAGGTTCAGCGTGGCCGCCGACTGGTGGTAGGCCTCCACGAGGCGGGTCGGGTCGGCCAGCCGTGCCGCCGCGGTGGGTGTGGGGTCGTTGACGATGTAGCCCCGGAAGCTCGGCACCTCCGTGCCGTCGGCGAGACGCTCGGTCGGGGAGGAGCGGGGCTTGCCGTACTGGCCAGCGATCCGTCCCACCTTCACGACCGGGACCCCGAGGGAGTACGTCAGCACCACGGCCATCTGGAGGATGACGCGCAGCTTCTCCCGAATCTGCACGGCGCTGAAGGTCTCGAAGCTCTCGGCGCAGTCGCCGGCCTGGAGGAGGAAGGCATTGCCGGCCACCACCTGACCGAGGGCGGCCGTGAGCCGACGGGCCTCGCCCGCGAATACGAGGGGTGGGAAGCCGGCGAGCTGCTTGAGCGCATGGTCGAGGGCGGTCTCGTCGGGCCAATCGGGCTGCTGCGAGGCGGGCAGGTTCCGCCACGACGTCGGGCTCCAGGTCGTCGGCATGGCGCAAAGCGTGGCGGTTCGGTGCGTCGATCGCAACGCCGTTGCCGTGACCCCGGCCCCGCACGGCGAACGCCGCAGCGCCCGGGGGGTGGCGCTGCGGCGTTCGGCGTGCGATCGACCCGCCGTGGGGGGAGTGGCAGGGACCGCGGCTGGCCGGAGCCGGGTGGCTCAGGCGGCCAGGATCTTGGCGGCGTCGTCCTTCAGGCCCTCGACGGCCCGCTTGACCAGCCGCCGGGCGGCCTCGGCGGTGACCCCGAGGTCGTCCCCGACTTCGCGGAAGCTCTTGCGCTCCCCGTCGAGCAGGCCGTAGCGGGCCTCCACGGCGTAACGGGCCCGGTCGTCGAGACGTTCGAGCAGTTCGCCGAGCAGGCGGGTCTGCTCACCGGCGACCACCCGGTCGGCCGGATCCTCGACGTCGGCGGCCACCAGGTCCCCGAGCGTCGTGTCGCCGTCGTCGCCGACGGTCCGGTCGAGCGAGATCGGGGTGGAGATGCGGTGGAGCCGGGCCGACTCGGCGTCGAGGTCCTCCCCGCTGGCCGAGGTCTGGCGCAACGCCGCCCGGAGGCTGGCCGAACGGTCACCCGGCAGGCGGACCAGGCTGGCCTTCTGGTCGAGCGCACGCCCGATTGCCTGGCGGATCCAGAACGTGGCGTAGGTGGAGAACTTGAAGCCGCGGCGCCAGTCGAACTTGTCGACGGCGTGCTCGAGGCCGAGGTTGCCTTCCTGGATGAGATCGCCGAGTTCCATCCCCTGGGGGAGGGGGTAGCGGCGGGCGAGGCTCACGACGAGCCGGAGGTTCGCCCGCACGAAGCGGTCTTTGGCGGCCGCCGCCGTGGCGACGGTCCGACGATTGTCGGGGGTGTCCTCGCCGGCCTCGATCCGCGCCAGGGCGGCGCGCCCGTTCTCGATGGCCTTGGCGAGTTGGCGCTCCTCCTCCGCACTGAGCAGCGCCACTTTGCCGATGTCGTTCAGGTAGAAGCCGAGCGTGTCGTTCATGGCATCTGTGTCAACGTCGCCCCTATCGGGTTGATTCCGTTGTTGTCGGTGTCGGTTGGCACAACCGTGGGAACGAGCCATTCGACCCAGGTCTGCCGGGAGCTTGAGCGGATCCGGCCGAGGTGCCGACGGTACGCTCCCCGGCCGTGCCCGATGCTGCGCCCCCGGTGCCGGCGCGGCGCGTCGGGGTGTTCGGAGGAACGTTCGACCCTCCCCACATCGGCCACTTGGTGACGGCGCTCAACGTCCGGCACGCCCTCGCGCTCGACGAGGTGCTCCTGGTGGTCGCGAACCGACCCTGGCAGAAGGAAGGCACCAGGGCGTTGAGCGCGGCCGAGGACCGGTTCGCCCTCGTCGCTGCGGCCGTCGCCGGGATCGAAGGCCTGTCGGCCAGCCGGATCGAGCTCGATCGGGGTGGTCCGAGCTACACCGTCGACACGCTGCGGTCGCTCGAGGCCGAAGGCGGCGTGCAGCTGTTCACGATCCTCGGGGCGGACGCCGCCGCCCTGTTGCCGACCTGGGAGCGCCCGGAGGAGGTCGTGGCCCGGTCCCGCCTCGTGGTCGTCGACCGTCCGGGTCACACCTCGGTGCTGCCGGAGGGGCTCGCCTGGATCCGGGTGGAGGTCCCGCATCTCGAGGTGTCCTCGAGCGACCTGCGTGCCCGGGTGCTCGACGGTCGACCGCTGGAGTTCCTGCTGCCCGATGCCGTCATCGCCGAGATCCGCGCCCGGGGGCTCTACCGGGGTCCGGCCCGGTGAGACGGGCACCCCGCGTCACGTACCCCGCGAGAACCGGCCTGATGGCTGCGTTGTTGGCGATGGTCGCTGCGGCGGTACCGGTCCTCGGCTGGCGTGCCGTGGACACGATCCGCAGCTCACGCGCCGGGACCGTCGAGGAGGTTCGGGAACGCCCGAGGCCGCTGCCCGACACACCGGCGGTGGTGGTCGCGCTGGCCGACGCCTCGTCGCGCCTGGCGGGGGTGCTGGTCGTGGCCATGCGCCCGGACGGTGGGGGCACGCTGCTGGCGTTGCCGTCGAGCAGCGAGACGGTGCTCGTCGAAGGCGGCGACGCCTCGGCGCTGGGGTCGTCGTGGGCGACCGGTCGGCTCGACGGTCTCGCTGCGGCGGTCGGGAGCCTGTTGCGGGTCGAGGTCTCCGACCGCTTCGTGCTCGCCGAGGCGACGCTGGCCGAGTTGCTCGCGCCGGTGGCCCCGTTCGACGTGACCTTCGCCGCCGATGTGCGGGCGATCGACGCCGCAGGCCGCGAGCGCGTGGTGCAGGCGGCCGGGACGCGCCGGCTGAGTGGGCCCGAAGCTGCGCAAGTGCTGTTCGCTCGCGGTGTCGCAGAGCCGGAACTGGCTCGGATCGGGCGGAACGCGGCCGTGTGGACGGCCGTCGCCGCCCGCCTCGATCGCTCGGCCACGGAGGCGGCGGCGGCCGCCGTGGGGAGCGTCGAAGGGCTCGTCCGTGCGCTGCGGCGCGGTCCGGTCCGTGCGCAACTGGTGCCGGTGGTGGCCGACGTGAGCACGTCGAGCCAGGAGGTCCTGCGCCTCGACGAAGCCGAACTGCGCCTCGTCGTCGCCGAGGTCCTGCCCGGGGCAGCGAGCCCCGCCAACGGGTTGGCTCGCGTGCGAGTCGTCGATCCGACCGGTGACCGAGCGCTGCTGAAGGCGGCCGTTGCGAAGATCATGGAGACCGGGCTGAACGTGGTGCTGGCGCAGCTGGCGTCGGGGAGTGCGCCCTCGGTGACCCGCCTGGAGCTCGACACGGCGGCATCGGGTTCGTTGGTCGACGGGCTCGCCGAGGTGATCGGTAGCGTGCAGACGTCGGTAGCCGTCGAGCGGATCGAAGGGGTGCAGGCGACGATCGTCCTCGGCGACTCGTTCCGCCGGTTCCTGGAGGGCGCAACAGCAACCGCAACGACCATGGCGCCGGAACCCGGCGTGACGACCACCTTGAGGAGACCGTGACCGAAGCCGACGACCCCGCCCACCTCGCAGCGCTCGAGCGCGCCGTAGTTGCGGCGCGCGCCGCTGACGACAAGAAGGCAACCGACGTCCTGGTGCTCGATGTCGCCAGCATCCTGACGATCGCCGACGCCTTCGTGATCGCATCGGCCTCCAACACCCGTCAGGTGCGCACCATCGTCGACGAGGTGGAGCGTCAGGTCCGGGCCTCGTCCGGCACAGGCCCGCTGCGGGTTGAGGGCCTGGGCGAGATGAGCTGGGTGCTGCTCGATTTCGGTGACGTCATCGTGCACGTGTTCACCGACGAGCAGCGCCGTTTCTACGACATCGAGCGGCTTTACCGTGACGCGCCGGTCGTGCCCTGGGCCCTTCCGGTGGCGACGTAGCCCGACACGCTGGATCGATCGACACCCGCACTGGTCCTGCGGCGCCGCCATAGGTTGCGGAGGCGGGAGGTTCGCTGATGGACAGATCCACGGACAGGGCGGGTCGGCGGATGGAGTTCGGCCCCTTCACCTGGACGGGGGGCGAGCACAGCCCGGCGTTCCGCTTCGGTCACGCCCTTGCGGACGACCCGATGCTGGAGCTCGAGGCGATCGCGATGCTCGCCGACCGTCTCCGGCCGGATCTGATCGAGACGGCTGCATCGGACCGAGGCCGGGTCGAGGCGGGATTCCGGCCGGTGGCATGGTCGGGCCCCCGGGCGTCGTCGGCGGTTCGCGAGGTCGCCGAGCGCAGGCTGTGGGTTGCGATCTCCTCGATCGAGGAGGATCCGCTGTACCGAGGGTGGATCGGCGAGTTGTTCGGGGAGTTCTGCGCTGCGGCGGGGATCGCTGCGGCAGCGGTCGGGCAGCCGGAGGGGTACCTGTTCGTGAGCGCTGCGAACACGACGGTGCCGTTCCATGTCGACCACGAGAACAACCTCTTCTTCCAGGTGCGTGGGCGCAAGCAGTTCACCGTCGGCTACTTCGCCGACGAGGCGCGCAAGTCCACGGCGTTCGAAGGGATGTACAGCGGCGAGTACGGCGCGGTCGATCGCGAGCCCGTCGGCCTCGTCACCCACGACCTCCAGCCGGGGTCCGGGCTCTTCATCGGCCCGGACTGCGTCCACTCGGTGGCGACCGAAGGCGAACTGTCGACTTCGCTGTCGCTCGTCTGGGGCACGCCGGTGCTGCGTCGGTACGCCAAGGTCTACGCCGTCAACCATCACCTCCGGCACCTCGGGCTCAATCCCCGCGCCCCGGGCCGGTCGACCGTGATCGACGGCAGCAAGGCCGCAGCGGCAACCGCCTGGCGAGGGCTTCGATCCTTGACGGAGCGGCGGCCACGCTGAAGGACCGACGCAAGTTTGCGTGCTCGACGGCGGGTGCGCCGGTGCGCGAGGGGCACGGCGGTACCACGTGGCTAGAGTTGGTACCGCAATGTCGACGCTCGGGGGTGCGACATGACGGTGACCGAACCGCTGGTGATCGACGACGGTCCGATCTTCGACCAGCGGTACTACGTGGAGCACGGGTACCCGTTCGCGCTCTGGGACCGGCTTCGTGCCGAGGCGCCGGTCCACCGTCACGAGCGTCCCGGCTTTCCGCCCTTCTGGGCGGTGACGCGCCACGACCTCGTGCGGGAGGTGGAGGGTCGCCGCGAGACGTTCGTCAACGGCGGGCCCATCCTGCGGATGCGCAGCCACGAAGACCTCGCTGCGTTCGAGACGTTCAAGCGGCGCCAGGCCGAGCGATTCGGGTGGGACCCGAGGGTGCCGATCGACATGATCTTCTGCGACGGTGAGGAGCACTTCTCGCTCCGGCGCCTCACGATGCGCAGCTTCACGCCGTCGGCCATGCGCCGGCTGGAGCACGACCTCGTCGAGCTGTCGCGCTCGTTCGTCGGCGAGTTCGTCGAGCGCGCCCGTGCGGCCGGCGGCGCACCGGTCGACCTCGTCGCCAACCTGTCCGTCTCGGTGCCGCTCGCCACGATCTGCGGGCTGATCGATGTGCCACGGGAGCGTTGGTCGCAGATCCTTGCGTGGACCGACCTGCTGTCGTTCCCCACGGTCGCTGCGCTCCACGTGCGGCCCGGCGAGACCGCGAGCGACGTGCGCCGCCGGCTCGGCGCCGAGTTCCACGCGTTCCGCGCCGGGCTCATCGCCGACCGCCGCGCCCGGTCCGAACCCGGCGACGACCTGGTGTCACTCCTGGTCGACGCAACGCTCGACGGCCGGCCGCTGTCGGACCAGGAACTCCACAGCTACGTCAACCTGCTGATCTTCGCCGGCAACGAGACCACCCGGAACGCCATCACGGGCGGCGTCCGGGCGCTGCTCCAGCACCCGGAGCAGGCCCGCCTTCTGGCCGACGACCCCTACCGGCACCTCGGCACTGCGGTCGAGGAGATCCTGCGGTGGGTCTCCCCCGTCGTCCACTTCGCCCGCACCGTCGCGCACGACACCGAGCTCGGCGGCACGGCCCTCCGGAAGGGCGACACGATCGTGTTGTTCTACCCATCGGCCAACCGCGACGAGCGCGTCTTCCCGGAGCCCTACCGCTTCGACGTGACGCGCACTCCCAACCCGCATCTCGCGTTCGGCTACGGGCCCCACTTCTGCCTCGGCGCCAACCTCGCCCGCTGGGAGCTCCGGGCGGTGTTCCGCGAGCTCATCCCGCACCTGCCGCACCTTCGCCTGGCGGGCGAGGCGACGTGGCACACCGATCTTCACGTGTACGCCGCCACCGAGCAGCCCGTGTCCTGGGTCGACTGAAGCCCCGCGACGCACGGAGCGCGGTGCGCAGAACGCATCCCCACACCACTCGCCGACATCCTCCACGAACACCGCCGACGCCAGGAGCACGCAGCGGCCGGGGCAGCGTGGTCCACCGAGCACGGACGTCTCGTGTTCACCACCGCGAACGGCACCCCGCACCACCCGCGGAACATCGCGCGCACCCTCACCGCCGCGACGCAGAAGCTCGGCTACGGACACTGGCACCCACACGAACTCCGACACACCGCCGCCGGCCGGGGCACCGCACGACGAGGGATGGATCAGCGACCGGCGAGCGGCGGCTTCCTCGAATCGGTGGTCGGCATCGCATCGGATCGCTCCGACGGCTCGAAGCCGATCTTGTCGTCGACCGAGTACGGGCCGGGGCCGAGGAACACGAGTGCGATCAGCCCGGCGAGCATCGACAGGTCGAGCTCGGCGCCCGGCATCGGCTGGCTCGAGATGATCCCGAGGTCCTGCTTCACGTAGACGATCGCTCCGATCATCACGACGCTCAACAACATCGCCGCGACCCGCGTCGCCACACCGAACACCAACATCGCGCCCGCGGCGATCTCGATGATCGCGGTCAACATCGCCGACGCACCTGGCGCCGGAACGCCCCACATCGTGAACATCTCCTTGATCATGTCGATCCCGACATCGAACTTGTCGATGCCGTGCCACACGAACAACCCACCGAGCACCACCCGCAACACGAGCGGCACCCCCGGCCGGAACCGATTCAACATCGAACACGCCTTGTGCATGACTGACCCCCTGGGACTGTGGGCCCGCCACCACGACGGACCGCACCGGGAACCCGGCCTCACGCACAGAGATTTCGGAATCTTCCGGTGTCTCGACGGGTTGCCTCCCGCCGCTCAGCCGCGGCGCGACTCGAAGCGGTCGAGGTCGCGTTCGGCCCGCACGTCCGCAGCTGCGTCGAGCTGTTCTGGACGCAGCCGTGCGCCCGTCGCATCGGCGAGGCGGGTCATCATCTCGAAGTTCGCGATGACAGCCCACGCGTCGACCAACCACTCCGGACCGAGCTCCTCGGTCACCCTCGAACGCATCCGATCGGCAGAGGCCGGGTCGTCACCCACCACCGCGGCGACGAACTCCTCCAGCAGCGCAGACCGTTCCTGCGCAACGTCATCGGTGATGTCCGACCCGGTGCCGTCGATGCTCGCACGGAGCATCATCTCGTGCGACGTCGTTCAATAGAAGCACTCACGCGCTTCCGACAGCCGAGCGGCGACCAGCTCCATCTCCGGCCGCGACAACGTGCCGCGACTCCACCCGAGCTCCCCCATCTCCAACATCGGGATGTACTGCACGGCGTGCAGGCGAGCGAGCATGCCGAACTCGGCAGGCACCGCGGTCAAGGCTTGCACGACTGCTGGGAACCGATCCGCCGGAGCGGCCACCGGCACCCAGTTCAACGTTGCCGACTCGACCGTGGGATGCCCACCGACCGCGGGACCATCGTCGGGTTCCGGCAACGGCGGGCGGTCGAGGCCTGCCGCCCGGAAGAACCCATCCACTGCGGCGACCGCCACCACCACGCCGACGATCTCCACGAACGCGACCGGATCGATCCCGGCCTCGATCTGAGCCGATACCAACCCTCCGTCAGCGTCGACGCGTGCCGAGCCATCCGGTAGACGGCATCGACGACCGCCACGGGCAGGACGTCGGCACCGGGCAGCACCCGCCCTGCCGCCGACGGCGTCACCCACGGCGCCAACACCTCATCGTCGTCGAGCGCCGCCAGCACGACACGAGCGATCGCCGCACGCTCCACCGAACTCCAGCTGGCGCCCGCCGACGTGACGTGCACCCATGCAGCCGCCTGCGCCTCGGCCAGATCGGCACGTATCGCCACGGTGCTCATCGGCCACCACCAGCGTGGTCGCTGCGCTGGAGTCCGCAGAATGGTTCGAGCATCGGGGGATCCCTTGTCCGGGGATCGGGATGCGTCAAGCGTTCCAGTTGCCCGTCAGTGAAGAGCGCGGACACCGAAGAACCCGAGCACGACCATCGAAGCGCCGAGCGTGAACATCACGAGGGACCGTTCCCGGCGGACCAGGGCAGCCACGATGGCCGCCACGACGACGACGCCGACCACCTGAGCCGCGACGCCGGCATCGGTCGAGGGATAGAGAAGGTCGTCGATCAGCGACGCCGTGATGCTCATCGATCAGCCGTCCGAACCCGACGCGCCCGCCACGACCGTGCCGGGCTGAAACGCAGCCCACGCGAACCAGAACGTGTCGATGTGCGCCACCTGCTCGAGCTGCGTACCGGCGAGCGGTCCCTCCGTGGCGCGACCGAACACGTTCCAGGTCGACCCGGTCTCGGTGTCCACGAACACGTCACCATCGGCCGAGAACGTCAACGCTTGGCCGTCGGCCACGGGGACGAACACACCGGTCGCACCCACATCGTCGCCGTCGACGATGTCCCCTTCGTCGAGCGCGGACGCGGTGCCGGGCTGCCACCACACGGTCAGGGTCGTGCCGTCCACCTCGATCGGTACCACGCGCTGATCGCGTACGTCGTCGGCACGGTCTCGTTGCCTCGTGCGAACGACCGGACGGTCGCCGCCGCGGCCGGGTCCTGCCAGATGTTCACCCGGTGGTGTGGCACACCCCGCTTGTCGAACTGGCGGAGCAGCGACGAACAGAACGGGCAACCCGGCCGCCAGTAGACGACGATCTCGGGTGAATGCGACGACCATGTGACCAAGGGAACCCCGCCGAGCGCACACACCTTCCCGAACCGGCCTGCCTGCGGTGGGATCCGCGAAAGACGCCTGCACTCTCCACGCATGGTAGGGGTCACTCCACCACTCGCTCTACTACTCGCTGACCTCCGCCGACTCGAAACGACAGGAGCCGCAGGTGCTGTGACCTGGTGTTTTTCGTGGAGCTGAGGGGAATCGAACCCCTGACCTCTTCCATGCCATGGAAGCGCTCTACCAACTGAGCTACAGCCCCGTAGGGCGTCGGGAACCCTATACGGGTCGTGGCGGGGCTCGCCAGCCGTCTGGCGGTGGCAGGTGGCGCCGTACGATCCGCCCATGGATCTGCTCCTCACCGGCAAGCGGGCGCTCGTCACCGGCGGTAGCCGGGGTATCGGCAAGGCGATCGCCCGGACGCTGGCCGAGGAGGGGTGCGACGTCGCCGTCGCCGCTCGGGACCCCGGCCGGTTGGCGACCGCGGTCGAGGAGCTTCGGGCCGCAACCGGCCGCCGGATCGTGGGGATCCCGGTCGACACAGGGGACGACGACTCGGTCCGCTCGATGGTCGCCGCAGCGGTCGAGGGCCTCGGCGGGGTCGACATCTTGGTGAACAACGCCGCCCGACCCGGTGGGCAGTCGGCGCCGCCGACGCTGGCCACCCTCACCCGCAGCGACCTTTTCGACGAGGTCGAGGTGAAGGTCATGGGCTACCTGCGCTGCGCTCAGGCCGTCGCTCCGCAGATGATCGAGCGCGGCTGGGGGCGCATCGTCAACGTCTCCGGTCTTGCCGCTCGCTCGACCGGTTCGATCGTCGGCTCGATCCGCAACGTCGCCGTGGCTGCGATGACCAAGAACCTCGCCGACGAGTTGGGACGCCACGGGATCACCGTGACGGTCGTGCACCCGGGACTGACGCGCACCGAGGCCACGCCCGCGGTGATGGCGGCCCGGGCTGCGGCCGCCGGTGTCGACGCGGCGACGATCGAGGCCCGTATGGCGCAGGGCAATGCGATCAAGCGGATCGTCGACGCCGACGAGGTCGCTGCGGTCGTCGCCTTCCTGGCCAGCCCGCGCGCCGCGGCGATCACCGGGGACGCCGTGGCGTGCGGCGGCGGGCAGCCCGGACCGATCTTCTACTGAGCGATCCGCTCGAGCACCAGCACCGGGATCTCGCGTCCGGCCGCCTTGGCCTCGTAGCCCTTGAAGGTCGGCAGCACGTCGGCCTGGGCGTCGAACAAGCGGCGACGCTCGTCGCCGGTGGCTTCGACGACGCGAGCCTCGTAGGTCTCCCCGGGCAGTTCCACGGTCACCTGCGGGTTGACGACCATGTTGCGGTACCAGTCGGGGTGGGTGGGCGCCCCCGCCTTCGAGGCGATGATCACCACCCGGTCGCCGTCGAGGGAGTGCACGAGCGGGGTGGTGCGACGGATGCCCGACTTGGCCCCGGTATGGGTGACGAGCACGAGCGGTGCGCCGGCGAACATGCCGGTCACCGTGCCGTTGCTGCCGCGGAACTCGGCGACGAGTTGGGCGTTGAAGTCGTTCAGGGCGGCGGCGTCGGTCATGGCGCCACCGTAGAAGCGATCACACGACCAGGTTGACGAGCCGGCCCGGCACGACGATCACCTTGCGGGGCGAGGCCCCGGCGAGCGCTGCGACCACCTTGTCGTCGACTCGTGCCGCCGTCTCGAGCGCAGCCGCGTCGGCGGACGCGGGCACGACGATCCGGCTGCGCACCTTGCCGTTGACCTGGACGGGGATCTCGACGGTGTCGTCGACGAGCAGTGCCGGATCGGCCACCGGCCACGCCACGTAGGTGATCGACTCGGTATGGCCGAGCTTGGCCCACAACTCCTCGGCGACGTGGGGGACGAGAGGGCTCAGCAGTTGCACCATCGTGCGGGCCACGTCGGCAGGGCATGCGCCGAGTGCGGCAACGACGCCGGTCAGGTGGTTGTTGAACTCGATGAGCTTGGCGATCGCCGTGTTGAACCGCAGCGCCTCCATCTCCTCGCCGACGAACGCGATCGTCTTGTGCAGCAATCGTCGTGTCTCGTCGTCTGCGGGCGAGTCGTCGACCCGCAGCGCGCCGGACCCCTCATCGACCAGGTTGCGCCAGACCCGCTGCAAGAAGCGGTGCATGCCGATCACGTCCCGGGTGTTCCACGGGCGCGACGCGTCGAGCGGTCCCATCGACATCTCGTACAGCCGCAACGTGTCGGCGCCGTAGGCGTCGTACATCTCGTCGGGCGACACGGCGTTGCGGAGGCTCTTGCCCATCTTCCCGTACTCGCGGTTGACGGGCTTGCCCCGGTGCCAGAACCCGCCGTCTCGCTCCTCGACCTCGGCGGCCTCGACGTACAGGCCGCGCTCGTCGGTGTAGGCGAAGGCCTGGATGTAGCCCTGGTTGAACAGCCGGGTGTAGGGCTCCTTCGACGACACGTGCCCGAGGTCGTAGAGGACCTTGTGCCAGAAGCGGGCGTAGAGCAGGTGCAGCACTGCATGCTCGACGCCGCCGACGTAGAGGTCGACCCCACCGGGATGGTCGGGCCGCACCTCGGGTTGGGGGCCCATCCAGTACCGCTCGACGGCCGGATCGACGAAGGTGTCGGTGTTGGTCGGGTCGCAGTACCGCAGCTCGTACCAGCACGACCCGGCCCACTGGGGCATCACGTTGGTGTCCCTTGTGTACGGCTGCGGCCCGTCGCCGAGGTCGAGGGTGACGTGCTTGAAGTGATCGAGGCGGTCGAGCGGCGACTCGGGGTCCGAATGCTCGTCGTCGGGGTCGAACGTGCGCGGGGAGAACTGATCGGTGTCGGGCAGCAGCACCGGCAGCATCTCGGACGGCAGGGCAAGAGCGTTGCCGTTCGCGTCGTAGACGATCGGGAACGGCTCACCCCAGTAGCGCTGGCGGGAGAACAACCAGTCGCGCAGCTTGTACTGCACTGCACCGGTGCCGCGCCCACGCTCCTCGAGCCAGTCGGTGATGCGCCGCTTTGCGTCCGCGATCGAGCGGTCGCCGTCGAGCATGCCGGACTGGACGTACCGGCCGTCGCCGACGAACGCCTCGGGCCACGTCGCGGTGTCGAGCGACGACGCGATGCCACGCTCGGCGAACCACGCCGCCGGCGGCTCCTGGATCGCGGGTATCGGCAACCCGAAGGCCCGGGCGTACTCGAAGTCGCGCTGATCGCCGCAGGGCACGGCCATGATGGCGCCGGTGCCGTAGCCCATGAGCACGTAGTCGGCCACGAACACGGGCACGGGTTCGCCGGTCACGGGGTTCGTGGCGAACGACCCGGTGAAGACCCCCGTCTTGTCCTTCGTCTCTTGGCGGGCGAGGTCGCTCTTGGAGGCCGCCGCGCGCCGGTACTCGGCGATCGCCTGGGCGGGGGTGCCCGCCCCGGCGATCCACCGCGGGTCGGTGCCCGCCGGCCACGCCGGCGCCGTGAGCGCGGCCACCATCGGGTGTTCGGGCGCGACGACCATGAAGGTGGCGCCGAACAGCGTGTCGGGCCGAGTGGTGTACACCTCGAGGTCGCCGGCCGCGGTCGCGAAGCGCACCCGGGCACCTTCGGAACGGCCGATCCAGTTGCGCTGCATGGACTTCAACGCATCGGTCCACTGCAGCAGGTCGAGATCGGCGAGCAGCCGGTCGGCGTAGGCGGTGATCCGCATCATCCACTGGCGCATGGTGCGGCGGAACACCGGGAAGTTGCCGCGGTCGCTGCGACCCTCGGCGGTGACCTCCTCGTTGGCCACCACCGTGCCGAGCCCGGGGCACCAGTTCACGGGTGCGTCGGACAGGTAGGCGAGGCGGTACGCGTCGAGCGCGGCGTGGCGCTCGGCGGCGTCGAGCGCCGACCAGGCCCGACCGTCGGGTGTGGCCCGCGAGCCGGCGGCGAACTCGGCTTCGAGCTCACCGATCGGTCGAGCGCGCCGGGCGGACGAGTCGTACCAGGAGTTGTAGATCTGCAGGAAGATCCACTGCGTCCAGCGGTAGTAGTCAGGATCGGTCGTGTCGATCGAGCGGCGCAGGTCGTGGCTGAGCCCCAGCCGCCGCAGCTGCCGGCGCATGTTCGCCACGTTCGCCGCCGTGGTGACCGCCGGGTGTTGGCCGGTCTGCACGGCGTACTGCTCGGCCGGCAGACCGAATGCGTCGAATCCCATGGAATACAACACGTTCGTGCCCTGCATCCGCTGGAAGCGGCTGTAGACGTCGGTGCCGATGTAGCCGAGCGGGTGGCCCACGTGCAGACCGACGCCCGAGGGATAGGGGAACATGTCGAGCACGAACAGCTTGCGATCGCCGGCGGGACGGCCGGCGTCGGCCAACGGGCCGGTCGGGTTCGGGGCTTCGAAGGTGCCCTCGGCGGCCCAGCGCTCCTGCCACCGCGCCTCGATGTCGGCAGCGAGCGCCGCCGAGTACCGGTACGGCGGCAGATCGGAAAGAGTCTCGACGGAGTTCGACATGGCGGGAGCAGGGTAGTTCCCGGGCCGATCCGGCCGAGGTCCGAATGGTTGAATGAGCGCACCATGCCGACGCCCACTCCGATCCTCCAGCGCCTCGAGGCGGCTGCCGACGCCGGTCATCACGTGGTGTTCGTCAACGGCGCAACGTCCGACACCGTCGGCTGGCGGCAGATCCACGACGAGGCCCGCGCCGTGGGCGCAGCGCTGCAGGCCAGAGGTCTCGGCCCCGGGGACCACGTCGCCATCCTCGGCCCGACGACGCGGGCGCTCGTCACGACCATCCGAGCCTGCTGGATGTCCGGCATGGCGTCGATGGTGCTGCCGCTGCCCATGCGGATGGGGTCGATCGAGGAGTTCGTCCACCAGACCCGGGCCCGGATCCTCCACGGCGACGCGAAGGTGTTGCTGATCGACGATCAGCTCGCGCCGTTCTACGAGCCGGCGCCGGGCGACCCTCCGACCGTGCCCCTGGGTGCGGTGCAGCCGGGCCCGGGGCGCCCTGGGCCCGACGCGGTCGAGTTGCCTGCCGCCGATCCGGAGCGCCTGGCGATCCTGCAGTACACGTCGGGTTCGACGAGCGAGCCCAAGGGCGTGATGATCCCGGACCGGGTGCTCGGTGCGAACCTCGACGCGATCGCCTCCTGTGTGCGGCTCGACGTCGACGTCGACGTGCTCGTGTCGTGGCTGCCGCTCTACCACGACATGGGCCTCGTCGGGTTGCTCGGCCTGCCGATGACGACCGGGTGCGGCCTCGTCCAGGCCGCACCGCAGGATTTCATGGCCAAGCCCGGGGCCTGGATGCAGTGGATCAGCGACCACCGCGGCACGGCGACGGCCGGTCCGAACTTCTCGTGGGTGCTGGCGACCCGGGCGCTCAAGCGGATGTCCGGTCTGGACCTGTCGAGCCTGCGCGTGGCGCTCAACGGGGCCGAACCCGTGGATCCCGATGCGGTCGAAGCCTTCGTGGCCGAGGCCGCCCGTCACGGGATGGATCCCGGCGCAGTGTTCCCGGCGTTCGGTATGGCCGAGGTCGCGATCGCCGGAACGTTCCCGGCGCTCGGACGGGGGCTCGTCACCGACGCCGTCGACCGGATCGTGCTCGAGCAGGAGGGCCGCGCCGTCCCGGTCGAGCCGGCCGACCCCGACTTCGAGCGCCGAGCCCGACGGTTCCCGCTCCTGGGCCGGGCGGTGCCCGGCCTGCAAATCCGCGTCGTCGACCCGGCGTCGGGCTCGATGCGCGCCGATCGGGAGGTCGGCGAGCTCGAGATCTTCGGCACCTCGGTGACACCGGGGTACTACAAGCGGCCCGACGTGAACGAGGTGCTGTTCCGCGACGGCTGGCTGCGTACGGGCGACCTCGCCTACCTGCTCGAGGGCGAGCTCGTGCTGTGCGGCCGGATCAAGGACGTGATCATCGTCGGGGGCCGTAACGTGTTCCCCGAGGACATCGAACGTGCGGTCGGGGTGATCGACGGGGTGCGGGCAGGGAACGTGATCGCCTTCGGCGTCGAGGGTTACAAGGGCAAGGAGTCGGTGGTCGTGGTCGCCGAGGTGCGGGGAGACCACGACCTCGACAAGGTGCGGCACGCCATCCACGAACGAACGCTCGAGGTTTCGGGCCTTCCCCCGCGAGACGTGATGCTCGTCAAGGCCTCGACGCTGCCGAAGACCTCCTCGGGCAAGCTGCAGCGAGCCCTGTGCCGGCAGCGGTACCTCGACGAGAACCTCGAGCTCGCGTGACCACCGTGACGCCGAGCGAGACCACCCTGCGCCTGCTCGTCTGGGACGCCCCGAACATCGACGCCACGCTGGCCGGCCTGCTCGGGAACAAGCCGACGCGCACGACCCGACCGGACTACGAGGCGGTCGCCCGCTGGCTGGTCGGGCGGTCCGGAGCGGTCGAAGCCGTCGAGGCCGTGGCGTTCGTGAACGTGCCGCCGCAGTTGGCGCGCAATCAGCAGTCGTTCGTCCATGCGATCCGCTCGGTCGGGTTCGGCGTGTACGCCCGTCCCAAGCTGAAGCAAGAGGACGACATCGACGACGCGCTCGTGGCGCTCGTCGCAGAACGAGCCCGGTCGCACCGGCTCGCCGATCTCGTCGTCGCCACCCACGACCAGGCATTGCTGACGCGCGTCGCCGGGGCCGCGGGGGAGGCGGTCGGGGTCACCCAGCTCGGGTTCGAGGAACACGCCGTACCGCCCCAGCAGCCGGGAGCGCCGGCATTCGTCGACCTCGAGGACGTGCCCGGGGTCTTCCACGAGCCCCTGCCGCGGCAGCTGCTCACGCGCCTGCCGCGCGAGGGGCTGCTCTTCCCGCCGTTGCGGCCGCTGGTGCCCGCAGGTTCCGGGGGTTGAGTCGTACGCACGATAGGGATGCGTGGGCCGGGCCGGACCCGGTCAAGCGGGGATGACGAACGAGCACCGAGGGCCCTTCGCTCGGGCGAGCCGACGGTCGAGCGTGAGCAGTGGAGCGTCGAGCACCTCCGCGAGCGCGACGTAGACCCCGTCCCAGGTGCGGATGTTGGGCTGCAGCTCCCACGCCCGTTCGAGCAGCCCGCGGTGTCCGAATCGCTCGCCTGGCCAGGCCCGGAGATCATCGACGGCAAGACCCGCTGCGGTCGGGTCGAGCCGTCCGGCGAGGGCGTCTCGCCGCACGAGCCCGAGGACCTCGACATCGACCACGTGCGGCGCCGCCTGGTCGTCGTGGTCGGTGAGGAGGGCGCGGACCGCCTCGGCGTTCACCCCGTTGGCGACGACCTCGTAGAGGCAGGAGGCGTCGACCACGATCACGACGGCCAGGACCCCCGCAGCTCGTCCAGAGCGGTCAGCGTGTCGAGCTTTCGGCTCGGCCCCGGGCGCCGCCGGGTGCGCTCCAGCCATTCGTGCACCGTCAGTCGAGCGGCGAGGCGCTCGGTCTCGCGACGGAGGTATTCGGGCACGGACAGACCGAGCTCGGCGGCACGTCGTACGAGGGCGTCGTAGACGTCGTCGTCGATGTCTCGGATCTGCACCGTTTTAGGCATAACTGCACCATATCATGCGGATTCGCATGTTGGCCCCCAGACCCGCCTCTCCTACCGAGGCGGGAGCGATCTCAGCCGGCAGTGGTGGCCACTCGGCCGTAGGTGGTGGTGCGCTGCTCGAGGGTCCGGCCGAGCGGCTCGGTGACCGAGCGGAAGTCCTCCACCGTGAAGCCCTGACCGTGGCTCGCCCCGGCCGCCCGGCTGATGTTCTCGTTCATCAGCGTGCCGCCCAGGTCGTTCACGCCGGCCTGCAGCAGCTGGCGCACACCGGCATGGCCGACTTTGACCATCGACGCCTGCACGTTGTCGATCACGCCCCGGTAGGCGATCCGCCCGACGGCATGCATCAGCACGACCTCGCGGAACGTCGGGCCGCGGCGAGCCTTGTGCTGCAAATAGATCGGGGAGGCCATGTGCACGAAGGGCAGCGGGATAAACTCCGTGAAGCCGCCGGTGACCTTCTGCAGGTCGCGGGTGCGCACCAGGTGTCGGGCCCATGAGCGCGGGTGTTCGATCGAGCCGAACATGATCGTGATGTTCGACCGCAGCCCCACCTCGTGCGCGGTGCGGTGGCAGTCCAGCCACTCGTCGGTGGTGATCTTGTCGGGACACAGCACGGCTCGGACCTCGTCGTCGAGGATCTCCGCTGCAGTCCCGGGCAACGAGCGCAGACCGGCGTCCATGAGGCGCCGCAGGTAGTCGGCGAGCGGCTCGCCGAGCCGCTTCGCGCCCTCGGTGACCTCGAGCGCAGTGAAGCCGTGGACGTGCATGCCGGGGACGGCGGCCTTCACGGCTCGGGCCACGTCGACGTAGTAGTCGCCGTCGAAGTCGGGGTGGATACCGCCCTGGAGCGTCACCTCGGTCGCGCCGAGGTGCCAGGCCTCCTGGCAGCGCTCGCCGATGTCGTCGAGCGTCAGCAGATAGGGCGTCCCGCGCAGGTTGAGCGACAACGGACCCTTGGAGAACCCGCAGAACCGGCACTTGAACGTGCAGACGTTTGTGTAGTTGATGTTCCGGTTCGCGACCCAGGTGACGACATCGCCGACGGCCTCGGCGCGCAGCGCATCGGCCACCTCGGCGATCGCAGTGACCTCTCGCCCTCGGGCCGAGAACAGCGTCACGAGTTCGTCCTCGCCGGGCTCCTCGCCGGCGGCGACCCCTGCGAGCACCTCGGCGACCGGGCCGGTCGCTAAGGGCCGGCCCGGCACGAGCACGGGCGGCGGGGTCTGCGCGCCCGAATACCACTGGGTGGACCGGTGACCGACGAGGATCACCTCGGCACCGTCGTGGACCACGTCGGCCGCAGTGACCTTCTCGGGGTAGACGGCGCCGGGGTCGTCGCGCCCCAACAGTTCGGCGTCGGCCCGGTCGAGCACGGCGAACCGCATCGCGGGGTCGAGCCATCGGGTCGGGTCCATGGCGTGGGACGGATAGATCGTGAGGCGGGGGGCGAGGGTGAAGCCGCGCGCCTCGGTCACCTCCAGCAGCCGGTCGAGCGCCGGCCACGGGCGCTCGGGGTTGACGTGATCGGCCGTCACCGGTGACACGCCACCCCAGTCGTCGATGCCGGCGTCGAGCAATGCCCCGAAGTCGTCGGAGAGGTTCGGCGGCGCCTGGAGACGGACGTCGGCCGGCAGGATGAGCCGCGCCACGGCAAGCGTCCACAGTTCGTCGTCGGTCGGGCATGCCGGCGCGTTGCGCATGGCGGTGCGGGGCTTGGGCAGGAAGTTCTGGACGATCACTTCCTGGACGTGTCCCCACCGAGCATGCGACGCAGCGATCGCTTCGAGCGCCTCGATGCGGGAGGCCCGAGTCTCGCCGATCCCGACGAGGATCCCGGTCGTGAACGGGATGGCCAACCGTCCGGCCGCCTCGAGCGTGGCCAGGCGGCGCTCGGGGGTCTTGTCCGGGGCGTTGCGGTGGCACTCGAGCGTGGGGTCGAGGCTCTCGATCATCATCCCCTGCGAGGCGCTGACCGGTCGCAGGGCGGCCAGTTCGGCCTCGGACAGCGCCCCGGCGTTGGCGTGGGGCAACAGGCCGGCTTCGCGCACGACGAGGCCGCACATCTCCGCCAGGTAGTGCACGGTCGAGTCGTAGCCCCGGGTGCGCAACCAGTCCCGCGCCACGTCGTAGCGGTCCTCGGGCCGCTCGCCCAGGGTGAACAGCGCCTCGTGACAGCCGACGGCGGCGCCGGCGAGCGCAAGGTCGAGGATGTCGTCGGGATCGAGGTAGAGCTTGTCGACGTGCGCCGGTGCCGCAGCGAAGGTGCAGTAGCCGCAGGAGGAGTTGCACAGGCGGGTGAGTGGGATGAAGACCTTGGGCGAGTAGGTGATCCTCGTCCCGGTGGCGCGATCCCGCACCGCCCGGGCGGCGGCGAGCAGGTCGGTCAGCGGTCGGTCGAACAGGTCGGTCACGAAGGATCTCCGATGGGGTCGGGTCCCGTCGGGCGGCTCCGGATGCCGAACGGGCTCACAGTGGTCTTGCAGGTCCAGCACACGAGGGGCTGATCGAGTGGGTGTCCGCACTCGCCGTGGATGAGGACGGTCTCCGGGCCCGTGTCGTCGGACAGCCAGATGTCGCCCCAGCGCATCAGCGCGACGAGGATCGGCGACAGCTCGACGCCCATGGCGGTCAGGCGATACTCGAAGCGCTCCGGCCGCTCCTGATACCGGCGCCGCTCCAGCACGCCGCAGTCGACGAGCCGGGCGAGCCGATCAGCGAGGACCGGTCGGCTGATCGCCAGGTCGCGCCGAAGGTCGTCGAATCGGTGCAGCCCCCGGAACACCGCCCGCACGATGAGGATGGTCCATCGGTCTCCGACGAGATCGAGCGCCCGCTGGATCGACCCGGCGTGCTCGGAGGTCGGGGCGGCCACGGCCAGACCCTAGCCCGAGTCGGTTCGCATTACGAACCGATCTGGCCCGGCCGGTCGTCCCCAGTGCGCCGGGGGACATGTGGACGGCCGGCGGGCTCTCTGGGGAGAAGTTTCAAGGAATCCACAATCTGTCCACTTCACTTTCACAAGGCCGCCTCTTTACCCTCCGTACACGAACCCTGATCGCAGTGAGGGCAGTGGACGGATGCACGGTGTGCGCTTTGAGTGCTCAAGCGAACGCCGGGAGCAATGGCTCTGGACCTGTCTCTCCCTCACTGCGGTCGGTTCGCTACTTAGCGTCAAGATTTACCGGCTCCAGCGTTGACATCGCTGTAATTCCAATGCTGTAATGCCTACAGGTTGTGTGGCAGGGTCGGTTCCCTTGCCGGCAACCACAAGATGTTGTGGAGCTGCCGGGGTCCCGCCAGGCCATCGACCAGCCCGCTGTCAGCTGCACCCGAAAACCAAATCCTCTGATCGGTCGGACCTGTCACGGGCCCGCTCGTCCGCTCGTCTGTCCGCCTCCCGGCCGAACCGCTCGGCCGGTGCTCGCACCGCACCACCCAGGAGTACCCATGTCGTTGGCCTCGGAACACATCGGGATCGGCTTGCGCCGGCACTTCACCTCCCCGGGGATGCACCCGTACGACCAGGTCGTCTGGGAGCGGCGTGACGCCCGGATCACCAACTACCGCGACGGTTCGGTGGCCTTCGAGCAGCGCAACGTCGAAGTCCCGGTCTCGTGGTCGCTCAACGCCACGAACATCGTCGCCCAGAAGTACTTCCGCGGAACGCTGGGCACCGCCGAGCGGGAGACGTCGCTGCGCCAGGTGGTCGACCGGGTGGCCGACACGATCACCGACTGGGGCCGCAGCGGCGGTTACTTCGTCGACGACACCGAGGCTGAGACGTTCCGCGCCGAACTGAAGTTCCTCCTCGTCACGCAGCGGGCGGCGTTCAACAGCCCCGTGTGGTTCAACATCGGGGTCGCCGGCGTGCCGCAGCAGGCCTCGGCCTGCTTCATCCTCTCGGTCGACGACACGATGGACTCGATCCTCAACTGGTACGTGGAGGAAGGCACGATCTTCAAGGGCGGGTCGGGCTCGGGCATCAACCTGTCGAAGATCCGGTCGTCGAAGGAGCGCCTGCGCGGCGGTGGCGAGGCGTCGGGTCCGGTGAGCTTCATGCGCGGTGCCGACGCCTCGGCCGGCACGATCAAGTCCGGCGGCAAGACCCGTCGCGCCGCCAAGATGGTCATCCTCAACGTCGACCACCCGGATCTCGAAGAGTTCATCTGGTGCAAGGCCAAGGAGGAGCGCAAGGCGCGGGTCCTGCGCGACAACGGCTTCGACATGGACCTCGACGGCGACGACTCGTTCTCGATCCAGTACCAGAACGCCAACAACTCAGTCCGGATCACCGACGACTTCATGCATGCCGTCGTCGCCGACTCCGACTGGGACCTGCGCGCCGTCACCGACGGCACGGCGCTGCGCACGGTGCGGGCGAGGGACCTGTGGCGCCAGATCGCCACGGCATCGTGGGAGTGCGCCGATCCGGGCCTGCAGTTCGACACCACGATCAACCGCTGGCACACGGCTCATTCCGCCGGTCGGATCAACGGCTCGAACCCGTGCAGCGAGTACATGCACCTCGACGATTCGGCGTGCAACCTGGCGTCCATCAACCTGCTGAAGTACCTCGGCGACGACGACCGCTTCGACATCGAGGCCTTCGAGCACACCGTCGAGGTCGTGTTCACCGCCCAGGAGATCCTCGTCGGCCGAGCCGACTACCCCACCCCGTCGATCGGCGAGACCTCCCGGGCCTTCCGCCAGCTGGGTCTCGGCTACGCCAACCTCGGGGCGCTGCTGATGGCGCTCGGCATGCCCTACGACTCCGAGCCCGGGCGTGCGATGGCCGGAGCCATCACGTCGCTGATGACCGGCCATGCCTACGCCACGAGCGCACGGATCGCCTCCCGGATGGGCCCCTTCGCCGGGTTCGCCGACAACGAGGAGCACATGCTGCGGGTCCTGCGGATGCACCGCTCGGCGGCCTCGGAACTCGACGACCGTCTGGCGCCGGCCGATCTGGTCGGAGCAGCACGCCGTTCGTGGGACGAGGCCGTCGCTGGGGGCGAGGAGTGGGGGGTGCGCAACTCGCAGGCAACCGTGCTGGCTCCCACCGGCACCATCGGGCTGATGATGGACTGCGACACCACCGGTATCGAGCCCGATCTCGGTCTCGTGAAGTTCAAGAAGCTGGTGGGCGGCGGCACCATGTCGATCGTCAACCAGACGGTGCCCCGTGCGCTGCGCCGCCTGGGCTACAGCCCGGCGCAGGTCGATGCCGTCGTCTCGTACATCGACCAGCACAAGTCGATCGTTGGTGCGCCCCACCTGCGGGCCGATCACCTCGCCGTGTTCGCCTGCTCGATGGGCGACAACACGATCCACTACGAGGGTCACGTCCGGATGATGGGCGCCGTGCAGCCGTTCCTGTCGGGTGCCATCTCCAAGACGGTGAACATGCCGGAGGAGGCCACCGTCGAAGATGTCGAAGCGCTGCACCTGCTGTCGTGGCAGCTCGGTCTGAAGGCCGTTGCGATCTACCGCGACAACTGCAAGGTGGCCCAGCCGCTGTCGACGGCGAAGAAGGACGACGCCGCCGATACCGCAGCGCCGGTGGTGGCGGCTCCGGCGGCGCCGCACGTCGTCGAGCGGATCGTCGAGAAGGTCGTGCACGCCCCGATCCGCCAGAAGCTGCCGCGCAGCCGGGCGAGCCGCACCTTCGAGTTCCGGGTGGCCGACTGCAAGGGCTTCGTCACGGTCGGTGAGTACGACGACGGCCGCCCCGGCGAGCTGTTCATTCGGGTGTCCAAGCAGGGATCGACCCTCGCCGGCATCATGGACGCCTTCGCCATATCGGTGAGCCACGGCCTGCAGTACGGGGTGCCGCTGCGGGCGTTCGTCGAGGCCTACACGAACATGCGGTTCGAGCCGGCCGGCATGACCGACGATCCCGACATCCGGTTTGCGTCGTCGCTCATGGACTATCTGTTCCGTCGCTTGGCGATCCAGTACCTGTCCTACGCCGAGCGGGCCGAGCTCGGGATCTTCTCGGTCGACGAGCGGCTGCAGCCGACGCTACCCGGGGTCGAGGAGACGGTCGTCGAGACGATCACCGGGCACGACATCGTGCCCGATCCGAAGACGATCCCGTCGGTGTCGGAGCTCGCACGGCAGCTCGAGACCGGCCTTGCTACGCCGGCCCCGGTGGAGCCGGCCGCCCACGTTCGGCACAGCGACGCCCCGTTCTGCAACACCTGCGGCGTGCAGATGGTGCGGGCCGGCTCGTGTCACGCCTGCCCGAGCTGCGGCTCGACCAGCGGCTGCAGCTGATGTCGAGTGACACCGAGATTTCAGTGGAAGTGACACGCTGATTTCAGTGGAGTGACATCCGATTTTCAGTGCGG
>JBJTVH010000050.1:0-20980 GCA_046081125.1 Acidimicrobiales bacterium
CGGATGTCCCGGCTCGCCCGGCCTCGTCGACCACCGCGTCGGTGCCGGCGTCACCGACGGCGGGGGTCATCGTGGTCATGTCAGTTCAGGACCTTGCGGTTCCAGTAGTCCATCGTGTCTGCCGTGCTCTTGGCGATCGCCGGCCAGTCGATCTCGACGATCGTCTTGGCCCCGGGGGCGGGGTACAGCCGGGCGACCAATGCCGGGTCCATCTTGATGATGGAGCTCGTGGAGCCGTACAGGAGCGTCTCGGCCCAGCCGGTCTGCGCCTCCTGGCCGAGCATGTACGCCACGAACGCCTCGGCACAGCCCTTGTGCTTGCTGCCGACCGGGACCACGAGGGAGTTGATGCTGAGCGGCGCACCCTCCTTGGGGATCACGAACTCGACCGGGACGTTGCGCTCGGCCTTGGCCCGCACCGCGACGCCTCCGATGTCGAGGTACATGCGGATCTCACCACTCTTGATCTGCGCCTCCACCTGCGGGGTTGGCCCGATGAAGGAGTGCGCCTGCTTCTTGAACGCCGCGATCTGGTCGATCGCCGGCTTGAGGTCCGACTCCTTGCCTCCGCCGATCCGGGCCAGCATGGCCAGCAACGCATAGCCACCGGAGTTCGGCATGGACGGCAGTGCGATGTTGCCGGCGTACTTGGGATTCAGGAGATCGAGCCACGACGTCGGCGGCGGGTTCACGAACGCCGGGTTGTAGGCGATCCCGAACTGCAGGGCGCTGACGCCGTATCCCCCGGCGTACTTGGCCGGGCTGATCAGCTGCTCGTAGTTCGGCAGCTTGGTGTTGGTCGGTTCGACGATCCCGTTGGCCAGCAACGCCGGCGTCTCGGCAATCGGCACGAGCGCCACGTCGATGGTGGGCTTGCCCTTCTCGGCCGCCAGCTTGGTCAGGCGGTCGCCGAGACCGTTCTCCAGCCACTCGACTTCGATACCGAGCGCCTTCTTGAACGGCGCCAGGTACTTGTCCATGGCGTCTTTCTGCGCCGGGAACGTGGAGAACACGAGCTTGGCCGGCTTGTTCGCCGCCGGGCACAGCGCGGCGATCTCGTCCATGGTCGCGAACTTGAGGTTCACCGGCGGTGCGGCCGTCGTGGTCGCCGCTGCGGTCGCCGCAGTCGTGGCGGCGGCCGACGTCGCCGCCGCGGTGGTCGCCGCCGTCGTCGCAGCGGCGGTCGTCGCCGACGACGAAGAGTCGTCGCCGCAGGCGGCGGCCACCAGGCCGGCCGACAGCAGGCCGGCGATCACTCGGACGGATCGTCTCCGGGTAGCGGTTGCTCGTTGGGTCATGTGGTTGTCCTGTCGGGTTCCTGGGGCGGAGCACTGCTCAGGGATTCCCGCCGAAGGGCGGGTCACGTCGCGAAGACGTGAAGGTGGTCGGGTTCGACGACCAACTCGACCGTGCTGCCCGCCGACGGCAGCACGTCGAGTTCACGGGGATGCAGCCGCATCCCCAGCCGTTGGCCCGACGCGATCGTGACGAGCGCCTCGACGCTCGTACCGAGGAAGACGACCTGCTCGAGGGTGCCGGTGAACACGAGCGCACCGGGCGGCACCGGACTTCCCGCCAGGCGGATCCCGACGTCGTCGGGGCGCATGGCGACGAGCACCCCGTCGCCGAGACGGTTCGTCACGCTGGCCGCCGCACCCAGCGCAAAGCGCCCGATGGGGGTGGTCACGACCGGCTCGTCCCCGGACCGATCGACGGTTCCGTCGAAGTTCACCACCGTGCCCGTAAACGACATGATGAAGTGCGAGTCCGGCGCTCGGTAAAGCGAGATCGCCGAACCCTGTTGGGCGATGCGGCCGTTCTGCAGCAACACGATCCGGTCCGACACCGCCATGGCTTCCTCACGGTCGTGGGTGACGAAGATCGTCGTCACGCCGACGTCGCGCTGGATGCGCCGGATCTCCTCTCGCAGGTACACGCGCAGGTTGGCGTCGAGGCTCGACAGCGGCTCGTCGAGCAGCAGCACCTGGGGCTCGATGACGAGCGCTCTCGCCAGGGCGACGCGCTGCTGCTGGCCGCCGGACAGCTCGGGAGGCAGGCGGCGCTCGAAGCCCGTCAGGCCTACCACGGACAGCATGTCGGCGACGAGCGCTTGGCGCTTCGCCCGCTTGACCTTGCGCATCTCGAGTCCGAATGCGACGTTCTCCGCCACGGTCATGTGCGGCCACAGCGCATGGCTCTGGTGCACGATCCCGACGTTGCGGCGATGGGTGGGCACGTCGGTCACGTCACGGCCGGCGATCTCGATCCGGCCCTGTTCGGGGTGGATGAAGCCGGCGACCATGCGCAGCAGGGTGCTCTTGCCGCACCCGGAGGGACCGAGCAACGACACGAGCTCGCCACGTGCGACGTCGAGGCTCACCCCGTCGAGGACCTTGCCGTCCTTGGCGTTGTAGGTCTTCGACACGTCGAGCAGGCGTAGCTGCACCGCAGGGGGCGCCGCCTCGGAGGTCGTGTCGGTCGGTGGTTCGGTCACGTGGGTGTCGGCCTCGCCGGTCGGTCGGTGGAAGCAAGAGGCTGGAGAAGTCCGACGCACCGTAGAGACGGTTCGTTTCGCCGGTGTTTCGAGTAGACGACAGCCTGAATCACGCTTCGACCTTGCCGGAGATGACCTTGCCAGCGAACGGGTTCCGCCGCGCAAAGGGGTCCCACGTGGCATCGGGACGCAACGGGCCGGCCTCGGCGGCCAGCGACGCCAGCACCCGCCGGTATTCGAGGGTCATGCGGTCGGCCTTGGTATGGACCTCGGTGCCGACCTCGACGGGGAACTCACTGGTCAGACCTTCGAGCAACGCCCGGTCCTCGGCCTGGATGCGCCGGTCGATCTCGGCCATCAGCCGCTGCCGGTCCTCGTCGGGGTGGTCGTTGCGGGCGATGAACTGGCAGAACAGCGTCCGGTGATCGTCGAGCGGTGCTGCGGTCTTGTAGAGCACGTGCCGCAGGCCGTTCTCGTACTCGAGCACCCCGCGGAACACCAGCGGTTGCACCAGTTCGGCGTGGGTGGTCCGCGTCGTGACGTCGACGGTCAGGCCGGTGTTGCGCTTCATCTCCTCGGTCACCTGGGCTTCGTAGGAGATGCTGAAGCGAACCCGAAGGCCGTCGCGCTCGACGGTGTAGTCGCTCATCTCCGGTCGGGCCGAGTTCCCGACCGTGTTCCGGTGCACGAACGACAGGTGGCTGACGTCGAGCGCGTTGTCGACGCACCGGGGAGCGCAGACCGACCATTCCTCCATCAACTCGTGGACGAGCGTGAAGGACGGGTCTTCCAGCTCGGGCAACGTCGGGATCGCCTCACGAGGCCGTTCGGCGACGCAAAGCCACACGAGCCCGTAGCGCTCGTCGGCGTGCACCATGGCGAGCCGGGCCCGCCGGGGAACGGCGCTGCCGGCGGGGTTCTGCGGGATCCGCACGCAGGAGCCATCGTCGCCGTCGAACTGCCAGCCGTGGTACGGGCACACCATGCAGGTGCCGGCACGCCACCCTTGCGAGAGGCGGGCGCCCCGGTGGGGGCAGGCGTCGACGGACGCCCGGACCAACCCGGCAGCGTTGCGCCACAACACGATTCCCTCGCCGAACAGCTGTGCCCGCCGAGGCCCGGCGGCGAGGTCGTGACCGTAGGCCACGGGATACCAGTACTCGCGCAGGGCAGGGATCTCGCTCACCAACATCGTCGTGTCTCCCGGATCGGATCGCACCGTAAGAACCTCCGCACCGGACCGGCAACTACGCACGTTTCGAAATCGTGAACATCGCTCGCCGGGTTCCGGGGCCAGCTGCCGAGACGTACGCTCGCCGAGGTGTCGGCCGATCGGGACGAGGTGGCGGTGGTCGACTTCGCCGCAGCCGACGCTCCGGCCCGATTCACCGAGAGTTTGCGGCGCACGGGGTTCGCCGTGTTGACCGGCCATCCGCTGCCATGGGAGCTCGTCGAGGCCGTGTACCGGGAGTGGTCGGGGTTGTTCGACTCGCCTGCCGTTGAGCGCTACCTTGCGGCGCCCGGAGGGCAGGTCGGCTGGTTCCCCGCCGTCGGCAGCGAGACCGCGAAGGGCGCCGCTGTGCGCGACCTGAAGGAGTTCTTCCACCTCTACGACTGGTCGGTGTACCCCGAGGAGGTGAGCGACGCCGCGCGCCGGTACCACCGAGCGGCGACGGAGTTGGCCACGACGCTGCTCGGCTGGGTGGAGGCGAACACCCCGCCCGAGGTTGCCGCCCGGTTCTCCGTACCGCTGTCACAGATGCTGGTCGGGAGCCGGCGCACGCTGTTGCGGGTGCTGCGCTATCCCGCGCTCACGGGCGAGGAGCCCGCTGGAGCGGTCCGCGCCGCCGCACACGAGGACATCAACCTGATCACGGTGCTGCCCGCCTCCGACCAACCAGGCCTCGAGCTGCTGCGCACCGACGGGTCCTGGTACCCCGTTCCCTACGACCCCGGATCGGTCGCCGTGAACGCCGGCGAGATGCTGCAGCTGGCGAGCGGCGGCTTCTATCCGGCGACGACCCACCGGGTGGTGAATCCGACCGGGGCCGCCGCGCACCGCACGCGGATGGCCCTCCCGCTGTTCCTGCACCCGGCCGACGATGTCGTGCTCGCCCAGGGTCGCAACGCCGAGTCGTTCCGGTCCGAGCGGATCGCCGAGCTGCGCGGCCGGGCGTCGCACACCGCTGACGCAAAAGAAACAGTGCCGAAACCGACCGGTTCTACGGTCCGCCCGTGACCCTCGACCTCGCCACCGGTTTGCCGCGCCTCGTGCTCGATCACCCGGTGTTCCGCCGTTACTGGTATCCGGTGGCCCACGTCGATGAACTCGCCTCGGGGCCCGTGCAACGGTTCCTGCTCGGCCAGGAGCTCGTCGTGTGGTCGCCCGCGCCGGGCATCGTCTCGGCCGCCGACAACCGCTGCCCCCACCGCGACGCCCGGCTGTCGACGGGATGGATCGAATCGTGCGGCCTGGTGTGTCCCTACCACGGCTGGGCCTACGGGGAGGACGGCGCCGCC
Organism: Acidimicrobiales bacterium; assembly: GCA_046081125.1. Taxonomy (GTDB): domain Bacteria; phylum Actinomycetota; class Acidimicrobiia; order Acidimicrobiales; family Ilumatobacteraceae; genus JBEIFW01. The sequence continues at coordinate 5,015 of JBJTVH010000050.1, forward strand.
ACCCGTATCCCGCAGCTGCCCGCCGGGGCGCCCTATCCCCCACGTGCCGCGCTCACCACCTACCGCGCCGCCGAGCGGTACGGCTGGGTGTGGGTGGCGCTGGACGAACCGCTGCTGCCGATCTGCGAGCTCCCCGAGATCGACGAGTTCGGGTGGCGGGTCGTCGACGAACCGGACTCGATGTGGCAGTGCGCTGCGGTGCTCCTGATCGACAACAACATCGACCCGGCCCACATCGCCTACGTGCACCGGGGCAGCTTCGGCACGCCCGCCCGGCCCGAGGTGCCCCTGCCCGAGGTCGAGCTTCGCGACGACGGCATGCGGGTCGACTACCGCCTCGCCGTCGAGGGTCAGCCCGGCGACCCGACCGCGACGGTGCGGACCACGACGAACCACCTGTACGGCCCGCTGCTGTTCATCAGCCGGATCACCTACCCCGACGGCGTCGTCCACTTGATGGTGAAGGCCGCCGTCCCCGAGACCGCGACCCGCACCCGGCAACTCCAGATGGTCGTGCGTTCCGATCGGGAGCAGGATCGACCGGCGGCCGACATCCGGGCCTTCGACGCCGGGGTCTGGGCCGAGGACCAAGCAGTGCTCGACCACTGCTGGCCCGACTACCGGCTGGATCTGGTCGACAACGTGCACCTGAAGACCGACCGCGCCTCGATCGAGTACCGGCGCTGGCTTCGTCAGCACGTGGACGGTACGTGGGCGGCGCGGCTCGCCGACCGCCGATGAGCGCACGTCGTTTGCTGGGCGACCTCGCCGCCCCCGACGTCGCCGCCGCGCTCCACGAGCGCTCGATCGTCGTCGTGCCGATCGGGGCGGTCGAACAGCACGGGCCGCATCTCCCGCTGGCCACCGACACGATCGTGGTCGAGGCCTATGCCGAGGCGCTGGCCGGCCAAGTCGGCGAGCGGCTCGATCTGTGGTTCCTGCCGCCGCTCGCCATCTCGAAGTCCAACGAGCACGCCTGGGCTCCGGGGACGGTGTGGCTGGGCCCCGAGACGGTGCTGGCGATCCTGCGCGACATCGGCCGCTCGTTGCGGATGCTGCCGACCCGCAAGGTGGTGTTCCTCAACGGCCACGGCGGCAACACCAGCTTGCTCGACGTCGCCTGCCGGGAGCTACGCCTCCACGACGGCCTGCAGACCTTCCTCGTCCACCCGTTTCTCCCGGCCGACCACGGCGGCGCCGGCGACCCCGCCGAGCACGGCATGGGCATCCACGGCGGGGTGAGCGAGACGTCGTTGCTGTTGCACCTGCGCCCGGAGCTCGTGCACCTGGACCGGGCGGCGCCTGCGCTGCCGGTGGTGCTCGACGGGTTCCGGCACCTCCGCTTCGGCGGCCCGGTCGGGTTCGGTTGGCTGTCCGACGACCTGCACCCCAGCGGGGTCATCGGCGATCCCACCCTGGCCAGCGCCGAGCGGGGCGCAGCGGAGTTCGCGGCGGGCCTGCAGTTCCTCGTCGAGGCGTTCGAGGAGATCGCCCGGTTCTCGTTCGTGATCCCGTCGGAGCAACCCGATGCGCGTCACTGAGCTCCGGTTCCTGCGCGACTACTGGTACCCCGTAGGTGTCGTCGACCAGTGGCACGGCCCGACACCGATCACGCTCTTGGGCCGCCGGTACGTGCTCGACCCGACCGGCGGCGACCTGCCGGTGCGACTCCGCTACGGCCTGGTGTGGACCTGCGTCGGCGACCCGGTCACCGCCGATCCGCCGCGCTGGCCGGAAGCGGACGCCGCGGCCGAGAACGGGTGGCGCACCTACGTCGAGTTCTTCGAACGGTGGGCCTGCAGCGCGCCGCGGATCATCGACAACAACCTCGACAACGCCCATGTGGCGTACGTCCACCGCGGCTCGTTCGGCGACCCGGCCTTCGCGCGGCTGCCCCGACCCGACCTGCGGCCCAACGACGCGGGCGGGTTCACCGCCGTCGTCACCACCCGGCAGGTCGGCGTGGGCGTACAACTCGGGGTGACCGACGACGAGTCCGCAGTGTTCGTGCGCGAGACCGTGACCGAACTGGTGGCACCGCTCACCACCCGCATCCGCCTGCGCTACCACGGTGCGGGGCCCGACTACGGCTTCTACGGCGTGGCGACCCCGGTCGACGACACGAGTTCGATCTACGTCCGGCTGACCGCGCTCGGCGGCACCCCCGACGAGCAACCGTGGGAACGCTTCCACGCGTTCGGCACGCGGGTGAAAGAGGAGGATCGCACGATCCTCGAGACCACGGACTGCGACTTCCCCGTCGATCTCACCAGCGAGGTCCACCTGAAGGTGGACGCCCCCACCGTCGCCTACCGCCGCTATCTCGCCCGTCTGTTGCAGGAGGACCTCCGATCATGCTCGTGACCCCGGTGCCGGCGTTCCGGCGGTTCTGGTATCCGGTCGCCTTCGCCGAGGACGTCGCCGCCGGACCGATCGCCCGACGCGTGCTCGGGGAGGACCTCGTCGTGTGGTCCACCGGACCGGGTGAGGTGGCCGCGGCCCGCGACAAGTGCCCGCACCGCTCCTCGAAGCTGTCGATCGGCTGGACCGAGGACGGGTGCGTGGTGTGCCCGTATCACGGGTGGCGGTTCGGCGCCGACGGGCGCGCGACCCACATCCCGCAGCTCGATCCCGGGCTGCCGATCCCGCCGAAAGCCCAGCTGCGTTCCGTCCATGCCTGCGTTCGTTACGGGGTGGTGTGGGTGGCCCTCGAGGAGCCGGTCGGCGGGATCCCGGCGCTGCCGGAGGCCAGCGACCCGGACTACCGGTACGTGCGCCAGTTCGACGAGGTGTGGGCCGCGGCCGCCACGCGGCTGGTCGACAACTCGTTCGATCCGGCGCATGTCGCCTACGTGCACCGGGGCACGTTCGGCAACCCGTCGTCGGCCCACATCGAGGTCCCCGAGGTCTCGATGACCGACGAGGGCCTCGTCGCCCGCATCGAGCTCGAGGTCGACAACCACCTCGACGTCGCCCGTCGGGCCAACGGTGAGACGACGACGCGCACGGTGCGCACCACGGTGAGCCGGTTCGTCGCGCCGTTCCTGCGGGTCATGAGCATCACGTACCCGAACGGCTTGCACCACCTCCTCGTCACCGGGATCTGCCCGGTGGACGACGGGCACCTGCGGCTCGTGCAGTGGGCGTTGCGCAACGACACCGAGGCCGACGTGCCCGCCGCCGACGTGGTCGCGTTCGACCGTGCCGTCACCTTGGAGGACCAGCACCTGCTCGAACACACCGACCCCGACTACGAACTCGACCTGACCGACCTGGTGCACGTGAAGGTCGACCGCGGGACGATCGCGCTGCGAAAGATCTACCGGCAGTTCGTCGAGGGCACCTGGCCTGCTCTGGCTCGGGTGTCGGAGGCACCCGGGGTCGACCTGCGCCGAGGCGCAGCAAGCGCCGAGGTGCCGGTGGTGGACATCGCACCGTTCTTCGACGGCACACCGGACGACCGGGCCGCCGTTGCCGCTGCGGTGGTCGATGCCTGCGCAACGATCGGATTCGTACTGATCACGGGGCACGGGGTCGACCAGGGCAAGCTCGAGCACTTCTACGGCACGGCCAAGGAGTTCTTCCAGCTGCCGTTGGAGGACAAGCTCGCCGTCCGATCGCCGGCCAACAACCTGTTCCAGGGGTACGCCTGCCCGGGTGACGGGCCCGGCTACCACACCAGCGAACGGCAGTCGTTCAACGTGAGCCGCTTCGACACGCCGGCCGACGCGATCGCCGCCGGCTACCCCGACGACATCGGATCCCACCTCTACGACGCGCTGTGGCCGACCCGACCGGCCGGGTTCCGAGCGGCGTGGCGCGCCTACTTCGAGGAGATGGAGGATCTCACCGACCGGCTGTTGCGGATCTTCGAAGCGGGCCTCGGTCTGCCCGACGGGTGGTTCGCCGACAAAGTCGACAAGGACCCGTCCACGTTGGTCGCCAACTACTACTCCAACGACATCGACTCCGGTCACGAGCCCTCACCGTTCCGGTTCAAGGCCCACGTCGACGGCGACGTCTTCACGATCCTCTACCAGGACGACGGCCCGGGGTCGTTGCAGTTGCACCATCGAGGGCTCGGATGGCGAAACGTCGAGCCGGTGCCCGGCACGTTCGTCGTGAACATCGGGGAGCTGCTGGCACGTTGGACCAACGACCGGCTGCGGGCGACCCCGCACCGGGTGCTCGCTCCGGTGGATCCGGCGGAGCAGGCGATGCCACGGGTGTCGGCGCCGTTCTTCGTGAAGCCCAACCTCGACGCACGCATCGGACCGATCCCCGAACTGCTCGCCCCGGGCGAGCAGCCCCGCTATCCGACGATCACGTCGCGGCAGTGGCTCGGCGGCTATCTGGCCGACATCGACGCCGGCTACGACTCCACGGAGAAGTTCGCCGAACTCGCGAAGGTCGACCCCGCGCTGCGCTGAGCGCTCACCAGCGCATCGGCGCACCGAAGCGGTCGACGTAGCGACCGCCGAAGGAGGGGTCGAGCCGAGCGATCAGAGCGGCCAGCTCACCGCCGGCTTCGTGGAGGCCGAGCGGCGCCTCGGGACCACCCATGTCGGTGCGAACCCAGCCCGGGCTCACCGACACCACGGTGAAGCCCTGCGGACCGAGGTCTCGCTGCATGGTCACCGTGAGCATGTTCAGCGCCGCCTTGGACGCGTTGTAGGCGTAGTCGACACCGAGGCCGTCGCTGAGCGACGCGAGCAGCGAGGACACGTTGACGACCACGGCGCCCGGTGCGAGCACCCGCAGGAGCGCCTGCGTTACCAACAACGGTGCCACGACGTTGGTGGCCAGGATCGCTTCGACGGCCTCGGGGTGCACGGCGCCGAGCGGGCCCGCGGACGCCGCCCATGGGTGACCGGGGGCAGCCTTGATCCCGGCGTTGTTGACCAGCACGTCGATCCGGACCCCCGCCTGCTCGAGGCGCTCGGCAAGTTGAGCACGGGACGTGGCGTCGCTGACGTCGAGCGCATCGAGGGTGAGGCCATCGATCGTCCGAGGGGGGTCGCCGACCGGGGTGCGACCGGTCGCGATCACTCGATGGCCGGCGCGATGCAACGCGGCGGCAACCTCCCGGCCCAACCCCCGCGAGGCCCCGGTGACCAGCACGGTGCGCACGGTGGAGCTCACGGCCCGATGCGACGGCCGCGAAGCACGGCGAGGTCGTCGTCGTCGAGCACGTCGGGCACCCCCCGGCGGATCAGCGCGACGAACCCGTCGTCCGGGGCCATGGTCGTGATCGCGTAGAGGCGTCCTGCACCGGTGTTGGTGATGCGGTGCAGCGAGCCGGGCGCAAGCACCAGCAGCTCCCCGGCCCGGACCGGACGCTGCACACCGTCGCTCTCGGCCACGCCTTCGCCCTGCAGGAACCAGAACGACTCCTCCGAGCGAGGATGACGGTTCGGCGGCTGGGCGCCACCGGGGTCCCACACCTCGAAACACACGCTCGCTCCGTGCTCGCCGTCCGGGGCGCGCACGACCGCGAGCTTCACGGTGTCGCCCGGGGAGATCCGGAAACAGCGGGCTTCGGCGGCGTCGGTCAGTTCCATCAACGCTCGGGCCCATCGGCGGCGATCGCAGCGAGCACGGTGTCGAGCCGGCTGGTGAACCCGAAGCACTGGCGCACGTTGTACACGGTGGCGTCCCAGCAGTACTCGGGCGACGTGGTGGCGCAGACGTCCTCCAGGAACACGGCGTCGTACCCGATGCAGGCGGCATCGATGAGGGTGGCCAAGACGCACTGATCGGCGTTGACCCCGGCGAACAGCAGCGTGTCGACGTCGAGACCCCGCAGCGCGCTGTCGAGTTCCGTGTCCCAGAACCCGCTCATGCGGTGCTTGTCGATCGAGACATCGTCGGGGTTTCGGACGGCCTCGAGTTCCTCGACGAGAGCCGCTCCCCAGGAGCCCCGTTGGAGTACCGGATGTCCGGTGGGGACGCTCGATCCGATGCCGACGTCACGCCCGTCGCGGTCGTAGACGTGGCGCACGTTCGGGGGCAGGTTCACCCGGTCCGGTCGCGTCCCCCAGTTCACCCAGACGATGGCGATACCGGCATCCCGCAGCGCGGGAACACCCGCCTCGAGCGGGGCGATCGGGGCGCGGGCGGCGGTGACGTCGACCCCGATCGAGGCGAGCCAACCGTCGGCGTGGCAGAAGTCGTGCTGCATGTCGATCACGACGAGGGCGCTGCGCCGCAGGTCGAACCGGATCGGCTGCGCTCGGGCGTCGACCGTGATCGGTCGCGGCTCGGGCGCCGGCGGGTGGAAGTCGACGAGACCATCGCCGACGCGCCATGCCCGACCGCGGGTGCCGAGGAACCCGCCGAGGCGTGCGGAATCGTCAACGGGAAGGACCACGGTGGCAGCGTGGTGCCTCGCGCCGTCGGTCAGGTTTCCGGGGCATGAAACCTGGCTCAGCCCGCGGCCCGCTTGCGTGGGTCGGCCGGAGCGCTGTGGGCGGCGAGCAACCGGTCGCCGATCGTGTGCAGGCCGGCGACGAGCGTGTCGAGCCTCGACCCGAGCACCTGCACGAGGGGCTCCTGCGACGCGTCGGTGGCCGCTTCGAGCTCGTCGCGAGCGGCACGTCCGGCCTCGGTGAGCGCACCTGCGGCCATCCACCCTCGGGCCTCGAGCCGGGTGACGGCGATCGCGAGCGCAGCGGCGTCGAACCCCCGGGTACCGCTGTAGTCCCCGACCCCGTAGCCGAGCCACACCTCCGTGAGCACGTTCGCCTCGACGGCGCCGATGCCGGCTGCGACGCACGCCGCAAGGTGGCCGTCGCCACGGTGCTCGCGGACCAGTTCGGCGGCGCGCCACAAACGCCCGGCCGCAGCGTCGGGTCGCGGGAGCTCGCGCAACCCGGCGAACAGCGGCCGGCCCATCGGGTCGAGTTGGTCGAGCGCGTGCAAGAGCGGGTCGGCGATGCCGGCGGCCTCCTCGGTGTCGACCACGGCGGCGAGTGCGGCCGTGGCTCCGCTCGCTCGGGCGGCGAGGACGTGGTCCCGGCCGGCGGTGGCGACGCCTTGGCGGTACACCGCGCCGATCAGGTTCGGCTCGAACACCCCGAACGTGGCGGCGACCGTGGACGCAGCGGGCGTGCCGAGCGCAGCGGCGCGACCCCAGACGTATCCGTCGAAGAATCCGAGCCCGAGCGCGCTCACCGCCTCGGCCGCCGGCCGGGACCACCAGCCCTGCGTGGCGACCACCTCGCAGGCGTCGCGCAGGCGCCGAGCCGGGGTGGCCGGCACGACCGGCGCCGGCGGCGTCTCCCCGGCCGGGATCAAGAACGCGGCGGCGATGTCGTCGTAGGTCATGGCCGACATCCTCCCGCGCGCGGTGTCGTCGCCGACGCGACGGCAGCCGACCCGGCCACCGGCCCGGCCACGGCTAGGCCACGGCGCGCAGCGCCGATGCCCGAGCGAAGGTCACCAGCACCAGCACCAGACCGATCGCGCCGAAGGCCGACAGCGCCGCCTGCGGCCCGACCCCGGTCGCCAGCACCCCACCCACGAGCGAACCGAGCGGCGCCAGACCCACCTGGCACAGCGTGTGCAGGCTCATCACCCGGCCCATCATCTCCGCAGGGGTGGCCGACTGGATGAGCGTCTGGTTCAGGTTCAGGTAGAAGCCTCCCGACCCACCCCAACAGAACAAAAGCGCCGCCAGCAGCAGGTAGGACGGCGCCATCCCTTGCAGCACCTGGATCGCGGTGCCGACCACCATCGACGACAGGAACACCAGCCCTTTGCGGGTGATCCCACCACGAACGAGCAGGAACACCGACACACACGTCATGCCCACGCCCATGAAGGCGAACAGGCGCGACGCCTCGTCCGCGTCGCGAGCGAACACGTCCTTCGCGATCTCGGGCAGGAGCAGGTTCGACCCGCCCATCATCAGCATCCCGCCGACCATCAGCAGGGCGAACAGCGCCCGCAGCGTCGGATGGAACCAGACGAACCGCAACCCGTCGACGATCGAGCGAGCGAGCGCGCCGATCCGCAACGGCGCCGCCGTCGCCGACGCCGCATGGGCCGGCAAGCGCAACGGCCACACCGTGACGAACCCCACGAGGAACAACGCTGCCTCGATGGCGAAAGCCCACTGGATGCCGACCCGGCGGATGATGATCCCGCCGAGGAACGGCCCGACGATCATCGCCACGTTCATCCCGATCGTCATGGTCACGATCGCCCGCAGCAACAGCTCCTGGGGCACCACCGCCGGCACCAGCGACGAGCGCACCGGCTGCCCGAACGCCAACGTCGTTCCCAGCAGCGCTGCGGTCACGAGCGCGATGCCGAGGTTCATCACCCCGACGGCGACGGCCACCGCAGCGGCCGCCGTCACCGCGGCGCCGGCCAGCTGCGTCGTCATGAGCAGGCGCCGCCGATCGACCCGGTCCGCGAGCGCCCCGGCCGGCAGCACGAACAGGAACACCGGCGCCCCGAGCGCGAACAGCACCAACCCCGACGCCCAGGACGGCCCGTCGAGGTCCTCGATCACCAACCACACGAAGGTGAACCGCTCGGCCGATCCGATGAGCAGGTAGGAGAACACCCCGATCCACAGCAGCGGGAACTGTGTCGACCGCAGCGTGGGCCGCACCTCGGCGGGCGCGCCCTGCCCCCGTCGAGCTCCCCTGACCCCCGTCATTCCCGCCACCCTACGAGCCGGACCCCGGACGTCACCACGGGCGTGCGCCGCCTACGGTGGGCACCCATGGACGTGCGCAACGGATCGGTCCGCATCAACGTCGTCGTCGAGGGCCCCACCGGCGCCCCGACGGTCGTGCTGCTCCACGGCATCACGCAGTCGACGGCCACCTGGTCCTGGTTCGTCGAGCGTCTCACGCCGCGCTACCGGGTGGTGCGGGTCGATGCCCGCGGCCACGGCGGCAGCGACCGCGCGCCGGGCGGGTACACCTACCTCGCCGGGTACGTGCCGGACGCGATCGCCGTCCTCGAACACCTCGACTGCGGCCCGTGCCTGCTCGTCGGCCACTCGCTCGGCGGCGGCACCTCGGCCGCCGTCGCGCAGCAACGCCCGGACCTGGTGACGGCGATGGTGCTCGAGGACCCACCGCTCGCCCCGCCTCAGGCTCGCGTCGGGGGGTCGCTCATGACCACCTTCGCGCAGGTCCGAGCGTCGCTCCCCCGCCTCCAGGCGTCCGGGATCCCCCACGGCAAGCTCGTCGAGGTGCTCACGGCGTCGCCGAGCGTGCGGGGCACCACCCTGGGGGCCGAACTGCACCCCGATGCCATCGACGCCATGGCGACCGGGATGTTGCAGCTCGATCCCACCGTGCTCGATCCCGTGATCGACGGCACGATGATCCCGGCGTTCGACCCGTTCCTGCCCGTGCCCGTACCCGCCCTGATCGTCGCGGCCGATCCGATCTCACCGGACTGCGTCGCGCGACCCGACGACCTCAACCGGGTGCGCGCCTCCAGCCGGCTCGTCCAGGTGGAGACCCTGCGCGGCGCCACCCACCTGATCCACGACGAGCGGGCCAACCGCGATCGCTTCGCCGAGGTCACCCTCGCCTTCCTCGCTGCGCACGCCGGGGGCGATCAGCGGTAGTACCCCGAGACGTCGAGGAGGAAGTGCGCCGAGCCGCCACCGCCGACGAAGGCCTTGAATTGGCGCACCGAATCGAGCGGCACGACGAGGGCGTTGGCCACCGTGGTGCCGGGCGTGCTCCAGTTGATGCTGGACGCTGTCACGGCGGTCGCCGTGCCTGGAGCGAGGAACAGGAATCCCGAACCGCTCGTGTCCGTGATGGTCAGGTTATTTCCGGTTCATTGCTGGGATGCATCGGTGCTCCTCACGCCGCGGCGGCTACGCCGCCGCGTTCACCCCGGCAACCGACTCCGGCGTCGGCCCCGGCCGGCGCCGCACCGGGCGGTCGAGCAGCGTGCTCGTCGTGAGCAGCGCGGCCATCGTCAGACCCGCCAACACCCAGGCCACCAGTGCGCCCCAGGCGTCGTAGATCGGCGCAGCCGCCAACGCGCCGATCATCGCTGCGAGCGAGCCGCCGGCCTCACCGAGCCCTTGTGCCGATGCGGTGTCCTCGGCCTGCGCCGCCTCGGCCATCGCCGCCTGGGTGCCCGGCGACTGGACCGCTTCGAGCAGCCCGTGCGGAACACACAGGGCGAACACCACGGGCAGCGACTCGAACACCCCGTACGACGCCATCAGCGGCACGGTGGCGAACGCGGAGACGACCGACGCGAACCGGGGCCCGATCCGGTCCGACAGCCGGCCGGCCTGCTTGGCCACCACCAGCATCGGGGCGGCGAACAGCGTGAGCGACAGCGACACCGTCAGTGTCGAGGCGCCCAGGGCGTCGAGATGCACCGCCCACAACGGCTCGAACACCCCGACCGAGAACCGGAACGACAGGATCACCAGCAGCGCAGCGATCACCTGGCGGGTGCGGATCAGCCGCCGCAGCACCCGCTTGTCGACGACCGGTGCGCCCGCCGCGGTCCTCGGTGCCTCGGGGATCCGCAGACGCAGCGTCGACACCACGCTGACGACGGCCATGATCACGCCGAACACCAGGAACGGCAGCCGCACGTCGCCGACCGTTGCGAGGACCCCGGCGATCGGCGGACCGGCGACGAACCCGGCAAGGAAGAACGCGTAGAGCACACCGAGTCGCTCGCCGGCGTTGCCCTGGGCGGTGGCGATCACCACCCGGCGGGCCGGCGGCATGATCATGCCGACCGAGGCACCCAGCAGCGCCCGGGCGAGCACGAACTGCCACACCTCGGTGGCCGCTGCGAACCACAGCAACCCGACGGTGCCCGCCGCCATGCCCACCCGCAGCAGCACCGCCCCGTACCCTCGATCCGCGTAGCGCGACAGCGTGAGTTGCGTGACGAGGGAGGCCCCGAAGGCCGCACCGGCGATGAGGCCCAGCGAGTTCGTCGACAGCCCGTAGCGCTGCTCGATCTCGGCGAACAGCGCGAAGACCGCGGCGACCGCCGCCATCGTCACCGCAACGGCGACGTACAGCCCCTTCATGCGATCTCCCTCCGGCTGGGCCCCGCCCGCAGGGTACCGGGCCGATGTGGTGCGCACCCAAGGGCGCGACGATGCCGCCATGGACCTCACTGCGCTCCCGGCCGCCGAGCTGTCGGCGGCCATCCACGCCCGGGCCGTGTCGTGCCGGGACGTCGTCACGGCGCACTACGAGCGGATCGCCAGCCGCAACCCGACGCTCAACGCGCTCGTCGCCGTGCGCGATCTCGACGCCGTGCTGGCCGAGGCCGCCGTGTGCGACGACGAGCTCGTCGCGGGCCGCTCCCGGGGCTGGATGCACGGGTTCCCCCACGCCGTGAAGGACCTCACCGACGCGGCCGGGCTCCCGACCACGATGGGCTCCCGGTTGTTCGCTGACCGGATCGCCACCGGGGACTCGTTGCTCGTGCAACGGATGCGCCGGGCCGGGTGCCTCGTCATCGCCAAGTCGAACGTCCCCGAGTTCGGCCTCGGCTCGCACACCTTCAACGACGTGTACGGCATCACCCGCAACCCCTACGACACGACCCGCACCGCCGGCGGCTCGAGCGGTGGCGCCGCGGTCGCCCTTGCCACCGGCATGGTCCCCGTCGCCGATGGCAGCGACTACATGGGCTCGCTGCGCAACCCGGCCGGGTGGTGCGACGTCGTCGGGTTCCGCCCGAGCCAGGGCCGGGTGCCGACCTGGCCGTCCACCGACGCCTACCTCGCTCAGCTCGCGACCGACGGCCCGATGGGCCGCCAGGCGCTGGACGTCGCGCTGCTTCTCGGCACCCTGGCCGGGCACGATCCGCGAGCCCCGCTGTCGCTGCCCGGCCGTCTCGACGAACTCGACGGCATCGCCGCCGCCCGGGCCACGCTCGTCGGCGACCCGACCGGCACGCGGATCGGCTGGCTCGCCGATCTCGACGGGCACCTCGCCATGGAGCCGGGCGTGCTCACCGTGTGCGAGGACGCGTTGGCCCGCCTCGGGGGGATCGGCTGTCGCGTCGAGCCGGCCCGGCTCGGTCTTCCGCCCGAGCAGGTGTGGGAAGCCTGGCTGGTGTGGCGGGCGCTGCTGGTGTCGGCGTCACTGTCGAGCGCCGTGCGCCGCCCGGCCGACCGGGCGCTCGTCAAGCCCGAAGCCCTGTGGGAGCTCGACCGGGGCGTCGCGCTCACCGGGGCCTCGATCACCGCGGCCTCCGCGGTCCGCACGGCGTATTTCCGCGACCTACTCGAGTGCTTCGATCGGTTCGACGTGCTCGCCCTGCCGAGCGCGCAGGTGTGGCCGTTCCCGGTCGAGCAGCGCTGGCCCGACCGCATCGGCGACCGGGCCATGGACGCCTACCACCGGTGGATGGAGGTGGCGTCGTACGCCACGTTCGCCGGGCTACCGGCGATCAGCGTCCCGGCCGGGTTCGACGAGCGCGGTCTGCCGATGGGCCTGCAGCTCATCGGCCGTCGGGGCGCCGATGTCGAGGTGCTCCGCCTCGCCCACGCCTACGACGCCGTCCGCCCGCAACGGCGTCCGCCCACGTCGGCGAGTTCGACCACCCCCGGCGCCGCGCCGGGACAACTCAGTTGACCATCCGCTCGCGGCCTTCCCAGTACGGGGCACGCAGGTCCTTCTTCAGCACCTTGCCGCTGGGGTTGCGGGGGATCGACTCGACCACGGTCACCGACGTCGGGCACTTGAACCGGGCCAGGCGCTGACGGCAGAACTCGATCACCTCGGCCTCGTCGATCGCGGCCCCCGCCTTGGGCACGATCAGCGCCTTGGGCGTCTCGCCCCAGCGCTCCGACGGCACCCCGATCACCGCCACGTCGGCCACCCCGGGATGCGACATCAATGCGTTCTCCACCTCGGCCGGATAGATGTTCTCCCCGCCCGACACGATCATGTCCTTCACCCGGTCGTGGATGTAGACGTACCCGTCGGCGTCGAAATAGCCGGCGTCGCCGGTGCGGAAGAACCCGTCGGGCAGCAAGCCTTGGCCGTCTCCGCCGGCAGGTTCCAGTACCCCTTCATCACCTGCTCGGAGCGCACCCAGATCTCGCCCACCTCCCCGACGGGTGTGTCGGTGCCGGCACTCGGGTCGAAGATGCGCACCTCGACCCCGGTCATCGGTTTGCCGGCCGAGCGCAGCCGGTGCGCGTTCGGGCCGGACGGGTCGTGGTCCTCCGGGGCGAGCGCAACGACCGAGCCGGTGGTCTCCGTGAGCCCGTAGGCCTGCATGAACCCGCCCCCGAAGGTGCGCAGGCTCCCGACGAGCACCTCGGTCGAGATCGGGCTCGCGCCGTAGAGCAGGCAGCGCAGCGAGGAGAAGTCCCGGTCGCCGACGCCGGGCACCATCTGCATGAACTGCAGCAGCGCCGGCACGACGAAGCCGTGGGTGACGCGATGCTTCTCGATCAGGCCGATGATCGCCACCGGGTCGACCTCGCGCACGATCACCCCGGGGATGCCCTGGTAGAGCCCGGCCATCGCCCAGCCGCCGCCGCCGATGTGGAACAGCGGCATGGCGATCAGGTTCACCGACGAGCCGTCGAAGTGCATGTACTCGTCGTAGGCCGGCAGGGCGACGAACAGGTTCTTGTTCGACAGCATCACGCCCTTGGGCAACCCGGTGGTGCCCGACGAGTACATCTGCACCGCGACGTCCTCCCAGCCACCTTCGAGGTCGGTGTCGGCGTCGGACTGGGCGTTGCGCCACGCCGAGAACGTGGTGCGACCGTCGACGTCGCCCACCACGAGCACCAGGCGCACGGTGGGCAACTGGCCCTCGATCGCTTCGAGCACCGGCAGGAAGTCCTTGCCGATCACGAACACCGTCGCCTGCGCGTCGTTGACGATGTAGGCCACCTCGGGGGCGGCGAGGCGCCAGTTGACCGGGGTCATCACGGCGTTGCACTTGGCCGCCCCGAACCACAGCTCGAAGAACTCCGGGCTGTTCTTGTCGAGCCAGGCGACATGGTCCTGCGGTTGGACCCCGGCGGCGAGCAGGCCGTTGGCGACCTGGCTCGCTCGCCGGTTCAGTTCCCCGTAGGTGATCGCCTCGTCGCCGCTGTGGAGGGCGACGACGGTGGGCTGCTCGGCAGCGTGGATGCGGACGACCTGGGCGACGGAGCGCGGAGCCATGCCGCCATCGTAGGAGGCCGATCGCACGTCTCGGTCAGTTGAGCGTCGCTCGGATCCGGGCGTCGAACGAGGCATCACCCGGATTCTGCGTCGCCTGATGGAGCCGCACGGCGATGGTGTTCGTCCCCGCCTGCAGTCTCGAGGGCGGCACGGCGTACGACACCCAGGCCCGCTCGTCGGCACCCCAGACGAACTGCGGGGCGAGCACCCCGAACCCGGCGCCGGCCGGCACGTTGTCGCGGACGACCTCGATGCCGTTCACGAACACGACGACGCCGTCGTCACGGATCAGATCGATCGTCAACGTCGAGACGGCGGTCGGGTTGGCGACGGTGAAGGTGCGCACTAGGTAGGACGTCTGCGCCCAGTTGACGAACGTGGTGGTGAGATCGGCTTCGTTGAACCCGAGGATGCCGTTGCCCTTCGGCCACGCCGACACGTTGAACCCGGGCTGCGCCCACGAGGTACCGCGGTCGATCCCCGCCACGTCGTAGGACCATTGCGACCCGGCCGGCAGGAGCGTGACCTGTTGCGCCGGTGGCTGCAGGAGCGTGAGCGGTGTCGAGGCGGAACGATTACCGGTGGCGTCGACGGCCCGCACGGCGTACCGAGCCTGCGTGGTGCGACCGGTGTCGGTAAAGGTTCGGCCCCAAAGGGTCGCGATCACCCGATCGTCGCGCATCACCTCGTACTGGACGCTGCCGGAGTTGTCGGTCGCCCCACCCCAACTGAGCGTCGGCGCGCCGCCCGACGGCCAGGTGGCCGTCCAGTTCGGCGGGGTGGTGGGGGCGGTGATGTCACGTGGGCAGTACTTCACGAACCCGCCCGCCCACATGTGGGAACCGTTGTACCAAGAACCCGAGGTCATGTCGCCGCCGACCCACAGGCACTTGGCGGAGTCGACGAAGAAGTCCCACGGGCCTTCGCCGTAGAGCGAGGTCATCTGCGGGTCGAACTCGTTGTCCTTGGCCAGGGTGTCCGACCGGTACCCGGCGACGTAACGGATCGCGTCCACCCGGTCGAACTGCCCCCACGGGAAGAACCACAGGAACGGCCCCGAATAGTTCCAGTTCCCGCAGTGGCACGAGCCGTAGACGGTGCCGTCGATCTCGGCCGCCGCCTGATAATCCCCACCCTGCACGGTGATGTGCGCGTACTGCCACGCCATCGTCGCCCGGTCCAGCAACTGGATCGTGTGCTCGATCGGCAGCGCGAACACCTTGGACGCATCCGCCGACTCGAGAATCCCCTGGCCGTAGCCGGCGGTCGTGCTCCCGGTCGAAGGCTTGACCGGCTGCAGGCCAGGCACGAGGTTGCCGTCGGTGGTGTTCACCACCGCGTTCCCCAGCGTGTTGGGCGAGGTCACGCCGCTAACGGTCTTGAACAGCCCCGACAGGTAGACGCGGTCACCGAGCCGGGACGCGTCCACGTCATACACCGGTCCGAGCGCGGTCGCCTGCCATTGCCAGTCGGGTTTCCCGGTACGCCAGTCCAGGCGGGCCAGGTTCTTCTGCGTGATCGTGCGCGTGTCGCCACCCACCCCACCACTCACCCCGTCGAACGCCCCACCCGCATACAACCAGTTGCCCCGCAACGACAACGCCCGCACGCTGTACGACGACGCCACCGTCGACCCCACCGTGAACGACGCATTGAACGACGCATCGATCGCCCCGGTCTGCGGGTTCAACGCCACCATCCCCGGCGACGCCACCCCGTTCACGTTCCGGAACGACCCCGCCACCAGCAACCGACCGTTCGGATCCGCCACCATCTCCCACACCGAACCATCCAACGTCGGCCGGAA
>JBJTVH010000051.1:0-45763 GCA_046081125.1 Acidimicrobiales bacterium
ATACACCCCGTCCACCGACGCCGGGAACTGCTGCTTGATCCCCCAACACGACGCACCCGCCGACACCGACGACGCACCATCACCCGGCCCCGACACCACCTGCGCCACCGCCACCCGACGCTGCGCACCACCCACCGCCGACACCACCGCCAACCCCGTGGCCACCAACGCCACCACACCCAACACCCGATGCCACACACGAGGACGCGGCACATTCGACCCTGCGATCACCTCACCGAGTGTGGTCACGGATCGGTAAGGCCACGTCAAGAGCGTTTCCTGAGACCCAAAGTTCTCGCCGCAATCACACCGGATGTGCGCACTCTTGCGCCGCTAGCGTTTCGTGTGCGTGCAGCACTTCGCCCGTCACGGACTCCTCGGCACCGTGGTGGAGGTTTTGGTCGGCCCGTTCACGGACCCGGCCGAGGACCCCAACGACGATGACCCGGTCGGCGACCCTGCCGACGAGGACCCGGTCGCGGAGCGGGCCGCGGAGGTTGCCTTCGCAACGATCGCCGAACTCGAGTCGGTCTTCAGCGCCTATGACGAGGCCAGCGATCTCCAGCGCTGGAAGCGTGGTCAACTCACCGACCTGCGCTCGTCGTTCTGCCAGGCGATGGCCGACGCTCTGGCCTGGCAAGAACGCTCGGAGGGGGCGTTCAACCCGCTCATCGGCGTGCTCACTGAGCGCTGGCGCCGGGCCGGGGAACTCGGCGCCGTGCCCAGCACGGACGAACTGAGCCACCTGGCCGACACGATCCGCCGTCCGCGCTTCACCATCGACGACGACGGTCGGCCTCGTCCGATCGGTGACGTAGCACTGCTGAACCTCAACGCGTTCGTCAAGGGGTGGATCGTCGACCGAGCCGCCGAGGCTGCGCTCGCGGCGTCACCACGCCGGGGGGTGGTGGTGAACGCCGGCGGCGACCTGCGCCATGCCGGACCGGGATCGGTGCTGGCCGGCGTGGAGAACCCGTTGCGCCCGTTCGACAACGAGCCTCCGGTGGCCGTCGTCTCGATCGCCCGGGAGGGCCTCGCGACGAGCGGCCGGGCCCGCCGGGGGATCCACGTCGCCGGACGATGGTTCGGCCACGTGATCGATCCGCGCACGGGCTGGCCGGCCGATGCCGTTGCGTCGGTCAGCGTGATCGCGCCGGAGGCAGCGACGGCGGACGTGGTCGCCACGATCGCCGGCGTCGAGCCGGCGGCGCTCGCCCCCGTCCGGGCCGCCGGTTTCGGCACCGCCTGCCTGGTGATCGCCGCGACCGGTGACCATCACGTCAACGAGGCGTGGGGGGGCCGGGTCGGAGGCGCTAGCGAAGCGTGAGGAACCCGAGGATGATCACGAGGACTGCGCCGGCTCCCATCACGATCATCGCTGCGACGCGGCGCTTGCGCAGGAACAGTTGCAGCAGCAGCCCGGTGAGCGACACCACGACGAGGAAGACCGCCGAGACGTCGATCAGCCACCGCCAGGACGTCCCGGCGTCGCGGCCCTTGTGGAGGTCGTTGAGCACCCCGAGCCAGCCTTGCTGCTCGATGCGCACCTCGTAGGCACCCGTACCGACGTCGAAGAACACGTCGGCGAGGTATCCCGGCTTCTTGTAGGCGATCGAGCCCTTGCCGTTGGTGACCCCGTAGGAGTTGACCGCTCCGCTGACCCCGTGGGTCTCACGGACGAACTCGGAGATGGCGAGGAACTCCACGGCGCCGCCTGCGCCGGTCGTGGGCATCGGGAGCGTGCCGGTCACCGTCGAGGTGTCGACGGCGTCGCCGAAGGTCCAATCCGGGTGATTGAGGGTGAGGCCGGTGATGCCGAAGAAGAGCACGACGACGAAGGCGATCATGCTCGTGTAC
Organism: Acidimicrobiales bacterium; assembly: GCA_046081125.1. Classification (GTDB taxonomy): domain Bacteria; phylum Actinomycetota; class Acidimicrobiia; order Acidimicrobiales; family Ilumatobacteraceae; genus JBEIFW01. Next base: position 1,858 of record JBJTVH010000051.1, read on the forward strand.
ACGTGCACCAGGCGCGACCACTTCTGACCCTCGCGCTTGACCGAGACCGACGTCGTCATCGGGTCAGACCTTGAGCGTGGCCGACAGCTTGGTGAGTTCGCCCTTGTCGGTCAGGGGGATCGTGAACCCCGCAGGCCCGATGGTGATCGGCGCGCTGGTGATCTCGTACGGGCCGTGCTCGCGAGCGGCCTCGACGAACAGCACGTAGTTCCCGGCAGGCACCGGCTTGCCGTCGGCACCGGCGCCGTTCCAGGCCACCGAAAACGAGCCGGGCGCCCGGGTGGCGCCCGTGGTCACGGGCACGCGTCCGTTGCTCGCGGAGTACCAACTGCGCAGGTCGCTCAGCCACTTCTGGCCCTTCCCCTGCTGATACCAGAGACTGATCGTCTGGATGAGGTTGCCCGCCTGATCCTCCACCCACACCGCCACGTACGGGTTCCGGATCTGGCGCCCGGGCTGGCCCACGGCGAACGTGAAATCGACCACGAGCTGCCCGCCGGCCGGGAACGTCCCCGAGGCCGAGCCTCCCGCTGGTGCCGCCGTGGCAGTCGATGCCGTCGGTGCTGTCGTGGCAGCCGGTGCCGCCGTGGCCTTCGGTGCGGTCGTGGCGGCCGCCGAGCCCGGGGCCGTCACCGGTACCGCCGTGCTGGCCGCCCGGCTCGTCGGCATGCTCACCGGCGCCGCAGCCGTGGTGCTGGCCGCCACGCTGGACGCCGAGAACACCTGCGCGTCGTCGTCGCCACAGGCAGCGAGGGGGAACAGTGCGACGGCGCTGATCGCAGCGGCACGCCCGAGCCGGGAGCGGCGAACGGCTGCGGCGTAGTGCGACGGGGAATCCTCGACGGGGGGCATGGCATCGCAGCGTAGGAGCCCGACGTTGCCCGGTCCTTGGAGACGGTTTAGAGCTTGGTGAGGATCGCGCCGATCCTCAGCCGCCGAGCGCCCCGAGGAACGCGGTGGTCGCGTCGCTGCGGGCCAAGAACGCGAAGGTCACCTCTCGACCGCCGTCGGGGAGCAGGCGTCCCGGCACGTCGACGGGACGCATGAGCAGGGCGTGACTCGTGCCGTCGACGCGGGCGAGGAGCGCCGTCACCGTGCCGGCGGCCCCCGAATAGGTCCGCCGTGGTTCGAATCGCAACACCACCCCGCCGGCGGTGCGCTTCAGGATCGAGGCCGACAACGCCACCGCGCCACGCGACGTCTCGAACGCCACCGTCACCTGCACGGGTCGCCCGCCGGTGCTCATGCCGCCTCGCCGGTGCGCATCTGCTCGATCTCGGCGCGGCGCAGGTGCGCTGCGAGCCGTCCCGAGCCAGCGGGGTCGACCTGGGTGAAACGCACACGGACGCGCTGGTCGGCGGCGCCGACCACCGTACCGACCGCGATCAGATTGCCATCAGGTAGATGGATCGAGGCGAACACCGGCGAGCCGGGGTCGCATGCGAGATCCACCCGTGCCGACAGCCCGGCGCTCGACAGGTCGATCGAGGTGCCGACAGCCGATTCGGCGGCCGTCTCGGTCGCTACGACGAGGTGGACCGGGACGACCATCGCCACCCGGAACGCCGACCGGTCGTTGCGGAGGTGGAAGAAGCCCGGGTCGGTGACGTGCAGTTCGTGCGGATCGGTCCGGTAGCGCTGCACGATCGCGGTGCAGGTCAAGCGGCCCTTCGGGTCGACAGCGGCGATCTCGAGCGGATTGCCCTCGGCGAGTTCGGCACCCAAGGTCCGTGCGGCGCTGCTGTCGGGGATCAGCACCAGGCTGCCGACGACGACCCCGGCGAGGACGAACGGCACCGACTCGGTCGTGCCCGGTCGCGTAACGACCACCACTCGGCCGTTCAGCTCACGCACCTCCCGCCGGTCTGCGTCCACTGCTCCGCCTATCGACCGGTCCCCGCGGGACTTGAGCGATTCCTGGCTCAAGGTGCCCTCGCCGGTGCACGATGAGGAACTGACCGTCCGCCCGTACGCTGCTGCGGTGATCCGAGATGCCGAGCGTTGCCCGGACCCGGTGCGAAGCGCCGTGATGCGCCAGCGATGGCTCGATCTCGCCTACGTGCACTGGCGCTACGACCCTGCGGTGGTGCAGGCGCTGCTGCCCGAGGGTCTCGAGGTCGACACCTTCGACGGTGCGGCATGGGTGGGGCTGATCCCGTTCTCGATGCGCGGCATCGGCCTGGCGCGGGGCCCTGCCGTGCCGTATCTCGGATCGTTCGCCGAGGTGAACGTACGCACGTACGTGCGGGCCGGCGACCGGCCCGGGGTGTGGTTCTTCTCCCTCGACGTCGACCGCATGCTCCCGGCGGCCACGGCCCGGCTCACCTTCCGGTTGCCGTACTGCTGGGGCCGCACCTCGCACCGGCGCACCGGCGACACGCTGACGACCGTGGTGCGCCGTCGCTGGCCGGACCGGGTGGCCGACTCCGAGCTCGTGATCGAGATGGGCGACCCGGTGGTGGCCGACGACCTCGACGTGTTCCTGACCGCCCGCTGGGGTCTGTACTCACGCGCTCGTCGTGGCCTGCGCTACGCCGCGGTCGACCACGAGCCGTGGCCCCTGCGAACGGCGAGGCTGACCGCCGTCGACGAATCGCTCGTCGTTGCATCCGGCCTGCCGGCACCGTCCGGAACGCCGCACGTGCGCGCGAGCGACGGGGTGTCGGTGCGCATCGGCCGACCCCGGCGCACACCGGCGCACTGACGCACGCTCGCCGGGCCAGCCGCTACATTGCGCGGAAACGGGGCGCCCGGCTCGCACCCGGAGGAGGGGCCTCGCAATGTGCACCGGGATCTCGTTGCAGGCCAGCGACGGCAGCGTCGTCGTGGCGCGCACGGTCGAGTGGGCGTTGAGCGACGCCCACCACGACCGTTTCGCCCTGTTCCCGCGGGCGCACCGGTTCACGGCGCTCACCCCCGACGGCCCCACCGGGATGCGCTGGGAGGGCCGCCACGGGTTCGTCACCGTGACCGCCTACGGCCAGCCCTACGGGCCCGACGGCCTCAACGAAGTCGGCCTGTACGTGGGCGTCTACTACTTCCCCGGGTACTGCTCGCTCACCCCCTACGACCCGGCCGATGCGTCCCGGAGCGCCAGCGTCGGCGACTTCATGCAGTGGCTGCTGTCGAGCTTCTCGACCGTTGCCGAAGTCCGGGCGCACCTCGGCGACGTCCGGGTGGTGCAGGTCGAGGACCCCCGCTTCGGCGGCGCCCCGTTGCCCTTCCACTGGAAGATCGCCGACCCGACCGGCGAGGCGATCGTCGTGGAGATCGTCGACGGCGGACGGGTCGCGGTGTACGACGCGTTCCTCGGGGTGATCACGAACGCCCCCTCCTACGACTGGCACCTGACGAACCTGCGCAACTACGTCGGGCTCTCCCCCGCTCCGAGCGCGCCGCTCACGATCGATGGCGTGCGTCTCGCGCCGTTCGGTTCCGGTTCCGGGTTCCTGGGGTTGCCGGGGGATTTCACCCCGCCGTCACGCTTCGTGCGCGCCGCAGCGCTCACGGCCTGTGCGCGCCCGCTCGACGATGCCGCCGACGCCGTGTTCGAGGCATTCCGCATCCTCGACAGCTTCAACATCCCGGTCGGCGTCACCGGTCCGGCCGGCCACACGGCCACCGACATCGTCAGCGCGACCCAGGTGACCACCGTGTCCGATCTCGCCAACCGAGCCGTCTATTTCCACACCATGGCCAACCGCCAGGTGCGACGGATCGACCTGGGCCACATCGACTTCGCCACGGTCCAGCACCAAGTCCTCGAGTCCGGCGCCGGGCGCCGACAGGCCGTGCTCGACATCGTGCCGACCTGATCGAGCGTCGGTGACGTGCCGAACGCGGCGCGCTCGGCGATGGCGGCGGCGCCAGCGGACTCGTGCACGCAGCTCGACGGTTCGGCGCGGGCTTCGCGCCGGGTCTGCCTGACCGGGGTTGACGTCGCCAGCCCATCTGAATGAACATTCATTGGTGCGAGCCGGCCCCGCTTCAACAGTGGAGCGCCTGCTCGATGCGGCATTGGCGACGTTCGACGAGCTCGGCTACTCGGCCACACCCGTGCCGGCCATCGCCGAGCGGGCGGGGGTGGCCGTCGGGTCGCTCTACCGCCATTTCCCCAGCAAGGAAGCACTGGCGAACGAGCTGTACCGCCGCGAGAAGCAGCGTCTCGCAGCGATCCTGTTCGGCGACGTCGACGCCGAAGCACCGGCGGTCGAAGTGTTCGACACCGTGTGGGACCGGCTCACCGACCTCGCCGTGGAACGCCCCGAGGCGCTGTGCTTCCTGGAGCTACACCACCACGGGGCCTATCTCGACGCCAGCTCACGCCAGGTGGCGGCGGCCATCGACGAATCGATCGCCGATCTGCTGCGCCGCTGGCAGTCCCGCGGCGAGATCCGGCCGGGCGAGCCGCTGCTTCTGCACGTGCAGGTGTTCGGCGGGTTCGTGGCGGTGCTGCGCCAGTTGCGTCAACGGCACGGCACGATCACGCGCGAGATCGACACCGCCACTCGGGCGCCCGCATGGGCACTGCTTCGCTCGACCGACCACACCGCCCCCGACGGAGGACGTCCATGACCGACAACGCAGCCACCACGGTGACCGTCACCGGCGCGACCGGCTACATCGCCCGCCATGTGGTGACGCAACTGCTCGATGCCGGGTTCTCGGTGCGCGGCACGGCCCGCGCTGCGACGTCGCTCGAACCGCTTCGCAACGACCTGCGTCCCTTCGCCGCCGACCCCGGATCGCTCGAGCGGCTCACCATCGCTCCCGCCGACCTCACCAGCGACAACGGATGGGCGCAGGCGATGGAGGGTTCGACCTACGTCATCCACGTCGCAAGTCCGATCCCGGCCGCCCCGCCGAAGGACCCCGACGAGCTGATCGTCCCCGCACGCGACGGCACGCGGCGCGTCCTGCGCGCCGCGCGCGACGCGGGGGTCCTGCGAGTGGTCCTCACCTCGTCGCTCGCGGCCGTGCTGTACGGCGTCGACCGGAAGGGCAAGGTCTTCACGGAGGCCGACTGGTCGAACCCCGACGATGGCCGCATCGGCGCGTACGAGCGCTCCAAGACCATTGCCGAACGCGACGCATGGACCTTCGTCGACACCGAGGGTGGCGGCCTCGAGATGTCCGCCATCAATCCCGGACTCGTCCTCGGTCCTCTGCTCGGCCCCGTGGCCAGCACCTCGAACGAGGCCGTTGCGAAGCTGCTCAACCGCGACTTCCCTGCCTGCCCCGACTTCACCTACTCGATGGTCGACGCGCGCGACGTCGCTGCGGCGCACATCGCCGCGATGACCTCGCCGGACGCGGCGGGTCAACGCTACGTGTGCGGCCTCGACAGCCGGTCGCTTCGGGACGTCGCTGCGATCCTCGCCCACGAGTACCGGCCGAAGGGGTACCGGGTGCCCACGGGCAACCTGCCGAACATGGTGGTGAGGCTCATCGCCAAGTTCGACAAGGTCGCTGCGCTCGCCATGAACGACCTCTCCAACCCACAGCGCGTCGACGCAAGCAAGGTCGTCGCACTGCTCGGCCGACCATTGCGCAGCCTCGAAGAGATGACCCTGGCGACCGCCGCGTCGATGATCGAGTACGGCATGGTCAAGCCACCACGACGCTGACGTGTCGGCATACCGCACGCTCACCGGCGTTCGGAGCGCAGACCGTCGAGGAGCGTCTCGGTGCTCGACGCCAGCTCCCACGACGCAGAGACCGCGGCGCGCGCAACCACCGCCCACGCCGCCCCCACCCTCATTGGTAGTGATTTCGCAGGTCAGACCGGCACCCGGGCACCCGGGCGACCGCGACGAGGAGGTGGACTTGGCCGCTTTCCCTGCACCCGGATCGGGCGTGCAGTACCTGACCGAGGGTGTTCAAGAGACCGAGGTGATGTACGAGCACGGGTTCGATCTCCCCGAGTTCGCGATGTTCCCCCTGCTCGACCGCGACGACGCCATGGCTGCGCGACATGTACACCCGTTACCTCGACACCGCGGCGCGTCACGGGTTCGGCGCGTTGATCGGCGGCCTCGACTACCGGGCCAGCCCCGACTGGGCCGGCCTGATCGGTTACTCGCCCATCGCGTTGGCCGACGCGTAACTTCGCGCCATCGAGTTCCTCCGCAAGGTCAGCGACTCCTACCGGGACCGTCTGCCCGACGTGCGGATCGTCGGCATCGTCGGGCCCCGCGGTGACGCCTACCAGGTCAACCGCACCATCACCGCCGGCGAGGCCGAGGCGTACCACGCCACGCAACTGGCGAACCTGGCCGACGTAGGTGTCGACCTCGTCGAGGCGATGACCTTCGGAAACGTGGACGAAGCGATCGGGCTCGCCCGCGCCGCGGCAACCGCCGGTCTGACCCTGTCGGTCTCGTTCGCGCTCGACAGCACGCACCGGCTGAACTCCGGACCGACCCTTCGGGAGGCCGTCACCCTGGTCGACGCCGCCACCGGCGATGCCGCGCCTGCGTTCTACGGCATCAACTGCTCACACCCCTTCGAGTTCCTCCCCGCCATCGAACCGGGCGACTGGTTCCTGCGGGTGCGCTCTCTGCGCCCCAACGCCGCTGCCGCCGACAAGATCGCCTTCTGCACCCTCGGCCGCCTTGAGCAGGGCGATCCCGAAGAGCTCGGCCGGCTCATGGGGTCCCTCGCCGCCGAGCACCCCCACATCGACATCTGGGGCGGCTGCTGCGGCACCTGGGATACCCACCTCGACCACATCGCCGCCAACGTGAAGGCCGCCCGCCATCGCTGACCCGACACGGCATCGGTGCCGAAACCGCGCTCGACCGTCACCTCGCTGCGGCGGGCCTGCGCCGCGCCCGGCCGGTGGCCATTGCGACCACGGGTCGGCTCACGGAAGGAGACGTCCGGCGCGGGGCAACTCGAACGTCACCCGTCCTCCGGTCGCCGGTTCGATCCAGATGCGGCCGCCGTGTGCGTCGACGAGTCCGTGGGCGATGGCGAGACCGAGGCCCGAGCCGCCGGTGGACCGGTTGCGCGACCCGTCCGCCCGGGCCCACACCTCGAAGGCCCGGTCGATGAAGTCGTCCGGGAAGCCCACGCCCTCGTCGCTAACCGTGATCCGAGGAGTGCCGCCATCGTTCACCGACGTCTGGACGACCGATCCCTCCGGGGCGTGGCGGATGGCGTTGTCGAGCAGGTTCCGGACCACCCGCCCGATTGCCCTGGCGTTCGCCGGGACGTTCGTACGGGAGCCGCTGAGCGTGAGATCGATGCCACGGGCAGCTGCGGTAGGGCGCAGCGCCTCGATCGCCTCGTCGCAACACTCGAGGAGATCGACTGGGCCCCGCTCGAGGTCGAGTCGCCCACTCTGGATGCCGGCGAGTAGGAAAACATCGTCGACGAGGGCGGTGAGAGCGTCGACATCAGCCCGCATGGAGCGCAGGTATCGCTCGGGGTCCGGTGCGACGCCGTCGATCATCGCCTCGACCGCGGCGGACAGCGCCGCCAACGGGGAGCGGAGGTCGTGGCTGATGCTCGACAACATCGTCGCCCGTTCGGTGTCGAGGCGGCCCCGTTCGGCCTCCAGCTCGGCCAGCCGGACGGTGAGCTGGTCGAGCGCATCGGCGATGCGGCCGAGCTCGTCGCGGCGGGCGATGCCCGTCCGCACGGCACGATCGCCGCCCTCGATGGCGGCCACCGTGTCGGCCAGCCGGTGGGCCGTGGCGCCCAGTGAGGTCGAGGCGATCGTGACGATCACCATGGCGAGCACGAACGTCACCACCAGGACGGCCAGGGTCGGTACGAGCTGCGCCTCGTCGAGGATCATCGCAGTGGCCAGCAGCCACGCCACCAGCGCACCGACCACCGTGCCGGCCAGCGAGATGGCGAGCAGCTGCGCCCGGACGCTCCACAGGCGGACGGTGGCGCGGCGCAGCGCAAACCCGATCCCGGCGGTCGACAGCAGGACGGCGAGTGCGCCGACGATCGTCTCGACGGGGTGGGCGGCGATGGCGTCGATGCCTGTCGCCATGGAACCGATCACGACGCCCCCGGCTCGAACCGGTACCCCACCCCCCACACGGTGGCGATCCAGCGCGGGCGCTCGGGATCGACCTCCAGCTTCTGACGCAGCCGGCCCACGTGCACGGTGACCGTGGCCGGATCCTGATAGTCGGAGGACGAGTCCCACACCAGCTCGAGCAGCTGGTTGCGGGAGTACACCTGCCGCGGAGACGCTGCGAGCACGGCCAGCAGCTCGAACTCCTTGGCCGTGAGCGCCACCTCGGCGCCGTCGACGGTCACGGTTCGTGACGGTAGGTCGATGCGCAGTGCGCCGAAGTCCAAGGTTCTGGCGGCGCATGGCCGCCGGTCAGGACCTTGCGTGCGGCGCAGGATCGTGCGCACCCTCGCCGCCACCTCACGCGCCGAGAACGGCTTCACCACGTAGTCGTCAGCGCCCAGCTCTAGGCCGAGCAGGCGATCGACCTCCTCGACCCGGGCGGTCAGGAGGATGACGGGTACGTCGGTCGTGTCGCGCAGCCGCCGGAGGATGGTGAGTCCGTCGGTGCCCGGGAGCATCACGTCGAGGACCACCAGGTGGGGCCGGTTGCGGTCGAGCCACCGCAGCGCCTCGTCACCATCGGCCGCCTCGTGCACCTCGTGCCCATCGAGCGCGATGTAGCGCGCCACCACCTCGCGCACCATCGGCTCGTCGTCGACGACCAGGACCGTGGTCGTGGGCGCGTCACCCGGCGCGACGGAGCTCATGGGCGCAGCGTATGGGCCGCCGGGGTGGCCGCCCTTGGATCCGGGCGCGAGTTTTGTGATCGTTTCGACTTCCGTCGCCGGCCTGTTCGATCGGCCCCCGAGGCTGACGGTCATGGAATCCGCAAGAGGACGTGACCGTCGTCGTGGGCGTCGACGCTGGATCGTCGGGCTCGCCGCCGTCGCCGTGGCCCTGGTCGCTGCGACTGCGTTCGGCGTGTTCGGGGTCCACACCCTGTTCGTCGACCGGAGCGTGGCGGAGAAGGCACCGGTGTTCGCGTCCGGCGCGTCCGCCGGGGCCCCGCCCGGGGCGAGCACGACGACGACCGTGCCCCCGTCCGACCAAGCCCAGGGGGCCACCCCGTCTAGGGCTGCGGCACCGACGGCTGCCGTGCCCACCGTGCGGGAAGCCGCCCGAGGTTCCTTCACGGCGGCCAATCATCCCGGTAGGGGCTCGGTGGTGATCCTCACCGACGGCGCGCAGTCGTTCGCACGTTTCGAGGACGACTTCGCCACCGACAACGGCCCCGACCTCTACGTGACGGTCACCGCCGGCGGCCGCGAGATCCAACTCGGCAGGCTGAAGGGCAACGTCGGGGCCCAGAACTACGAGCTACCGCCCGGCATCGACCTGTCGACCATCGAGCGGATCTCGGTCTGGTGCAAGCGGTTCGACTCCACCTTCACCACGGCCGAACTCGGCTGAATGTCGCAGCCGGGCCACGTAGCCAAGCAGGTCATCGACCTCGTCGCCCGGACCGGCGCCCACACCGTGGGGAGCGCACGATGTGCTCAAGATAGGGGGTCAGCTGACCACCCAGGGGTGTCGAAGGGGGGACTTGAACCCCCACGGGATTACTCCCACTAGCACCTCAAGCTAGCGCGTCTGCCATTCCGCCACTTCGACGTGGTGAGGGAGAGATCATACCCCTCGCCGCCGAACTCACTCCAACAGCAAGCCGAGCGCCAGCGTGGAGAACACCCAGGCCAGGGCGATCACGAACGTGATCCGGTTGAGGTTCCGTTCGGCCGCCGTGGAGCCGAGCGCCGCCCCGGACGCCCCGCCGAACATGTCCGACAGGCCACCGCCGCGCCCCGAGTGCAGCAGCACCCCGGCGATCATCCCCACCAACGCCGCCAGGTTGATGATTGCGGTGAGCCACAACACGACCGTACGCACGTCGGGTGACCCTACCAGCCTGCTCCGTCGCCGGACCGGACGCGGCGAGCCAAGACCCACGCGAACCCGAGCACACCTCGGTGCTGGGCCTGGTAGATCGCCCACCGCTGGTCGGCGAACGCCACCGCATCCGGAGTCCCGAGCGAGCGGACACCGGCGCACCAGGCCTGCTCGAACTCGTCCCACTCCGCGAGGCTCGACGTCGAACAGTCGGCGACCGACCAACCGGCCGCCTCGGCGAGCGACCTTGCGCCGGCCGCGCCCGCAGGAAGCTCGCCGAACCGGTCCCGGGTTTCGGCATCGGGGGTGGCCGCCCACACGACGTCGGCGACCAGCACTCGCTCGAGCGAAGGCCAAGCGGCGAGGTGCGCCCACGTCGCAGCCCAGCCGCCGGCGATGTGGGTCGATCCGATGCACAGCGCGCCCGCCACCGACGACGGCGGCACCCACGTTGTCGCGTCGCCCTCGACCAAGTCGACCCTCGGATGCGGCGACGGACCCCCGACGAGATCGATCCCGATACCTCGCCCGCCCGGGACGGCTCCGGCCACGAGCGCCAGCAGTTCGGCCCGGCCGCAGCCGAGGTCGACCACCGTCGACCCGGGCGGGAGCCCGCGCGCGAACTCGGCTGCGCGCTGCCTCGCCGGTTCGGCGCCTAGCGGGCAGTTGAATCGGACGGCGGCGGCGCCCGCCGCCCGCCAGGTCCCGGGGCTCACGCTTCGGGGAAGTGACACGCAGCCTGCTGGCCACCCGGGCGCAGCGTCAACGGCGGCACCTGCACCGCGCAGATCTCGGCCGCCTTCCAGCAGCGGGTGCGGAACCGGCAGCCCGACGGCGGGTTCGCCGGCGACGGCACGTCGCCGGTCAGCACGATGCGCTGCCGGGCCCGCTCCACCCGGGGGTCGGGCACCGGCACCGCGGACAGCAACGCCTTGGTGTAGGGGTGCGCCGGCTGTTCGTACACCGTGTCCGCCGGGCCGATCTCGACGATCTTCCCGAGGTACATGACCGCCACGGTGTCGCTGATGTGCCGGACCACCGACAGGTCATGGGCGATGAAGACATACGCCAGGCCGAGACGGTCCTGGAGTTCCTCGAGGAGGTTGACCACCCCGGCCTGGATCGACACGTCGAGGGCCGACACCGGCTCGTCGAGCACCAGCACGTCGGGCTCGAGGGCGAGCGCCCGTGCGATCCCGATGCGCTGGCGCTGGCCCCCGGAGAACTCGTGGGGGAACCGGTTCGCATGCTCGGGATTCAGGCCCACCGTCTGGAGCAGATCGGCGGTGCGCTGGCGGGCCTCGGCCCGACCGATCCCGTGGATCCGCATCGGTTCCGACACCGTCGCCGCCACCGTCACGCGGGGATTGAGCGACGCGTAGGGGTCCTGGAACACGATCTGCAGGTTGCGGCGCAACGTCTTCAGCGACCGCCGGCCCGCCCCGGCGATCGCCGTGCCCTTGAAGCGGACCTCGCCGGCGGTGGGCTCGATCAGGTGCAGCAGCATCCGGCCCGTCGTCGACTTGCCGCAGCCGCTCTCACCGACGAGGCCGATCGTCTCGCCTCGCCGAACGGCGAAGCTCACGCCGGAGACCGCCTGGACACTCCCGCTCCTGCGCCGGAACACCCCCGAGCGGATCGGGAACTCCTTCACCAGATCGACGGCCTCGAGCAGGACCTCGGTGCGGTTGGAGGTTGCGGGCGCCGTCATTCCGCCCCCGCCGTCTCGAACGACCCGATCCGGTGGCATGCCGCGAAGTGCCGGGGTGAGAGCTCCACGAGCGTCGGGCGCTCCTGATCGCACTCGCCAGCCCGGGCATGGGGGCAACGCGGCGTGAACGCACAGCCCGGCGGCAGGTGCACGAGCGACGGCGGCTGCCCTTTGATCCGGTGAAGCTTCTCACCGCCGACTCGCCGATCGAGCCGGGGCAGCGCGGCGAGCAGGCCCTGCGTATAGGGGTGGCGGGCCGCGTAGAACAGCGGCTCGACCTCGGCGAGCTCGGCCTGGCGGCCGGCGTACATCACCATCACCCGGTCGGCCGTACCGGCCACGACACCGAGGTCGTGCGTGATCAGCAGGATCGCCGAGTTCGTGCGCAACTGGATCCGCTCGAGCACGTCGAGCACCTGGGCCTGGACGGTCACGTCGAGCGCGGTGGTCGGCTCGTCGGCGATCAGCAACTCGGGCTCATTGGCGATGGCCATTGCGATCATCGCCCGCTGCCGCATACCCCCGGAGTACTCGTGCGGGTACTGGTTGATCCGGGCCGTCGGGTTGGGGATTCCCACCAGGTCGAGCAGTTCGAGCACCCGCTGGCGCACCTCGGCCCGAGAGCGATCGTGGTGCTCGGTGATCGCTTCGGCGATCTGCGACCCCACCGTGAACACCGGATTCAACGCTGCGAGCGCGTCCTGGAAGACCATCGCAATCCGATCGCCGCGCAGATGTCGCAGTTCGGTCTCCTTGCGGCCGAGCAACGGCTGGCCGAGGAACGTGACCGACCCGGTGATCGACGCCCGCTTCGGGAGCAGACCGAGGACGGCGAGCGAGGTGACGCTCTTGCCCGAGCCCGACTCCCCCACGATCCCGAGCGTCTCGCCCGGGTGCACGTCGAACGAGACGTGGTCGACGGCGCGCACCGGGCCGTCGTCCGACGGGAACGTGACGCACAGGTCCCGGACAGACAGCACCGGCTCCACGACGGCGCTCACTTCTTGCTCTGCGGGTCGAAGCCGTCGCGCAGACCGTCGCCGAGGAAGTTCACCGCGAGCACGACCAGGATGAGCGCGAGCGCCGGGAAGTAGAGCAGGTGGGCCTTGTCGGTACCCGGTGTGGAGCGGGCGTCGGCGAGCATCACACCCCATGACGTGTCGGGCCGGCGCACGCCGAACCCGAGGAACGACAGCGTCGACTCGATGATCACCGCACCCGCCACGCCGATCGTCACGTTCACGACGATCGAGCCCACCAGGTTCGGCACGATGTGACGCACGATGATCCGCAGCCCCGAGGCGCCGGCCGCACGGGCCGCCTCGATGAACTCCTTCTCCTTCAACGCGAGCACCTGACCTCGGACCACGCGGGCGATCACCATCCAGCCCAGGCCCGAGAGCACGAGCACGATCACCACCGGCTCCTGGCCGAAGGCCTGCAAGGCGATGGCCAGGATCACGATGCTCGGCACCACGAGGAACAGGTCGGTGAGCCGCATCAGCGCCTGATCCGTGGCCTTGCCGTAATACCCCGCCAACGATCCGAGCGCCACACCCAGCACGGTCGACAGCACGGCGACGGCCAAGCTGATGAGCAGCGTGATCTGCCCGGCATACAGCAGTTCGGTGAGGTTGTCGCGCCCGAGTTCGTCGGTGCCGAACCAGTGCTCGGCACTCGGGCCGACCGGCCCGAGCAGCAGATCCTGCTGGTTCTTCGGATAGGGCGCGATCCACGATGCCCCGAAGCACAGGACGTACATGGCGACGAGGAGGGTGAGGCCAACCATGGCCGGCTTGTGGCGGAAGAATCGGCGGCGGAACAGCTGCCACTGGCTGCGGGCCACCGGCGCAGCCCCCACGAGCAGCTCACGGTCGCCCTCGTCGGGCACCTCGGCGGTGGGGTCGGTCACGGTCATGCCACACGCACCCGGGGGTCGAGGACGGCGTAGAGCAGGTCGGCGAGGAGGTTGAACACGATCACGAACACGGCCGAGACCATCACCGCCGCCGTCAGCACCGGCGCGTCGCCGGACTCGAGCGCCTGGAGGAGCAACCGGCCCATCCCCGGCACCGAGAACGTGGCCTCGGTGACCAGCAGCCCGCCGAACAGCACTGCGGCATCGATCGCCATCACGGTCATGACGGGGATGAGCGCGTTGCGGAGCGCGTGGCGCATGATCACCTTGCGGCGCCGCACGCCCTTGGCCCGGGCGGTGCGCACGTAGTCGGCAGAGAGCACGTCGAGCATCGACGAGCGCTGGAAGCGGCTCCACGAGGCGATGATCTGCACGGTGAGCGTCAGCACCGGCAGAACGAGGTGCCGCAGATAGTCGAGGTTGATTCCCGACTCGCCGGTCGAATGGAGACCGATGAAAAAGAAGATCGGTCTGTCGAGGTCGAACTGATCCTTGAGCCAGACCCCGAGGAACTGGATGGCCAGCAGTCCGAACACGGTGGGCGGCATGGCCAGGCCCAGGTAGGAGACCGACGACAGTGTGTAGTCCGCAACCGAGTATTGCCGTACGGCGGAGATCACCCCGATCGCGATCGCGAGCAACGCAGCGACGAGGATCCCCCAGATGATGAGTTGCACGGTGAACCCGAGCGCGCGGGTGATCATCGCCCAGACCTCGTCGTTGGTGCGCCAGGAGCGGCCCAGGTCGCCACGGAACACCCCTCGGAGCCACGTCCAGTACTGCTCGATCAAGGGGCGGTCGAGGCCGAGCCGTTTCGCTTCACGGGCCTTGGCCAGCGGGTCCTTGGACTGGGAGAACTTGACGAGCGGGTCGAACGTGAGTCGGCAGCTCATGAACGTCACGAAGCTGGCGACGAGCAGGACCACGATGGAGTAGGCGAACCGCCGGACCAGCAGGGCGAACATGGGCGTGATGGCGACGACCGGGCCGGGCCACCGCGAGCGGTGGCCCGGCCCGTCAGCGCGTCACTTGCTGACGGTGACCTTGGCGAGGCTGGCGAAGGGGCCGGCGACGGGGTTGTCGCCCAGGCCGACAACCTTGTCCGACCACATCAGGATGTTCGGCAGCGGGTCGAGGGGCAGCGAGACCATCAGGTCGGCCGCCGCCTTCATGACCTCCTTGCCGAGGGCCGCCCGCTTGGCCTCGTCCACCTCGGTCTCGGTGGCGAGCGCTTTGGCGTCGGCGGCGCCGAGGTCGGCGCGCATCCAGTTGTTGCCGGCGTTGTCGTTCGCGGCGCTCGGGATGTTCTTCTTGCACAGCAGGGTGCACACGCCCGGCTGCGGGAACGTCGCCACCTGGGCGTAGAGCGCCACCTGGAAATCGCCGGCCGGGCCCTGCTTGCCGAACAGGTCGCCCGCCTTCTGCGGGCTGAAGGTGACGGCGAAGCCGGCCTCCTTGGCCTGGGCCTGCACGATCTGGGCGGTGAGCTCACGGCGCTTGTTGCCCGCCGTGGACTTCAGCTCGACGTTGGCCTTGGTGCCACCCTTTTCCCAGATCCCGTCGGAGCCCTTGGCCCAGCCGTCGCCCTTCATCAGCGACTCCACCTTGGCCAGATCCTTCTTGTAGCCCGCGAAGGCCTCGGTGTCGGTGTACTGGGCCGTCAGCGCCGGCTCCAGCGAGTGGACCGCCTTGTCGACCCCGACGCCGCCGAAGAGGCGCTTCACGATCGCATCGCGGTCGAGCGAGTAGGCGAACGCCTGGCGGACGGCCTTGGAGTCGAACGGAGCCTTGGAGTTGTTGATCCAGAGCGCCTCGAGGTTTCCGTTAACGGCGTTGACCGCCGACTTGGTCCCCGGCACCCCAGCCGCGATCGCGTCGATCACGTCGAGCTGCGGCTGCGGGTAGATCACCTGCAGCTCGCCCGCCTTGAACGCCTGGAACTGGGAGGCGGTGTCGGCCACGAACTTGAACACGACTTTGTCGAGCTTGGGCTTGTCACCGAAGAACTTGTCGTTCGGCACGAGCGTGATCGACACGCCCTTCTCCCACTTGTCGATCTTCCACGGACCGGCCGACCACTTGTAGCCATCCTTCATCTCGGCGTTGCGGTCCTTGCCGGCGAGGATCTTCGACGGGAGGATGCCGTAACCGCCGGAGAACAGGCCCTTCCAGTCCGGGTAGGACTCCTTGAAGGTCACGACGGCGGTGTCGGGCTTGGAGGCGTCGACGCTCTCGACCTTCTCGTAGCCGGTCTTGTCGTAGATGTCCTCACCCTTGGCGACCTGCTCCCAGGTGTACTTGAAGTCCGCGGAGGTGATCGGGTCGCCGGTGGACCACACGGCCTTCGGGTTGAGCTTGTAGGTCACCACCTGCTTCGGGCTGGTCGTGATCGTGGGCTCACCGGCGAGCACGGCGCTCGGCACGACCTTGGCCGCCTTGCCGTCCCAGGCCACGTCGAAGGCCCGCGGCATGGTCGTGGTGTTGCCCATCCAGAAGCCCCAGGACGAGCCGCCGCACGAACCGATCCAGTCCATGCAGTCGGGCTCCTGCTCGGCCCCGATGGTGAGCGTGCCGCCCGACGGCCCCGTAGCGGCCGTCGTGGTCGCGCCGGCCGCAGTGGTCGCCACGGTCGTGGCGCCGGCCTTCGTGGTCGTGGTCGTCGAGTCGTCGTCACCGCATGCGGCGGCGAGGAGCCCGAGGCTCACGACGCCGACTGCGGTCACCTTGAGCGAAGAACGCTTCAAGTCGGAACCTCCAGATGATGTGGGTCGAGTCCGGGCACGCCCGGTACGGCAGAAGAACCGCCGTATGGTTCGCCGCCATCGGAGCTCGTCGCTGCGTGACGGCGTGCGCACGGTACCAGGTGGTAACCGCCAGACTGAGCGATGGGGGTGTCAGCGCCACCGCCATCGGACCGCCGACGCAAGGAGCCCGTCGGGCCCGATCACGCCGAGATCGAGCCCCGGGTCCCGGGCCACGGGCACGGGCAATGCTGCGATCGGCACGCTCGGCACGTCGGCCCAGACGGTGGCGTCGATGCGTGCGAAGAGCTCGTTTCGGCGCGTCGAGTCGAGCTCGCCGGCCACCTGGGCGACGAGCGCACCGAGCGCGGGGTTCGCATAGCCGCCTGGATTGGCCGGGTCGCCGGCGCGCACGGCCGCAAGGCGTGATGACACCTCGGGGCCGACCTGGCGCCGCACGAGCGCAAGGTCGAAGTCCCCACCGGCAACCAGGGTGCCCACTGCACCGACCTGGGCCCGCACGGCGATGCCGGCCGGCGCGCACTGCGCGGCGACGGCCGCCGCCACCGCTGCGGCGCGAGCGTCGCCGTCGTCGACGGCCAGTCGCAGCTGCAGCGTCACCCCTGACCGCACCGCCACGCCGTCGGGGCCCAGCTGCCAGCCCGCCTCGGAGAGCAGCGTTCGAGCAGCCGGCGCGCTCGCTGCGACGGTCCCCGCCGGCCGGGTCGACGACGCGCCGGACTCGAACGGCAACGTGAAGCGGGCGTCGAGCCGGACCGCACCGGGCACGCCCGACGGTACGGCGGCGAGGGCCACCGGATCGACGCAGGACGCCAGGGCCCGCCGCACCGCTCGTTGTTGGAGCGTGGGATTACGAAAGTTGGCGACGATCGACTCGGCCACCGTGGCCACCGTCGGATCGACCGGATGCTGGGCGCGCACGCTGTCGGCGAGAGCCGCGTCCCAGGCGAGCGCCGCCACCTGCACGGTGCCGTTCGCCAGTGCCGCAACACGCTGGTCTGCCGGCACGGGCCGCAGCACGAGCGCCGTGACGGCGGTCGGTCGACCCCACCAGGCGCCGTTCGCCCCCAGCAGCACGGTGCCGTCCGGCGCGATGTTCTCGATCCGGTACGGGCCGGCCGAACGCCGCGCCGCCTCGGGCCCGGTAGCGACGTCCCACACCGTGTTCCAGGCCTGGGCAAGCCGCTCACCGCCAGCCGTGTCGACAAGGTCGAGGTCGGGAACGCCGGCGGCCTCCATCACCACGTGCGCGGGCACCAGCGGGCCGAACAGCCAGGGCCAGTCGGCGTCCGGTTCGGCGAACGTGACCAGGACCTCGCGACCGTCCCCGGCGCAGGTGACCGACGCGACCTTGGCGTATCCGGCGACCTCCCGGTGTTCGAACGCCCCGGCGGGGCTGCCGTCGGGGCGGGTGACCACCCGGCCGTCCGCACCCCGCCGCAGGATCCGACCCGCCCCGGCGACCCAGGCCAGCTTGAAATCCAGGCAGCCCACCGGCACCCCGTTGGACCACACGGCCTCGGGTCGCACCACGTAGCGGATCACCGTCCCGGTGGCCGTGACCGTCGGATCGACCCTCGTCATCAGATCGCTGTCGATCACGGGCCGACCGTCGGCGCCCGAGCGGAACGGGCGCGGGAGCACCAAGGATGCGACCGCGCGGTCGAGCGCACCGGCCCCGGTGGACCAGGGGTTCAAGGTCCGCACCGAACCGTCGACGGCCACAGCGACGGGTCGCGCCGCGCCGGCGGCCGAGGTGGTGCCGACCGGCGCAGGTGTGCTCGGCGGCGCGCTCGTCGCCCTGGTCGTCGGCGGCGTGGTCGCTGCCGGCGGCGCGACCGGCGGCGCCGTCACCGGTGAGAGCGCGGTCGCCACCGGGACGTCGCCGGTGATTCGGACCGGGGCGCCCGAGGACACCGCCGACACGCCCGGCGACGCCGCCCGCGCCAGCACCGGTGGCGACCCCGAAGGCCACCACGCCACGACCGCGACGAGGGCGGCGAGCACCCCGATCGGAAGGATGACGCGCCCCCAGCGGCGCAACCGGCCGTCCTCGGGGAAGATCTCCTCGTCGCCGTGCGGCTGGTCGAACGGGTCCACCGCCGCCAAGGCTAGGAGAGCGGCGCCGGATCAGCTCGCCAGGCGGTACCGCGCGATACGGGCGAACTCGTCGGGGTCGAGGCTTGCGCCCCCGACCAGGGCACCGTCGATGTCGGGCTGGGCCATCAGTTCGGCGATGTTCCCCGACTTGACCGATCCGCCGTACTGAATGCGGATCGACGCCGCGGCCTCCGGGCCGCCGAGCTCGGCCACCACCGAACGGACGGTGGCGCAGACGGCCTGGGCGTCGGCGGCCGTCGCCGTGCGCCCCGTGCCGATCGCCCAGATCGGTTCGTAGGCGATCACCATCGTCGCGAGCTGACCGGCATTCCGACCGGCGAGCGCGGCTCGTACCTGACCGGCCACCTTGTCGGTGGTCGAGCCGGCCTCGCGTTCGTCGAGGGTCTCGCCCACGCACAGGATCGGGACCATGTCGAGCGACTGGATGGCCGCCACCTTCCGGGCGACCATCTCGTCGGTCTCCCCGAACAGCTCCCGGCGCTCCGAGTGTCCAGCGATGACGTACCGCACGTTGAGCTTGGCCAGAAAGTGCGGCGACACCTCGCCCGTGTAGGCGCCCTTGGCCTCCCAATGGCAGTGCTGGGCGCCGAGGCCGATCGACAGATCGTCCGCGTCGATGAGGGTCTGCACGCTGCGCAGGTCCGTGAACGGCGGGTGCACGGTGACCTCGACCGCGTCGTGGTCCTCCTTGGTCAGCAGGAACGCCAGCTTCTGGAGGAACGCGATCGCCTCGAAGTGGTTGTGGTGCATCTTCCAGTTGCCGGAGATGATCGGCTTGCGGACCTCAGTCGGCATTGGGGGCCCCCCGGAGTGCGGCCAGGCCCGGCAGGTCGCCGAGCTCGAGGAGTTCGAGCGACGCCCCGCCACCCGTCGACACATGCGAGACCTGGTCGTCGAGGCCGAAATGGGCGAGCGCAGCGGCCGAATCACCACCGCCTACGACGGTGAAGGCCTTGGTGTCGGCCATCGCCTGGGCCAGCGCCTGGGTGCCCCTGGCGAAGCGGTCGTCCTCGAACATCCCCATCGGACCGTTCCAGAACACCGTGCGGGCGTCCATGACCACGTCGGCGAACGCCGCCGCCGAGCCGGGGCCGATGTCGAATCCCTTGGCCCCATTGGGAAGGTGGATACCCCACGTCTGGACCTGGCCCTGGACATCGACGCCGACGATGTCGGACGGGAGGTGGATCGGCTTGCCCGAGGCCAGCAGGCGGCGGGCCACGTCGAGCTGATCGCGCTCACAGATCGAATCGCCCACCGGATACCCCTGCGCCGCAAGGAAGGTGAAGCACATCCCGCCGCCGATGACGAGCGCGTCGACCACCCCGAGCAACGCCTCGATGACGCCGAGCTTGTCGGACACCTTGGCCCCACCGAGCACCGCCACGAACGGGCGCCGGGGTGCGTTGCGCAGGCCCAGCAAGACCTCGACCTCCCGGGCGAGCAGGCGACCCGCCGCCGAGGGCAGCGTTGCCGGGGGGCCGACGATGGAGGCGTGCGCCCGGTGGGCAGCGCCGAAGGCATCGTCGACGTACGCGTCCATACCCGCAACGAGGCGGGCGACGAACGCCGGATCGTTGCCTTCCTCCCCCGCGTCGAACCGGAGGTTCTCGAGCAGGTCCACGCCTGGGGCCAACTGGGCCAGCCGCGCGCGGACCGGCGCCATCGAATACTTCGGCGTCGGCTTGCCCTTCGGCCGACCGAGATGGCTGCAGCACGTGACGTGCGCCCCCTGGGCGACCAACCACTCGATCGTCGGCAACGCGGCGCAGATCCGGAAATCGTCGGTGATCACGCGGGCGTCGTCGGGCCCGTCCATCGGGACGTTGAAATCGGTCCGGACGAGCACCCGCTTGCCGGCGAGCGGCGGCAGGTCCTCCAGGACCGGGAGCCGCTCTCCCATCACGCCTTCTTTGCGCTGCGGGGCCGCTTCGCCGTCTTGCGACCAATGTGGCCGGTCAGATCGACGAGCCGGTTGGAGTAGCCCCACTCGTTGTCGTACCACCCCAGCACCTTCACGAGCTTGCCCATCGACATCGTCAGATCCGAGTCGAAGATGCAGCTGTGGGGATCACCGACGATGTCCGACGACACGATCGGCTCGTCGCAGTACCGCAGGACGCCCTTGAGCGCCCCCTTCGACGCGGCGGCCTTGAACGCGGCATTGATCTGGGCCACGGTCGCCTCGGTCTTCAGCATCGCCACGAGGTCGGTCACCGACCCGTCCGGCACCGGCACCCGCAGGGCGGTGCCGTCGAGCTTGCCCTTCATCGCCGACAGCACGAGGCTCGTGGCCCGCGCCGCTCCGGTCGAGGTGGGCGTGATGTTCATCGCCGCCGCGCGGGCTCGGCGCAGGTCCTTGTGCGGGCCGTCGACCAACTGCTGGTCGCCGGTGTAGGCGTGCACCGTCGTCATGAGCCCCTGATCGATGCCGAAGGCGTCGTCGAGCACCTTCACCAGCGGCACGAAACAGTTCGTCGTGCACGAAGCGTTCGACACGACCTTGTGGACCTTCGGGTCGAAGTCGTTGTGGTTGACGCCGTATACGAACGTGGCGTCCGCACCCGCCGACGGGGCCGACACGATCACGTACGGAGCGCCGGCCTCGAGGTGCATCGCAGCCTTGTCACGATCGGTGAAGATCCCGGTCGACTCGACGACGACGTCGACGCCGAGATCCCCCCACGGCAGCGTCTTCGGGTCGCGCACCTGCAGCACCTTGAGCACGTCACCGTCCACCGAGATCCCGTCCCCGGCGACCTTCACGTTCGCGGGCAGCGTGCCCAGGACCGTGTCGTACTTCAGCAGGTGGGCCATCGTCGCCAGGTCGCCGAGGTCGTTCACGGCGACGAAGTCGATGTCGGCGCCGGCCTTCTTCGCCGCCCGGAAGAAGTTCCGGCCGATCCGGCCGAAGCCGTTGATGCCCACTCGTACCGTCATTGGGGGGTCCTTTCCCGAAGGCTGTCGCGGCGCGCCGTCCGGCGAACCCTAGCGAGACGATCCCGGCAAACCAGGAGCCAGCGACGCCCCGATCAGGACCGGCTGAGCTCGCGGTGCGCGACCGTGGGCACCACACCCCGGTGTCGCATCCGCCGGGCAAGTTCCTCGGCGACGACGACCGAACGGTGTTGCCCACCGGTACAGCCGACGGCCACGGTCAAGTACGCCCGGCCCTCGGCGCCGTAGGCCGGCATCAGCACCCCGAGCAGTTCCACGGTGCGGTCGAGGAACTCCTCGGTGACCGCCTGGTGCATCACGTATTCCCGCACGTCGGGCTCGAGCCCCGTCCGGTCGCGGAGCCGATCGACCCAGTACGGGTTGGGGAGGAACCGGCAGTCCAAGACCATGTCGGCGTCGAGGGGCAAGCCATGCTTGAACCCGAAGGACAAGAAACGCACCTGCGGGCCGCGCGCCACCTGGTCCGGGGCGAACACCTCCACCAGGCGGGACTTGAGCTGGTGGATCGACAGGTTCGTGGTGTCGACGACGAGGTCGGCCTCGTTCTTCAGGGTCTCCAGCCGCCGACGCTCCCGCCCGATCGCCTCGAGGGTCCCGGCATCGTCGTCGCCTGCGAGCGGGTGCCGGCGCCGGCTTGCGCCGTATCGCTGCACGAGCATGGCGTCGGACGCGTCGAGGAACAGCAGACGCAGGCTGTTTCCCGCCGACCGCAACCGGCTCACCACGGCGGTGACGTCGTCGGTGTGGGGTCCGGTGCCGACCACGAGGGCCAGGCGGTCGATCTTCGACCCCGGGGCATTCGCCAGCTCGGCGACCTTCTCCATCAGTTCGGTCGGGAGATTGTCGATGACGAACCAGCCGAGGTCTTCGAGGGCGTCTGCGGATTGGGAGCGGCCCGCCCCGGAGAGCCCCGTGATCACCAGGATCTCGGTCATCGGGGCCAATCGTAGGTGGCGATCATCCGGCGTCGCGCCCGAGTTCGCCCAAGGTTCGCCGGGCGTTCAGCAACAGCAGGCGCGGGATCGACGCGGCCTCGGCGTACTCGTCGGCCCGGGCGAGGAACCCCGGCGGCGGGGCGGGTTCCTCCATCCGTTCGATCAGTAGGCCGTTGGCCGCCATCGCGTTGACGTACCGACTGAGCGGCCGGTGGATGAACGGGATGAACACGCCCTTCTCCACCTCCTGGAGGGACTCGTCCTCGACGAGATACGGCCCGATACGCCAGTACTGCTCAGGCGGGTCGAGGATCTGGTCGTCGATCCAGCCGGAGTTCGGCGTCTGCAGCAGCGGGTGGTTCAAGAAGAACAGGAACCGTCCTCCCGGGCGCAGCACCCGCGCCACTTCGGCGATCGCCAAGTCAACCTCGCGGATGTGTTCGAACACCAGGCATGCGACGACGGCATCGAACGTGGCATCGCCGAACGGCAGCGCGCTCGCCCCGGCTCGGGCGTAGCCGGGCCCTCCCGCCCGGTCCGTCGCCACGACGAGCTGGGCCCACGTGGGATCCACCCCGATCACCCGGGTCGCGCCCTGCTCGACGGCGAGTCGTGCGATCTGGCCTTCGCCACAGCCGACGTCGAGCACGTCCCGGGCACCCGCGAGCCCGGCGGCGGCGAGCGGGAGGATCTGCTCGGTGTACTCGGGATCGACGCCGTCGGTGAATCCTTCCTGCCACCAGTCGGCGTGCCGCTCCCACAGGTCGTCGTCGGTCACGTCACGCCTCCGTGGAGCTTTGCGAACACGGCGTCGGCCACCGCATCGGGCAACCAGGGAAGCGACCGCAGGTCGTCCCGGCTCGCCGCCCGAACCTTCGTGATCCCACCCAACTCCTTCAACAGCCGCTTCTGGCGCGTCGGGCCGAGCCCGGCGATCCCGTCGAGTGCGCTGACCGTCATCCGCTTGTTGCGCAGCTCGGCGTGGAACGAGTTGGCGAATCGGTGGGCCTCGTCGCGCAGACGCTGCAACAGGAACAACGCCTCGGACTGGCGAGGGACCGGGACCGGGTCGAGCCGACCGGGCACGTAGACCTCCTCGAACCGCTTGGCCAGCGATGCGAGCGGGATCTCGTCGTCGAGTCCGAGCTCGCGCACCACTCGCTCCGCCACCCCGAGCTGCCCTTTCCCACCGTCGACGACGAGGAGCTGCGGCGGGTAGGCGAAGCGGCCCGGCCGGTCGCCCGGATCGCGGTCGCGCTCGTCGAGGTACGCGGTGAGCCGACGGGTCAAGACCTCCTCCATGGCGGCGAAGTCGTCGTTGCCGGCGACGGTGCGCACCTTGAACCGCCGGTACTCGCTCTTGCGCGGCAGGCCGTCCTCGAACACGACCATTGAGCCCACGTAGTCCGTGCCGTGGAGATGCGCCATGTCGTAGCACTCGATACGCAGCGGGGCTTCCGGCAGGCCGAGTGCATCCTGGAGTTCGTTGAGCGCACGGGCCCTGCTGTTGTGGTCGGCGGCCCGGCGCAGCTTGTGGCGCGTGAACTCCTCCTTCGCGTTCCGGGTCACCGTCTCGTGGAGATCGCGTTTGTCGCCCCGCTGGGGCACACGTATCTGCACCTTCGAGCCGCGTTGCCCGGCGAGCCACTCCTCGTACACCTCGAGCGCCTGCGGCTCGATGGGGACGAGCACCTGCTTGGGTACGCCGAGCGGGGGCTCGTCGCCGTAGAGGGCCTCGAGCACCCGGGCAACGAGTTCGGCGTCGTCGAGGGCTTCCACCTTGTCGAGCACGAACCCCTTGCGGCCCACGACCCGGCCCTTGCGCACGAAGAACACCTGCACGGCCGCTTCGAGCTCGTCGTCGGCGATCCCGACGATGTCGAGATCCTCGGAGCGCTCCCCCACCATCTGCTGACGTTCGACGGCACGCTGCACCGCAGCCAGCCGGTCCCGCAGGCGCGCCGCACGCTCGAACTCGAGCGCGCCGGCCGCCGCCTTCATCTCCTGATCGAGCCGGCCGATGATCGGGTCGGTCTCGCCGTCGAGGAAGTCGACGAGTTCGGCCACCAACCCGGCGTAGGCCCCCGAGTCGATCTCACCGACGCAGGGGCCCGAGCACTTCTCGATGTGGAACAGCAGGCACGGCCGACCGAGCCGTTCGTGCTCACGGAACTTCGACGGACCGCACGTACGCACCGGGAACGAGCGCACCAGCAGATCGAGTGTCTCGCGGATCGCGTAGGCGTGGGCGTACGGCCCGAAGTACCGGACCCCCTTGCGCTTGCGGCCCCGCACCACCATCGCCCGAGGCCACTCCTCGTCGAGCGTGACCGCCAGGAACGGGTAGCTCTTGTCATCGCGGAGCCGGACGTTGAAGCGCGGCCGGTGCTGCTTGATGAGGCTGTACTCGAGCATGAGCGCCTCGACCTCGTTGCGCACCTCGATCCACTCCACGGTGGTGGCGGTCGCCACCATCGTCGCCGTGCGCGGATGGAGATTCCTCGGGTCCTGGAAGTAGTTCGACAGCCGTTGCCGCAGGCTGGACGCCTTGCCGACGTAGATCACCCGGCCGTCGGCGTCCTTGAACTGATACGAGCCCGGGGTGTCGGGAATCGTTCCGGCAGGCGGGCGCTCGACCATCGACCGGGAGGATACGGGTGCGGCCGGCCCTCCCATGGGGTCACCGTCCGATGCCGGGCAACTTGAGGCGTTCACCGGCACCGGCGAGCACCTCCACCACCCGGTCGACGTCGTCGGTGATGGTGAGGCGATCGACGTCGGCCGGCGAGATCGCGCCGCGCTCGCGCAACGTGCCGCTCAACCAGTCCAGCAGCCCACTCCAGTAGTCCTCACCGAACAGCACAACCGGGAAGTCGTGGAGCCGCCCGGTCTGCATCAGGGTCAGGGCTTCGAACAACTCGTCGAGGGTGCCGTACCCGCCGGGCAGGAGGACGAAGCCGTAGGAGTACTTGACGAGGATCACCTTGCGGGCGAAGAAGTAATGGAAGCGGACGACCTTGTCGAGGTACAGGTTCGTCTTCTCCTCGGCCGCGATGTCGATCGTCGCCCCGATCGAGTATCCGCCGACGTCCTTGGCGCCCCGGTTGGCGGCCTCCATGAGCCCCGGACCGCCGCCGGTCATGACGTTGAAGCCGGTGCGGGCCACCTCGGCAGCGAGCGCCCGCGCCGCCACGTAGTACGGCGTGTCCTCCCCGAAGCGAGCCGATCCGAAGAACGTGACGCACGGCCCCACGAAGTGCAGGGCCCGGAACCCGCCGACGAACTCACGCGAGATCCGCAGGACGCGAGCGAACTCCTTGGCCTGCGAATCCCGGCCGGCGAGCAGCCGAGGCTCGCTGCTCGCCTCGGCACCGAAGGTCTTCCCGAACGGTCGCAGCGGCAACGGCGGTCGATCCATCACCCGAGTCTGGCTCCGCACGACCCGGCCGGGGCAGCATGGCCGAATGGCTCCCCGCTTCGACCGAGACTTCGACGTCCCCTACGGCGTGCTCGAAGCGGTCAGCCCGCTCGTGCGCCGCATCGTCGCGGAGAACCCCGGACCGTTCACGTTCCGTGGGACAGGCACGTACGTGATCGGCCACGGTCGGGTCGCCGTGATCGATCCCGGACCCGACATCGCCGCCCACCTCGATGCGCTGCTCGACGGCCTGCGGGGCGAGGAGGTGGCCTGCGTGCTCGTCACCCACACCCATCGGGACCACTCGCCCGGTGCGCGCCTGGTGGCCGAACGAACCGGGGCGCCGATCGTCGGCTGCGCGCCGCACCCGACCGACGACGGTGGTCTCGTCGAGACCGCCGAGGAGTCCGAGGTGAGCACCGAGGAGCCGTGGGACTCCGCGCACACGCCGCAGGACCAGCTCGGTGACGGCGATGTCGTCACCGGCCCGGGGTGGACGGTGGAGGCGGTCGAGACCCCCGGCCACATCGCCAACCATCTCTGCTTCGCCCTGCGGGAGGAGTCGACCCTGTTCTCCGGCGACCACGTCATGGGATGGTCGACGACGGTCATCGCGCCGCCGGCTGGCGACATCGACGCGTACTTCCGGAGTCTCGACAAGGTTCGCGCCCGCCCGGAGACGACCTACCGGCCGACGCACGGACCTGCGATCACCGATCCCGTCCGCCTCGTGGGCGAACTCATCGAGCATCGCCGTGCGCGCGACGCGCAAGTGCTCGAGGCCGTGCGCAGCGGAGTCAGCGACGTGAAGGCGATCGTCGCCCTGCTGTACGTCGGCGTCGACGAGAAGCTCCACAAGGCTGCGGGCCGGTCCGTGCTCGCCCACCTGCTGTCGCTGCGCCAGCGCGGGCTCGTGCGCGCCGAAGGGCCGCTCGGCGGCTCGGCGACCTGGCTCGCCGACGGCTGAGCGGATACCCCCGGGGGAATAGAGCCTCCGGGCGTTGCGTTGGTCCGGATGCCGAGGCGACGAGGCACGACCACGAGGAGCCGACGATGGCCGCCGCACGCACGCTGTCCACCACCGAGTTCGAGCCGACGATTGCGTCGAACGACGTGGTTCTGGTCGATTTCTGGGCCAGCTGGTGCGGGCCCTGCCGTAGCTTCGCTCCGATCTTCGAGGCCGCCGCCGTCGACAACCCGGATCTCGTGTTCGCCAAGGTCGACACCGAGGCCGAACAGCAGCTGGCCGCCCAGATCGGTATCTCCTCGATCCCGACGCTCATGATCTTCCGCGAGCAGATCCTCCTCTACGCCCAGCCCGGCGCCCTTCCCCGCCACGCGCTCGACGACCTGATCCGTCAGGTCCGTTCACTCGACATGGACGAGGTGCGGCGCCAGGTCGCCCAGGAACAGGCCGACGGCTGATCAACTCGGTGCGCTGAGGGCGGCGACCGCGCCCCGGGCGAACAACCCGGAGACCGCTTGCCCGGCACGCTCACCCGCCCAGGCGAGCACTTCCCAGATCGCCGGCACGAGCGCCGGCGGGTATCCGTGGGCGGAGAACATCCTCGCCATCCAACCGGCGTGCTCGTCGACGAGGACCGGCTCGCCGACCATCCCGGCGGCCGCCACGACGCGCACCCCGTCCTCGATCGAGGACTGCACCTCCTCGCGCCGGAACGCGGTTGCGTCGACGAGCCCGCGGGCCGACAGCGTCGCCACCGCCGTGGCGGCGAGCGTGACGGCGGCCATCTCGAGCGGTTCCCAGGTGACGAGGTCGAGCGATCCGGCGGGCGGCAGTGGGCGCACACCCTCGCCGAGCTCGAGCCACACCGTCGCGCCGAGGGTCGCCGCGCGACGCCGATCCCCGGCGATCGCACCGCCTCCGACCGCGGTGTCGAACCCGAGCGCCCGTGCTGCGGCCAGGGATCGCGCCGCGCCCGGCAGGTTGGCCACGCGGGTGCAGCTGACGGCGACGAGATCGGCGTCGAGATCGGCGAGCACGCGGGCGAGGTGCCCGGCCGACAGCGGCGCGCCGAGGTAGGTGACGCGGAACCCGTCGAGCAGCAGCAACTCGGCGGCCATGCGGCTCGGGAGGCTGTGGACCTCCCCTTCGGCGCAGACCACCACGGCGTGCTCGCGCCAAGGGGACGGCTCGAAGCCCACGGTCAACGTCGACAGCACGGCGTCGCTCACTGCCGTGACGGCGTGCTCCTGCCCGACGCTGCACCGAGCTTCGGCCCAGCGCTCACCGACGAGGTGCTGGACGGGCGCGAGCAGTTCCACGATCAGCCGCCGAGGGTCGGCGCCGCCCGCCAAGAGTCCGGCGGCCACGTCGGCCGCGCCGCTGCGCTCGGCCAGCAGGGCACTCGAGAGGAACCGCACGCGCCCGGCCTCCACCTCGTCGTCGATCGGTTGCACGGCAGAACCTCCCCTCCGGCGAGCGTAGCCACCGCCCGACGGCCGTCACACGAGCACCGACGCCGCTGCCGTCACCGCCGTTGTCACGAGCAGCGCGAGCACGAGCTGGCGGAACCGCTCCACCGGCACCCGACCGGCGAGCCGCAGGCCGGCCCACTGCCCGGCGAGCAGGCCGGGGAGCGCAGCGATCACGGTGCGGACGACGGTCGACGTCACCTGGCCGGCGGCGGCGGCCAGGACGATCCCGACGAGATTCGCGACCAGGAACACCCGGGCCAGCGTTGCCCGGAACGCCTCCGGCGGCGTGCCCCGCGCCTGCAACAGCACGACCGCCGGCGGTCCGTTGGTGCTCACGCTGGTCGTGAGGACGCCGACGACGAACCCGACGGCGACGTCCACGCTCGCAGAGGGTCCGACCGGTCGCGGCCGACGGACCAAGAGCGCCACCCCGACCAGCACCACGCCAGCGATCAGCAGCTTGAGCACTCGGTCCGACACCACGTCGAGCAGCACCGCACCGGGAGCCAAGCCGGCGAGCACCCCGACCCCCAGCCGCCGCCAGGTACCCCGGTCGTCGACCGCTCGCAGCACGTACGACAGCACCGCCGAGTTCACCAGGCTCAGCGCGATCGACGACACCACCGCTGTCTTCGGGTCGATCAGCAGCGACAGCAGCGGGACGGTGAGCAGCGCAGCACCGAAGGCCGTCACCCGCGTGATGGTCGTGACCCCGAACACGATGGCGGTGACGGCGGCCGCCTCGGCGAGTGACACGGCGGCGCACGGTATCCCCGGTCCTGGCGGCCGGGACTACGGTTTGTGGCGTGCGTCCCGGCTCGATGCGTGCTGTGCCGGCCGTCCTCGCTGCGCTGGTCGTTCTCGCCGGCTGTGCGACGAGCCGGTCGGTCCGGACCACCAGTTCGCCGAGCGACACCGTCTCGGCCGCAGCGTCCACAACGACGCCGGCGGGCGCTGCGCCGGCCGGCGCACCGCCGACCATCGATGCCCTGCTCGCAGCCGGACGCCCGATCGCGCTCGCCCACGCCGGCGGCGACAACGCCTACCCCCACTCGACACCGTTCGCCTTTGCGTCGGCGGTCCAGGTCGGCACCGACGTGCTCGACCTCGACGTGCAGTTGACCAAGGACGGCGTACTCGTCGTGCAACACGACGAGACCGTCGACCGCACGACGAACGGCTCCGGCCGCGTCGCCGACAAGACCTACGCCGAACTGCGGGCGCTCGACAACGCGCACTGGTGGACGGAACGCTGCACCTGCACCGGCCGTCCCGAAGCCGAGTACGCCCTGCGCGGCGTGCGCACCGGGGCCCGTCCCGCCCCCGCCGGTGCAACCCCCGACGATTTCGTGATCGCCACCTTCGACGAGATCGCCCGTCGCTTCCCGGACAAACCCCTCAACATCGAGATCAAGGGCACTCCCCCGGGCGCACTCGTCACCGTGGACGTCCTCGCAGATGCGCTGCGCCGACTGAACCGGGAGTCGTCGTCGGTGGTCACCAGCTTCAACGACGACGTGGTCGAAGCCTTCCGACGCAAGGCCCCTACCGTTGCGCTCAGCCCCGGCCTGCAGGCGTCGGCCCGGTTCGTGCTCGCCGGGGAGGTCGTCCCCGGGTTCCGCATCTACCAGCTCCCGCCCTCGTTCTCGGGGCTTCCGGTGGTCAACTCCGAGCTGATCGCCCGCATGAAGCGCGCCGGCCTCGTGTTGTGGCTCTGGCCCAACGGCACCGGCGAAGACGTCGAGGGCTACCGGGCCTGGCTGGCCATGGGGGTGGAGGGCATCAACGCCGCCGACCCGCCGGCCCTCGCCCGGGCCATGCCCCCGGGGTCGCTGCGGCCCGGCTGAGCAACCGGGGCCGAGACGCGTCCGGGCGGGCACGGCGGGCCCCCGGCCAGGCAGACTGTCACCGTGGCTTCCAACTCCTTCGGCGCACGCGCCAGCCTCTCGGTCGGCGACCGCAGCTATGACATCTTCCGACTCGATGCCCTCGAGGCGGACTACCGGGTCTCGCGGCTCCCCTACTCGATGAAGGTGCTGCTGGAGAACCTGCTCCGCCAGGAAAACGGCGTCGACGTCACCGCCCAGGACGTGATCGCGGTCGCATCCTGGGACGGCGCCGAGAGCGACACCGAGATCTCGTTCATGCCGGCCCGCGTCCTGATGCAGGACTTCACCGGTGTCCCGGCCGTGGTCGACCTGGCCTCGATGCGCGATGCCGTTGCCGAACTCGGGGGCGACCCGCTCAAGGTGAATCCGCTCGTGCCGGTCGACCTGGTCATCGACCACTCCGTGATCGTCGACCACTACGGCGCCGCTGACTCGTTCGATCTCAACGTGAAGCTCGAGTACCAGCGGAACACCGAGCGCTACCGGTTCCTCCGGTGGGGTCAGCAGGGGTTCCGGAATTTCGGCGTGGTGCCGCCCGGAACCGGTATCTGCCACCAGGTCAACGTCGAGTACCTGGCGCAGGCGGTCTTCACCCGCGACGGCATGGCGTACCCCGACACGGTCGTGGGCACCGACAGCCACACACCCATGGTCAACGGGCTCGGCGTGGTCGGCTGGGGCGTCGGCGGCATCGAGGCCGAGGCGGCGATGCTCGGCCAGCCGATCCCGATGTTGATCCCCCGGGTCGTCGGGTTCAAGATCGCAGGCGAGCTGCCCGAGGGCGCAACGGCAACCGACCTTGTCCTCACCGTCACCGAGATGCTGCGCAAGCACGGCGTCGTCGGGAAGTTCGTCGAGTTCTACGGACCCGGCGTCGCCAACGTGCCGGTGGAGAACCGGGCGACCATCGGCAACATGTCGCCCGAGTACGGCTCCACGATCACGATCTTCCCGATCGACGACCAGACGCTCGCCTACCTGCGCTTCACCGGCCGCAGCGACGAGCAGGTCGCCCTCGTCGAGGCCTACGCCAAGGCCCAGGGCCTGTGGCACGACCCGGCGGCCACCCCGCAGTTCTCCGAGACCCTCGAGCTCGACCTGTCGACGGTGCGCCCGTCGCTCGCGGGCCCGTCCCGACCGCAGGACCGGGTGCCGCTCGATCGGTCGAAGGCGATGTTCCGCGAGGCCCTGCCGGCATCGAAGCCGGCCGGCGCCGCCGAACAGCCCGTGGCGGTCACCCTCGCCGGCGGCCGTAGCTTCGAGCTCACCCACGGCGACGTCGTCATCGCTGCGATCACCTCCTGCACCAACACGTCGAACCCGTCGGTGATGCTCGCCGCCGGCCTGGTGGCCA
Source organism: Acidimicrobiales bacterium (assembly GCA_046081125.1). GTDB lineage: Bacteria > Actinomycetota > Acidimicrobiia > Acidimicrobiales > Ilumatobacteraceae > JBEIFW01. The sequence goes on from JBJTVH010000051.1 coordinate 33,285, forward strand.
AGAAGGCCATCGAGCGCGGGTTGACCGCCAAGCCGTGGGTGAAGACCTCCCTCGCGCCTGGCTCGAAGGTGGTCATGGACTACTACGACAAAGCCGGGTTGCTCCCCTACCTCGACAAGCTCGGGTTCAACCTCGTCGGGTTCGGGTGCACGACCTGCATCGGGAACTCCGGCCCGCTGCTCGCGGAGATCTCGCAAGCAGTGAACGACAACGGCCTCGCCGTCGTGTCGGTGCTGTCGGGCAACCGGAACTTCGAGGGCCGCGTCAGCCCCGACGCCCGGATGAATTATCTCGCGTCGCCGCCGCTCGTGGTCGCCTACGCCATCGCCGGATCGATGGACCTCGATCTCTACACCGAACCGGTCGGCACCGACGCCGACGGCAACGCCGTCTACCTGCGCGACATCTGGCCGAGCGATGCGGAACTGACCGAAACGCTCCGCAGCGCGCTCGACCCCGAGATGTTCGCGAAGGCGTACGCCAACGTGGCCCAGGGGGACGCCGCATGGCAGCGTCTCGACGCCCCGACCGGGGAGCGCTACGCGTGGGACGGCACCTCGACCTACATCCGTAAGGCGCCCTACTTCGACGGGATGGACGTAACGGTCGGGGAGATCACCGGGATCCGAGCGGCCCGGGCTGTCGCCGTGCTCGGCGATTCGGTCACCACCGACCACATCTCACCGGCCGGCAACATCAAGGCGTCGAGCCCGGCCGGGCAGTGGCTGCAGTCCGAAGGCGTGACCGTCGCCGACTTCAACCAGTACGGCGCCCGCCGGGGCAACCACGAGGTCATGATCCGGGGCACGTTCGCCAACACCCGGATCCGCAACCGGATCGCACCCGGCACCGAGGGTGGCGTGACCATCCATCTACCGTCCGGCGAGACGTTGCCGATCTACGACGCAGCGCTGCGCTACGCCGCCGAAGGCACCCCGTTGGTCGTGCTCGCCGGCAAGGAGTACGGGTCGGGCTCGTCACGGGACTGGGCTGCGAAGGGCACGGCGTTGCTCGGGATCCGTGCGGTGATCGCCGAGAGCTACGAGCGCATCCACCGCTCGAACCTGATCGGCATGGGCGTGCTGCCGCTGCAGTTCCGCGACGGCGAGAACGTGGCATCGCTCGGGTTGACGGGCTCGGAGGTCTTCGAGATCACCGGGCTCGAGGGCATCCCGGCCGGCGCGCCCCTGCCCCGGGAGCTCACCATCACCGCCGACGGCCGGCCGATCACGGTCCGGGTCCGCATCGACACGCCGAAAGAAGCCGAGTACTACCGCAACGGCGGCATCCTTCCCTACATGGTGCGTCGGCTCCTCGCCGACTGAAACACGGTGCGTCGGCTCCTCGCCGACTGAAACCGCCCGGCTGAGCAGGCCGCTACGACCGGCTCAGCGAGGGAGCAGCGCCGTCGAGTCCAGGTCGACGACGGCACTGAAATGCCGCTGTGCCATGGTGCCGATGAGTTGCTTGCCCCGCTCGTTGCCGAGGTCGAACGTTGCACCGGTGAGGGTGACCGTCGCCGGTCCACCGAGCGCGTGCGCAAGGCGGTACTCGGTCCAGAACTCCTCGGGGTCCCGCTGCACCCCGTGATCGGACGCCAGACGGCCCAGGTACTCCGCCACGAGGTCGCGCTCCGCGGCACGCCGCACCTCGACGGGCAGGCTCCCGCCGAGCAGGTAAGCGAGGTCGTAGCTGCCCGGGCCGCGCCCGATCGTCTGCCAGTCGACGATCACCACCTCGTCGGCGGTGCCCCGGGTGCCGAAGAAGAGGTTCTCGCAGCGATAGTCGAGATGCACCAGGGTCCACGGGTAGGCCGAAAGCGCCACCATGCCGTCCCAATACCCCGCCGAGATCACCGGCGCCGCGGCGGCGCCGCCGGTCGGCAGCCAGTCGGCGAAGTTGGCAAGGAACGGCTCGGTCAGGCCGGAGTACATCTGGGCGAAGCCCTGGATCCGCTCGTGGACGACGCTGGGCGCCCACGCCACGACCGTGTCCTCGGCCCTACCCATCCACGACCCGTGCAGATCGGCGAGCGCCCGTACCGCCAACGACGCCTCGTCGGCGGTGAGGCCGGTGTGCTGGTCGACCATACGGAGGTGGCCGAGGTCCTCGAGGACGAGCACGCTGTCGGCCGTGCCGGGCTCGATGCGGGCCAGGTGGCACCCGGCGAGCCGTGCCGCCGTGCGGGGCGCGATGTCCGCATAGAAGCGCACCTCGGCGTCGTACATCCCCAAGGCCAGCCCTTGCGCCCGGTTGGCCTCGAACGGGGAGGGGAGCTTCACGATCACGCTCGCCGGCCCGGCGGCACCGTCGTAACGCAGCGAAGCCCGGAACAGTTCGCCCATGATCCCGATGCCCTGACCGATCTGCTCGGTCTCGAACCCGACGACCGCGTCGTCCGTGCCGATGGCCCCCGAGTCGCGCAGCACCGCCGTGAACCACGGGGCGGAGACGTCGGCGATGGTGGCGGGGATCCCAGGTGCGTTCATGGAGTGCAGACGCTAGGGCGGCGGGGAATACGGTGCGTTGCCGTGCGTCGACGGGACAAGGCCGACCAGATCGGGGTCATCCTCGACGAGCGTTACCCCGACCCACCGATCCCGCTGGACCACACCGACCCGTACACGCTGCTGGTCGCCGTCGCGCTCTCGGCCCAGACCACCGACAAGAAGGTCAACCAGGTGACACCGGCGCTGTTCGCTGCTGCGCCGACGCCGGAAGCGATGCTCGCCCTCGGTCCCGACGGCATCCTCCCGTTCATCCGGGAGGTAGGGCTGGCACCGACGAAGGCCCGCAACCTTTGGCTCGCCGCCCAGGCCATCGTCGACGCCGGCGGCGTACGACCGGATTGGGCATTCCTCGAGTCGCTCCCGGGCGTCGGGCACAAGACGGCGAGCGTGGTGATGGCGCAGGCGTACGGCGTGCCGGCCTTCCCGGTCGATACCCACATCCATCGGCTCGCCGCCCGATGGGGGCTATCGAACGGCACGACGGTCGAGCGCACCGAACGGGACTTGAAGGCGGTGTTCCCGACGTCCACCTGGAACGCCCGCCACCTGCAAGTCATCTTCTTCGGTCGCGAGCACTGCCCTGCGCTACGCCACGACCTGGCTGCCTGCCCGATCTGCTCGTGGGCCGCGTCCAAGCGCCGCATCGCCGCCGAGGCCATGCCCCCACCATCGTCGACGAAGCGTCGAACAGACGCCGTCGCTTCCCGGAGGAGCCCCACCCGATGACGACACCGACCCCGTTCACGATCGATGTCCCGCAACGGGATCTCGACGATCTGCGCGACCGGCTCGCCCGGACTCGGTGGGCCGACGACATCGCCAACTCGGCCTGGACCTACGGCGTCGAATCCGGCTGGCTGCGTTCGATGGTGTCGTGGTGGCTCGACGCCTACGACTGGCGAGCGACGGAGACCCGCATGAACGAGTGGTCCCATTCCCGGGTCGAACTCGACGGGATCCCGATCCACTTCGCCCGCGTCCGGGGGGTCGGACCGGATCCGATGCCGCTCGTGCTCACCCATGGCTGGCCCTGGACGTTCTGGGACTTCGAGCAGATGGTCGGCCCGTTGACCGACCCTGCCGCTCACGGCGGTGACCCCGCCGACGCCTTCGACGTGGTGGTGCCGTCGCTGCCGGGCTACGGGTTCTCCGTGCCCTTGCGCACCCCCGGGGTCAACGTCCGGCGAGTCGCCGCCCTCTGGGTGCAGTTGATGACCGACGTCCTCGGCCACGACCGCTTCGGCGCCCACGGCGGTGACTGGGGCGCGATCGTGACCTCGGAACTTGCGCACGCGCACGCCCCGGTCCTGATCGGCGCGCATCTCAGCCTGCCCGTGATCCCCGGGGTGAGCCGGCGCGAGCTCGGACCGGAGGCGTTCGCCGCCGACGAGACGTGGATGCTCGACCGTATGGCCGAGGCGGAGCGGCTCATCCGCAGCCACGTGACCGTCCACACCCACGACCCGCAGACGCTCGCCTACGCACTCGCCGATTCACCGGTCGGCACCGCCGCCTGGTTGTGGGAACGCCGGCGTGCGTGGTCCGACTGCGGGGGCGACGTCGAGTCCGTGTTCGACCGGGACTTCCTGTGCACCCTTTCGTCGACCTACTGGCTGACGGGTTCGATCACGTCGTCGCTGCGCCTGTACTTCGAACACTTCAACGGCGGATGGCCACGGATCCACGACCGCAACCCGGCGCTCGAGTGCCCGACGGCGTTCTCCATCTTCCCCAAGGAGCTGGTGCTCCTCCCGCGATCGGTCGCCGCCGCGCACAGCGACCTGCGCCAGTGGACCGTCCATGAGCGGGGCGGCCATTTCGGCGCCGCCGAACGACCCGACGCGCTCGTCGACGACCTCCGCCGTTTCTTCCGCCCCCTGCGCTGAGCTACAGCAAGGCCAGCTGTCCGTCCGGCGGCTCCGGCAACGGGGGCAGGGCCGGCACGAGTTCGGCGACCGACGCATGGAAGCGTCGGGCGAGAAGCGGGGCGGCGACGTTGTCGGGCGTGTGCAGGAACACGATCGGCTCGCGCCCCTGCGCAACCCAGCGGGCCACCACCCCGAGCCATCGCTCCCAGAAGGGAGGATTGGCTTCCGGGTCGGTCTGACCGATCAGCCGGACGATCGGATGCGCTCCCAGGGCGACCGGGCGCACGGGCAGGCGCGGCTTGCGCCCGAAGGCGTCCCGCTCGGCTGGGGTATCGCACGGGCCGGCGAACAACGCACGGCTGTCGAGGATCACCCGGTCGACGCCTCGTGCGGCCAGTATCTCGTCGACGCGACGTTCGTGGGTCCCCCCGGCGAAGAACGCCGGGTGCCGGACCTCCACGACCCACGTGCGATCGACCTTCGGCACCTCGCCCAGGAACCGGTCGAGCACACCGAGGTCGTCGGGGCCGAACGAGGCGGGGAGCTGGACCGACACCGGGCCCAGACGCTCGCCGAGCGGCTCCAACCGGGCCAGGAAGGCATCGAGCTCGGCGCGGACTCCACGGAGGCGTCGCTCGTGCGTGATCGACTGCGGGAGCTTGCAGACGAACCGGAACGACGACGGCGCCTGCTGGGCCCAGCGAGCGACGCTCCCCGGATCCGGCAGGGCGTAGAAGGTCGTGTTGCCCTCCACCGCGTTCAGCGCCGAGGCGTACGCCGCAAGTTCTCGGCCTGGACGGGCCGCGGGTAGGACGGTGCCGAACCATGGCCGGTACGCCCAGAGCGCACACCCGACCCGCAGCATCTCGACCCGTCAGGGCAGGCAGCCGCAGTGCGCCAACGCCAGGCGCACCAACCGGTCCTGCCCGCCGGTCATCTCTCCCGTGGCCTCGGGCCGCACGGCCTCCGCCGGGGTGAGCCAGATCAGGTCGAGCGCCGTTTTCGTCGGTTGGCAGTCACCGTCGATGGGTACGACGAACGCCAGGCTCACGGCGTGGTGGCGGGGGTCGTGGAACCCACTGACGGTCGCGTCGGGGAAGTACTCGACCACCGTGAACGGCGCGGGCGACACGGGAACCTGGGGCAGCGCGAGCGGGCCAAGGTCTTTCTCCAGATGGCGCAAGAGCGCATCCCGGATGCGCTCGCCGTGGAGGACCCGCCCCGACACGACCGCCCGGCTGATGGAACCGTCGGGCCGTGCCGTGAGCAAGAGTCCGACCTGCGTGACGCGACCTCGGCCATCGACGCGCACGGGTACGGCGTCGATGTAGACCAGCGGTACGCGCCCGCGAACCGACTCGATCTCCTCGGTGGACATCCATCCGGTCGAGGTCTGGGTGGAGTCGCTCATCGCCCCGACATCATCGCACCCACACTGGCGCCCCACCGATGTAGACGGCCCGGAGATGGCCCGGATCCAGATCGTCGAGCACGGTTCGCAGCGGGGCATCGAAAAGGCAAAGGTCGGCTACGGCACCGGGGACCAGTCGACGGATCGGCCCTCCGGGATCGTGGCCGGGCGTCTGGAACAGAGCGAGGGCGGCGCTCGGCGACAGGCCCTCGGCCGGACCGAGCACCGCCCCGGCGCGGGTGCGGCGTTCGACCTCCGCCCGGATCGCAACCCACGGATCCGATGGACCGTACGGGGCGTCAGTGGACCCGGCCACTCGGATACCGGCCTCGATCAGGCCGGCGCAGCGGTACAGATGGGGACGGTCGGCCGCATCGACGGTGCGTCGGTAACGGTCGCCGTGCGCCCAGAGGAATCCGGGCTGGGTCACCACCCGCAGCCCGGCTCGGGCGACCCGCTCGGCTGCCTCGGGCGGCAGGACCGAGCCGTGTTCGAGCCGATCCCCCTCGACCGGGCCGACCTCGTCCCATGCGGCGAGCGCAAGCAGGGTCGCAGCGAGCGTGACGGCGTGCACCGCGACGGTGCGCCCGGCGGCGCGCGCCACGCCGATCGCCGCCACGACGTGGTCCAGTTCGGGAAGCGAGTGGTCGGCCAGGAGCAGCTTCACCGGACCGGGCAGGAGTGGTGCCGGCGGCAGCTCAGCGGCGAGGCCCGGGCCGCCGGTCACCGTGATGCGTTGGGGCAGAGCTGCCACCGCCAGCAATCGGAGATCGTCGAGCCGTTCCGTCGGCGTGGCATCGGTGCACCCGGTCACGCCGAGACTCGCAAGATCGCGGCCGACGGCGGGGAGATCGAGCACAACGGAGGGCACCCGAGACCGCAGCCAGTCGTCGCGGCCGTCGAGGACCCCGTCGGGATGCGCCTCGAGCCCCCCGATCGCTTCCAGCGCGAGAGTGTTGAGGACCCATCGTGCGCCGGTCTGATGCTGGGCTCGCACGGGGCGGCCGGCGGCTAGCCGATCGAGCCGGTGGCGATCGAGCGGTCCGTGCACCGCCTCGTGGTACCCGACGACGCGGATCCACCCGTCGCCGGTGGCCCCGGCCGCCACGACGGCACCGTCGAGGTCGCGGTCCTCCCCTACGTCCACGGACTCCCTCGCGGCGGCCATCGCGGCGAGATGGAGATGGTGGTCGTGCAGTCCTGGCGTCAGTGCGCCTCCGGCACCGTCGACCACGACATCGCCGGGTCGGACCAGGTCGGATCCGACCCGATCGATCACGCCGTCGGCGATGCGGACCTCCGTCGGCCGACCGTCGAGTTCGACGTGTTGCAGGACCAACGGCCTCACGAGCGGACCGCCCGGGCGGCGCCGACGAGCGAGACGTCGTGGAGGTGCTGGCCACCCCGGGTGAGCCCGTCGAGGACGGCCGCCGCCGCCGTCATCCCTGCGACCGGGTCGGCGAGCGCGTCGCCCAGGAAGCCGGGACGACCGTCGAGCCATCGAACGAGCCCGGCGCCGGCGGCGGCGTCGTCGCCGAAGGCCACCCGGTCGCTCGATCGGCCATAGCCGGTGATCGACACCCAAGCGGCGCAGCCCGATGCCCAGGCGCGCGCCGGGTCCCAGCCGAACGCTCCCAGCGCCCGCGGACGCGAGGCCTCCAACACCACGTCGGCGGCGGCGAGCACCCGGTCCAGCTCACGGCGCCCCGGACCGGTCCCCAAGTCGAGCACCACGAGTTCTTTGTGGTCGTTCAGGGACTCGTAGAGCTCGGGATCACCCGTGCGGGCGCCGTCCCGACGGGTGGCCGACTCGACCTTGAGCACCCGCGCGCCGCGTATGGCCAGCAGGAAGCCGCACAGCGGCCCTGCCCACAGGCTCGTCAGGTCTACCACCGTGACCCCGGCGAGCGAGCCCGTAACCGCCGTGGGCGAAGGGCACGGGCCCACTTCGTCGTCGACGGCGGCCACGGCGAGCCCGAGCAACTCGGCCCGCTCGAGCAACTCGACCGAAGGCCGACGTGCGCTCGCCTGCTCGACGGCCGCCCAGTCCTCGACCGCTCCCTCCAGCCACGCCGGCGCGGCGTCCCAGTCCCAGGGCCTCGGGAGCGACACCGCAAGCCAGCCGTCAGCCGATTCGACCATCCGACCAGCTCCGCCGGCGCTGACGAGGCCCTGGGGCAATCGGCCCGTTCGACGCCAGCGAAACTCCACCAGCTCGCGGGCGTCGAGCCCGAGGAGGTCGCCGAGCCGCTCGAGGTCGAGCCCGGGTTCAGGCGATCGTGACGGCGGGGTCGAGGTAGACGTCCTGGATCGCATGGAGAAGCTCCACGCCGTCGGCCATTGGGCGCTGGAAGGCCTTGCGACCCGAGATCAAGCCCTGACCCCCGGCGCGCTTGTTGATCACCGCCGTCTTCACGGCCGCAGCGAGGTCCCCGGCGCCCTTCGATTCCCCACCCGAATTGATGAGCCCGATACGCCCGAGGTAGCAGTTGGCCACCTGCCAGCGGGTGAGATCGATCGGGTGGTCGGTCGTGAGCTTGTCGTAGACCAGCTTCGAGGTCTTCCCGTAGCCGCTCAGTGCGTTGTAGCCGCCGTTGTTCTCGGGCAGCTTCTGCTTGATGATGTCGGCTTCGATCGTCACGCCGATGTGGTTGGCCTGACCGGTGAGGTCGGCCGAGACGTGATAATCGAGGCCGTCGCGTTTGAAGTCGTTGTTGCGCAGGTAGCACCAGAGCACGGTGAACATGCCGAGATCGTGGGCCTCCTTGAACGCCTGGGCGACTTCTTGGATCTGGCGTGTCGCCTCGGGCGAACCGAAGTAGATGGTGGCTCCTACACCCACCGCACCCAGATCGAAGGCCTGACGGACGCTGCCGAACATCACCTGATCGAACTTGTTGGGGTACGTCATCAGCTCGTTGTGGTTCAGCTTGACGATGAACGGGATGCGATGGGCGAACGTGCGGCTCACCGCACCGAGCACGCCGAAGGTGGTGGCCACTGCGTTGCAGCCACCCTCGATCGCGAGACGGCAGATGTTCGCCGGATCGAAGTACGCCGGGTTCGGCGCGAACGACGCTGCTCCCGAATGCTCGATCCCTTGGTCGACCGGGAGGATGGACACGTAGCCCGAGCCCGCCAGTCGCCCGCTGTTGTACAGGAGCCCGAGGTTGCGCAACACCGTTGGTGAGCGATCCGTAGGGACGAAGACGCGATCGATGAAGTCCGGTCCCGGCAGGGTCAACACCGCGCTCGGGAGAGCGGCTGCGGTGTGCGTCAGCAGCGACTCGGCTTCCTCGCCGAGCAGGGCTGAATAGTCCACGACGTGCTCCTTCTTCACGGGGCCCCGCACCGACCCCGGTGCGCGATCCTTCGAGGCGAGCGTATCCGCAGACCCCTCAGCGACCCAGGTTCGCGAGGCGAGAACCCACATCTGCAAAGTCAGAATCGATGCTTGCGACCTGTTGGAACAGCCGCCGCGCCCGGCCCGTCTCACCGGCGCGGTCCAGCAGGTCCGCCAGGGCATACCAGGTCCGGAGGTGATGCACCCGAACCTTCGCGGGCGAGAGGTTCGCATTCTCGAGAAGCCGTATTGCGAGCGCCAACTCACCGCGATCGGCAAGCGAACCGGCTGCGACGATCCGTCCCTCTGCGACAATCTCTGCGGAGGGCGAGGCCTCCTTGAGCTCGCGCCAGAGCGCGTCGGCTTCGGTCCAGCGTCGAAGCGCCCGATAGCAGTCGGCAAGAACTGGATGCTGATCGACGGAGCCCGTCAGTTCACGGAAGCGCTCGAGTGATGCCGCCGCTTCCCGCCAACGCTCCATCCGGTACAGCGTCAGACCCAACAGCTCGTGGGCCGAAGCGATTCCGGGCGCCGTCTCGAGGACTGCGGTTAGAGCGCGGCGAGCGTCCGCATACCGGTCACGCTCAAACGCGGAGCGAGCATCGGCGAGCAAACCCTCAAGCCGCGCTGTTCGCCGAGCCGGCACTTGGGTGGCGAGCTCGTCCCGTACCACCGGGGGAAGGGAAGTACGCCGACCCGTCCGCTCCTTGGGGCCTGGCGCAACTCTGGCCCGCCGGGCAGCCGCATCGGCCGCCGCATGCACGGAACCCTCGTCCTCCCAGATCGGTGGAACGGCGCGCTCGGTCATGCCAGCCGCACCCGGGCCGGGACGATCCTTGCGCAGTTCGGGGGGCGGTCCCACTCGGGGCCGTACCGCTGGAACCGGCGCAGTCTCCACTCGGCGATTCAGCGGCGCCCGGCGGACGACGGGCCGAGGCCCACCGACAGAAGCATCGAACCCACCGGATCCGCCCGCCGAGCCCCGTTCGCGTCCAGCGCGCGGACCGGCCGAACGCGGCCGACCCTCCGACCACTTCGCCCCACCCGCACGCGACCCCGCAGGACGCGACCCTGCCGCACGCGGCCGATCCTGGAAGCCGCGGCGATCTCGATCCTGCCCGTCGGGGACCGCACCATCTGGCCTGCCTCCCCGTGCGTTGCGGACGCCCGCGGCTTGCGCAGGGCGACCACGGTCCACCTCGTTCGACCTCCGAGCCGGCGACGCAGTTGGACGCCGCCCTCCGGCCGCAGCCCCGGATCTACCCGGGATTGACGCACGAGGCGACGCCCCTCGCCGAGCCACTACCCAACCTCCAGGTCGATTCCCCTCCAACGGCTGCTCGTTGCCCTGCCGGGAACCGGATGTTCGAGGGGAGCGAGATGAAGGCATCGAGATCACCATACGGGAAAACGCATTGAGCCCCAGCCGAAGCTGGGGCTCAACACAAGAAAATCCGGCGGCGACCTACTCTCCCGGAGGGTCTACCCTCGAGTACCATTGGCGCATGCGGGCTTAACTGCCGTGTTCGGGATGGGAACGGGTGTTTCCCCGCCGCTATGACCACCGGACGATCAGTTGTCGTTGCGGAACGAGCCGCAAGAGAACTCCAGAGCGAGCACGAGCGTAGAAAGAAAACCAAGCCCTCGGCCGATTAGTACCGGTCGGCTGAACACGTTGCCGTGCGTACACCTCCGGCCTATCAACGTGATCGTCTGGTCACGGGCCTTACCAGGTTAACCCTGTGGGAGTGCTCATCTTGGATCGAGCTTCCCGCTTAGATGCTTTCAGCGGTTATCCCTTCCGTAGGTAGCCAACCAGCCGTGCCCTTGGCAGGACAACTGGCACACCAGAGCTACGTCCGTCCCGGTCCTCTCGTACTAGGGACAGCCATCCTCAACACTCCTCCGGCTGCAGAGGATAGGGACCGAACTGTCTCACGACGTTCTGAACCCAGCTCGCGTACCGCTTTAATGGGCGAACAGCCCAACCCTTGGGACCTGCTTCAGCCCCAGGATGCGATGAGCCGACATCGAGGTGCCAAACCTTGCCGTCGATATGGACTCTTGGGCAAGATTAGCCTGTTATCCCCGGGGTACCTTTTATCCGTTGAGCGACCGCGCTTCCACATGCCACGGCCGGGTCACTATGCCCTGCTTTCGCACCTGCTCGACTTGTCGGTCTCGCAGTCAAGCTCCCTTGTGCCATTGCACTCGACGGCTGATTGCCAACCAGCCTGAGGGAACCTTTGGGCGCCTCCGTTACTCTTTAGGAGGCGACCGCCCCAGTCAAACTACCCGCCTGGCGCTGTTCCTGATCCGGATAACGGACCCAGGTTAGATTCCCGGCATGCGCAGGGTGGTATTTCAACGATGACTCCACCGACACTGGCGTGCCAGCTTCCAAGTCTCCCACCTATCCTACACAACGCAGGCCAAGAAACAACACCAAGTTATAGTAAAGGTCCACGGGGTCTTTCCGTCCTTCTGCAGCTAACGAGCATCTTTACTCGTACTTCAATTTCGCCGGGTCTGTGGTTGAGACAGTAGGGAAGTCGTTACGCCATTCGTGCAGGTCGGAACTTACCCGACAAGGAATTTCGCTACCTTAGGACCGTTATAGTTACGGCCGCCGTTTACTGGGGCTTAGGTTCAGAGCTTCGCCTTGCGGCTAACCCTTCCCCGTGACCTTCCAGCACCGGGCAGGCGTCACAGCGTATACATCGTCTTCGGACTTCGCACGCTGCTGTGTTTTTGGTAAACAGTCGCTTCCCCCTGGTCTGTGCCACCCCCCAACGCTTCCGGAGCAAGTCCGTACACGTCAAAGGGTCCTCCTTCTCCCGAAGTTACGGAGGTAATTTGCCGAGTTCCTTAACCACAGTTCTCCCGATCGCCTCAGTATTCTCTACTCGCCCACCTGCGTCGGTTTGGGGTACGGGCACCGTGCCAACTCACCGCTGGGCTTTTCTCGGCAGCATGGGATCAGTGACTTCGTCTGAAACGACTCGGCATCACGTCTCGGCATTCTGGGCAACTCTCATCGCCCCTGCCTACACGCTTACCCCAGGACTACCAACGCCTGGGATCACTTACCCTCCTGCGTCCCCCTTCGGCTATCCGCCTCCAGCTCGGTCAATTCGCCCGAAGGCAGCCTCGACGTCGCCAAATTTGGACCTGGCGCGGACACGGTGGTACCGGAATATCAACCGGTTGTGCATCGACTACGCCTCTCGGCCTCGCCTTAGCTCCCGACTCACCCTGGGAGGATTAGCCTTCCCCAGGAACCCTTGGGCTTTCGGCGGAGGGGTTTCTCACCCCTCTCTCGCTACTCATGCCTGCATTCTCACTCG
>JBJTVH010000052.1:0-15740 GCA_046081125.1 Acidimicrobiales bacterium
CGACGGTGCGGGCCGGCAGCGCCCGCATCCGCTCTGTGAACGGCACCCCGACGATCACCTCCTCCGGGGTGATCCCCTGCAGGTAGTGGCCGCCCACGAAGTCGAACGCCCCGGAGTAGAGCCGTTCCTTCGCCGCAGCCACCGTCACCGGCGGGTACGCCAGCGTGGCCCCGATCGCGTCGTACCGCCCGACGAGCGTGACCGAGCACCCGGCCTCGAGGAGTGCGTCGCACACCGAGATCGCCTCGAAGGTGCCGGTGTCGTCGAACACGACCGCCGGCCCTTCGAGCACCGCCCGGCCGCCGAAGCCGAACACGTCCCAGGAGCTGCACACGTGCGCCAGGTCGTGGCCCGGGACGGGCTGCACCGGGGTGGTCACCTGGAACCCGTCCCGGCGGGGCGAGGTGCCGGTGGCCACGATCACCTCGTCGGGATCCACCTCGGCCACGACGTCGGGATCGACCAGGGTGGCGAGCCGGATGGTCACCCCGAGCCGCACGAGCTCCGCCGCCAGCCACTCGGTGATCGCCCCGATGTCGGCGCGGTGCGGGGCCGTGGCCGCGATCGCCACCTGGCCACCGAGACGGCGGGTGGCCTCGTACAGGTGGACCTCGTGGCCGCGCAGCGCCGCCGTCCGGGCCGCTTCGAGCCCGGCCGGTCCCCCGCCGACGACGAGCACCCGCTTGCGCGCCGGCGCCGGCCCGGGCGGCTCGAAGCTGACCGTCGCCTCCTGCGCCGCGGCCACGTTCACCACGCAGCTCAACGTCCCGGTCGACATGAGCTGCCCGACGCAGCCCATGTTCGACCCGATGCACGGCCGGATCAGGTGGTCCTCGCCGCGCCGGGCCTTGTTCACGAGCTCCGGGTCGGCGATCAACGCCCGCACCATCGACACGAGCGCCGCGTCCCCGTCGGCCACGAGGCGCTCGGCGTGGTCGAGGGTCATGATCCGACCGACCACGATCGTCGGCGCCTGCAGCCCGCGGGTGATCACCCGGTTCGCCGGCATCTCGTTGCCGAGCGGTTCGTCCATCGGGCCGATCAGCTTGTGGAATCGCCAGTACGAGCCCATGTGCAACGACACGTAGTCGACGAGCGGCTCGACGGTCCGGGCGATCTCGGCCACGTCGGCGGGGGTGAGCCCACCGGGGATGTACTCCTCGTTGGGGAGCCGGATCCCGACGCACACGTCGTGGTCGACCGCGTCGCGCACCGCGTGGAGGATCTCGACGAGGAACCGCATCCGGTTCTCGAGCGAGCCGCCGTAGTCGTCGGTGCGCACGTTGTTGGCCGGGGACAGGAACTGCTCGATCAGGTACCCGCTCGACGCATGGACGTCGATGCCGTCGAGGCCACCGTCGCGGCACCGTCGCGCCGCGGCGGCGAACGCCTCGACCATCTCGGCGATCTCTCCGGTGGTCATCTCGTGCGGGATCCCACCGATCAGCGGGTTCGGGATCGCGGACGCCGAGATCTGCGTCGCCGCCTTGCGGGGTCGGGTCGCTGCACCCGGGTGGTAGATCTGCTGGAACAGCTTCATGCCGTACGGCCGCATGCGTGCGCTGATGTCCCGGTAGAACGGGATGGAGGCGTCGCTGTGGAGCGGGATGAGGCTCGGGGCGTTGCGGTGCACGCCGGTGGCCTCGAGCGTCGACATGCCCACCCCACCGGCCGCTCGGGCCTCGTGGTAGGCGATCAGCTTCTCGCCGCCGAGCAGCGTGCCGTGCGCCGACCGGCAGATGCGGTTCTTCACCGTCACCGGTCCCAGTTCGATCGGCTGGAACAAGTGCTCGTAGCGCGCCATGAGTCCCCCTCGGCGATGCGGCCGAGCGCACGGTACCGCCCTCGTTCAGCTCAGCAGCCCCGACGATCGCAGCCGGCGCTCGAGGTGGTGCTCCATCGCCTTGGCGGCCAGCACCTCCACCTCGTGGGTGGCCGCCGACGGCGGTGCGGCCAACGCCTCGACGAGGCGCCCGCCGAGGACCATGCGGACGAGTTCGAGCGCCTCGGGGCTCACCGCCACCCCCCGCCGGCACGCCCGACACAGCGTGCCGCCCTCGGACGGGTCGAACGCGACGAGCGGCCCCTCGGCCCCGCACGACACGCACGCCTCGACCTGCGGCTCCACCCCTTCCTGGGCGAGCACCTTGAGCTGGAAGCCTGCGACGAGCAGCGGGGACGTGCCGGAGCCCAGCGTGCGCAGCGCACCGACGAGCATCTGGTAGAGCCGCGGCGCAGGTTCGCGTTCCTGGGCGAGCTGGTCGCACACCTCGAGCAGCGCAGCGCCCCGGGTGAGCCGGTCGAGGTCCTCGCGCACGGCCCGGAAGTGGTCGATCGTCTCGACCTGCTGCACGAGGTCGAGCGATCGGCCCTCGCGCACCAGCAACGAGACGTGCGACAGCGGCTCGAGGCGGCCCCCGAAGCGGCTCTTGGTCTTGCGGATCCCCTTGGCGACGGCGCGCACCTTCCCGTGGCCCGCGGTGAGCAGCACGACGATCCGGTCGGCCTCGGCCAGGTTGTACGTCCGCAGCACCACCCCCGTGTCCCGGTACTGCTGCACGGGCTAGGCCTCGCGGCCGTCGTCGTCGCCGTCGTTGCGGTCGTCGTCGACCGCGCCGAAGCGCCGGTTGCGCCGCTGGAACTCGCCGATCGCCTCGGCGAGGTGTTCCCGGCGGAAGTCGGGCCACAGCACGTCGGTGAACACGAGCTCGCTGTAGGCGATCTCCCACAGCAGGAAGTTCGAGATCCGGTACTCGCCCGAGGTGCGGATCACCAGATCCGGGTCGGGCATGTCGGGCTCGTACAGGTAGCGGCGGATCAGCTTCTCGTCGACCTTTTCCGCGGCCACCCCGCTCGCCACGATGCGCCGCACGGCGTCGACGATCTCGGCGCGGCCGCCGTAGTTGAAGGCGAACGTGAGCGTCATGCGCCGGTTGCCGGCGGTGAGCGCCGTCGTCTCGTCCTGTCGCCGGAGCACGCGGCGCGGCACCCGCCAGTCGCGCCGGCCGGCGAAGCGCACCCGCACCCCCTTCGCGTGGAGCTCGTCGCGGCGACGCAGGAGGATGTCCTCGTTGAACCGCATCAGGAAGCGCACCTCGTCGACGGGCCGCTTCCAGTTCTCGGTGGAGAACGCGTAGACCGTCAGCCACCCGATGCCCAGCTCGAGCGCCCCGTCCACGGCATCCCACAGGGCGTGCTCCCCGGCGGCGTGGCCGTCGGTCCGCTTCAGTCCACGCTTGGTCGCCCAACGGCCGTTGCCGTCCATCACGCACCCGACGTGCAGGGGGATCCGGTCGGGAGCGAGACCGTCGGCAAGGGTCACGGCGGCACGGTAGTGCAACCATGGCGGCGTGCCCGGTCTTGCCGACGACGTCGACGCCACCCTGCGCGACGTCGTCGCCCACCTCCCCGGCGGCGGTGAGATCCGGCCCGGCCAGGCCGCCATGGCCCAGGCCGTGGCCGCGGCGATCACCTCCCGGCGGCACCTCGTCGTGCAGGCCGGCACGGGCACCGGGAAGTCGCTCGCCTACCTCGTCCCGGCGCTGCTTAGCGGCCAGCAGGTCGTCGTCGCGACCGCCACCAAGGCGCTCCAGGATCAGCTCGCCGGGCGTGACCTGCCCTTCCTGGCCGAGCACCTCGGCCGACCGGTCACCTGGGCCGTGCTCAAGGGCCGCAGCAACTACGTGTGCCTGCAACGGGTGCAGGAGGTGACCACCCGCAACGACGGCCGGCTCGAACTCGACGACGCCGGCCCGGCCACCCGCAGCGAGGTGCTGCGCCTCGCCACCTGGTCGGCGCTGACCACCACCGGCGATCAGGCCGACCTGGACTGGAACCCGTCGGCACGGGCCTGGGCCACCGTGTCCGTGTCGGCCATGGAGTGCCCCGGCGCCACCCGCTGCCCGGTCGGCGCGGCCTGCTTCGCTGAGCGGGCCCGGGCCGCCGCCGACACCGCTGACGTCGTCGTGGTCAACACCCATCTCTACGGTCTCGACCTGGCCACCGACGGGGTGCTGCTGCCGGCCCACGGCGTGGTCGTGATCGACGAGGCCCACCAGCTCGAGGACGTGGTGGCGGCCACCAACGGCGTCACGCTCGGACCTGGGCGCCTCCCGAACGTGGCCCGGCTGGTCGGCACCGTGATCGCATCCGACGAGCTCGGCCGGGCGCTCGGCCGGGCCGGCGACACCCTCACCGAGGCGATCGGCGCCTACCGCGACCAGCGCCTCAGCCAGCCGCCGCCGCCGGAGGTGGGCGCGGCGATCGTGGCGGCCCGCGGCCAGCTCGACGAGGCGATGCGATCGCTGCGGGCGGTGGAGAGCCGCAACGACGAGCTCACCCAGCGCCGGCTGCGGGCCCAGCGCGCCGCCGGGCACCTCGCCGGCGACCTCGAGCTGGCTCTCGCCCCCGGGCCCGATCGGGTGAGCTGGGTCGACGGACCGCCGGCGGCACCGCAGCTCCAGGTGGCTGCGATCGACGTGGCGCCCCTGCTCGGCGAGCGGCTCTGGGGGCGGCGCACCGCCGTGCTGACCAGTGCGACGATCCCGCCCGGGCTCGCCGAGCGGCTCGGCCTGCCACCCGACACGACCGACACCCTCGACGTCGGCAGCCCCTTCGACTACCCGAACCAAGGGTTGCTGTACTGCGCCGTCCACCTGCCCGACCCCCGCAGCCCCCAGCACCCCGCTGCGGTGCACGACGAGCTCGAGGCGTTGATCACCGCCGCGGGCGGTCGGACCCTCGCGCTGTTCACCTCGTGGCGGGCGATGACCGCCGCGGCGGACGCGCTGCGCCCCCGGCTGCCGTTCGAGATCCTCACCCAGGCCGACCTCCCCAAACCGGCGCTCGTGGAGGCGTTCCGGGCCGTCGAATCACGGTGCCTGTTCGCGACGGCCGGGTTGTTCCAGGGCATCGACGTCCCCGGCGACACCTTGTCGTTGGTCACGATCGACCGGATCCCGTTCCCCCGGCCCGACGACCCGCTCCTGCAGGCCCGGCGCGAGCGCGCCCGGGAGCGGGCCTTCGCCGAGATCGACCTGCCGCGCGCCGCCACCCTGCTCGCCCAGGCGACCGGTCGGCTGATCCGCAGTGCCACCGACCGCGGGGTGGTCGCCATCCTCGATCCCCGGCTGAACACCGCCGGTTACCGCTGGGATCTCGTGCGCGCCCTGCCCCCGCTGCGCCGCACCCGCCACCGGGCCGACGCCGAGGCCTTCCTGCGGTCGATCGTCACCGCACCCGACGGCTGATCCGGCTGCGGTCGGACCGGCGGGCGCGCCCGGAATACCCTGCACCCATGGACTTCGCCTGGGCCCCCGAGCTGCTCACCCTCCAGAAGGAGGCCGAAGAGGTGGCGGCCGACGCCATCGCCCGGTACGGCCGCTATCCGGACACCTGGATCAACGGGTTCTCGCGGGAGTTCTCCCGTGAGCTCGGCGCCCGCGGCTGGATCGGGATGACCTGGCCCAAGGAGTACGGCGGCGGGGGGCGCAGCGTGCTCGAGCGCTTCGTCGTCACCGAGACCTTCATCAAGCGGGGCGTGCCGATCGCGGCGTCGTGGTTCGCCGACCGCCAGATGGGCCCGACGATGCTGGCCTACGGCACCGAGGAGCAGAAGGCGGCGTTCCTGCCCGGGATGCTGTCGGGCGAGACCGGGTGGTGCATCGGGATGTCGGAGCCGGATTCGGGTTCCGACCTGGCCAGCTTGAAGACCTCAGCCGTGCGCGACGGCGACGAGTTCGTCATCAACGGCCAGAAGATCTGGACGAGCTTCGGCGCCGAGGCCGACTACTGCTACCTGATCTGCCGCACGTCCAACGAGGGCGCCAAGCATGCCGGCATCTCCGAGGTCATCGTGCCGATGGACACGCCGGGGATCACCGTCAAGAAGATCACCGACATGCACCACAACGCGCACTTCTGCGAGGTGTTCTACGACGACGTGCGCGTGCCGACCAAGAACCTGGTCGGCAAGGAGGGCGGCAGCTTCGGCCAGACGATGCGCCAGCTCGAGCACGAGCGCGGCGGCATCGACCGGTTGCTGTCCAACTACGGGCTGTACCTCGACGCCCGGGAGCGGGCCGACACGTCCTCGAAACTGGTGCGCCAGGAGATCGCGAAGCTCGAGTCGGCCTACACCCTCGGGCGCTTGCTCGTGCTGCGCGAGGTGCTCCAGCAGGGCCCCAAGGGGTTCTCGGCCGCCACGAAGGCGTTCTGCACCGAGCACGAGCAACGGGTGGCGGAGTTCGCCGCGTCCGTGTTCGGCGCGGAGATGACGCTGGACACCCCGACGAGCCGGGCCTACTGCTACTGGCCGGCGTACACGATCATGGGCGGCACCTCGAACGTGCTGCGCAACATCCTGGGCGAGCGCCTGCTCGGCCTGCCCCGCGAACCGGGCGCCTGAGCGGCCCGCCCCGTGGCCGATCTGCTGGCGCTGTCGTCGCGGATCATCGACGCCGGCGTGGCGTCGGAACCGACGAACCGGGTGAGCCAGGAGCTGTCCGGTCTCGCCGACGACCTGGCCCTCGTCGAGTCGTTCTCCCACGCGGCGGTAGTTCGCACGGGAGACGGTCTCGTCGTGGTCGACGCCTCGGGTGCGGCGACCGGCCGGGCGGTCGTCGGTGCGGTGCGCCAGTGGTCGAGCGAGCCGGTCCGGGCACTCGTCTACACCCACGGCCACGTCGATCACGTCGGGGGCAGCGGGGCCTTCGAGGCCGACCGGCTCGCCGCCGGCCGGCCGCCGTTCGAGGTGGTCGGCCACGCGAACGTGCCGGTGCGTTTCGACCGCTACCGGCGCACCGACGGCTGGAACCGGGCGATCAACGCCCGGCAGTTCGGCGGGATCTCCCCCCGCCACGGCATGGGGGTCGGCACCCCGCAGGCGTTCCTCGTCGACGACGTGCTCGCCCCCGACCACCTCGTCGACGAGCACGGCACCCTCACCGCCGGGGACGTCACGCTGGAGCTGCACCACGCCCGGGGCGAGACCGACGACCACCTGTGGGCGTGGTGGCCCGAGCGGCGCACCGTGTTCACCGGTGACTTCGTCACCTGGGTGTTCCCCAATGCGGGCAACCCGCAGAAGGTGCAGCGGTACCCGATCGAATGGGCGGCGACGTTGCGGCGCATCGTCGCGCTGCGCCCTGAGCTGCTGGTCCCGGCGCACGGTCTGCCCATCGTCGGGCCCGAACGCATCGCGCTGGTCCTCGACGACATGGCCGACGCGCTCGAGCACCTCGTCGCATCGACGCTCTCGCTGATGAACGAGGGCGCTCCGCTCGACGCGATCATCCACTCGGTGCGGCTGCCCGCCGAGCGGCTCGAGCGCCCCTGGCTCAAGCCGGTCTACGACGAGCCGGAGTTCGTGGTGCGCAACGTGTGGCGCCAGTTCGGCGGATGGTGGGACGCCAATCCGGCCACCGTGCTCCCGGCCCCCGAGGCGGCGCTCGCCGCGGAGCTCGCCGCGCTCGCCGGCGGCGCCCATCGGCTCGCCGAGCGCGGTGCCGAGCTGTCGGTGGCCGGGGAACACCGGCTCGCCTGCCATCTCGTCGAGTTCGCCGGCCGGGCCGCACCCGACGACCGGGCCGTGCACGAGTTGCGGGCCGCGGTGTTCCAGGCCCGTCGCAACGCCTCGACGTCGTTGATGGCCAAGGGGATCTTCGCCGACGCCGCACGGCAGTCCCGCGCCGTCGCCGAGCGGCCGGCGCAAGCGACCGATCCGATCGAGCACCGAGACGGGATCGAGCGGGAACCCTGACGGCTTCTGGCCGGTTCGTCGATCAACGTCGGCGGGCCCGCTCCGATGGAATCCCAGTTTCAACCCGCAGTTCCCGGAGGAGGCGGAAATGGATGCCGTCTACGCCGTGAAAACCCCCATGAACCCGGTCCTGTTCCAGATCGCCGCGATGCAGAACGCGATGGTCGACCAACAGCGCAAGGCCGCCGAAGCTGCCAAGGAAGCCAGCAAGGTGGCGGAGACCGACCCGGGGGTCGCCCGGCTCGACCAAGGTCGCCAAGTCGACTTCTACGTCTGAGCGCCGATGCGGCGCAGCGGCACGTCGCGGCTCGGCGAGACCGGCGCGACGTGGATCGTGGCGTCGACGGCGACGGCTCCGGACGGGCTGACGAGGATCGGATCGAGCACGAGGCGATCGATCTCGTCGACGGCGTCGGCGAGCGCGCCGACGGTGGCGAGCATCGAGCGCAGCCCGGCCAGGTCCGCGCCGGCGCGCACGAGCGCGTCGTGGACGCGGGCGCTGCGCAACAACTCCTCCGCGTCGAGGACTCCGAGCGGGAGGCTGCGGGCCGGGCGGTCGCCGAGGAACTCGGCGTAGAGGCCGCCGAGCCCGAACGCCACCACCGGGCCGAACGACGGATGGGCCCGCACGTCGATCGCCACCTCGACCCCGGTGGGCACCATCGCCTGCACGACCGCTTCGGCCATCCCCAGCGCCGCCTCCATCCGCGACCACGAGGCGCGCAACTCTGCGGGGCTACCCACGTCGAGCGCGATCCCCGAACGCTCCGTGCGACCCTGCCGGCCCGCCGCCTTCAACGCCACCGGATACCCGACGGACTCGGCGGCGGCGAGGGCCGCGTCGAGCGACACCACGGCGACGCTCGGCGCCCACGGGAGCCCGACGGCACCGAGCACCTCACCCACGATCCGCAGCGGCAGCAACGTGCCGCCCGGCCGGATCGACAACGCATGGTCGACGGCGGCGCGCACCGCGCCGAGCCCTGCGGCGTCGAGCTCCACGGGCGCCGAGACCGGCCGGGTGCGCCAGGCCGCATAGCGCGCCGCCCGCCCGAGCGCAGCGACCGCAGGCTCGGGGAAGCGGTACGTCGGCACGGCACCACCGGGGCGCAGCGGCCCGTCAGGACGGCCAAGGGCGACCGCGACCACCGTCCGGCCCCAGCGCACAGCAGCGTCCTCGATCGCGTCGGCGACGGCGTCGGTCGCCGACGCGCTGCCGAGCGCCGGGGTGTACAGCACGACGGCGGTGTCGGCGTCGGCGAGGGCCGACGGGTCGAGGGCGGCCGCGTAGTCGCCGGCGCCGGCATCGAGCGGGAGCGGGCGCGACGCCACGACCGACAGCCCGGCTGCCGCAGCGGCGGCCCGCACCAGCGACACCGGCCCGCTCGCGTTGGCGATCACCGCGACGCGCGCGCCGGCGGGCAGGGGCTGGGTTGCGAACAGCCGGCCGAGGTCGACGAGTTCCGCCACGGTGTCCACCCGGCTCACCCCGGCCTGCGCGTGGAGGGCGTCGGTGACGAGCCGGTCGGCGTCGCCGGTCCGCACGGCGACGATCGGTTTCGCCGCCGACACCCGGCGGGCGACCCGGGCGAACTTGGCCGGGTTGCCGAACGATTCGGTGTAGAGCAGGCACACGGCCGTCGCCGGGTCGTCGGCCCAGAAGTTCAGCAGGTCGTTGGCGCTCACGTCGGCCTTGTCGCCCAGGGACACGAAGCTCGACACCCCGAGCCCGACACGGTGCAGCTCCTCGAGCAGGGCAGTGCCCAGCGGCCCGGACTGCAGCGAGATGCCGACGCCGCCCGCCCGCACCGGGGCCGGGCTGAACGTGGCCCGCACGGTCGACGCGCCGTCGGTGGCGACCAGCCCGAGGCTCGACGGGCCGACCAGTCGCATGCCGTGGCCCCGGGCGAACGCGGCGAGCGCGTCGGGGTCGGCGACCGCGGTCACGACCACGACGCCACGCACGGCCTTGGCCGCACAGTCGGCGAGCACGCCGGCGACCTCGTCGGCGGGGACGGCGACCACGGCCAGATGGACGTCGTCGGGTACGTCGGTGACCGACGCGTACGCCGGGACGCTCGCCACGTGGGCCGCGAGCGGGTTCACGGGATAGACCGGTCCGTCGAACCCGCCCGTGAGCAGGTTGCGCAGCAACGCCCGACCGATCGAGCCGGGCCGGTCGCTCGCTCCGATGACCGCGATCGATCGGGGGCGCAGGAACCGGGCCACGCTGCGGGCGTCGGCGCGCTGCTCGCGCCGCTCGAGCGCCTCCCGGAACGCGTCGGTCGGGATGATGTCGAACGACAGCTCGACCACGCCGCCCTCGAACCGGGAGCGCACCTCGAACCCGGCCCGCGTGAACGTCGAGAGCATCGCCCGGTTGTCCGGCAACGTCTCGGCAGTGAACCGGGTGATCCCGACGTCGCGGGCGAGCGCGACGAGCTGTTCGAGCAGCAGCGAGCCGAGGCCTCGGCCCTGGTGGGCGTCGTCCACCACGAAGGCCACCTCGGCCTCGTCGGTGCCGGTCCAGCGGTCGAACCGCCCGACGGCGACGATCTCCTCGCCGAGTTCGGCGACGAGGGCCGCCCGCTCGACGCCGTCGACGGTGACGAAGCGCTCGACCTCGCGGTCGGTCAGCCGGGGTTTGGCGGCGAAGAACCGGTAGTAGATCGTCTCGGGCGACAGGCGCAGGTGGAAACGCACGAGCGCGCCGGCATCGTCCGGGCGGATCGAGCGGATCCGTACGACCCCGCCGTCGCTCAGGGTGACGTCGGCCGGCCAGGGGGACCGTTCCGGGGACACCACCCTTTCCTAGTCGCCGCCCGGGGTCTGGTCGGGTCGCGTTCTCCAAAGAACGTTCAAGACGCCCGCGATGGGTGAAACGCCACCGCATCGCATCCGATCGGGTGCCCGTCATGCTCCTGCGCCCCTTCGCCGACGATGGCCGCTTCGCGGCAGCCCGTCACGAGGTGCGCGCGCCGCTGGCCGGCATCGCCGGCCTGGCCGAGCTGCTGCTCGACAGCCCGCTCACCGACGACCAGCGCCAGCTGGTCGTCGCGATCCGGGCCTGCGCGGAGCACTGTGCCGACGTCGTCGAACTGCTCGGCATGACCGATGCGCCGGTGGCCGCGTCGGTCGCCATGGATCTGTCCGAGGTGCTGCGCACCACGGTGCTGCTGTTCCGCCACGCCACGCGCAACACCGGGGTGGCGATGCGGCTGCACATCGCAGCCGGGGTCCCGACCGTCACCCGCGGCGATCCGGTGAAGCTGCGCCAGATCCTCGTCAACCTGGTCGGCAACGCCGTGAAGTTCACCGACGAGGGCTCGATCACCGTGCGCGCCGAGCCGGCCCCGGGTGGGATCCGCTTCGAGGTCGTCGACACCGGCCTCGGTCTCGGGATCGGCGTGGCCGAACGCGCCGGCCGGTCCGGTAGCGGCCTCGGCTTGGCGATCAGCCGGCAGCTCGTGCGCGACCTCGGCGGCATGGGCATCGACGCGATCCCCAACGAGCCGGCCGGCACCCGGTTCAGCTTCACCCTCCCGATGACCGACGCTGCAGGCCAACCGGCCGAGCGCCGGGCCCAGCCCCGGCGAGGTCGGGTGCTCGTCGCCGACGACGACGTCGTGAGCCAGCAGGTGCTGCGCGCGCTCATCGGCCGCCTCGGCTTCCACGTCGACACCGTCGCCACCGCCCCGGCCGTACTCGAGCATGCCGCCGCCGGCGACCTCGACGCGCTGCTGCTCGATCTGCGACTCGGCGGCTCCGACGGCGCGGCCGTCGCCCGTGAACTGCGGGCCCGGGAAGCGACGCGCCGCTCCCCTCGCCTGCGGATCGTCGCCATCAGCGCCTCGACCTCGGAGACCGATCGGGCCCGGTTCCTCGCCGCCGGCGTCGACGCGTTCCTCGTGAAGCCGATCGACATCGAGGTGCTGTGCGGTCTGCTCGACCGCACCGTGTTCCCGCTCGGCGCTGCGTCGTCGGACCGCTGAACGAACCCCGGTAACGTCCGGGCCGTGGCGTTCACACCGATCCTGGGGACGCTGGCCTACGTACTGGATCGCGGTCGCGACGCCGTGCTCCTGGTGCATCGCAACGCCCGGGCCGACGACGAGCACCTCGGCAAGTGGAACGGGCTCGGCGGCAAGATCGAATCGGGCGAACACGTCGTGGCCTCGCTGCGCCGGGAACTGCAGGAGGAAGCCGGGATCGAGCTGACCTCGTTCACGCTGCGGGGCACGATCTCCTGGCCCGGGTTCGGGGCCAACGGCGAGGACTGGTTCGGGTTCGTCTACCTCGTCGACGGATGGACCGGCACCCCGCCGGCGTCGAACCCCGAGGGCACCCTGGCGTGGATCCCGGTGGCCCGGGTGCTGGCGGCGTGCGCATCGGATCCCGCCGAGCGGTCCGGTGCGGCACTGCCGATGTGGGAGGGCGACCGGTACTTCCTCCCGCTCGTGTTCGACGACGATCCCCGTGCGTTCTCCGCCGTGCTCCCCTACGACAACGGCCGTCCGGCCGGCTGGCGCTGCGAGCGGGCCTGACGGGCGCCACGGCCGTGTCCTACGGTCCGGCGCATGGAGCACGTCCGCCTCGGCCGCACCGGCCTGCAGGTGTCCCGGCTGTGCCTGGGCACGATGACCTTCGGCTACCAGTGCGACGAGGATCGGTCGCGTGCCATCCTCGACCGGGCGGCCGACGCCGGCATCACCTTCCTCGACACCGCCGACGCCTACCCGCTCGGTGCGCCCCCCGGGATGGTCGGCGCCACCGAGGAGCTGCTCGGACGGTGGATGGAGGGCCGGCGCGACCGCTGCATCGTCGCCACCAAGTGCTTCTTCCCGTCCGGGCCGATGCCGTGGGACCGGGGCAACAGCCGCAAGAACATCGTGCGGGCGTGCGAGGCGTCGCTGCGCCGCCTGCGCACCGACCACGTCGACCTCTACCAGATCCACTCGTGGGACCCGCAGACCCCGATCGACGAGACGCTGCGCGCCCTCGACGACCTCGTGCGGTCGGGCAAGGTCCGCTACCTCGGGTGCTCGAACACGCTCGCGTACCAGCTCGCCCGCTCGATCGGTCGGGCCGAGGTGCTCGGCACCGCCCGCTTCGACTGCGTACAGCCTCGCTACAACCTGCTGTTCCGGGAGACCGAACGCGAGCTCGTCCCGCTGTGCGTCGAGGAGGGCGTCGGGATGATCCCGTACAACCCGCTCGCCGGGGGGCTGCTGTCGGGCAAGCACCGACCCGGCTCGCCCACCGAGGGCACCCGGTTCACGTTGGGCAACGCAGCCGAGCGCTACCAGGACCGCTACTGGCACGACCGGGAGTTCGCGACCGTCGAGGCGCTGCGGCCGATCGCCGCCGAGGCGGGCCTCACGATGGCGGCGCTCGCGATCGCCTGGTTGTTGACCAAGCCGGTGGTGACCGCCCCGATCATCGGCGCGAGCCGGCCCGACCAGCTCGACGACGCGCTCGCCGCGGTCGCCACCCGCCTCGATCCGGCGCTCGTCGAGCGGCTCGACGCGCTGACGACGGATTACCGCAAAGGCGACAGCCCCCGCTGAGGCGCTGCGCCCGCTGAGGCGTGGCGCAGCGCGCGCAGCACCACCCGCGCATCGCCGTGCCGGCGACGCAGCTCGCGTTCGAGCCCGGCGATCGGCACCAGGTTCTGCGGGGCGCGCGGGTCTTTGTGGGGTACCGACGCGAGCCGGGGCAGCGCGGACGCCGTGCGTTCGGCGAGGGCGACCGCCGATTCGGCGCCCAGCGATCCGTCGCACTCGAGCCGGACGATGCCGCTCATCGGCCCGCCCGGCGGGCCGGGCAGGCGCAGGTACCACGTGTGGCGCGGCGCCCGACCCACCACGGTGAACACCGGGGTGCGCTCCCCCGCACCGAGGCCGACGAGGACCTGCCCGGCGGGTCCCTCGAGGTAGGCGACGCGATGGGTCTTCACGAGACCCACGGCGCCGGGCAGGTGCCGGCGCTCCCGCAACGGTCCGTCCAGCACGACGAGCGCGCCGGGGGCGGCGTCGCGCACGGCGAGCGTGGACACCTCCGCTTCGAGGTCGGCCATCCGGTCCTGGATCGTGATCGATGCCCCCTCGAGACCGGGCCGGTTGGCGGCGTGGAATCCGAACACCCCGGCCGAGGTCGCCAGCGCAGGCGCGCTGATCCCGGCGGCGACGAGCCCTCGCACGACCGAGGCAGCCACCACGGCCGCCCGCCCCGGGCCACAGGCCGCTGCGCCGGCCGCCCACGAGGCGCACAGGCCGCCGACCGGCGTGCCCGTCCCGTCATCGAGCCAGACCCGGGCCTCCACCCGGCGTACACCATCGACGACCACGACGGTGTCGTCGGGCGCGCTCGCACGGCCGGGCATGGCGCGCCAGGCCCCCGGAGCCGTCTCGGTGTCGAGCAGCACCTCGGGCCGGGCCAGCTCGGCGCCCTCGGGCCCGGGGGCCAGGTAGGCCGGATCCCACGGATCGATCGTGAGCCGCATGGGGTTCACCCGGCCTCGCGCCGCACGACCGCGCCCCGCGGGCCACGGGTCACCTCGAAGCGGACCGGCAGCCGGGCCGCGAGCTCGCGCACGTGGGTGATGATCCCGACCATGCGCCCCTGACCGCCGAGGTTCTCCAAACTGGCCGCCACCACCTCGAGGCTGTCGGGGTCGAGCGTGCCGAACCCCTCGTCGAGGAACAGCGAATCGAGCGAGGCCCCCGAGCGGGCCGACAGCTCTCGCAACTGGTCGGCGAGCGCAAGGGCGAGCGCGAGGGCCGCCTGGAACGTCTCGCCACCCGACAGCGTCCGCACGCTGCGACGCTCACCGGCGTTGGTGTGGTCGACGACGCTCAGCTCGCCGGAGGCGTCCAAGGCGAGCGCGTACTGGCCGCCCGAGAGCCGTCCGAGCGTGACCGAGGCGGAGGCGACGAGCGCCTCGGTGGCCTCCGCGACGAGCCAGCGTTCGAACCCGCTGGCCGACAGTAGCTGGGCGAGCACCCGCGCGACCTGCGCCCGCTCGGCCGACTCGGCGGCGGCCCGCTCCTCGGCGGCGCGATCGGCGAGGTCACGCCCGAGCGCATCGCGAGCCGCCTCGGCCTCAGCCAGCGCCCGGGTGACCGCTACGCCCGGCGTACGGCCCGGCGACGCGATGCCGACCGCTGCGAGCGCGGCGGTCACGGTCGTTGCGAGCGCATCGATCGTGCGCGCCGCCTCGGCACCGGCGTCCACCGCACGACTCCAGCGGGCGGCCACCTCGGGCCGGACCTGATGTGCCCACGCCACCAAGGCCGCCCAGTCGGCGGCGACGTCGTCGGTGGGTGGCGGCGGTTCGAGCGCAGCGACCGCGTCCCGTTGCCGGTGGTAGCCCGCAGCGAGAGCCTCCACTACGGCGCGCGCCGCACGGGCGGCGCCCTCGGCGCGCACCTGTGCGGCTCGGGCCGAGCGCACGGCGGCGTCGGCTGCGTCGACGGCGGCGTCGAGCCAGGCCGCCTTGGCCAGGCGGGCCTCCGCAGCGGCGAGCCCACCGGCAGCCGCCAGCTCCGCATCGAGCGCCGCCAGCGCGTCGACGGCTGCGCTCACGCCGGCGTCCGCCCCAGCGACGGCGCGATCGGCCTCGTGCACCGCCCGCACCGCTCGCTCCCGCTCGGCGTCGGCGCGCTGTAGCGCGTCGCGGGCCTCCTGCCACGCCGGCGGTGCCGGCCGGTCGGGCACCACGACGACGGCCTGCTCGCACACCGGGCAGACCGACCCGGCCACCAGGTGCTCGCGCACGGCGTGCGCCGCCGACGCCACCCGGGCCACCTCCAGTGCACCCGCGGCGGCCCGGTGATCCGCCTCGGCCACCTCGGCCCGGGCCGCCGACGCCGCTCTCGCCCGGGTGGCGGCTGTGGCCTCGGCCCGCCGACGGTCGACGTCGTATTGGCGGGCGGGCCGCGCGGTGGCGAGGCGGACCGCCGCCGCAGCGGCGGTGACGTCG
>JBJTVH010000053.1:0-2406 GCA_046081125.1 Acidimicrobiales bacterium
AATGGGACCCGAAGGAGATGCCGACACGTTAAAGCGCCATACCCACCTCCTCGCACCCCGGGCGCTTTCGTCCCCCCGACCCCGCGGGGTTGGGCCCACGAAGGTTGGTGGAGACCAGGTTTTCGGTTGTAGTTGCCGGTCATGGTCCGGAGACCGTGGACCCTGACCTGCGTCGCACCGTTCGGCCGTCGCCGATCCTCGTACGAGGGATAGGACGGGGAGCAGACGAAGCGCTGAACGAGGCCTGAACCTCGTGCGGACCGTTGAGCGTCGCTTGTCACCGCCGAGCCCGTTCGCCACTCCCCCATTCCTGCGCGGACAGCGCCGTCGGTACCCTTTGCGTCATGGCCGCTCCCGACCTCACGACCGCCGCGTCCGTCATCGACCTCGCTCAGTCCGTGGTCGGCAAAGGCATCCGTACGCTCGCCGCCGCCGGCGGTCCCGATCGGCACCAGGTGCTCGCCTACGACCTGGCCCACGCTGCGGCTGCGGTGGCGACCGCACGTTCGATGCTCGACTACGGCGCCAAGGGCGAGCTCGAGGCGCAGCTCACCGCCGCATTCGTGGCCGACGCCGTCCACGAGCTGCACGGCAAGGTCGTCGGGCGAGAAGCGGCCTGGGGTCTCGAACGGGGCTGCCTCGACGGCGCACTCGACTTCGTCGCGGCCTACCGGGATCCGGAGTTCCTCGCCGAACTGGCCGATCAGCCCGGACCCCGGCACCTCGACCCCGACTTCGAACTGGTGCAGGACACGTTCCGCCGCTTCGCCGAGGAGCGCATTGCGCCGCATGCCGAGCACGTGCACCGCCACAACCTCGACGTGCCCGAAGAGATCATCTCGGGCCTCGCAAACCTCGGCGCCTTCGGCCTGTCGATCCCCGAGGAGTACGGCGGCTATGCGACCGGGGGCTCCGGCGAGGCGCTCGCCATGGTGGTGGCGACCGAGGAGTTGTCGCGGGCGTCGCTCGGCATCGGGGGGTCCTTGATCACCCGGCCCGAGATCCTCACCCGGGCACTGCTCAAGGGTGGATCCGAGGACCAGAAGCACGAGTGGCTGCCCAAGCTCGCCACGGCCGAGGTCATGAACGCCGTCGCCGTGACCGAGCCGGACTACGGCTCCGACGTGGCGGGCGTGAAGGTGACCGCGACGGCCGTCGACGGCGGCTACCTGGTCAACGGCGTCAAGACCTGGTGCACCTTCGGGGCCCGGGCCGACGTCCTCATGCTGTTGGCACGGACCGACCCGGACCGCAACGCCGGCCACAAGGGCCTGTCGATGTTCATCGTCCCCAAGGAGCGGGGCGACGCCCACGGCTTCGAGCTCACCCAGGACGACGCCGAGAACCACGGGAACGGCGGCGGCAAGATGGAGGGCCGACCGATCGACACGATCGGCTACCGCGGCATGCACTCCTACGAGATCGCCTTCGACAACTGGTTCGTCCCCGAGGCGAACCTGATCGGCGGCGAGGACGGCAAGGGCAAGGGCTTCTACTACCAGATGGCCGGATTCGAGAACGGCCGGCTGCAGACCGCCGCCCGGGCCGTCGGCGTGATGCAGTCCGCTCTGGAGTTGGCCCGCCAGTACGCCAAGGACCGGGCCGTGTTCGGCCAGCCCGTGTTCGACTACCAGCTGACCCAGGCGAAGCTCGCCCGCATGGCCGTCACGGTGCAGGGCGCCCGCCAGTTCTCCTACGAGGTCGCCCGCATGATGGCCAAGGGCGAGGGCACGCTCGAGGCGTCGATGATCAAGGCCTACGTCTGCAAGGCCGCCGAGTGGGTCACCCGGGAGGCCATGCAGATCCACGGCGGCATGGGGTACGCCGAGGAGTACACGGTCAGCCGGCTGTTCGTGGACGCCCGCGTGCTGTCGATCTTCGAGGGCGCGGATGAAACGCTCTGCCTGAAGGTGATCGCCCGCCAGCTGGTGGCCCGTCACACCAACACCGGCGGCGCCGCCTGAGCGTCAGTGGTCAACCCGGTCGGTCGAACGCCAGCACCGACCTCACGGCCACGAGGTCCTCGGCGGCGACACGGTTGCGACCGATCCACAGCGGCGTGCCCTCGGGCAGGTGTGCGTATCCCGCCCGCATCAGGGCGACGGAGCGGTCGGGGTCGGTCGGCCAGCCCCGTTCGGTCGCTGCCGCCGTCGTTGTCCCGAGGTCGCATCGGTTCCGGCGCACCCAGGTCGACAGGTGGTCGACGCCGACCAAGAAGTCTCGCTTCGACGCATTGCAGCGGGAGTCGGCGAGGACGAGGTTCTCAACGGCGTCGTTGGGGAAACGGCTCCACGGCAGGACGTGGTCGACCTGCGCAGCAGCCGGCAGCGGTTCGCCGCAGTAGAAGCACCGACCGTCCTGCACCTCGGCCAACGAGCCCCGCAGCCAGGCTGGGAACGCAACCCG
>JBJTVH010000054.1:0-77544 GCA_046081125.1 Acidimicrobiales bacterium
CGAGCACCTCGGCCGCCGTCCCGGCCGGAGTCGAGCGGGCGAGTTCGACGATCCGGCCGATCGCCGCGCGTGCGTAGGTGGGCCGGGCTCGCGAATAGGTGGGCGCAGCAGCTGCGAATCCACCCGCAGCGACCGGGTCGACCGTCACGACACGCCGGTCAGGCGTCCCAGACGTCGTCGCCGTAGGGGCGCTTGCGCACCGGGGCGGCGTCGGCCTTCCAGACCATCACCTTGCGCTTGAAGTAACAGACCTCGACCCCGTCCTGATTGAAGCCCTTGGTCTCGACCGTGACGATGCCACGGTCACCCTTGGACGACTCGCGCTTCTCGAGCACGCGGGTCTCGGCGTAGATGGTGTCGCCGTGGAACGTCGGGTTCTTGTGCTGCAGTGTCTCGATCTCGAGGTTCGCAATGGCCGCACCCGACACGTCGGGGACGCTCATGCCGAGCACCAGCGAGTACACGAGGTTGCCGACCACGACGTTCTTGCCGTGCACCGTCTCGTTCTGGGCGAACCACTCGTTGGTGTGCAACGGATGGTGGTTCATCGTGATCATGCAGAACAGGTGGTCGTCGTACTCGGTGATGGTCTTGCCGGGCCAGTGCCGGTAGATGTCGCCGGGCTCGAAGTCCTCGAGGTAGCGGCCGAACGGACGGTCGTGGACGGTCATGTGCGTGCTCCTGTGCTGCTCGGGCCGGACCGACGGACGGTACCGCCCGGGGCTTGGGAGGCCCAAGTGACTCGGCGGTAACCTGCGGTTCATGACGAACGAGCAGATCGCCGTACCCACCTCCGCCGACCTGGTCGCCACAGCCACCGTGCTCGACGCAGCACAGGCCGTGGTCGACGCCGGAGTAGGTCGTCTCGCCAGGGACGGGATCGACACCAACCAGGTGCTCGCCTACGACGTGGCCCACGCCGCTGCTGCGGTCATGGCCGCCCGGGGGCTCCTCTCCTACGGCTCCCGGGGTGATGCCGAGTCGCTGATCACTGCGGCGTTCACCGCCGATGCGGTGGCCGATCTCGTCGGGAAGGTCTTCGGTCGAGAGGCCGAGTGGGGGGTGTCCCCGACGGCGCTGGATGCCACCCGTGAGTTCGTCGCCAGCTTCAGGGACCCGGCGTTCTTGGCGTCGCTGGCCGACACCGACGGTCCCCGCGGCCTGACCGACGACTTCGAGCTCGTCCAGGACACGTTCCGCCGTTTCGCCGAGGAGCAACTCGTCCCGATCGCCGAGCACATCCACCGCGAGAACGACGACATCCCCGATGACATCATCTCCGGGCTGGCCGAGATGGGTGCGTTCGGGCTGTCGATCGCCGAGGAGTACGGCGGCTTCGCCTCAGGCGACGAGTCCGACTACATCGGCATGGTCGTCGCCACCGAGGAGTTGAGCCGGGGCTCGCTCGGCGCCGGCGGCTCGCTGATCACCCGCCCCGAGATCCTCGCCCGCGCCCTCGAGGCCGGGGGGACCGAGGAGCAGAAGCACGAGTGGCTGCCGAGGCTCGCCACCGCCGAGGTGATGAACGCCGTGGCCGTGACCGAGCCCGACTACGGCTCCGACGTCGCCGGGCTCAAGGTGACCGCCACCCCGGCCGCCGGCGCCGACGGTTCCCCGGGCTACGTGATCAACGGCGTGAAGACGTGGTGCACGTTCGGCGCCCGGGCCAACGTGCTCATGCTCCTGGCCCGCACCGACCCGGACCGCTCGAAGACGCACCGGGGCCTGTCGCTGTTCATCGTGCCAAAGCCGATCGCCGACGGCCACGGGTTCGCCTTCACCCAGGAGGGCACCGGCGGGAAGCTCGAGGGCCGCCCGATCGACACCTTGGGCTATCGGGGCATGCACTCCTACGAGATCGCCTTCGACGGCTGGTGGGTGCCCGAGGCGAATCTGATCGGCGGAACCGACGGCCTCGGGAAGGGCTTCTACCTCCAGATGGAGGGCTTCGAAAACGGCCGCCTGCAGACCGCAGCCCGCGCCGCCGGCGTCATGCAGGCGGCCTACGAAGCCGCGCTCGACTACGCCGTCAACCGGGTCGTGTTCGGCCGGTCGATCGCCGAGTACCAACTCACGCGGGTGAAGCTCGCACGCATGGCGGTGCTCATCCAGGCCAGCCGGCAGTTCATGTACGAGGTCGCCACGCTGTTGGCGAAGGGCCAGGGAGCGATGGAGGCCTCGATGGTCAAGGCCTACGTCTGCAAGGCGGCCGAGTGGGTGACGCGCGAAGCGCTGCAGATCCACGGCGGATACGGCTACGCCGAGGAATACCCGGTCAGCCGCCTCTACGTCGACGCTCGGGTGCTGTCGATCTTCGAGGGGGCCGACGAGACGCTCTGCCTCAAGGTGATCGCCCGCCGCCTGGTGGACGGCGCAGCGTCCTGAGGGTTCACGCCGGGCGACGGGCCAGGTAATCGGTGAGGTCGTGCAGCGACCGGATCCGGATGCATCCCGGTTGGTCGTGATCGTCGTGCGGATCGAGCAGGAACGGGACCATCCCGGCGGCGCGTGCCCCGCCCACGTCGTTGCGAACGCTGTCCCCCACGTAACCGACGCGGTGTGCCGGAAGGCCGATTGCGGCGAGCGCCGGTGAGAAGATCGCCGGGTCGGGCTTGGCGATTCCGACCACCTCGGAGTCGATCACGCAGGCCACGGGCACCCCACCGCCCGGCCCGACCTGGCACACACCTTGATGCGCAAGGGTCGCCTCGACCTGCCCCGAGGCATTGGAGACGACGCCGATCGGCACTCCGGCTCGATGGAGACGCCAGAGCGCAGCCACGGACTCGAGCAGCGGTCGACGCCACAGGAACGGAGAGAAGAGCCGACCGAGCGCCTCGGCTGCCGCCTCGACGGTTGCGTCGTCGACGCCACACGTCCGTGCCACGGCACGCCGATACGCCGGCCAGTCGTCCACGTCGGCGCTCGCGGCGGCCTGGGCGGCCATCCCGGCGTAATGGGCCCGGATACACCGGGCGTCACCCGGTGACACACCGAAGGGCTCGAGTTGCTGACGGACCGCCAGCGGGTCCGGGACGATCAACACGCCCCCGGCATCGAACAGCACGGCGTCGACGGTGGGCGCAACGGCGGGCTCGGCAGTCGGCGGGGAGTCGGGCACGGCGCGGAGGCTAGGCGCACCAGTGCGGATCTCGGGCTGCGGCCATCACCATGACGAACCCGTGGCGAGCACAGCCGCCTGGCCGGTGCACGGGCTTCCCCGGCCGTAGGCACGCCCGGTCCCCGGGCGCTCGGTGAGGTACCAACAGGTCCCTGCGCCATCCGGCGTGGCGAGACCGAGGACGTCAGGCGTGACGAACACCGAAACTTCCCCCGGCTCGTTCGCTCCATCGCCACCCTCGAGCAGCGCAGTGACGTCGACGGCCACGCCGGCGAGGGCGTCGACGGTCAACCGGCTCCGACCCTCCGCCTGCGCCAGCATCCCCGCAGCTTCGACAAGTCCGAGCAACCGCGCCTGTGCCGCCGTACCGCCGGTCGCCGGCACCTCGAGGACCCGGGTCACGATGCTCGCCGGAACGTTCGGCACCGGGAGCACGGTGGGAACCGTCGGAGCTGGCACGGTCACCCCGGGCGGCAGAAGCACCGGTCGGTCGTCTCGGATGTGCAGCGACATCGACAGCGGCAAGCCCAGAGCCCCCAGCATCCCGAGCGGGATCAACACGACACGGCGGCCCATGACGGGACGCATCGGCCATTCGGCCGGGCCATTCCAGATTCCGCCCGGACGTGCAGCCACTCCCGGGGTGAGCGTGGTCGCTCAGTCGCGTTGATCTGCCGACCGGGGGCTGCCTGCGCCCCCAGCGCTGCGGGATTCGAGCAGCCAGCGCAACAGCGACACCTGCGTGGAGGCCCAGACGTCGAGCAGACGGCAGTCGTCGATGCCCCCCGGGCTCTCACCGAGGAGCCAGGCGACTGCCCGCGCGTGGAACAGGGGCGCAAAGGCGAGGTAGACGGCGACCGGGAGATCGACCCGGTCGGTATCGACGCCCCGGCGGCGTAGCCAAGCGTCGAAGACCTCGGCGACGGCGTCGTAGTTCGACCGGGCGAATTGGTGCGCAAGATCGGCCAGTTCGGGCACTTCGTGGCGGCTCACGCCGGCTTCTCGGAGCACGACGGTGGACGCGTCGGCCACCTCGTCGGCGAAGGCGAGTACCGCCGATCCCAGCGATCGGTACGCGTGGACCAGGTCGCCGCCGTCGAGGGCGGCGTCGAGCCCAGCAACCCCATCCGTCACGACGGCCCGGAAGCTGGTGGCTCGACCGACGAGCTCGGTGACGCCGTCGGCGAGCAGTCGCCGCTTGCTCGGGAAGTACCGGAACGCGCCACCGGATCCCGGCGCCAGTCCGGCTGCCCGCTCGATGTCGGCCGTTCGCGTCCCGTCGAACCCCTGGCGCGCGAACAGGGCGGTGGCCTCCCGGATCAGGCGGTCCCGTGTGGTGCAGTTCGGCTCGGGTCGCCTGCTCATCGGGCGAGGATCATGCCTGATCGAGATCTCCAGGTGGGATTCCGAGCAGCGCCTCGCCGTTCGGGACACCCGACGACCACGTGAGGTCGATTCGAGAAGTGCGCAGCGTGGCTTCCACGGTCGATTCCCACAACAGGGCCGGGCGGGCGCCATGCCAGCGAACCGCGAGGCTGATCGCGCCGGCCCCAATCGGGATCCCGTAGGCATCGAGCGGCTGACCAAACCAGGACGCCGGGAGCCCGGCAAGCACGTCGAGCGCCTCTCGGGTCCGTCGGGCGAGGCCAGCAACCACTGCGGCGATCAGGCGCGGCCCGGGCAGGCCATCGAGCTGATCCGCCGGTGGCGGCGCCGCCCCCGGCGCGAGCCGAGCCCGCACCGCCTCGGTGTCGCCTGCGGCGCGGTCGTCGCCGACCGTGCGCGCGACATCGGCCGCAGCAGTGA
This sequence comes from Acidimicrobiales bacterium, assembly GCA_046081125.1. Classification (GTDB taxonomy): domain Bacteria; phylum Actinomycetota; class Acidimicrobiia; order Acidimicrobiales; family Ilumatobacteraceae; genus JBEIFW01. Next base: position 4,928 of record JBJTVH010000054.1, read on the forward strand.
GCGCCGCGTCGACGTCCCACGTCAGTAGGGCGTCGCGACGGTGCTGGCGGGCGAGCCGTTCGGCGGCGACGACGACGTCGTCGAGAAGATCCTCGCCCCGTTGACCGAGCCGAACCCAGGTCTGCGCAGCGAGCAGGAACCCCACCGGATCATCCTCCGGCTCCCCTGGCCCCTCGAGCAGCACGGCCGACCGCGCTCCCACGAGGCGTTCGGACAGCGCTTCGTCCGGCAGAACCAGCCGGGGGCCGCGATCGACCTGGGCTCGCCATCCCCGCGCCACCTGCTCGGCGCTCGACACCGGCCCCGGTAGCGGGCCCCCGATCCGCCCGTCGTGGGCGAGCGCTACTCGCACGGACGTGCCGTGTCCGACCGGCAACGACATCGACCCTGCGGGAGCCCCGGTCCCGGCGAGCGCGGCGGGGACCGCCGGCCGGGAAGAGAGCAGGTCGTTGCGGGAGAGGACGACGGCGAAACTGCGGTTCGACCGGTTCTCGATCTCGATGACGGTCAAACCGCCGTGGTCGGCCACGGCGTAGACGCGCTCCACGGCATCGCCTCCGGGCACTCGGACCGCCGTCTCGACCACCGGGGCACCGAGCAGCCGATGCTGCCGCACCGCCGAGGCCCCGGCGCCTGGATGGTGCCAGCGGTCCTCGGCCACGACCGCCCACGACAGCGTCGCGCCGCCGTCGTGCGGCGTGACCGAACCGTCCGGCCCGACGGCGCCCCGCCACTCGCCGCCCAGCACGCCGATCGTGGTCATCGTCGCCGCCCGTTCACTCACGACCGATCCGTTCGGCCTTGCGATCCCGACTCATCAGGGCGACGAGCGCGTCACGTGCCGTCCCGCCCCGATGACAGACCTCGACGACCTGTTCGGCGATGGGCATCTCCACCCCGCAACGAGCGGCGAGCGCTACGACCGACGGCGAACTCTTGACGCCTTCGGCCACCATCCGCATCTCCCCGACGACCTCAGCGATGGTTCGCCCCCGACCGAGTTCGAATCCGACGGTGTTGTTCCGGCTCTGGCGCGACGAGCAGGTGGCGATCAGGTCGCCCATCCCGGCGAGGCCGGCGAAGGTGAGCGGGTCACCCCCGAGGGCTGCGCCGAGCCGACTCATCTCGGCGAGGCCACGCGTGATGATCGTCGCCCGGGTGTTGTCACCGAACCCCATCCCTTCCGCCATTCCGGCGGCGATGGCGATCACGTTCTTCACGACGCCGGACACCTCGCAGCCGACCAGGTCGGCGTTGGTGTAGACGCGGAGGCGGTCGGTGGAGAAGATGCGCTGCAGTTCGGTTGCGATGATGTCGTCGTCGACGGCCACGACCGAGGCTGCGGGCTGGCCGCTCAGGATCTCCTTGGCCAAGTTCGGGCCGGTGAGCACCGCCACCGGGTGCCCGGGAAGCTCCTCGACCACCACCTCGCTCATTCGCTTCAAGGTGCCCTGCTCGAGACCTTTCGAGAGGCTCACCACCGGCACCCAGGGCCGCACGTGCGGTGCCGCTTCGGCCAGCACTGCCCGGAAGCCATGGGACGGCACCCCCATCACCACGACGTCGGCGCCGACCACCGCCTCCTCCAGCGATGCGGTCGCACGCAGGGCGTCGGGCAGCTCGAAGCCGGGCAGATACGCCTCGTTGCGATGCGTGCGATCGATCGCCTCGGCGAGTTCCCGCCGCCGCGCCCACAGCACCGTGGGCGTGTTGACCGCTGCGAGCGCCGCGACCGTGGTTCCCCACGAGCCCGCCCCGATGACCGCAACCCGTATCGCCATGGCGGCGAGGTTAGGCCGACCGTCCCGCCCGTTCGCCCTTGCCCGTAGGCTCACCGCGTGACCGCCGCGGTCCTGATACCGGTCAAGGACTTCCGTCAAGCGAAAGGGCGCCTCGCCGGTGCGCTGAGCGCGACCGAACGTGCGGCGCTCGCCCGGGCCATGGCATCGGCGGTGGTTCGGGCTGCGGCGCCGTTGCCGACCTTCGTCGTCTGCGACGACGACGACGTCGCCACATGGGCCGCCGCTGCCGGCGCGGCCGTGTTGTGGCGACCCGGGTTGGGGCTCAACGGCGCCGTCACCGACGGCGTGTCCGAACTCGCAACGGCCGGCTTCGAGCGAGTGCTCGTTGCGCACAGCGACCTGCCCTTGGCCTCGCAGCTCGCCCGCCTCGCTCCTCTTCCCGGCATCACCCTCGTCCCCGACCGGCGCGACGACGGCACCAACGTCGTGTGCGTTCCGGCGGGGTCGGCGTTCACCTTCGCCTACGGGCCGGGGTCCTTCCGGCGCCACCTCGCCAGCGCCCGTGCGCTCCGCGTCGCCATCCGGGTGGTGCGCGATCCCCATCTCGGTTGGGACGTCGATGTCCCAGCCGACCTCGACCACCCGGCGCTCCAAGGAGGCATGCCATCGATCCCAACGAGCCCGGGCAACCGGGCATGACCACCACCGACCCGACGCTCGCCAAGGACCTCGCCGTCCCGTCGAGTGCGCTGGCGATCGGCGCCCACCCCGACGACGTCGAATTCGGGTGCGGCGGCACCCTTGCGAAGTGGGCCGCCGCCGGCTGTGTCGTGCACCATCTGGTGCTCACCGACGGCTCGAAGGGCACCTGGGACCCAAAGGCCGACACCTCGGCGCTCGTGCTCACGCGACAGGCCGAGCAGCGTGCCGCGGCCCGAGCGCTCGGCGCCACGGGCGAGGTGGTATTCCTCGGTTGGCCGGACGGCGAGCTCGACAGCGACCTGCGCCAACGGTGGCAAGTCGCCTACTGGATCCGGGCGCTTCGTCCGCAGGTCGTGCTCGGGCACGACCCATGGAAGCGGTACCGGCTGCATCCCGACCACCGCCACGCCGGTCTCCTCGCCTGCGACGGCATCGTCGCCGCCCGCGATCCACACTTCTTCCCCGAACAGGGCGTCGCGCCGCATCGGCCATCAACACTCCTGCTCTGGGAGGCCGACACGGTGCACCACGCCGAGGACGTATCGGCCTTCGTCGACGTAAAGCTGATGGCCATCGAGGCCCACGCCAGCCAGTTCGAGTCGACGATGGGCGCGCTCGACGAGGCGGGCTTAGAAGCGTTCCGCGCTCGGATCCGCTCCCGACTCGCCGAGCTCGGCGCGCTAGCCGGTTGCGCTGCGGCGGAGGTCTTCGCCCGGATCGACCGCATCTGATCCGTGACGCGAGTGAGGGGGCCCGTCAGGCCCCCTCATTCGATCGTCCGACCCCAGCGGGCCGATACGTCAGGCCTTCTTCGCCGCCTTCTTCGCCGGAGCAGCGGCCTTCTTCGCCGCCGGTGCCGCCTTCTTCGCCGGTGCCGCCTTCTTCGCGGCCGGTGCCGCCTTCTTCGCGGGTGCAGCGGCCTTCTTCGCCGCCGGTGCCGCCTTCTTCGCGGGTGCAGCGGCCTTCTTCGCCGCCGGTGCCGCCTTCTTCGCTGCTGCCACGGTTCTCCTTCCAGGTGGGGTCGTGTCCCGGCGGCAGAGCCGGCCCGGGACTTGGATCAGCGACCGTCGCTGATCCGCTTCGCAGTCGACCCCGGCCTCGGCGCCGCCTGCGGCTCCGGCGATCGCTCGCCGGCACTTCGAGAGCGTGTTCCGGTTGCGGGATTTCTCCCCGGCCCGACGAGCACGTTCCATTGCGACTGCGGATGCGAGCCGTTCGTTGACCTGATCGGTCGATTCCGCTTGCCAATGAGACAACGCCGAAGCGCGCAGGTCAAGCACCATTGTCGTTGCGTACACAACGACAATGGTGCTTGCGCGCGTTGGAGGGCGACCAGCGCTCTTCACCGGGACAAGATGACGTCGTGTCACCCTCGACGTTGCGGCGCATCGCTGGCGCAGACGGCTGCCCGAAGGGTTGGACCGTTGCGTCCGACAGCGGCATCGTCGTCACGTCGTCGTTACCGCACAGGGACTTCGACATCCTCGGCATCGACATGCCCATCGGGCTGCCGGATTCCTGGGGTCGTTGCGCCGACGATCAGGCTCGTGCGTTCCTTCCTGCCGCGCGTCGCAGCTCGGTGTTCCCGACGCTGCCCCGCCCGTTGCTCGGTGAACGCAGCTACGCCGCCGCCAACGCAGCGAGCAAGCTCCGGTACGGACGCGGCGTGTCGATCCAGTCGTGGTCCCTCGCCCCCAAGATCCGCGACCTGGACGTGCTCGCCCGTACGCCTGGCGCACCCACGCTGCTCGAAATCCACCCGGAGTGCTCCTTTTGGGCCATGACCGGCGAGTTGCTGCCACCCAAGCGCACCAGGGCGGGCGTCGACGCACGGCGCCGTGCGATCGAGTCCTGGTACGAAGGGGAAGTCCCCGATCGCCTACCCGGCGCCGCCGCCGATGACATCGTCGATGCCGTCGCCGTCCTTTGGAGCGCACGCCGCTTCGCCGCCGGCGAACACCTCGTGCTCGGAGACGGTTCGGCCGACCGCTTCGGTGTGCCGATGCGAATCGTCGTCTGAGCAGAACTTGGCGATCCTGCCGGCGACCGACGCCATCTCCTCGTCCGACGCGTACCGCTGACGGGGCCAGAAGAACCCGCGCAGGCCGTCACCTCGGCGCCGGGGCACGACGTGCACGTGGAGGTGCGCCACGCTCTGACTCACCACGTTGTTCATCGCAACGAAACTCCCTGGCGCTTCGAGCGCCTGCGGAACCACGTCCGCAAGCCGGCGAACACGTTCGAACAGTGGCCCGACCTCGTCGGCACGCAGCTCAGGCAGCGTCACGACGTGCCGCCGGGGAACCACCAACACATGCCCGGGGAACAGCGGGGAGCGGTCGAGGAACGCGACGGCGACCTCGTCGTCGAGCACCCGGTGCGCCGGTGCGAGCCCGGCCACGATCTCGCAGAAGGCGCATACCGTCACGAGACCTAGGGTGCACGGCGTGACGGCCACCGGCAACTGGCACCAGCTCGCTCGAGGCGTATCCCTCCCGTTCGACCCGGCGCTCGTCGTGCCCGAACTCGTCGAGGTCGAGCTGCCCGAACGGCGCTCCGAACCGGTAGCCGACATCCGCTCTGCGGCCGAAGCTGCTGTTGTGCAACGGCTCGGCTCGGCGATCGGGCCGGGCACTACGGTGGCCGTGGGCGCAGGCAGCCGGGGCCTCACCGGCCGAGTTGACCTCGTGGCCGGTGCCGTCGCCGGTGTGCGGCGATTGGGCGGAACGCCGTTCGTCGTCCCGGCGATGGGGAGCCACGGCGGAGGAACGGCGGCCGGCCAGCGCGAGGTGCTCGCCGGGTACGGCATCACCGAGGCCTCGGTGGGTGCCGAGGTCCGCTCGACGATGGAGACCGTCGAGGTCGCCCGAACCCCGAGCGGGATGCCCCTGTTCCTCGACCGCCACGCCGCCGGCGCCGATCGCATCCTGCCGGTCAACCGTGTGAAGCCCCACACCTGTTTCGTCGGTCCCATCGAGTCCGGGCTCACCAAGATGGCGGTGGTCGGCTTCGGCAAGCAGCCCGGCGCGGCCCAGATCCACTCCTGCGGTCCCGTCGACATGCGCGACCGACTCCTCGACGGCATCGCTGCGCTTCGAGCCACCGGGCGGCTCGGCGGAGGGTTGGCGTCGGTCGAGTCCGGTGCAGGCGCGGTGGTGCGCGTCGATGCGCTCGACGCCCGCGAGATCGGGAGCGCTGCCGAAGAGGAACTCACGTCGATCGCGAAGGGCTTCGTGCCCCCCCTGCCGTTCGCAACGATCGACGTCCTCGTGGTCGAACGGATCGGCAAGGACATCTCCGGCGTCGGGATCGACCCGAACGTCACCGGGCGGTACCGGATCCACGGCCTTCCCGACGCGACGACACCCTCCGTTGCAGCGGTCGTCGCACTCGGGCTCACCCCGGACAGCCACGGCAATGCGATGGGCCTCGGGCTCGTCGACTTCATCCCGGCTGCACTCGCCAACGTCGTGGACTGGGATGCGTTCTGGTTCAACGCCTTCACGGCCGGTCCTGCGGGTGTGCAGCGTGCGAAAGTGCCGATGATCCTCCCCGACGACGACTCGGCGATCCGAGCGGCCGTGGCGATGTGCGGGCAGCCCACCGGCACGGTCGTACGAATGGTTCGGGTCCGCTCGACGCTGCATCTGTCCCGGATCTGGGTGAGCGCACCGCTGCTCGCGGAGCTGCCGTCGGATGCGGTCGTCCACCGCTGAGGGCGACCGAGGCCACGTCTACACTTCGGCAACGACCCACTGCCCGACCACGAAGGGGACCCTGTGCGCACGAGGTTGATCGCTGCTGTGACCTTGTCCGGAGCCCTGCTCGCAACCGCCGCCGCTTGTGGCGACGATTCGAGCAGCACTGCGACCACCAAGGCGAGCGGTGGTGGCAGCGCCGATGTGAAGGGCTTCAAGCCGATCAAGGCTGACACGCTCACCATCGTCACGAGCCTCCCCGGACCCGGTTTCTGGGACGGCAGCGAGGACGACGTCACCAAGCTCAACGCCGGCTTCGAGTACGACATGGCCAAGGCCCTGCAGGCCAAGCTCGGCTTGAAGAACCTCGAAGTCCGCAACGAGAGCTTCGACGCCCTCGTCGCTGGCCAGGCCGGGAAGTTCGACCTCGCGCTGTCACAGGTGACGATCACCGACGAGCGAAAGAAGGTCGTCGACTTCACCGACGCCTACTGGGAGTCCGATCAGGGTGTGCTGGCCAAGGCCGACAAGAAGGTCGCCTCGCTCGACGACGCGAAGAAACTCAACTGGGGCGTGCAGACCGGCACGACGGGCCTCGACTTCGTCGAGAAGACGATCAAGCCGGCCAAGGCGCCGCAGGTGTACCAGAACCTCGCCGATGCCTTCACCGCCCTCAGCGCCGGGCAGATCGACGCCGTCATGATGGACACCGCCATCGTGCTCGGTGAGGCCGGTCGCTCGGGAGGCAAGCTCGCCGTGGTCGCACAGTTCAAGACCGGTGAGAAGTACGGCGGGATCATCCCCAAGGGCAACCCGCAGGCCAACAAGGACGTGATCAACGGGCTGCTCAACGGGCTGAAGAGCGACGGTTCGCTGGCCAAGTTCGCCACCAAGAACCTCGGTGGCGATCCCACCAAGGTTCCGGTCATCGCGGTCAAGTGACCGGTCGGAGCCGATGACCGGCCTGGTCTCCACGGGGCCCGCCGCCGAACGGCGGCGGGCCCCGGCCGTTCGGACCCGCCTGCGCGCCTCGGTGGTGGCCGTCGTGGCAGCCATCACGGTGTGGGCCGTCCTGGCCGCGCTGCTGTGGGGCTTCGACCGCAGCCTCGGCACCAACGGCTGGGAGACCGTCGCCGCGCGCGCCGTACTGCTGGTGCTGGCGCTGGCCGGGCTCGCCGTGCCGGTCTCTGCATTGCAGGCGTTGCGGGCATCGCTGGCGGCGCGCCGCCTCGCTGCGTCCGGCGACGCCGTCGAGGCCCGGGTCGCCGGTGATCGCGCCTCGAACTGGCTGTGGTACGTCGTCGGCTTCTCGATCACCGCGTTGGCGGTCGGGGGCGTGTCGGCCGTGCTCACCGCCGGGGTCCGTGCCGTGTTCTTCGACTGGCGGGTGTTCGGGCTGTCGTGGCCGGCGCTGTTCGACGCGTTCTGGCTCAACATCCGGCTGTTCCTCGTGGCCGAACTGTTCGTCCTCGTCTGGGGCCTGGTCGTCGCCGTCGCCCGGATGATGCCGGGCAAAGCCGGCCGTCCTGTGCGCTTCCTGTCGATCGTCTACACCGACTTGTTCCGAGGCATGCCGGCGGTGCTCGTGATCTTCCTGGTGGTGTTCGGCCTTGCGATTGCCGACCTGCCGCTGATCTCCGACCTCAGCCGTGAGCAGCAACGGTTCTGGCTGCCGGTCCTCGCCCTCACCCTCGTCTACGGGGCGTACGTGGCCGAGGTGTACCGCTCGGGGCTCGAGTCGATCCACTGGAGTCAGACCGCGGCGGCCCGCTCGCTCGGGCTCAGCTTCCCGCAGACGTTGCGGTTCGTCGTGGTACCCCAGGCGGTGCGCCGGGTCATCCCGCCGTTGCTCAACGACTTCATCGGCCTACAGAAGGACACGGCGTTGCTCGCCTTCGTCGGGGTGCTCGAGGTGTTCAACACCTCGAGCGTGCAACGATCCCGTTACTTCAACATGACACCGGTGGTCGCCGCGGGCGTGCTGTTCGTGATCGTCACCATCCCGTTGGCCCGGCTTACCGACTGGCTGATCAAGCGAGACCAGGGCCGGATGCGGGCGGGGGGCTGAGCCGGATGTCGTTCCTCCAGTTGCGCAACGTGCACAAGCAGTTCGGCACCAACCGGGTGCTGCGCGGCATCGATCTTGCCGTCGAGGAGCACCAGGTGGTGTGCCTCATCGGGCCGTCGGGATGCGGCAAATCCACGTTGCTGCGCTGCGTCAACGCGCTCGAGGCGATCGATGACGGCGAGATCATCCTCGACGGCGAGCGGGTGTCGGGCCCCGGAGTTGACGTCAACGCCCTGCGCCAGGACGTCGGCATCGTGTTCCAGAGCTTCAACTTGTTCCCGCACATGACCGTGCTCCGCAACGTCGCCCTGGCGCCGGTGAAGGTGCTCGGGATGCCCAGGGCCGAGGCAGAGGAGCGGGCCATGGCGCTGCTCACCCGGATCGGGTTGGACCACAAGGCCGCCGAGTACCCCGATCGGCTTTCCGGCGGCCAGCAGCAGCGGGTGGCCATCGTGCGGGCCCTGGCCATGGGCCCGCGGGTGATGCTGTTCGACGAGGTCACCTCCGCGCTCGACCCCGAGCTGGTGTCGGAGGTGCTGGGCATGGTGCGCGAGCTCGCCTCGGAGGGGATGACGATGCTGCTCGCCACCCACGAGATGGGCTTCGCCAAGGAGGTCGCCTCGACGGTGTGCTTCCTCTACGAAGGCGTCGTCCACGAGTCCGGGCCCCCGGAGCGGATCTTCGGCGACCCGATCGAGGACCGCACCCGGCAGTTCCTCCGCTCGATCATCGACGCCGGCCGGCTGTAGGGCTCGGTCCCCCGCACCCCGATCCCTCACTGTTCACCTGCTTGTGACCGATGGTGCCAGCAGGCACCCGGGATCGGGTGCTACGAAACCTCCCACGTGTCCGATCCCCTTGGAGCTGCCGTGAGCGTTCGCCTCCAGACCGCCACCACCCGAGCGGGCGATTCCGGTGACGTCGAACGGGTCCGCACCTGCGTCGTGCTGGACACCAGCGTGCTGGTCGCCGACCCGTCGTGCCTGGCCAGTTACGGCGGGTGCGACGTCGTCGTACCGCTCATCGTCGTCGAAGAACTCGACAAGCTGAAGAGCCGTCAGGACGATGCCGGCCGGGCTGCTCGCCACGCCCTGCGGACCCTGGAGGACCTACGCGTCGGCGCCGGGGGTTCGCTGAACCACCCGGTGCCGATCCCCGGTGACCGGCTCGGTGGCACCGTGCGTATCGAACTGAACGGCGTGCTCGGGCACCTGCTCGCCGAGCACGGCCTCGATCCGGCCCGACCCGACAACCGCATCATCGGCGCCGCGCTCGGCCAGGCCCAGGACCGAACGACGGTCGTGATCTCCAACGACGCCTCGCTGCGCATCAAGGCGGGTCATCTCGGCGTCGACGCCGACGAGCATCGGCCGGTCGGCCGGTCGATGGCGACCCGCCCGGCCGGCTGGCTCACCCTCGACGCCGACCCTGGCGACGTCGAGCGGTTGTATGCCACCGGGCGTCTCGATGAGCTCGCCGACGGACCCGCGATCTCTGAGCTCCCCTGCAACACCTTCGCCGTCGTCCGCAGCGGCTCCCGTTCGGCCCTGGCCCGACGGTCCGACGAGGGACTGGCACTGCTGACGTCGACGTCCCCGGAGGCCTGGGGGTTGCGCTCACGATCCAAGGAACAGCGCTTCGCGTTGGAACTGCTGCTCGACCCCGACGTGAGCGTGGTTGCGCTCGACGGGAGGGCCGGCACGGGCAAGACCGTCCTGGCCGTGGCCGCTGGCCTGGAGCAGGTGGTCGAAGCCCGCCGCTACGAACGACTGTCGATTTACCGCCCGCTCGTCCCCGTCGGACGGGCCGACGTCGGGTTCCTTCCGGGAGGCCTGGACGAGAAGCTCGACCCGTGGATGGCCGCCATCCACGATGCGGTCGTCGCGCTCACCGATCGGCGCTCGGCTCGCGACGCGCGCTCGTTGGTGGACGAACTCACGGCCCGGGGCGCGCTCTCCCTCGAGTCGGTCACGTTCCTGCGAGGACGCTCGCTGCACCGGCAGTTCACCATCGTCGACGAAGCGCAAAACCTGGAACCGACCACGCTCAAGACGATCCTCACCCGTATCGGCGAGGGCACCAAGATCGTGTTCACCGGGGACACCAGCCAGATCGACGCTCCCTACGTCGGCGAATCCAACAACGCCCTCGCCGTGTTGATCGACGCCTTCAGCGGCCAGTCCTGCTTCGGCCACGTGACCCTGAACGCCTGCGAACGCAGTGAGGTCGCGAGGATCGCTGCCGAGCTCCTCTGAGGCGACCCCGGTCGCTGGTACCGGAACCCTAGTTCTTACGTGCTAAATCGTATTTACAGCGAAGCCGCGATGAATTAGCATTGAAACTGCCAGTGCGGCGGGCCCAACCCCTTCCGGCCCCGCCGCTCCTCCAATCTCCCTTTCGAGGACGTTGAGGTCGAAAAATGCTCGCCATCGAAGCCGTCCTGCCGCGCCCCACCGCCGATTGGCGCGACACTGCCGCCTGCAAAGGCCAGACCAACCTGTTCTTCCCGCCCCGGGCGGAACGCCCCCAGGCTCGGGTCCGGCGTGAGGCCCAGGCCCGGATGCTCTGCGCGTCCTGCTCGGTCGCCGCCCAGTGTCGCTCGTTCGCCCGGGACCAGCGGGAGTACGGCTTCTGGGGTGGCGAGTCGGAAGAAGAGCGCCACCTCGCCGGCTACACCGTCGCCGCTCCGATCGGTGTACGGGCCCGGCAGTCCCACGCCCTCACCGCCTGAGCGTCACCCCCCTTCGCCGCGCACCCCCGGCGTAGGGTCGCGGTCGGTGCAGTACGAACCCTTGGCCGTGGTCGACGTCGAAACGACCGGCCTTCGACCTGATCGCGACCGTGTCCTGCAGGTCGCTGTCGTGCTGCGGTCGGCCGCAGGCGTCACGGAGCGTCAGTGGGTCTCGTTGGTGCGGCCACGATGGGGACGGCTCGCCCGTCTCGGCCCGACCGGGATCCACGGGATTACCCACCCGTCGCTACGCCATGCGCCCCGTCGGCCGCAGGTGCGCCAGGAACTTGGTGGGCTCCTCGCGGGCCGGATCGTCGTCGCCCACAACCTGCCGTTCGACTGGTCCTTCGTCCGCCGCCTCCTCGGGCCGGGAACCGAAGTACCTCTCCGTGGCCTGTGCACCCTCGAGTTGGCGCGGACCGTGGAGCCCGACCATCCAGAGGGCCACTCGCTCGGGGCCCTGTGCCGTCGGTACGGCATCGGCCAGGGCCGACCGCACGACGCACTCGACGACGCCCGAGCCACGAGCGAGTTGCTCGACCGCTTGCTCGAACAGCTCCCGGATCCGCCGCTGGTCCCGCTCGTTCAGCGATAAGCGGCGAGCACGGAGGTCGCCGTGCGTACACCAAGGTCGCACCACCGCTCGGGCGCCACGACCTCGGCGTCGGGCCCGAGTTGCACGAGCAGCCGACCCAGCCAGCGTTCGCTCGTCACCGGAAGCCGAACCCGGAGCCTCCCGCCGCCGAGGGCTTCGACGGAGCGGACCGGATAACGGCCCGCCACCCACGCCGCCTCGGACGACAGGACCAATTCAGCTTCCGGGAGTTCGACGTCGTCGAACCATCCATCGGTAAGCGGCTCGATGGGCTCGACCTCGACCCGTTCACCGGTCGGTTCCGCTGCTTCCATTCGATCGACCCGGAACGTCCGGCGTGCCTGTGCGAGCGCGCACTCCGCCACGACGTACCAGGCGCCCTCGCGGACCAGCACGGCCCGCGGGGTGATCAACCGCTCGGTGCGGCGATCGTCGCCGCTGCGATAGACGACCGCAAGGCGTTCACCACGCTCGACAGCATCGGTGACGACATCGAGCAACGCAGGCCGCTCGACGGCGACGCTCACCACCGCACGAGCGCCGAGCACCGCTTCGAGCTTGCGCAGCGCCCGGGCCAGGGGCCCGTCGGGATCCGCTCCCGGAAGCGCCAACGCGGCATGAGCGGCGGCGACCACCGAGAACGCCTCCTGGGCCGTCAACCGCAACGGCCTCCGGAACAGGCGTGGGACTCCGACGTGCACCCGACCGTCCTCGACGTAGATGTCGATCATCTCGTCGATGTACGGCGGGAGCCCGCACATCGACGCCACTTCGAGATCGGCGACCACGTGTTCGGGTCGCATGCCGAAGCGCTCGGCCACCTCGTCAACGGTTGCGCCGCCACGTTCCATGAGCCACGGCAGGATGGCGAGGAGGTGATGCAACCGTTGCTGGGTCGGCCTCGGCCCCCGACGGCCGCTCATACGATCGCCTCCAGCCAGCCGACTACCTCGGCGCGCACCTCGGGCGGCTCGAGCACCTCGGCGTGCTCGAGCATCCCGAGCACCCAAGACCGGAAGGCCGACCGGTTCGTGCAGGGCACCCGCACCAGCACGGTACCGTCGGCCTGCCGGGCGACGACTCGTTCGGGGCCCAATTCGGCCACCACCCGTCGCGCCCAGGCCGAGTCGATGCGGACCACGGCCTCGGTGGGATCGTCACCGACGCCACCGATGGCCTTCATGTCCGTCGCCAGCGCCCCCGACGGGTCGAAGCCGTCGGGGACCTCGAACGATCCGGCGTCGCCGATCTCGACATCCCCTTCGACCCGATCGACCCGGAAGACCCGCTGCTCGCCGTGCGAATGGTCGTAGCCGACGAGGTACCAATTCCCGCCCCGGGACAACAACCCCAGCGGATCGACCCGCCGGGCCCGCCCCCGGTACGAGAACGACACCGAGCAACGGGCTGCGTGTGCGGCGAAAAGCCCAGCAAGCGCCGGCATCGACGGGAGGACCGCGGCGGCCGTCGCCACCGGGTTCGTCGACCCGGCGCCGGGCGGCTCGGGAGCGAGCTTGCGCAGCGCGTCGTCCCCCCAGTCGACCCCCAGATGCACCGTCGCCATGGCCAACTGCAGCGCCCGCTTCTCGTCGTCGCTCAGCCCCAAGTCGCCGAGTTCGTAGGCGGACCGGTCGATCCGATATCCGGTGCCGCCGTCCGCGAGGTAGGTCTGCTCGATCACGACGCCCTCGGCACGCAGGGCTGCCTTGTCCCGCTCGAACGCCGCCCGCCGAGCGGTCGGATCGGCGGGGTACTGCCCCGAGAGCTCGTGGACGATCCGGTCCTGCGAGAGCGGCTCGCGAGTCTCGAGGAGCAGGGCAAGCAGATTCGTGATCCGCTCGAGCGGGTCCACCGGCATGGCGCGCCCGCTCGGCGATCAGGCCGAGGCCCGGCTCTCGGCGATCACCCGGTGCATCGCCGACACGATGTCGCCTGCCCCCGAACCCGGCGTCAGGACGGCGGCCACGCCGAGTTCGGCAAGCTTGGCGATGTCCTGATCGGGCACGATCCCTCCGACGACGACCGGTATGTCGACACCCAAGGCGCGCACCGCTTCGACGACCTTCGGCGCGAGCGTCATGTGCGCCCCCGACAGCATCGACAGCCCGATGGCGTCGACGTCTTCGTCGACGGCAGCGGCGGCCACCTTGCTCGGCGTCTGGAACAGCCCGGTGTAGATCACCTCGAACCCGGCGTCCCGAAGGATTCGGGCCACGACCTTGACCCCTCGGTCGTGGCCGTCGAGGCCGACCTTTGCAACGAGGATGCGATCTGCCATCACTTGCTCCCGTAGTCGTAGAAGCCCCGGCCGGCCTTGCGCCCGAGGAGCCCGGCCTCGACCATGCGGCTCAACAGCGGCGGGGGTGAGTAGAGCGGTTCTTTGAACTCGGTGTACAGGCTCTCGGCCACGGCCATCGTGGTGTCGAGCCCGATGAGGTCGGCGAGGCGCAACGGGCCCATGGGGTGGTTGCACCCCTCGACCATGCCGGCATCGATGTCGTCCGCCGACGCGAAGCCGGATTCGAACATGCGGATCGCCGACAGGATGTACGGGATCAACAACGCGTTGACCACGAACCCGGCGCGGTCCTGGCTGCGGATCACCCGCTTGTGCAGCACGTCGACGGCAAAGCCCTCGGCAGCCGCCGTGGTCGCGGGCGCCGTCAGCAGCGACGTCACCAGCTCGACGAGGCGAAGCACGGGGACCGGGTTGAAGAAGTGGATGCCGATCACCTGCTCGGGGCGTTTGGTGGCCATGCCGAGCTTCATGATCGGGATCGAGGAGGTGTTCGAGGCGAGGATCGCCGAGGGGTCGGTGACGGCCCGGTCCAACGCGGCGAACACCGAGGTCTTCAGCTTCTCGTCCTCGATCACGGCTTCGACGACGAGCTGGCGGTCGGCGAGGTCGCCGAAGTCGGTGGTGAAGTGCAATCTCGCCAGCGCTGCGTCACGAGCGCCCTCGTCGAGCTTGCCGGCCCGCACGCCTCGGTCGAGGCTCGTGGACAGCCGCTTCATCCCGGCCTCGCAGGCCGCCGCGTCGATCTCCCGCACGAGCACGTCGAGCCCTGCCCGGGCGCACACCTCGGCGATCCCGGAACCCATCAGCCCACAGCCGACCACCCCGACACGTTCGATCGTCGTCATCGATCCTCCGTTCGGGCCGGTCACGCTGCGGTGAACGCCAGGTCGAGCTTCTTCAGACCCCGCAACATGAAGCTGGGGTGATACTCGAAGTCGTTGGTCTCGAGCAGCCGGAGCGTATCGAGGCGCCGCGCCAGACGTTCGAAGGCCGCCACCATCTCCACGCGCGACAGCGGCGCCCCCAGACAGAAGTGGATGCCCTTGCCGAACGCCAAGTGATCCTTGAGCTCCGGCCGATCCGGATCGAACGCGTCGGGATCGCCGGAGAACACCTTCGCGTCGCGGTTCGCGGCCGAATAGACGAGCATGACTCGGGCCCCCTTGGGCACCGGGCAGCCGTCGATGCTCACGCCTTCGGCGGTGACCTTGCGGAACATTCCCTGCGTCGGAGTGGCGAGGCGGAGCACCTCTTCGGTGACCAACGGCGCGCGGCCCGCAGGATCGGCCTTGAGCTTGGCCCACTGGTCGGGGTGCTGGGCGAGCAACCGCACGCCCTCGGTGAGCGCCTTCGTCGTCGTCTCGTTCCCGGCCACCAGCAGCTGCTGGATGATCGACAGCATCTCGGCCATCGTCAGGGACCGCTTCTGGCCTTCCGCGCCGGGGTCGTCGATGACCGAACCGACGAGGTCGCTCATCAGATCGCCGGCGGGTGCGACCCGGCGACGCTCGAGTTCCTCGGCGAAGTAGTGCTGGAACTCCACCACCCCTCGGGCGGCCTCCACCCGGCGGTCATCGGAGATCGACGCGCCGATGTCGGCGATCGAATCGTCGCTCCAGCGTTTGAAGTCGGCCAGACGGTCGGCCGGGACGTTGAGCACGTAGGCGATCGCCTCGATCGGCAACGGCACGGCGAAGCGGGGAACGAAGTCGATCTCGCCGCTCCGGCCGACGGAACCGAGCAGGTCGTCGATCAGGCGGTCGACGATCGCCTCGACCGGAGCTCGCAGCTCTGCGATGCGCCTCGGTGTGAAGTAGGGGGCGACCGTCCCCCGGAAGCGGGTGTGCCAGGGCGGGTCGATGGTGAGCATCGTCGGCACCCGGTCGTAGCCGTCGGCGTACACGGCACGAAGCCGGTCGATCACGTCGCCTTTCGGGGGCTCGCCGGCCGATCCGAACGCGTTCGAGAACGTGGCGGTGTCCCGTAACAACGGGAGCATGAGATCGTGCCGGGTCACCATGTAAATGTCGGTGCCCTGGACGTGGTGGACCGCCGGCCCGTCCTGCATCGCCCGGTAATAGGCGTGCGGGCACTGCTGGACGGTCGGCGAGAAGGGGTTGAAGCCCTCGAGGCTGATCTGGTCGGCCATGGTCCGACGATTCTCCCCCGCCAGGCCGACGAGCGACCAACTGCGAGGACGGCAGAGCGTCAACGCCCGTCGGCGAACTCCCCAGCCCCGAGGTCGTCGGCGGCCGTGAACGATCGGATCGTCATCGCATCGAGCAGCGAACGGCCCCGCTCGTTGCCCGGGTCGAAGCTCGCTGCGACGACCATCCCGGCGCACAGTTGCAGCATCGAGGCCCGGTAGTCGTCCTCGATCGCGCCGAGCCCGACGTCGATCCCGGCATCGACCAGCCGCCCGTGGTATCGCCGCAGCAGATGCCCCTCGTGAGCTCGACGATCCTCGACGGTCAGGTTCTGGGCACAGGCATAGGCGACGTCGAACGCGCCGGCGTATCTCGCCATCATCTGCCAATCGATCAGGCAGAGACGGTCGTCGCTGTCGAACAGCAGGTTGTCGGCCCGAGGGTCGTAGTGGATCACCGTGGTCCGGTCAGCCGTGGCAGCGACCCGGTCGTCGAGGTAGTCCGCCCAGCGTGGCTGCAGACGTTCCATCGCTGCGACCACGGCCGAGGGCACCCGACCATCGAAGGCGTCGCGGAACATCGGCAGCACCATCCCGATGTGATCGCCTGCGGCGCGGTAGTGCGGCACGTTCATCGCCGGTACCCAGTCGAGCACGCCGAGCGCAGGGGCGTTCCAGAAACGGGCATGCAAGCCGGCGAGCGCGTCCACGGTTCGCTCGGCATCGGCGATCGCGACCCCGACCACCTGATCGGGGATGCGTGCATCGGCGACCAGTTCGATCAGGAGCGCGAACGGCTCGCCACTCGGTGCGACCTCGGCGTGGTAGGCGGCGGGAACCCGGACCGGGAGGCTGCCGGCCAGGTCCCGGTAGAAGCGGACCTCCCGCTCGTAGAACCCGTAGGTGCGCGACACCTCCCGCTGGACCTCGTAGGGCGAGACCAGCTTGAGCACGAAGGCCGTCGGCAGTTCGGCCGGGCCGTTGTGCACGACGTCGACTCGGAGCACCTTTGCCAGCACGCCGGCGCCCTCGCCGAGGTCGGCGACGCTGCACGACTCCACCGGCACCCCGAGCACGCTTGCCAGCCATGCCGGGGACACCTCGTCGGCCGAGAGCGGGATGACGGCCACGAACTGACCTCAGGCCGGGACGCGCCGGTCGAGCACGCGCCGGGTGGCCTCGCCGAGCACCCGGCCCACCTCGAGCGGCGGCAGGGCGTCGAGATCGTCGTCGATCACCTCGACGCTGACCGGCGCCCGGTAGGGCAGCCGTGCGAGGAACCCGTCGAGGTCGAACTCCCCGTCGCCGGGCGCACAGCGGTAGTGCAGGCAGTCCTGGATGTAGTCGTCGAGCGTCGGGCGCATCGGACCGTCGTCGAACTGAATGGCGGTGACCAAGGCGGGGTCGAGTTCTTCGAGCGACGGCAGACCCCCGCCGCGGAACACGTGCCAGGAGTCGACGCACAGCCCGAACCCGTCGGGGCTGCCGGCCGCCTTCCACCACCGCACCGCCGTGGGTGCATCGGGCACATCGGTCGGCGGGAGGAACTCGAAGGCAAGGCGCAGGCCCCGCGCCGTCGCTGCTGCACAAAGCGCTGCGATGGCGGCCGCCCCTTCCTCGACGGCCATGCGCCGCTCGAACGGTGCGATGGTCTGGACATGCCGGGCACCGACGAAGGCGGCGAGGTCGAGCTGCTCGATCGACCATGGGACGTCGGCGAGCCGGGCGACCTCGACTTCGAGGATCTGCACCCCGTGATCCTCCGCCACCTGCGTGAACCATGGGTCGTCACGCCCCGGATCGAGGCGGCGGAACGCCCCGGCGTTGAGGCCGACGCCGTGGAATCCACCGGCGGCAGCAGCGGCACAGCGTTCTTCCCAACGAGCGTTGCGAAGGCTGAACCAGGCGAGGATGAGTTCGTTAGTGTCGCCCACGTTCGACAGTCTGCCAGGGGGAAGGAACGCACCATGAGTGATCGGTTCGCAGGCAAGGTCGGGGTGGTCACGGGGGCGGCCAGTGGCCTCGGGGAAGCCACCGCGCGTCTGATGGTGGCTGAAGGGGGCCGCGTCGTTGTCGCCGACCTGCTCGACGAGCGTGGCCACGCCGTGGCGGCATCCCTGGGGGACAAGGCCACCTTCGTCCACTGCGACGTGACCGACGAAGCCCAGGTGGCTGCGGCGATCGACGCCGCGACGAGCACGTTCGGCCGGATCGACGGCGTGTTCGCCAACGCCGGCATCGTCGGCGCGGCCGGTCCGATCGCCGAGACGGACATGGGCAACTACGACCGCACGATGGCCGTGTTGCTCCGCGGTGTGTTCATGACGGTCAAGCACGCCGCCCGGGCCTTGATCGCGCAGGGTCAGGGGGGCGCAATCGTGTGCACGTCCTCCGTCGCCGGGGTGCAGGGCGGCCTTGGCCCGCACGTCTACACCGTCGCCAAGACCGGGGTGATCGGGCTCGCCCGCGGGGCGGGGGCCGAGTTGGCGCAGCACGGCATCCGCGTGAACGCCGTCGCCCCCGGCTCGATCCCGACCGGCATGACGGCCCACGTGATGACGGGCAACGCCGACGACGTCGAGCGGGCGGCGGAAGCGATGGCCAAGACCTCGCCGCTCAAGCGGGCGCCACACGCCAACGACATCGCCGAAGCCGTCCTGTACCTGATGAGCGACGGCGGGTCGTACGTCAACGGACAGTGCATCGTGGTCGACGCCGGTGTCACCTCCGGCTCGGCGATGGCCCCGCGGTGGCGCGGTTCGGAGATGGTGGTGGCCCGCCCGACCTGAGCCAGCGGGCGCGGGCCGCTGACGTAGTCGGAGTCGATCGGTTCAGCCTTCCAGCGCAGCGAGGATCGTCTCGGCGACGGCCTCGCTGCGCAGGAACGACCCGTCCTCGGCCAGCGGACCGAGCACGCGTCGTGCAACGGCATCGTCGATGCGGTCCATCCGCACGATCGCCGCCAACTCGGCGGCGAGCTCGTCGGGGCCGAGATCGCTCTCCTTCAACGCGGCCACCACCGCGTCGACGATCTCCGGTATTCCCATCACGTGGGCCGCTGCGGCGTTGAGTTCCCGGACGACTGCGAACACGTCTCCGAGCGCCGTGAAGTCGACGGCCACGATGTTCGGCACGATCGCTCGCGCTCGGATGCAGTCCTCCAGCCGGGCGCCGAGCACGGCGCGGGTGTTCACCTTGCGACCCTCGTCGGGGCTCGGCGGGCCCGACGGGCGCAGCCAGTGGTTCACGAGGAACAACGGTGCACTGGTTCCACCGCGGTTGGCCGCGCAGCTGAAGTCCTTCGGCGTCGGGAAGGTGTACGGCGTCTCCTGGAACTGCTCGAACGCCCCGAGCAGCCAGGGCAGTGCACCCCCGTGCTTCTCGCTGGTGACGATCACGCGGGCATCGGCGTCGATGAGTTCGGCCATGGTGCGGTCGGCGAGCGGCCGCGAACCGGTGAGCGACTTGCCGGGCACGTACACCATCGGCAGCAGACCGGATTCGGCCAGGATGCGTTCGGTGTCCTCCGGGAGGATGTAGTCCTCGAACATCAGATGGATCACCTCGCTCTGGTTCTGTTCGAGGAACCGGCGGATCTTGACGAGCTCGTCCACCGCCTTGGTGGCGCCGAGTTCGCAGGCGACGTGGCAGAAGTAGACGTCGCGCTCGTCCGGACGAGCAGTCCCGGTCACCCCGCCGAGACGATCGAGGGCCGCGAGCCCATCCGCACCGAGTTGCTCGCGCAACACGTCCTGGTCGACACCGCCCAGGAAGTTGGTCCGGACCAACGCCTTGCCGGCAAGGCGGCCGTCCTCGTAGCCGTAGTAGGAGTCGAGCAGCAGCGCGCGCACCCCGGCACGCAACTGGTCGGTGATCGATTCGGTGTGCTCGGCCAGCAGGAAGCCGTCGGCCGTGTTCGACATGGCGTTGTGGCTGCCCGCGAAGGCCACGGTCCGCAAGGGCATCAGGCAGAGCTCGAGGCTGCCGTTGCAGGCGAAGGGGTTCTTCGGTGCGGGATCCGACCGACCGAGCAGGGACGCCACGGCGACGGTAGAGCCACCGACCACGAGCAGGATCGACGTCGCCACGGCACCGGCAGCCAACGCGAACGACCGACCCTGCCGGACCGGCCGGTCGACGGCAGCCGCCACCGGTCCGAGCAGCCCGAGCGCGTGGGCGCCACCGACTGCGGCGAGGTAGATCAGCGCGAGGCCGGCGAGCGCCCCGAGCCACTCGAGGGTGCCCATCGGGTCACGGGCCATCGACAGCCCGACACCACCGAGCACGGCCCAGCCCGCCATCCGCCAGATCCGGCGGCGCGCACGAAGGGCCATCCAGACGCGCACCGCTGCGACCCGCTCAGCAACCGTGGCCGGACCGCTGCTGACCGCGACGGCGACGACGACCAGGCCGAACACCACCCAGAACGACCCGACGGCGTCGAGCGGCGCAGTGAAGGCGGCGACCGCCGCAGCGACCGCCGCCCGGCTCGATTCGGGGGCACGCAAGGACGCAGCCTCCGGTCCCGGGACCGAGAGGGCGAGCACGATCGCACCGGTGGCGGCGATGCCGATGCCCACCGCACGCAGGGCCCGACGCCGGTCTGCGGCGACGACGACGGCGAGGACCGCCACGCCGAGCGCCGCAGCGAGCGTGAACAGCCACAGGTCGTCGAGCAAGGTCACGACCGTGAAGGCCAGGTCCGCCCCACGGCTCTGCGTGAAGTTCAACGGCACCTTCAGCGCACTCTCCGGGATGCGAGCGGCGATCTCGGGGTTGATCGCTCGCAGTCCTTCTTGCACGGCGACGAGCGCCGCCGAGACGTCGAGTTCGGAACGTGAGGTGGAGCGAATACGCAGCACGTTGCGCGCCAACTGCACCCCGGCGTTTCGGACCTCCTGGCGGACCAGGTCGGTGTCGAGTGCCGCGGTCAGCACCTGGACGACGAGCGGTTTCGCCGCCGTGAACACCTGGCCGACCGGGGCGAGACGATTGGCCACCTCCTCGGCGATCGCCCGCCGGACCTCGGGCTTGTCGAGGGCAGCGACGACCCGATCGCCGAACCCCTCGGGGTCGGTGACCGACCGCGACGCCCACCACCCGAGGCTGCTCACGATCAACAGGAGCGAGCAGACGACGACGAGGCCGCGCACGATCCACGGCCCGACCCGCACCGGAGCTCGCACGGTCAGTCCCAGCGCACGGGGAGCCGGCGACGCCCCCACAGGAGGAACGGTTCGATCCGCTCCGTCGGGCCGTCGAGTCGCAGCGTGGGGAAGCGCCGAGCCAACTCGGGCAACAGGATCGCCGCTTCGAGGCGACTCAGCGGCGCCCCCGGGCAGGCGTGGACCCCGAGGCCGAAGGCGAGGTGGGTCTTGCGGAGCTCGAAGGCGTCTCGGTCGAGCCGGAATTCGTCGGGGTCGGGGAAGGCCTCCGGATCCCGGTTCGCGGCGGCGTACAGCATCATCACCTTCGCCCGCTCGGGCACGTCGACGCCGTGCTTGTGGACCGGGCAGGTGGTCGTGCGGAACAGCCCGAGCACCGGCGGGTCGTACCGCAGGCTCTCCTCGATCACCGTCTCGACGAGTGCGTCCGGGGCGGCGCAGAACTGCGCCCAGCGTTCCGGCACCTCGAGCAGCCGCCACACGGCGTTGACCACGAGCGAGGTGGTCGTCTCGTTGCCCCCGACGAGCAGTTGTCCGAGCATGACCAACAGCTCGTCGTCGGTGATCGGCCGGGGCGCGTCGAGCGCGTTGCGCACCAACGTCGACACGAGGTCGTCGGGCAGAGGGGCGCCGGCAGCGATCAGGTCTCGGCGGCGGGTCACCTCGGCCTGGAAGTACGCGTTGAGCGCCACCCGGGCCCGGTCGGACCGCTCCCGGTTCGGGCCGAGCCCGGACACCTGGTCGTCGCTCCACTGCTTGAACTGCTCGCGCTGGTCCTCGGGGACACCGAGGATGCGGGCGATGATGATCACCGGCAGCGGGAACCCGACGTCGTCGTGCAACTCGGCGCGCCGGTCGGCGTGGGACGCCATGTCGTCGAGCAGCTCGGTGGTCACCTCGCGCACGTCGTTCGCCCACCCGTTCACGGCCTTGGGGGCGAAGGCCTGGGCGATCAGGCGCCGGAACATCGTGTGCTCCGGCGGGTCCTGGAACATGGCTCCCTGGTTCGTGAAGTGCGGACCCTGCCCGTACTTGGACGAGTACGTCGCCACGTCGATCAGGCCGTCGCGAACGTCCGAATAGCGGCTCAAGCTGAAGAAGTCGAGGCCGTACCCGGCGAAGTGGTGGACCGGGCAGTCACGCACCAACGCCCCGTACGCCGGGGCCGGATCGTCGTAGACCGGGGCGACGAACGGGTCGTACGCGGTCACGCCGGCCGCCTAGGCCCGCAACGACGTGGGCCAGGCGACCGGACACTGCCGAGGGCCGCGCACCTGACCGCCCGCCCAGGTGACCTCGGCGCCCTCGACCAACTCGAACTCGGGGATGCGGGCCAGCCACTCCTCGATCGCCACCCGCAGTTCCATGCGCGCCAGGTTCGAGCCGGCGCACCGATGGATGCCGGCGCCGAAGGCCACGTGACGGTTGTGCTGGCGGTCGATGACCACCTCGTCGGGATGCTCGAACACCCCGGGGTCGCGGTTGGCCGCCGGGAAGTTGAGGATGATCCGGTCGCCTTCACCGATGTGCACCCCGGCGAAGTCGATGTCGGCATTGGCGACCCGGGCCATCGTGACCGGCGAGTAGGCCCGCAACAGCTCCTCCACCGCGGTGGGGATGAGTTCGGGCTCCGCGACGAGACGGCGACGATCCTCGGGGTGGGTGGCCAGGTGCCACAGCGACGAGCCGATGGAGGACCACGTGGTGTCGATGCCGGCGACGACGAGCAGGAAGCACGTGCCGATGATGTGCGCGGGCGAGACCGGCTCGCCGTCGACCTCGGCCGCCATGAGCTGGCTGATGAGGTCGTCGGTGGGCTCGGCGCGACGCTTCTCGATCTGACCGATGAGGAACTCGATCAGGCCCCGGCGAGCGGCCAGCCGGACGTCGATATCCGTCGCCCCGAGCTCGAGGATGCCGCGCACCCAGCCGACGAAGGTGTCGGCCATGTCGAGCGGGACACCGAGCATCTGACCGATGATCCGCACCGGGATCTGCTGGGCGTAATCGCTGGCGGCGTCAGCCTGACCGTGCTCGATGAAGCCGTTCACCAGGCGCCGACACAGGTCACGGGTGATCGGCTCGTACGTGTCGACCATGCGCGGGGAGAACGCCGGAAGGATGAGGCGGCGGGCCCAGGTGTGCTCGGGCGGGTCCGACGTGATCGGCGGTGCGCCCACCTGGTTGTAGGCACCGCTCGGATCGTCGACCGGCGGGAACACCGTCACCGAGCGGGACGAGAACGCCTCGGGCGCACGGGCGAAGGCGCACACGTCCTCGTAGCGGGTGGGCAGCCAGGAGCCGCCCATGCGGTCGGTGTGGGCAACCGGGCAGGCGCCGCGCAGCTCCGCCCAGATCGGGTACGGGTCGACCACGTACTGGTGGGCGAACAAGTCGTAGTCGGTCGCCCAGTCCTTCACCGGTTCCGTCGCCGTCATCGTCGGTCCTCCATTGCGCAGTTCCCATCTTCTCGCACCGCCCGACGATCCCGGGCAGCGCAGCACCGGTCAGTGGCTGTGGCCGCAGCCGCCACCGTGGCTGCTCACGGCTCCGAGCGGTCCGTTCCCCTCGATCCCGGCGAACGGGCCGCACGGATGGTCCACCAACCAGACATGCAGCATCGGTGCCGTCGCCGCGAAGGTTCCCCGCGGGAAGCAGCTGCCGTTGCGCAGCACGCCGACCACCCGGCCGTTGGCGTCCCAGCACAGGTTCTGGTGGTCGTGCCACAGCGTCAGCGGGCCGCCCACCTCGGGCACATCGGCCATGGTCTTGCCGTTGTCGAGGATGTACATGCCCGACACGAGGGTCTTGGTCCGGTCGGCCTCCACCCGGAACACGATCGACTCGATGCGCTCCGGATCGAGTTCACGTCCGTCGCTCAGGTAGCCCCGGTTGACGAAGTGCTCGAAGCCCGTCGCGGCGTCGCCGATCGATCGATAGCCGGCCGCTTCGACGTCGGCGGTCGTCTTGAACCGCGCCAGCGCCGCCGTGGTGGTTTCGACCAGGGCTGCCGCCCGGGCGAGTTCTTGGCGGGTCGGTGGGCGGCTCGGCGCCACCTCGTGGTTGCCCGCTGCGCTCGACTCGACCGCCGCACCGGTCGACCCCGCTGCGCTCGCCCCGGCCGTGGTCGGGGAGGAATGGCTGTGCGCGGTGGTGACGCTCGGCGACCCGACCGGGCTCGAAGCATCGGCCGCGGCGTGGCCATCGGCATGGTCTGGGGCGCTGTGCTCATGGGCCATCGCCGATGCCGGGAGGGCGAGCGCGAGCGCACCGAGCGCAGCGAGTGGAACCATCGGACGAATCGCGCGCAGCCGTGCCACGGCGGCGAGTGCGGCCGCGCCGGCTGCGAGTTCGAGGGCGACGCAGAGCAGGTCCTGCGCCCCGACGTCCTGGACGACGTCGAGGCCGTCGATCGCCTCGATCGCAACAACCCGGGTGAGGGCCCACGCGCCGACGGACAGCCCCGCCAGCGCAACGCCGAGGCCGGCGAGCTGGCGACTAGGGCGCGCCGCCGCAACTACGGCCCATGCGATCTGGGCGGCGGCAGTGACGGCGAAGCCTACGGCGAGCACCCCGTGCTCGGCGTGCTGACCGGCCGCCGAGGCGTGCACCAGCCCGGCGCCCGCCATCAGCGCCGCCGCAATTCGCAACCACACGCCGACACGATCGAACTCGCTCATCGCAGCCTCCTCACGGGCGATCCCCGCCGAGATCGTAGGGTGCAGAGATGCGCTACGGCATCGCCTTCGCCAACACCATGCAGTGGGCCACCGGGCCCGGGGCGCTCGACGCCGCCCGGGCGGGGGAGGCCGCCGGATTCGAGTCGCTGTGGACCGTCGAACATGTCGTGTATCCGGACGCCTACGCGTCGTCCTACCCGTACTCGGCCGACGGCAAGATGCCTGCGATCCCGTCCACCCCGATTCCCGATCCGCTCGTGTGGCTCGCCTACGTCGCAGCGGTCACCTCGACGATCCGGCTCGCGACAGGGATCCTGATCCTCCCGCAACGCAACCCGGTCGTGCTGGCCAAGGAGGTCGCAACGCTCGATTCGCTGTCGGGGGGTCGAGTCGAACTCGGCATCGGGGTGGGCTGGCTGCGCGAGGAGTTCGACGCGCTCGGCGTGCCGTGGGAGCGGCGAGGCGCGCGCACCGACGACTACGTGGCCGCCATGCGGGCGCTGTGGGCGAGCGACGGCGCGTCCCACGCCGGGGAGTTCTCGTGGTTCACGCAGGTCTCGTCCAACCCCAAGCCGGCCCAGCGCTCGGTACCGATCGTGATCGGCGGCCACTCGCAGGCCGCGGCCGAGCGCGCCGGCCGGCTCGGGGACGGGTTCTTCCCGGGCAAGGGCAGCCCGGCCGAACTGGCGGCGTTGATGGCGGTCGTGCGCGAGCACGCCGAACGGGCCGGACGCGATCCGGGGGCGATCGAGTTGACCGCCGGCACCCCGGCGATCTTCGGCGGTGGCGACGTCGTCGGCGCCGTGGAGGAACTGGCCTCGATCGGGGTGAGCCGGATCATCGTTCCGGCGTTCCTGCTCATGAAGCCGACACCGTCCGAGGCGATGGCGGCGTTCGCCGAGCGGGTGATCGCCCCGACGGCCCACTGCTGAGCGGTCGTCGTGCGCCGCCCGACCCGCATCGAACCCGGCCCCGGTCAGGAGAGCGTCTGGGATTACCCGAGGCCCCCCGATCTCCGAGCGTGCCCCGCACGCGTCCGGGTCGTGCACCGTGGGGTGGTCGTGGCCGACACCGTCGAGGCGGTACGGGTATGTGAGACCTCGCACGCCCCGGCCTACTACCTCCCCCGCCGTGACATCACCCCCGGCGCGCTGCGGCCGTCGCCGGGGCGCTCGGTCTGCGAGTGGAAGGGCGTCGCCGTCTACTGGGCGGTCACCGCCGGCGACGAGGTCGTCGAACAGGCGGCGTGGAGCTACGAGGACCCGGTCGACGCGTTCTCGGCGATCCGTGGTCACGTGGCGTTCTACGCGCAGCGCGTCGAGGAGTGCTGGGTGGGCGACGAGCGGGTATCCCCGAACGGCGGCGATTTCTACGGCGGTTGGATCACCTCGGCCGTTGTCGGACCCTTCAAGGGCGACCCGGGGACGCAGTGGTGGTGA
Source organism: Acidimicrobiales bacterium (assembly GCA_046081125.1). Taxonomy (GTDB): domain Bacteria; phylum Actinomycetota; class Acidimicrobiia; order Acidimicrobiales; family Ilumatobacteraceae; genus JBEIFW01. The sequence goes on from JBJTVH010000054.1 coordinate 31,193, forward strand.
GCGGCGCGCTCGACGGCATCGTCGTGCTGGACGTGACCACGGCCCGCTCCGGGCCCACGTGTGTGCGCCAGCTCGCCGACCTGGGCGCCGACGTGATCCAGGTGTGCGACCCGAACCGGGCCCAGATCGGTGGCTCCGACGGCCACAACCTCCACCGGGGCAAGCGTTCGATCGTGCTCGACGTACGCAACCCGGCGGGCCGCGAGGCCTTCCTACGGCTGTGCGAGCGGGCCGACGTCGTGGTCGAGAACGGCAAGCCGGGAGCGGTCGACCGCATGGGGATCGGGCCGACGGTGGTGTTGGCACGCAATCCGAAGGTGATCTATGCGTCGATCTCGGGGTTCGGCCAGACCGGCCCGGCTGCCGAGCGAGCGGGCGTCGACCAGATCGCACAGGGCATGAGCGGCATCATGTCGGTGACCGGCCCGGCCGGAACCGGGCCGTGGCGCACCGGGATCGCGATCAGCGACACCGTCGCAGGCACCTTCCTCGCCCAAGCGGTCATTGCGGCGCTGTTCGCTCGCGAGCGGACCGGCCAAGGGCAGTGGGTGCACACGTCGTTGCTGGAGACGATGGTGAACCTCATGGACTTCCAGGCCTGCCGCTGGCTGTCCGACGGGGTGGTGCCCGTCCAGGAAGGCAACGAGCACCCCACCTTCGTGCCGATGGGCTGCTACCGCACTGCAGACGGTTGGGTGAACGTCGCGCCGCTCACCCGGCTCGCGGCGTTCTTCGAGACCATCGGCGCGCCCGAGGTCCTCGCCAACGAACGCTTTGCCTCCGGCGGCGCCCGGGTGCGGCACCGCGCCGAACTGAACGCCGCGATCGAAGCGGCCCTGCTGCGGCAGCCGACGGATCACTGGGTGTCGGTGCTCGCACCGATGGGCATCCCGGTCGGACCGGTGTACGGGATGGACGAGGTGTTCGCCGATCCGCAGGTGCAGCACCTCGGCCTCACCGCCGAGGTGGCCGGGCGAGCCGTGGTGCGTCATCCGGTCACCCTCACGGGGACGCCGACCGCGATCCAGGGCCCCCCGCCAACGCCGGGGGCGCACACCATCGAGGTGCTCGCCTGGGCCGGCTATGCCGCACCGGAGATCGAGGCGCTCCTCGGCCAGGGGGCTGCAGCGACCTCCAGCGCCTCGGGGGACTGGTTGTAGCGTCTCGGCATGGCCGTCCCTGCCGAGCGTGACGCTGCACTGGCCCTGCTGCCCGGTCTCGCCGAGGCCCATCGCCACCTGCACGCCGCCGTGTGGGACGGTTCGGTCCCGGCCCCGGTACTCGAACGCTGCCGACTGCGCATGGCTCAGTTGCTCGGCGCTCGACGCGCGCTCGACGAGCGCTCCGCTCCGGCTGTTGCAGCCGGCTTCGACGACGAGAACTCGGCCGTCGCACAGTGGCCGACCGATCCACGGCTCGACGATGGCGCTCGGGCCTGCCTGGCCTTCGCCGAGTTGTTCGTGATCGACCCGCACGCCATCGACGACTCGCAGGCCGCTGCGGTGGTCGCTGCGTACGGCGAGGCCGGCCTGGTCACGCTGACCACCGCCCTCGGCATCTGGGAGAACCAGCACCGCTTCGACAACGCACTCGGGCTGCTCGCCGGCTCGAGCCAGGAGGCCTGATGTCCACCACACCACGGGTCGGCTCGGCGGTGCCGGGCGCACCCACCCATCTGGGCACGGCGCGGGCCCACACGCCCGAGCTGACCGCAGCATTCGACGCGATGTACGCGGCGCTGCTCGGCCGCGGCACGGTGTCGATGGACGTGAAGGAGGCCATGCGTCTCCGCAACGCCCACGTCACCGGCTGCGGCCTTTGAACGCAGGTCCGTTTCGACTCGGCCCGTGCGGCCGGGCTCACCGAAGACCTCGTCGCTGACATCGCCGCGCGCGGCACGAGCGAACGCCTCCCCGAGCGCACCCGCCTCGCCTTGGCCTGGGCCGACGTATTGCTCGCCGGCGCCCGGACCGCGCCGGCGGGCCTGCTCGAAGAGTTGCGCGCTGCGTTCGGCGCAGAGGAACTCGTAGAGATCACCTACGCCATGGGCACCTTCATCGGGTACGGCAAGCAGATCATCACCCTCGGCATGGAGCCGACGGCGCTGCCCGTCATCGAAGTGCCGACCCCGGGGCTTCAGTAGACGGTCGAGATCAGCAGGAAATCCCAGGTGGCGTGGAGCACGGCCGAACTGGCGGACCCACGGAGCCCGGCGGTGCCGAGATCCGGGTACTCCACGAAATCGCCGCCCGGCAGGAGCCGGACCAGGGCAATCCACACCACCGTGTGGACCACGAACCAGGCGAGCAGCGGGCCCCGCCCGAGCATGCGCCGAGCCGTCACCCGGGCACCCGCACGTGGGGGGACATCAACGCAACGGCCGTACCGAGCCCGACCTCGGTGCGCACCGTGGCGATCCGTCGGCCGGGCTGCACGGCGGCCTTGACGTCGGTCAATCGATCGCCGTAGCGCTCGACGGCGGTGTCGAAGTCCTCGAGGGAGGCGACCAGGCCCCACAGCTGCGGCACCTCGACCCCGGGTGCCCGGACCAGCTCGAGGATCGGCGCGCCGAGCCGGAAGAACGCCTGGCGCACGGCGCCCGCTTCCCGGATGCGCTTCAGCGGGATCCCGAGTCCGTCGACGACGGCGTCGATCGTGCGGTCGAGATCGGGGCAGAGCACAGCCACGTGGTCGATGGCGATCGCGCCGTTCGGGTGGCGGCCGGGCTGCGCCGGCGGTTCGGCGACGTGCAGGGCCAGGCCGTCGACGGCGGCGGGCAACGGTTCGGGCCCGCCGGCGAGGCCGAGCGAGCGGATCCCGGGCGAGCCCTCGCCGGGGTCGACGAACGCAAGGCGCACCAACCCGATCGTGCAGGTCGCGGCACCGTCGGCGGCCCGCTCGACGGTGAATCCGCAGTCGGTCCAGCGGGCGGGGTCGGCAGCGAGGCGGATCTCGGCGAGGACGGTCACGGCAACCTCCACGAACAACGGTCGGCCAGGAACGCGAGGACGTCGGCCTGGTCCTCGGCCTGCAGGGCGAGCGGCTTGCCCACGCCGTGCCCGGCGGCGGCCTCCTCGCGGAACAGCACGGGCCCGCCGCCCACGCTCGACACGGCGTGTTGGAGGGCGGCGGCGTACTTGCGGGCGTGGCACGGATCGACCCGGGAATCACCGGCGGCGCACGTAATCAGGCTCGCCGGGTAGGCGACGCCGTCGCGCACCTGGTGGTACGGCGAGTAGGCGTGGAGCCAGGCCAGGTCCTCGGCGCGATCGGGATCGCCGTACTCGTCGATCCACAGGCGGGCGATGAGGAACCGAGGGAAGCGGACCATGTCGGCGAGCGGCACGTCGCACGACACCGCTGCGCACAGATCGGGGCGTCGGGTCGTTGCGGCAGCAACGAGCAGACCGCCGTTGGAACCGCCCCGGATGGCCAGTCGCGCCCGGGAGGTCCGCCCGGTGGCGACGAGGTGATCGGCAGCGGCCTCGAAGTCCTCGAACACCTTGTGTTTCGCGGCCCGGCGCCCGGCGTCGTGCCAGGCTTCGCCGTCCTCGGACCCGCCCCGCAGGCCGGCGATCGCCACCTGGCCACCGGCTTCGACCCACGCCGCCCACAGCGCACGCCACTCCGGACCGTAGGACAGGGCGAACCCGCCGTAGCCGGACAGCACGGTCGGGGTGTCGGGGCCGGGCGTCCGGTCGGCGCGCCGGAAGGTGTACAGACCGACCTCGGTGCCGTCGAGCGATCGGAACGTCTCACGCTCGGTCACGAACGCTTCGGGATCGAGTGGGGCGGCACCCTCCTGCCAGCGCTGCACCCCGCGGTCGCGGGTCCAGCGCAGCAACGTCGGCGGCTGCGTGAAGGACGCCACAGTGAGCGCGACGACGCCCGCAGCGGCGCCCGGATCGGCGTCGAGCCCGGTGACCACGGCGAACCCTCCGAGGTCGATCTCGTCGCGCCGGTCACCGTCGAGTCCGTACCGGCGCAACCGGGATACCGCATGCCGGGACGACAGGACCACGAGCTCGTCCCCCACGATCTCGACCCCCTCGATCACCTCGTCGGATTCCGGCACGACGGTCGACCACGCCTGCGGCCCGGGCGCGTCGAGCGCGCACGACACCACCCGCCCCCGGGGCGCGTCGAGCGTGGTGGTGCCGACGAGGCGCCCACCGTGCACCCGCAGCGCCGTTCGCTCCTCGAGGTCGCCCACGACGATGCGCCACGAGCCGTCCGCACGGTCGTGGAGGTGGACGTCGATACGCCCCCACCCGATCATGGCGTGCACGAGCACGTGGCGACCGTCGCCGACCACCTCGACCGACGCCCACGCCTCCGGCCGGCTCGGATCGGCCCAGCGGACCGGATCGCCGGCCGGGTCGTCACCGATGCGGTGCTCATGAATCCGACGGTTGTACTCATCGCCGGCGGGGTAGCGGGTGTACCAGAAGCCGGAGGCGTCGGGCAGCCAGGAAACCGACGCCGCCCGGGTGTCCGGGATCGGTCCGTCCACGAGCGCACCGGTGTCGGTGTCGACGACGAGCAACTCGCTGCGCTCGGTACCGCCGGACGATCGGCCCCAGGCGATCAGCCGACCGTCCGGTGACGGGACGTACCAGTCGATCGTGCACGTCGGATCACCGCCCGAGGCCGGGTCGATCACGGTGCGGGCCGGGCCGAGATTCGTGGCGGAGCGCACCGTCAGCGACACCTGCTGGGCCCCACCACCCCGTTCGAGGGCGAAGATTCGGTCGCCGCGAACGGCCGGGGCCCCGACGACACGCGCTGCGAGCAGCGCGACGAGGCGCTCGCGCCATGCCGCCCGGTCGGGCAGATGGTCGAGCGCCTCGCGTGTGCACTGGTTCTGGGCGGCCACCCAGCCGGCGACCGTCGGGTCGTCCCCGTGTTCGAGCCACCGGTACGGGTCGGCGATTGCGATCCCGTGGAGCTGTTCGACCAGAGGATCACGCCGCGTGGGCGGCGGCGTGGGCATGCCCGACGGGCCTCAGCCGCGTCCCATGTTGGGGCGCTTGCCGTGGTTCGCCTTGGAGCGGCGCAGCTTGGCCTTGCGCTTCTTGGTCTTCTTCGACATAGGCGACGCAGGTTAGCCGTGCAGGCCGCCGGGCGGCCAGGCGCGGCCCCGAGCAGTGCCCGTCCCTCGGGGGCGGGCCGCACAGGGCCGGCCGGTAGCGTCACCGACCGCCATGGAACGCTTCGGCCTGGTCGGCCTCCCCAACGCGGGCAAGTCCTCCCTGTACAACGCGCTGACCGGCGGCGGGGCGCTCGCCGCGCCGTACGCGTTCGCGACCAAGGACCCGAATGTCGGGGTGGCCAAGGTGCCCGACCATCGGCTCGACGCCCTGGCGGCGATGTCGAAGAGCCGCAACGTGGTGCACGCTGCCGTGCAGGTGGTGGACATCGGCGGGCTCGTCGAGGGAGCGTCCAAGGGCGAGGGCCTGGGCAACAAGTTCCTCGGCGGCATCCGCGAGGTGGATGCGATCGTGTTCGTGCTTCGGGCCTTCGTCGACGACGACGTGCCCGGCCCGAGCGACCCGTTGGAACACCTGCGGGTGGTCGAGCTGGAGTTGGCGTTGGCCGATCTGGAGACGGTCGAGACCCAGCTGCCGCGCAAGCAGAAGGCGTCGAAGAACGACAAGAGCCTGGCCGAGGAGGTCGCCGCGCTGGAGGTGGCCCATGCGGCGCTGGCCGACGGCCGCCCGCTCTACCGGGCGGGGTTGACGGTTGAGCAGCGCGAGGTCCTGCGCCCGACGTTCCTGCTGACCAACAAGCGGGTGCTCGCCGTGGTGAACGTGGGCGACGACGGCCTGGACACGATCCCGACGCAGGTGGCCCGGGTGCAAGCCGAGCTGGCCTCGGCCGGCGACGAGATCGAGGTGCTCGGGATGTGCGTGCAGCTCGAGGCCGAGGCCGCTGCGATCGAGGACCCGGCCGAGCGGGCCGAGATGCTCGAGGGGTTCGGGCTGGGCGAGGGCGCGCTGGTGCGGATGGTGCAGTCGGCGTACCACCTGCTCGGGCTGCGGACGTTCCTCACGACCGGCGACAAGGAGAGCCGGGCGTGGACGTTCCGGGCCGGCGCCAAGGCGCCCGAGTGCGCCGGCCGGATCCACTCGGACCTGCAGCGCGGGTTCATCCGGGCCGAGGTGATCCACTGGGACGAGCTGCTCGAGATCGGCTCGTGGACCAAGGCCAAGGAGCTCGGCAAGCTCCGGGTGGAGGGCAAGGAATACGTGGTCGCGGACGGCGACGTGCTGGAGATCCGCTTCAACGTCTAGCAGTGGTTTCGCGGTCTGCGGCGATTTGGCCGTAGCGCCTCTCGTCCATTACGTGCACGTTGACGATCTCACCGGTCTCGATCTCCCGCTCCACCTCGACGGGCACCTGGTACGTCACGTACGCAACCAGCACGGCCTCCTTTGACGTCGACGTCAAGCCTCGCTCGAGGGTGTCCCAACGCGCCGAGGCTGGGACGATCGTGAAGCCACACCTGGGACGATCACGTAAAGAGAACTGGGACGATAATGCAAGTTGACTCGGGACGATTCGTCGCTTTGGGCTAGGCTGGAAGCGTGATCTCGACGATCGAGCACGTGGAACGGTGGGCCGATCCGTTCATCGACCGGCTCCTGGACGAAGAGCCGGCGATCCTGCTCGAAGGCCCTCGCGGGTCCGGCAAGTCCACACTGCTGCACTCGATCGCCCACCGACGGAACGCACTCGTGCTCGACCTCGACGACGACAGCGTGCTCCATCTCGTTCGCGAGGACGTCGGCTCCGCACTCGCATCGCCAGGGCTCGTGGCGATTGACGAGTTCCACCGTGCCCCGGAGGTGCTCTCCTATGTCAAGCGCGTCGTCGACCGCCAAGGCGGCGCCGCCCGGTTCCTGCTCGCCGGGTCGGTGAGCTCGTTCCTGTTGCCACCCGGGACCGAAACGCTCACCGGACGGGCTCACCGGCTCTCGCTCATGCCCCTCGCCGCAGCCGAGACCTTCGGTGGGGAGCACCGGTGGTTGGCCGAACTGCTCGCCACAGGCGAACCGCACAACTTCCGCACGACCCTCGAACGAGCCGACGTCTTCGACGTGGTCGCCGCGGGCGGCTACCCAGCTGCACTCCGGCGTAGCGCACCAGCGCAACGAACCCGCTGGTTCGCGAGCTACCTCGCGACCGTGACCGACCGCGATCTGCCCGACCTCATCGACGTCCGCCACTCCGGCGCGCTCTCACGGCTCTACCGGCTCATCGCCCAACGGACCTCATCGATAGTGGTCAACACTGAACTGTCGCAAGCCCTCGACGTCACCCAACCGACAGCGTCCTCGTACCGCCGGCTGCTGGAGCGCCTCTACCTGACGACCGAGCTGCCCGGCTGGACGGTTGGTGTCTCCGCCAAGGCCGGCCGCCGAGCGAAGGTCCACGTCACCGACACCGGGCTCGCAGCCGGTGCCCTGTCGCTCTCGCCGCAACGCCTGGCGACCGCAGCAATGGGTGGGGCGTTCCTCGAATCGTTCGTGGTCGCAGAGCTCACGCGGCAGGCGACCACTATCGACGAAGCGCTCACCTTTGCCCACTTCCGAGATCGCTCGGGGGTCGAGGTCGACATCATCGTCGAGCGCCCCGACGGCAGCGTCGTGGCCATCGAGGTGAAGTCCGCCCGATCCGTGAACCAGCGCGACGCCAGCGGCCTCACGTTCCTACGGGATCGCCTTGGCGACCGGTTCCAGTGCGGCATCCTGTTCCACACGGGTCCGCTCACCGCACGCCTCGGCGAGCGGGTCTGGGCGGTTCCGGTCGCCGCACTGTGGGGCGGGACCTCCCGGTCCAGGGATCCGATGGAGGGTGCCAGTTCATGAGCTCTCCGAAGGGCGGCTGGAGCTCACGCGGATGGGCAAGGGCAGGGCGCTCATCCCCACCGCGCACGGCAAGTGCGACCACGGGTCGACCCCGCCGACCCTCGTGAGGCGGATCTCACGACGAGCGCCGGGGAGATCATGCGCCCGACCCCGCCGGTGGGGACACTCCCGCCTCGGCAAGGATGCGAGCCTTCTGGCGGTTGGTGAACGAGTGCAGGCGCTGCATGTGGGCGAACCGCACCTGGTCGCGGCCGATGCCGTCGAGCTTGTCGAACCAGTCGTCCTCGCCGAGGATCTCGCCGAGCCGCGGTGAGTTGCGATGCCGCATCTGCGGATCGACCGTCTTGGGTTCGAGGCTGCGCAGGATCCCCCGGTTGAAATGCCAGTGGAGCGTCACCCGCTCCCCCGGCTCGCGCCGCTCTCCCTGCCAGTGCCACAGGCCCTCGGTGAAGAACACCACCGAGCCCTTCGGCATCTCGATCGGGACCCCGCCGTCGACCTGCTCGCCCGATCGGGGCGGCCGGCGCAGGCGGTGCGTCCCCGGCACCACCCACGTCGGGCCCGACGCCTCCGTCCAGTCCTCGAGCGCCCACACCCCGACGCCGGTCATCGCCCACTCGGGATACGGCTCGGGGACGTGCGAGTAGTCCGTGTGCAGCGGGATGAACCCCGGCCCGGGCCCCCGACGGATGGCGCTCAGCGAGCCGATCACCGCACCCCGCCCGAGCGAGGCGTCGATGAGCGTCAGCAGCAGCGGATGCTGGGCCAGCAGCTCGAACGGCCGACCGTGGTAGAGCATCCATTGCAGCGAGGTCACGCCGTGCGCAGACAACGCGTCGACCGTGGCGGCGCGCAACTCGTCGGCGAAGGCCTCGGAGATCGCCCGCTCCAGCACCGTGAAGCCGTGCTGCTCCATCTCGGCGACGTGGCGGGCCACGCCCTGGCGGTTGGCGCGATGGTGCAGGTCCGGGTTGTCCACGGTGCGGCGGCCGAGATGGTCGTGCAGCAGTGCAACCACAGTGCCCGCCTCCCGATCGGCGAACCGCCCGGACACTCGAACCGCGTCCGGGCCGAACAGATGGCGCAGTTCCCGCCAGCCCGCCTCGGCCGCGCCGGGCACGGTCACGCCGACCCGCTGGGCCCAGGTGAGCGCCGACTGGTAGTCACCCTCGACGAGGACCTCGGCCGTCGGGTCGGGGGTGCGGAACGTTTCGACGGTGACACCGTCGGACCGACACGACCAGGACGCGACACCGTCGGGGAAGCCGAGGTGCGCAGGCGCGTCGGTGAACCGCTCGCTCAGCGAGAACGGTGTGGCCGGCCGCCGCTGCGCCACCTCCCGCTGCAGCCACGCGGTCGCCTCCGCCAGCCAGGCGTCGCTCAGGAACTCGAACTGGTGCGGTAGGGCGTACATCGCGAGTCATCCCCTCCGGCCAGCGACGTGCACCCCGGCCACGGCGATCAGCGACTCCACGCAGTCGCGCATCGAGTCGTCCAACGGGCGGAACGTGATCGGCACTGCGGCCCGGATCCGGTCGTTGCGCAGCACCACCCCGTCCCAGATGGCACGGAACTCGGACTCCCGGGCCTTCCACCGCTCCGGCGCCTCGTCACGGATCGGACCCGGGTCGTACCCCAGTTCCGGCAGGACCCGGCCGATGGTCGCGACGAGGTCCTCGTACGAGCGCTTGTCCGTCGACACCGCCAGGTACCGCTCGCCGTTGTGCACCCGGTCGCTCTCCAGCAACCCGACGTGGCATGCCGCGTCGTCGCGCACGTCGACGGTCATCCACGGCCGGTACGGGCCGGTTCCGTGGAACACCTCCACCTGACCCTCGAGCATCCGGCCGATCAGGTGCTGCCACGGCCCACCGCCGCGGTGGTGCGCCGACCGGATCGGGCCGATGTTGTCCCCCGGGCACACCGTCACTGCATCCCAACGTCCGCCGCTCGCCGCCGCAGCATCGCCGAACGCGTGCTGGGCGATCACCTTCCCGATCGAGTACCCCTGGCCACGCTCCGCGCTGCGCTTCGGGTTCGCTTCGTCGGGGGTGCGGTCCTCGTCGATCACCGGTCGCCGGGCCATCTCGTGGATGTCCACCTCGGACATCACCGCTGCGATGCTCGACGTGACCACCACCCGGCGCACGGTGCCGGACCGCTCGACGCTGCCGATCACGTGGTCGCACACGCCCTGCACGTAGGCCGCGTCGTCGTAGGTACTCACGTGCGAGACGTGGGCAACCCCGTCACAGCTGGCGAACACCGCGTCGTAGCACCCCGGCGTATCGAGGTCGGCGGCGTGCAACGTGAGGCGACCCGAGGCGAACGCCGGCATCGCCCGCAAGAACCCGACCTTGCTCTCGTCGGCCACGTCCCGCACGCACGCTCGCACCCGGTAGCCCCGATCGAGCAGCACGTCCACCACCCATCCACCGACGAACCCCGCCGCTCCCGTCACCGCGACGGTGCCGCCCTTGCCGATCGCTGCCATACCGCTCCCCTCCGAGCCGTGTCGACGCTCAGGCCCCCTCTGCGTGCAGGCAGCTGTAGTCCTGCACGTAGGCCTCCAGGCGACGGAAGCGCCAGATCCCTTCGTAGCGCTCGTAGGTGTCCCGGTAGAAACCCACGATCCGCCACCGCCGGTCCGCCGGGTCGGTGTACTGCATGAGCAGGCTCCACCGACCGGTGGCGGTGTCGCCGTCGACATCGATCACGGGGTTGGTGACCATGTGCGAAGACCGGGCGATGCGACCGCTGGCCCGGATCGCCCCGAAGTGGGCCTTGATCGCCGCGTGCCCCTCGCAGGGCGCGATCCGGGTGTCGTGCCACACCCCGTCGGGAGCGAACAACGCCGCGACGGCGTCACCGTCGTGGTCGTCGTCGCAACCCGCGCAGTAGGCGGCCTTCAGGCGGCGGATCGCCTCGACGTCCTCCAACTGACGCAGGCGCGCCAACAGCCCGCCGTCGTCGAACCTGTCCTCCGTCATCGATCGACCTCCCCGGCGTCGTTCGGACGGACCGTAGCGGCGACGCCGTACGCGGCGTCGGCCCGCCGACCCGCACCCCCGGCGACCAACTCGGCCGGATCAACCGATCAGCGACAGCCGACCGAGTGCTTTGTCCTTCACCTGTAGCCCGCAGAACAGCTCGAGGTCCGAGGGGATCCCGAGCCCATACATCCCGGCCGCCTCGGCCCCGACGTCGAACACGCCGAACGTGCCACCCGCAGCCACGAGGTCGTCGTAGACCGGCGCGACGTAGAACTCGCCGTTCACCCGGCGGTCCTCGGCGATCATCGTCTCGGCGGCGTCGACGAACTGCCGGGCCGTGGCGAAGTTGTAGATCCCGACGGTCGCGCAGTCCGACACCGGCACCTTCTCGACGATCCCGACGCAACGGCCGGCGTCGTCGAAGCGGACGTAGCTCCACTTGCGATCCGTCGCCGTCATCGTCATCACCCAACCGTCGCAACCGCTTGCGTCATGGGCCGCGAGGTAGTCGTCGATCTCGATGTCCACCCATTGGTCACTGTTGGCGATCATCAGTGGCGCGTCGAGGTCGAGCTCGGCCTTCGCCGTCAGCACGGTGCACGCGGCGCCCTCGGTGACCCCGTCGAGCAGCACCAGTCCGCAGCCCGGGGCGATGCGAGACAGCAGCGCCGGCAGGTCGAACTCCTCGGCGTGGGCCCGCTGCGCGATGAACACGAACCGGTGCGGACGCAACGGGCGCAGGTTCGCGACGACGACTTCGATCATCGGGTGGCCGTCGATCTCGATGAGCGGCTTAGGCTTGTCGAATCCGGCATCCGCGAAGCGGCTGCCGCGCCCGGCCATGGGAACGACGATCTGGAGCGGGCGGGTCATAGGGGGGAACCTTCCTGGGGTCGGCCGGGGTACTTGTCGCCGGGGACGCTCGGCACCTTCACCACCGCGGTGACGGTGTCCTCGAACGCCTCGAACGCGGTGGCGGTGCCGGGGGGCAGCACCAAGATGTCGCCGGGAACGAGTTCGCGCCCGCACATCCGGGCCCGGCCCGACACCAGCACGGTGATCTCGGTGCCGACCTTGTGGTGGTGCTCGGCTTCGACGTCCCCGGCACGGAAGCGCTGCACGGCGACCTCGAAGCCCTCGGCGTGCAACGCCGTCGGGGTGAACGCCCCGACGAACCAGCCGCGCACCATGTCGTCGAGCCGATGGTGGGCGACCTCGGGGGTCGTGGTCGACGAGGTCATGCCGCCTCCTGGTCGAGGGCGAGACGGGCTTCGAAGGCACCGACCGCCTGGGGGTCGTGGAAGGAGAAATACTGTGCCCGCTCGATGCGATGGATGCCGACGCAGCGGCCGGCGAGCACCATCTCGTTGAGCGTCGGGCACACGAAGAACTGGCCGTTCACCTGGGCGTCTTTGAGGATCATCTGCTTCGCCGACTCGACGAAGTCGCGGCCCCGGGCGAACCAGTAGCACCCGGCGGTTGCGAGGCGGCTGATCGGTCGCTTCTCGCTCGCTTCGATCACGATCCCGGCGTCGTCGGTGCGCACGTACGACCAGCGGGGGTGCACGCCTTCGAACACCACCACCCCGCCGTCGAGCCCGGCGGTGGCGAAGCCGTCGACGACGGCTGCGAGATCGACGTCGATCACCTGGTCGCCGTTGCACACCAGCAGCGGCTCGTCGTCGAGCAGATGATCGACCGCCGTGAGCGCAGTGCACGCTGCACCGGACGTGTCCCCCACCTCCACCACCGCTGCGGTCGGTTCGATGAGGCGCACCACGCGGCTCGTGTGGAACCGGACGTTCTCGTCGCGCCGGACGGCGACGACGAGCCGATGGTGGGTGGCCAACGGGCCGAGCCCGTGGATCACGTGCTCGAGCAAGGGCGCCCCGGCGACCTCAACGAGGTTCTTCGGGAAGTAGTACCCGGCGTCGGCGAACGCGTCGCTCCCGCCGGCGGCCAGCAGCAGGGTCCTCATGCGCGGACCCCGTCGAGCAGGTCGAGCTCCACTCGGATCCGGTCGTAGGTGACGTCGGCCGGTTCGCTCACGACGAACACGTGGGCGCCGGCGTCGGTGGCGGCTCGGATCCCGTTCTCGTTGTCCTCGACCACGAGCACCTCGTGCGGCGCGACGCCGAGCCGCTCGAAGGTGAAGAGGTAGATGTCGGGCGCCGGCTTGCCCCGGGCGACGTGCTCGTTGCTGGTCGTGAACTCGAGATAGCGAGACAGCCCGGCCCGTTCCATCATCACGTCGACCGTGCGCTGCACCGAGTTCGACGCGACCGCGAGCCGGTAGCCCTGGGCGTGCAGGCGGGACAGGGCGAACTCGTGCTGGAACCGCGGTTTGCAGCGGGCATGGACGATCTCCATCGTGTACGCCTGCTTCAGTTCGTTGAGGAATCCGTGCAGTGAGCGCGGCAGGCCCCGTTCACGCGAGAGCATCTCGAGCTTCTGGCGGGTGGGCAGCCCGTCGTAGGTGACCAGGTGGTCGAACCGGCTAATGGCGAAACCGAAGTGCCCCAACGCCCGGTTGAGCGCCTCGTAGTGCCAGTCGCGGGCGTCGATGAGGACCCCGTCCATGTCGAACACCACGGCCCGGATCATGCGGCCACCCCGGCGACGGCGGGGCCGAACCAAGCGGCGGCCTCGGCCGGATGGTCGGTGCACAACGCCACCCCTGCCAGCAGGTGCACGCCTCCGGCCAAGAGGCGGTCCCACACCGGGCGGTGGTCACGGCCGTGCAGTTCCGGCGACACCACGGCAACGCGCTTGCCGGCGGCCACGTGCCGTTCGATCACGTCGGCGCTCCACCAGTCCGAGCCGAACGCGTCGAGCCAGACCCCGGAGGACTCGGCGTAGAGCACCGGATCAGGCTCCACGTCACTGTGGCGGGTGAACGTGGCGACCCCGGCCCGCAGCCAGTGCAACTGGTCGGGGACCGACATGTCGAACACGAACACGTCGGCCGGGTCGGTCCCCGCAAGCGCCGGCACCACGAGCGGGACGAGCCCGTCCGCTTTGACGTTCAACGCAAGCGGGGTGCCGGGCCGGTGGGCGGCGAGCAAATCCTCGATCGTCCAACACGCACCCGCCGGCGGGTCGTGGCTGACGACGCAACGGCCGCCCTGATCGCGCAGGTCGGTTTCGATCCCCCACCCGTTGGACCAGGCGGCGGCACAGGCCCCGGAGGTGTTCTGCTCGGCGCGGGCGACCCACACCCCCCGATGGCAGAGCAGTTCCATGCGTTCCTATCGGAAACCCAGCGGCGTCCTTGAGGATCGTCCGACGGCTTGTGCCGCCGCGTCCCGCAGCGCGCCGGCCTGTTCGGCAGCGCCGAACCGGTCGAGCAGAACGGCGAGGGCCAGCATCCGGGCCGGGGTGGTCGCCGCGCCGATCACGGCCCCGGGCAGGGCGCGGGGAGCGAGCTCGTCCACGAGGAGCAGCATCGACTCGAGCTCGCCCTCGGCGACGAGGCCTGCCGATGCGGCCAGCAGCTCGGCGATGTCCGGATCGTCGCCGAAGACCTCGAGCGCGATCGCGACCGACCGCAACCGGGTCAGCGGATCGAGGCTCACGCTGCGAGCCCGAGCGAGCAGCGGGCAGTGCCGGCCGAAGCCTTCCTGGCGCAGGCGGGCCGCCCACCGCAGGGCGTCGGTCTCCGGGAACATCGGGGCGACCTCGGCGAGCCGAGCGGCGAGCGCCTCGTCGAGCCCGTCCCGCCCGACGAGCGCGTCGAACATCGCCGCCCAGTCGGTCGGCTCCTCGACGGGCGCCTTGCACAAGATCCGGGCCGCGAGCGCACGATCGTCGTCCGAGAGCCGTTCGAGCAGCGCTGCCGGTTCCCGCCGCAACCGGCTCCACCCGCTCACGATGATGCCGATCAATCGCTCGTGCAGCGGTCCGGGCTTCCGGGTCGCAGGGTCGAGCGACGAGGACAGCTGGAGCGCCCGGCCGACCTCGAACTCGAGTTCGTCGAGGTGGTGCAACGCGATCCCGCGCCAGGTGCGCACCTGCACGGGATCGAGCCGGTACCCGTCGTCGTCGACGAGCGGGACGGTCCCGAGGTCGTCGAACAAACGGACGGCGGAACCGGGCCGGCCGACCGCAGTCTCGATCTGGGCCAACCACGCGTGCGCCGGACCGGTGGTCTCCGATGCCTCGTACCAGCGCAAGGCCCCGAGCCGGGCCTCGCGCGGCCGTCCGGCGGCGAGCCCTGCGGCCACCAGCGCACGCCCGAGACGCCGATCGGTCTCGCCGTGCGGAGCGGGCGCATCGATGCCGGACAGCCGGACGACGGCTGCGTCGAACTCCCCTGCGGCGGCCAACAGCACGGCGACCTCGCTGCGGACCTGCGGGGTCGGGAACGCGCGCTCGACCCGGGCGGCCGACCGCAGCAACCAGTGCATCGTCGGGCCGTACGGATCCGCGCCGACCGGGACACCCGACAGGCGAACCGCCGTCGTGACCGACGCCGGGCCGCCATCGCAGCGCGGCAGGACGAGACCCCCGAACACCGCAGCGCTGCGACGAACGAGCCGTTCGGCCGGCAGCAGCGGGCAGGCCGGCAGCAACCCGACGGGCTGCTCGACCCGCCACGCGTCGACCGGCGCCTGGCAGGCCGCTCGCAGCGCCACGGTGTCGAGCTCCACCCGCTCGCCGGCATGGACGAGCAAGACCCAGTCGGTCGACGCCGCAGCCACGATCTCGCCGAGCGCGCTCGGCCAGTTCGCAGCATTCCCGAACGCCACGAGCCCCGGTGTTCCACCGGCGTCCTCGACGGCGCCCACCTGGACCGGCAACCCGTGCGACCGCACCGAGGCAAGGGTCTGCTCGAGTGCCGTCGGTTCGTCGGTGCCGACGATGCAAACCGTCAAGAACTGCTCCACCGGGCCGACGGTATGGGTGACCGCCTGGAGGCTGCGTTGAAGAACTCCCCGACTGCACCCGCCGATTTCTCCGTCGTCGTGCAGGGTCCCGCCAACGACCTGCTCACCGCCACGGTCGCGTCGATCCGGCGCGTCCTGCCCGGCGCACAGCTCATCGTGTCGACCTGGAAGGGCGCCGAGGTCGCCGGGCTCGATGCCGACGAGGTGGTGCTCAACGACGACCCCGGGTCGGCCAACTACCGGTCCTGGGACGGGTCCGACAGCGGAAAGCCGTTCAACACCAACCGCATGATCACCTCCACGCGCAACGGCCTGACGCACGCCGAACGCCCCTGGGCGATCAAGTTGCGGAACGACACGCCGTTGCACCACGACGGGTTCGTCGAATGGATCGGCGTCCACGCCGAACGGCACCCGGACCTGCGGGTGTTCGACGACCGACTGCTCACGGCCTCGATCGCCACCCGCCCGTCCTCGACGATGGCCGGGTACCTGTTCCACCCGTCCGATTGCGTCCACATCGGACGCACGTCGGACGTGCGCCGGTTGTGGAACACACCGCTCATCGATGAAGCGACCAACGCCGCCTGGCTCCGGGGACGGCCGAAACCGGACCCGGACCTCATCCCTGGCAACTGGGCCCGCTACTTCAACGAGCAAATCGTGTGGCTGTCGTGCCTGCGGCGTCACGGGTTCGACATCGACTACGAACAGGCCGGCGCTCACCGGGACGACCAGGCCCACCAGTCCGATCTCTCGATCGCCAACAATTTCGTCGTCCTCGAACCGTGGCAACTCGGCGTCGGCTTCCCCAAGTTCACGGCGATCACCCGGCAGGTGTCGCTGTGGCAGTACCTGTGGTTCGACGAGTGGCGCCGGCTCTACGAGCGGCATTGCGTGGCCGTGCCCGCCGGCACGGCCACGCAGTGATCCGCAGCGGCACACTCCGCCATCAGGGAAGCTCGAGCACCGTCACCGTGCCGTGGTCGCCGTTGACCTCGACCAGCGCCCCGTCGGGGATCCGCTCCGTCGCCTCGTTCACCGACACCACGCACGGGATGCCGAGCTCACGGCTGACGATGATGGCGTGGCTCAACGGTGCACCGACGTTCACGACGACCGCGGCCGCCGGCACGAACAGCGGCGTCCACGCCGGGTCGGTCATCGGCGCGACGAGCACGTCACCCGGCTCGAGCGCCGACGGGTCCGACGGGTGCAGGATCACCCGGGCCCGACCACGGGCCACCCCGGGGCAACCCGGCAAGCCCGACAGCGAGTCGCCGACCGCAGCGGCGGGCGCCCGGTGTGCGCCCCGGCGGGGCCATTCGGTGTTCGGCGGGGGCGGCGTGTCGAACAGGAACGGCGGCTCCAGCGACTCGAGCCATGCCAGGTGGGCCTTGCGTTCGGCCGCCAGCGCCGGCACGTCGGCCAAGGTGCCCGCGGCAAGCGCCTGCAGCTCGTCGCCGAACAGCAGGCAGGCGTCACGGGGCTCGGTCATCTGTCCCCGGCCGACGGCCCGTCGGCCGAGCTCCCACACCGCCAGGCGCACCTCCTGGATGACCCGGATGATGTTGGTCTTGGCCCGCTCCCGGCCGGGGACAAACGTAGCGGCCGCCGCGAGTGCGGCGAGGAACTGCCCTTGGGTCTCGGGATCGCCGGCGAGCGCAGCAGCCGTCTCGTCGCCGAGCGCCTTGCGCTCGGCCTCGGCCGCAGCGTTGTGCCCCTTGGGTGACGCGTCGTCGTCGGCCAGGCGCATCCGGTCCACGAGAGCGAGGACCAGGTCGGGTCGGATCTCCCAGGTCGGCGCGTGGATGTCCCATTCGTTGGGCCCCCGCGACCCGAACTCGGCCAGGAACTCGTCCAGCGCAGCGACGAACGACCGGGCCGCGGGCGAGTCGTCGGCTCGCAGCCGCTCGGTCAGCCCGTCGGTGCCGGCGTCGAACGCGGCGGCCAGCCCGGCGTCGGCCCGCACGACGCGCGACAGGTCCCACATGGCGTACGACGGCGCCGCCGAGTCGACCCCGCCGAGGCCGGCGAGCAGGCGCATCGCCCGGGTCGGGTCACCCAGCGCCGCGCACACTGCGGCGATCACACCGGGCCCGATCGACGCTGCGCCCGACTGATTGATGTGCTGGTTGAACAGCTCGCGACACATCGGCTTGAACGACAACGCCCGCTCGATCAACTCAACGTCGGACAACGTCGACAGATCGGGGCGGGCCGCGCGCACCGCTCGCGCCGCAAGGCGGTCGGCCTCGAGCTCGGACTGGTCCTGCGTACCCATCACCCAGCCGAGCCAGTTCGTCATCACCTCGGTGGTGGCGGCGTTGGTGTGCCACGGCTCGGCCACGTAGGGCGGGATGTTCGGATGCCCGGCGAAGTACGCGGCGTCGAGCGCCTCGGCGGTGAACCCCGGCGTGCGCTCGGCCCATACCCGCAGCAGCGTGATCCCCAGATAGGCGTAACCACCGAACACGCCAATGACCTCAGGCCGCGTCGGATGCACTTCGTCCTCGCCGATGCCGAGCCGTCGCGTCATGCAGTCGCGCCAACCCAGGATGGTGCCACCCTCGAACACGAGATCCCACCCTGCCGGACTCGGCGGATCGGGCAGCACCTCCCCCACGTTGGCCCGCGTCCAGAACGGATACTTCGGGTCGTAGTGGTTGTCGGCGATCCAGCGAGTGCTCGCCATCGGTCCTCCCCCAAGGTGAACGACGGTTGAACGTCGAGCCCGGAGGTTAGGCGTCGATCAGACCGGCGCGACCACGCGGGGCCGCGGCGAGCGCATCGGGGGCTGGTGCGCCCACAGGTCGGCCACCAACTCGTCGCGATGGGACCGCACCGCCGGGTCGTCCCACCGGTTCACCTGCTGGAGCGGGTCGGCCCCGAGGTCGTACAACTCGCCCTCGGTGCCGTCGTGGCTGTGGCCGGACTGGTACGTGGAGCACACCCAACCGTCCCGGTAGATCGTGCGCAGGTGGACCGCGACGCCGAACAGCTCCGAATCCCACTCGGTCAGCACCCGCTCGAACCCCCGGGCGTCGGCGTCGACGTCGTCGACCGGCAGCGGCCGGCCCTCCATCCACGACGGCACCGGCACCCCGGCGATGGCGCAGAACGTCGGCGCCAGATCGACCAGGCCCACCGGACGGGTCACCGACGACGGCGTCGCATGGGCCGACGGCGCCGGCCGCCACACCAGCGGGAGTCGCATCAGGCCGTCGACGTGGTAGGGACCCTTGAACAACAGCCCGAAATCGCCCTGCAGTTCGCCGTGATCGGTCGTGAACACCACGTCGGTGTCACCGCCCCAGCCCCGGCGCTCGATCGCCGTCAGCACCCGGCCGAGCGCCTCGTCGATCAGCTCGACCTCGATCGCATTGCGGGCGTTGACCTCCCGCACCTGATCGGCGGTCAGTGTGGCCGGCACCCAGGCGAGCGGCGCCTCGTAGTTCGACACCAGGCGACCGTCGTACCAGGCCCGCCAGTGCCGCGGCTTTGCGCCCAGGATCGCTTCGCGCGCCGCTGCGTCCACCGGGTAGCCGGCCGGCAGCGGCACCTCCCGCCAGTCGACGCGGTGCAGCTCCGACGCGGGCGGATCCCAGGGGTGGTGCGGGTCGGGGAAGCTCACCCAGCAGAACCAGTCGTCGGCCGGATCGAGCGAGTCGAGCCAGGCGATCGTGCGATCCGCGACCCAATCGGTGTGGTACCACTCCCGCAGGATCGGGTTGTCGTGCACCTGCGGTGCGCCGGTGGCCCCGCCCGCGGCTGCGTTCACCTCGAGGCTGCCGTCGAGCACCGGGTAGAAGTTCCCGACCGCCTCGGGATGCTCCGCTGCGAGCCAGCGGGCGTAGTGCAGCGGACCAGCCGCCCCGTGGGTCGCGAACTCGAGGTGCTCGAAGCCCCGGTGGATCCCGGGCTGACCGAAGCGGGCGAAACGATTCTCCGGGTAGCGGGCGAACGGGTCGAGGAACGGCTCGAAGTGCGGCTTGCCGACGAGCGCGGTGCGGTACCCGGCGCCGTGGAGCACCTCGGCCACCGACGGTGCGTCGTCCGGCAACGGCACCCCGTTCATCCACACCCCGTGGGTGCTCGGATGCTGGCCGGTGAGCATCGTCGAGCGCGACGGCATGCACACAACCGACTGCGGATGGGCCCGCTCGTAGCGGCGCCCGGCCGCGGCCAGGCCGTCCACCACCGGGGTCCGCGACAGGATCCCGCCGTTGCAGCCCAACGTGTCGTAGCGCTGCTGGTCGGTCGTGACGAACAGGATCTTGCGTCCCATCAGGAGCCCTCCATGATCCGCTTCAGCTCGTCGAGGGCGCCGGCGGCGGCGCCGGCGATGACGAGCGCCATCGTGCGGGGATCGGCATCGGCGGCGTAGACCACCACGCACGTGCCGTCCCCGAGGTCGAGCACGTCGAGCGTGCTGCGGTGGAACGAGAACATCGGTGCCGCGATCCGGTACTGGAGGCGGCGCTGCACCGGGTCGACGACGAGCAACTCCTCGGGCATCGGGATCCCCGAGCCGAGCGTGATCACCCGCATCGTGCCGGTCACCTGGCAGGCGTCGATGCCGGGCCACCATTCAGGCAGCCGGGCCGGGTCGCCCACGAGCGCCCACACCTCCTCGGCCGGGCGGGCGATGCGGACGTGATGGCGGACCGATCCGAAGGCCATGGTGGTCAGCGACCGTAGCGATCGGCCAGCTCGGCGGCGAGCGCCCCCTCGGGCACCTTGCGCCCACCGGCGAAGGCCACGGCGACCACCGGGCCCCGACCACGGGCCCGGACCCGGCGAACCGCCTGGCCGTGGCTGGCGAACCCGCCGGCCCGCTCGATCACCGCGGTGTCCCGGCCGGTGACGGCCAGCACCGACGCGTCGGCGAACGGGTCGGCCTGCGCCGGCGCCGCGGCCAGCACCCGGTCCCCGACCGGCACCAGGTCGGTGACCGACCACAGGTCCCACCACCGCCCGGTCCACGACCGCACCCGTGGGCTCGCCGCGCCGTCCCGGGCGAAGCGGCGCAGGATCGACAGCGCCCCGTCGCACCACGGCGAGGCCGGGCCGTCGATCGCGTTGGTGAGCACCGACACGCACCACCCCTCGGTCGGGACGAGGGCCGTGCGCGACGCGAACCCCTGGAACGCCCCGCTGTGGCCCACGGTGTCGTGGTGGGCGACGGTGATCGTCCCGAGCCCGTAGCTGCGGCCCCCGGTGTCGTCGGGCACCGCCCACCGTCGGGCCAGCAGCTCGCGCCGGGACGCAGCGTCGAGCACGCTGCGGGCCGCAGCGGGGTCGAGTTGGGCGAAGAACTGCGCCACATCGGCCGCCGTCGACACGAACCCGGTCGCCGCCGACAGCGCTCCGGTGTCGTTGCGGCCCGGGACCGCGACGCGGTGGCCGAGCGGCAGCGCCCCCGAGTGCCCGAAGGCCAACGGTCCGGTTGCGGTGTCGATGTCCGGGGTGGTCGCCCGTAGCCCGGCCGGCCGGATCACGTGGCGCACGATCCAGTCCCGGTACGGCAACCCGGTCACCGCCTCGATCACCAGGCCGGCGAGGCCGTAGCCGATGTTCGAGTACTTGAACCGGGACGCCCGGTCGAGCACCGGGGCCTGGGCCAGCACGGCCCGCAGCTCGCCGTCGTCGAGGAACGGGCGGCGGTCGGACCACTGGCCGGTGTCGTCGCCGTCGCGGGTCAACCCGGCGGTGTGGGTCAACACGTCGGCCACCGTCGCCGCCGCGACCGCCGGATGCAGACCGGGCACGTGGTCGCCGACCGGGTCGTCGAGACGCAGCCGGCCCTGCGCCCGCAGCACCAGGATCCCGACGGCGGTGAACGTCTTCGAGTGCGACGCGATGCGGAACCGGTGCGCCGGGGTGAGCGGCTCGCCCGTCGCCGGATCGGCCACGCCGTGCGCGCTCGCATGGACGACACGCCCGTGGTGGGTGACCGCGATCGACACGCCGGGTTGCCAGGTGCTGCGGACCTGGAAGCCCAACCACAGCGGCAGGTATGCGACCGCCGCCCGCCGGGCCGCGATCGTTGCGAGCTCAGCGTCTTGCGTCACGACCGTCCCATTCGGCGCACACGGCGATCATGGCCTGGTGACGACGCCGGGTCGCGTCGTCGCGCCGGCCGATCTCGACGAGTTCGCGCCCCGCCCGGCCGACTGCGCTGGCCGGCTCGAAGTAGCGGAACGCGAAGCCGCCGGTGTGTCCGTCGACCACGCACCGGTGCCCGGCGTCCAGGAGCGCCCGTGCGGCGGCCTCGGCGTCGTCGGGGAAGTAGCAGAGATGCTGGAGCCCCTCCCGACCCGAGGTGAGGAAGTCGCGATAGGGCGACGGCTCGTCGTCGACCGGCGCGATCAGCTCGAGCATCACGCCTCCGGAGAAGCTGATGGCGCAGTCGAATCGAGCGGTCGTCGACACTCCCCGATACATGAACGCATCCGGGGCCAGCGCCCGGTACGTCCACCACGGCCCCACTCCTGCCGCGAGGAAATCCTCCACCCAGCGGTCGACGTCGAGCACCGCGTAGCCCAGCTGTCCGATCGGCCCCATGCGCACGAGCGCCAGTCTGCCCGCTTGCTACCGTCGCTCCGGGGGACCGACGAGCAGGAGCGCGCATGGAGCTGAACGGACCGGTCACGATCCTGGTCACGCTGGGCCTCACCCTGCCGTCGATCTCCGACGAGGAGATCGCCTCGATCCAGGCCGCGGCACCGCCCGGGTCGACGGTGCGCGTTGCGCCGTCGCTCCGGGATGCCTTCGGACAGGCCGCCGACGTCGACGTGATCCTGGGCTTCATCCCCGAGAAGCTCTTCGACGCAACCCCAAAGCTGCGCTGGGTCCATGCCATCGCTTCGGGGATGGACGCCTTCTGCTACCCGAAGATGGTCGACAGCGACGTCGTGCTCACCGGGGAGAAGGGACTCGTGGGCGGTCACCTGGCCGACACCGGGTTCGGGTTGCTGCTTGCGCTCACCCGCCAGATCCACACGGCCATCACGCTCGGGCCGGACGGCTGGAACCATCGCGAGGCCATGCGGGCCAAGGAGATCGAGCTCGAAGGCATGACGATGGGGATCGTCGGGTTCGGCGGTACCGGCCGCGCGATGGCGCGCCGCGCCGTCGCGTTCGGGATGGACGTCATCGCCGTCGACCCGATGCCCGTGCCCGCCTCCGACGGCGTTGCCGACGTGTGGCCGCTGCTCAAGCTCGGCCTGCTGCTCGAGCAGTCCGACGTCGTCGCCGTCTGCTGCCCGCTCACCGACGACACCCGGGGACTGTTCAATGCCGCAGCCTTCGGGCGCATGCGGGACAACAGCTATCTGGTGAACGTCACCCGGGGCGAGATCGTCGACGGCGACTCGCTGGTCGCCGCCCTGCGATCCGGGCCGCTCGCAGGCGCTGCGCTCGACGTGGCGCCGATCGAACCGCTTCCCGCCGATCATCCCCTCTGGACGTTGCCGAACGTGGTGATGACCCCGCACACCGCCGGTGCCAGCCAACTGCGCGGCCGGCGAAACATCGATCGCTTCTGCGAGAACCTCCGCCGGGCCCAGCACGGCGGCGAACTTCTCGGCGTCGTCGACAAGCACCTGGGGTTCTGAGGCTGCGTGCCCCGGACCCCGCCAACGAGCACAACTGGAGGGACCATGCGGTACTACTCGTGCGACTCCCACGTCGTGGAGCCGGCGTCGGTGTTCGAGGGGTTCGAGGAGGCCTTCGGATCGCGCGCGCCGCGCATCGACCGGGTCCCCGGACGCGGGGAGTTCCTCGTGCTGCCAAAAGCCGGACGCATCCCGGTCGGGCGGCTCGGCATCGCCGGCAACCGCCTCGACGATCCGGCCACCGAGGCGCGCATCGCCCGCGGGTACGCCGGGCTCAACCCCGGGGTGCTCGATCCGCACGCCCGGCTCGATGAGCAACGCGTCGACGGCATCGTCGGCGAGGTGATGTACCCGAGCCTGAACATGTTCTCGTTCGCCGGCCTCGACGTCGACGTCGCCACCGCGGTGTTCGCCAAGCACAACGACTACATCGTCGACTACTGCACCCCGGCCCCCGAGCGCCTCGTCGGTATCGGCTGCCTTCCGATCCCCGACGTCGACGCCGCCGTCGCCGAACTCGAGCGCGCTTCGGGCCGCGGGGTGCGCGGCTTCATGGTCCCCACGCACGTCGACCCGGCCCGGCCCTGGTGCCACCCGGACTACGACCGGTTCTGGGCCGCCGTACAGGACGCCCGGGCCCCGTTGACGATGCACATCTTCACCGGCACCGACTGGCTCACCGGCCTGCCCGAGCACTGGGGTGCGCCCGGCACGAGCATCAAGGGCTACACGCTTGCGCACACCTCGGCCTGCAACACGCTCATCGATCTGATCTGCGGCGGCGTGTTCGAACGGTTCCCGGGCGTGCGCGTGGTGATCGCCGAATTCGAGACCGGCTGGGTCTCGCACTTCCTTCGGCGGCTCGACCACGCGATCTACCGCACCCCGAAGCTCGCGGTCGACTACCTGACGATGAAGCCCAGCGAGTACTTCCGCCGGAACGTCACCATCACCTTCGAAGACGACCTCGACGGGATCCTGACCCGGGACGGCATCGGCGTGGACAGCCTGGCGTGGGGCAACGACTACCCGCATCACGACTCGATCTGGCCGCACTCGATGGCGGTGCTCGACAAGACCATGGCGTCGTGCACCCGGGAGGAACTCGAGCGGATCTGCTTCGCGAACGCGGTCGCCCTGTACGGCATCGACGCGACGAAGCTCCCTGCGGCCTGATCCGGGGGGCGCCCGCCCGTAACCTGGTTCCGTGGACGATCTCGACGGGCTGGCGTCGGCCCGGCTGGCGGCCCAGGGGCAGCGCTTCACCGACAGCCGACGAGCGTTGCTCCGGCTCCTCGCCGACGCCGGGCAGCCGCTCACGCTCCCCGACATCCTCGACCGACGCCGCGACCTCGCCCAGAGTTCGGTGTACCGGAACCTCGCCGTGCTCGAGCACTGCGGTCTCGTCCAGCGGATCGTCACCAACGACGAGTGGGCCCGGTACGAACTCGCCGAGGACCTCTCCGAGCACCATCACCACCTGATCTGCTCGGGTTGCGGCACGGTGCGCGACGTCGCCGTGTCGGCGTCGCTCGAGCAGGAGATCCACCGGGCGCTCACGGCGGCGGCCGCCGCCGCGGGTTTCGTCGCCCAGTACCACCGCCTCGACCTGGTCGGGTTGTGTGCGGTGTGCGCGGCGCCGGCCTGACCCGGCACCGCCGCACCCGGTTCGGCGTACGCTGCGCCCGTTTGCCAGACCAGTGGAGGCGGCGATGCGCGTCGTGGGCGTGGACGAGTTCGGTGGGCCCGAGGCCCTGAAGGTCTTCGAGGTTCCCGAGCCGCACGCCGGCCCCGGCGAGGTGCGGCTCCGGGTGCACGCGGCGACGGTCAACCCCACGGACACCTACACGCGCAACGGGGCCCGCGCCGCGATGCTCACGTCCGCGCCGCCGCCCTACGTGCCCGGCATGGACGCAGCCGGCGTCGTCGACGAGGTCGGCCCGGGCACGTCCGGGCTCGCCGTCGGCGATCGCGTCATGGCCATCGTCATCCCCAACGGCGGTCACGGCGCCTACAGCGAACATCTCGTGCTGCCGGCCGAGTCGGTGGTCCGCATGCCTGCGGGAACCGGCTTCGCCGAGGCGAGCACGCTGCCGATGAACGGCCTCACCGCACGGCTGAGCCTCGACCAGCTTGCGCTCATCCCTGGGCAAACGCTCGCCGTCACGGGGGCGGCCGGCTGCTACGGCGGGTACGTCGTGCAGCTGGCCAAGGCCGACGGGCTCCGGGTGATCGCGGACGCCAGCGAAGCCGACGAGGACCTCGTGCGCTCGCTGGGTGCCGACGTCGTCGTGCGTCGGGGGCCGGACGTTGCGTCACGGATCCTGGCCGCAGGTCCGGGCGGGGTCGACGCCCTTGCGGACGGCTCGGTGCAGAACGAGCAGGTGTACGACGCCATCCGGGACGGAGGCGGCATGGCCACCGTGCGCGGGTTCCAGGGGCCAGCGCCACGTGGGATCACGCTGCACCAAACCTGGGTGCGCGACTACTGGAAGGCCAACGACAAGCTCGACCGGCTCCGCGAGCAGGTCGAGGCGGGTGCGGTCACGCTACGCGTCGCCCGCACCTTCCCCGCCGCAGATGCCGCGGAGGCCCACCGGTTGCTGCAGGCCGGCGGCACCCGCGGCCGACTCGTCATCGAGTTCTGAGCGGCGCCCACCAGCCGGCCACCTCGGGAGCGAATCGCTTCGAGTACGCCTGCATGAGTTCGGATGCGTCGGCCGGCATCTCCTGATGCTCGGTCGGCATCAGCGGTGACGCCGACCCGATGGGGTCCACCCACTCGAGGCGGAGCCCGGCGAGCACCTCACCGAGCGCCGGCGACGCGCTCTCGTGGTGATCGCTCGTCTGGTGCTCCATGAAGCCGACGAAATCGTCGAAACTCAGCAGCGTGTAGTAGGTGCCCGGGTCCGCCCCTCGCCAGTACTCGTACCGGCGGACGTTGGCCTCGTGCTCGTGCGTCGAGCGGTACAGCTCGGTGGCGATCTCCTCGAACCGAGCCTCGGAGCCGGGCTTCACACGGAGATGGGCAAGGATCGTGGCCATCGCCCCACGGTAGCGACCCGAACGACGCCACTCGGGCGCCACCCCTCGGACGCAACCCTGCGACCGACGATCCGACGTCAGCGGGTCACGAGGATCCGGGCCGACGCGAACGAACCGATGCCGACCCGGACGCCGTCGATCTCGACCGTGACCGTCCCGTCCGGTGACGTCGCGGTGACCTGCCCGGACCGCCCCGGCCGGATCGAAGCGTCCTCCAGGAACTCGAGCATCCCGGGGTCGAGTTCGAGCTCCTCGGGAATGCGGGCGACGGTGAACTCGCCGCCGACCGAGATCACCGCCAGAGGCGTCGCATCAGGAGCTTCATACGTGGATCCGGGAATCGGGTTGCCGTGTGGGCACGTCGTCGGCTGGCCCAGGACACGGTTCATCGCGACCTCGACGGCGTCGGACATGACGTGTTCCCACTTGCCCGCCTCGCGGTGCGCATCCGCCCAGGGCAGGCCGAGCACGTCGGTGAGGAACCGCTCCGCCAGCCGGTGCCGGCGCACGACCACCTCGGCGAGTGCACGCCCCTGGTCGGTGAGCCGGATCGTGCGATCGATCGCCACCAGGCCGTTCAGCTCCATCCGCTTCACCATCTCCGACACCGCCGGCCGAGAAACCCCGAGCCGCTCGGCGATCCGAGCCTGGATGACGGCGACATCATCCTCCTGGAGCCCGAAGATGCACTCGCAGTACTCCTCGAATGCCGGATGCCACTCCACGCCCATCGACCGATCCTACCGGCCGACCCGAGCGGCGAGCCGACCGTGCGAGCAACCCACGCAGTGTGCGCCAATTCCGTGTCAACCGTCACCGCTGACCGCACCGCCGAGCCCACCGCGCTCTACCGTCTCGTCGTGCCCCGTTTTCGGGTCGGCGTTCAACTCCACCCGCAAGCCACTACCGCCACCGCCCTCCAGGGCGCATGGCAAGCCGCCGACGGCATCGGCGCGGATTCGATCTGGGTGTGGGATCACTTCTTCCCGCTTTACGGCGACCCCAACGAGAGCCATTTCGAATGCTGGAGCCTGCTCGCCGCCATGGCGGTGACAACCCGTCGGGCCCGGTTCGGGGCGATGGTGTCCTGCATCGGTTACCGCAACCCCGACCTGCTCACGGACATGGCCCGCACCATCGACCATCTCTCGGGTGGCCGGCTCGTGCTGGGGCTCGGCGCCGGCTGGTTCGCGCGCGACTACGAGGCGTACGGCTACGACTTCGGCTCGGCGGGCAGCCGCCTCGACTCCCTCGAGCAGGGCCTCGAGCGGATCCGTCAACGGATCCCCAAGCTGAACCCGCCGCCGGCGGGCGGGTTGCCCATCCTGATCGGCGGTGGCGGCGAGCGCCGAACGCTCAAGCTCGTGGCCCAACACGCACAGCTCTGGAACGGGATCGGCGAGCCCGAGGTGCTTCGGCGCAAGAACGCCGTCATTGACGCCTGGTGCGAAGAGCTCGGGCGTGACCCGGACGAGATCGAGCGCACGGCGCTGGTGCCACCCGACGCCGAACCCGAGCCCTACCTCGACGCCGGCATCACGCACCTGATCGTCATGACCGGTTCCCCGTTCGACCTCGCTCCCGTGCAACGGTTGCTCGACCTCGCCGGGAGCTGAGTCGACCCGGTTGCGAGCTTCCGCCGCACGGCGGGCGGCGCACCCCCGTTGGCCGTGGACGCCTCCGTCGATCTCGCCTATCGGGCGCAACTCGTCCGCTTGCTGGCACGTCGGATCGATCAGTCGCTGGTGCGGAAGGTCCCGCTGCTCGTCGGCGACGACACGTGGCGAGGCCCGCTGGCGGTGACCGTGCAGGATCGCCTCTTCGATGTCCAGGTCCGCCTCGATCACACCCTCGGCCAGCTCTATGACGTGGCCCGATCCCTCGAAGCCGCAGCTGCGGCCGCAGCCGTTCGGGAAGCGGGCGGCATCCGGTGACCACCGGCTTCCTCGGGTTCGATCCGGAGCGGCTCGACGCGCTGTTGCGCCTGCTCGACAACGTCGGTGTCGAGGCGGAGCGTTGGCGCAGCATCGAACCGGCCGGGGAGATCGCAGTGGGGCACCTGCGCACCGGCATCGCCAACCTGCTCGAGCTGCGCCGAGACATCCGCCGGGTCCTGAGGAGCGGGGTTCTCGAGCGGACCTTTCCCGTGGCGCTGCTCGCACCCGTTCCGGGCCTTGCCCTCCCCCGGCGCTGGCAGGTCGCCACGATGGCGCCCCGTACGCCGAGCGACCTCGTGGCGCGCGCCGAGATCCTCCTCGTCGAGATCCTCGCTCGCCTCTCCCCGGCGGGGCTCCGCAGCTCGTGGCAGGACCTGGTCGAGCCCCTCCGATCGATCGCGGCGGGCAACGACGACGCCGCCACCGCCGTGATCGGCGGCCTGGGACCCGACGGCCTCGCCTTCCTGCTGGAGCGGCTCCACACCGCCGATCTCCCGGGTGCGGAGCTCCTGCCCGATGGGGGGACCCGGGCGGTGGCGCACGCCGTCGCCGTGCTGCTCGGCCGCCACCTGTCCCGGACCGGCACCGACGCGGCACCCTGGGATGCCGCATTGGCGGCGCTTCCTGGGCATGTAATCGCCCGGGTCGTGTCCTCGGCGGAGCTCCCCGACACCACGCTTGCTCGGCTCACCCGCACGCTGTTCGAACGTCCAGCGGCGACGGGAGCCGTGATCGGAGGGGAGGGGCCCACGGACATCGACCGTACGGCCGAAGCCCTCTCCCGACGACCGGCAGCGGCGCGAGCAGTTCTTGGCTCCCTCGACACCGCTGCGCGCTGGCGACTCCTCGCCGAGCCAACCCACGGGGGTATCCCGGCGCTCCTTCGCACGCTCGCCGACCGGGGACCTTCCGCCGCGCCCGCAGCCGCCCGCGCCCTGCCGCTGTGGATCGACACGGTACGAGCGGCGCCCGAGGCCCCCCGGGAGGACAACCGCGCCGCCCTCGGCGACGTGTTCGGAGCATGGATCGACGAGCTGGTCGGGTCCACCATCGGGGTCGGGAGCTGGCCGGCGCGATCGAGCGCCGAGCTCCACGAAGCGCTGTCGCTCGTTGCCCGGTCGGCCAAGGGCGCAAACGCGCTCACCGCTTGGCTGACGGCGATCACGCTCGAGGTCGGCCAACGCGGGATCGCCGTCGCCGAGTCCGTCGCTCCCGAATGGGCTTCGGCTCTGCGGCTCGCCGGCCTTGCCGCCGAGCACGTCACGAGTGCGGTCGTCGCAGGCCGCACCGCCTGGGCAGCGGCTCGGGCCGAGGAGCGAGCGACGCTGGTCTGGCTGATCGAGGAGGTCGTCGCGCATCCGATCCATGCGGTCACGGCACCGGCGCGCGCCGTCCCGGGCGTGTCGATGGCCGTCGGATGGTTGGGTGACCGCAGCGTCGAATGGCTGTCGTCCCGTCTCGCCGGGGGACTCGGTGCTGCCCCGGCCGACGAGCCCGCTCGCGTCCGTGCCGAGGTGGAGAGCGAACGGGAGGTGGCCCATCTGGTGCTCGTGTCCGTCGTGCTCGCAGCTGCCGGCGCGCCCGCAGCACTGCGCACCGCCGTGCGTTCGGCGCCCAGCCGGACGGAGGTGGCGGCCATCGCACACCGCTGGCGAGACGATCCGTCGGCGATTCGAGCCCTCGCCGCGCTCGACCACTACCTGGCCGGCTGGGCGAGTTGCGATCGTCGCATCTGCCGTTGAACCCCCGGGCGCGCGTAATCGACCACCCTGCGTACACTCCGGGGGTGCCTCCCCGTGTCGCGAGCCTTCTCGGCCCCGTGCTGCTCGCCCTCGCCGTGACCGCATGCAGCTCCTCGGGGACTGGCGTCGGGTCCACGACCACGCGCTCGGACCGGCCGGCGACCACGCTCGGCAGCGGCCCAACGGCGGCGACCGGGCCGACCGACGCGGAGACCGCCAACCCGCTCGGGGATCTCCTGGGTCGGCTGAACGACACCGAACGCGCCTGCATCACCCGGGAGTCGGGCGGATCGATCGACGTGGCAGACGCGACGGGATTCGAGAACGTGTTCGCTGCGCTCGTCTCGTGCCGCCCCGCCGCGATGTTGCAGGACATGGCTGACTCCGCCCAGGCACAGGCCAGCCTCGAACCGAAGCAGGCGACCTGTGCGACGAATGCGATGCTCGACCTGCTGGCGCGGAACCGTGCACTGATCGCCCGGATGGCGAACGGCGCCAACCTCGGCGAGGAAGTCCGGGTGCAGCTCCTCACCCCCCTGCAAACCTGCGGCCTGTCGGCGGCACAGATCGAGTCGCTCACCGCCTGAGGTCCGGCGGAGAACCCGGTGATGGACGAGGTCGACCCGGTACTCGTCGAGGTGGTGCGCTCTCGCTTCGTCGAGAGCCGGCACCGAGGTGCCCTCGCGATGGTCGACGCGTCGGGCCGGACGCTGCTCGCGCTCGGGGACGTCGACGCCGAGATCCTCCCCCGCTCGGCACTCAAGCCGTTGCAGGCGTTACCGCTCGTGACGAGCGGCGCCGCCGACGAGTTCGATCTCGAAGATCGCCATCTCGCCGTCGCCATGGGTTCGCACACCGGCCGGCCCGAGCACCGGGCCGCCGTGCGCGAACTGCTCGACGCCGCCCGGGTTCCCGAGACAGCGCTCGCGTGCGGCACCCAACCGGGCCGCGACGACCCGTTGGGCACCAACTGCTCTGGGAAGCATGCTGCCTTCCTGGCCATCGCCCGCCGGATGGAAGCGCCGACCGACGGGTATCTGTCGCTTGATCACCCGGTGCAGGTCGCGGTGCGGTCGGCGATCGAGGGGTGCTGCGGTTCCTCCTGCGGGGGGCCCGCACTCGACGGTTGTTCGGCTCCGGCCTGGCGCGTGCCGCTGCGCGCCCTCGCGACCGCCTACGCGCGCTTAGCCGCCGACGCCGGGCCGTCGGCTCGGTTGTTCGACGCCGGCATCGCCGAACCGTGGGCCCTCGCCGGTGACGGCACGTTCGTCACGTCGGTGACACAGGCAGCCGACGGGCGGGCGCTGGTGAAGTCAGGGGCCGAGGGGGTCCTGGCGGCAGGGATCCGACCTGAGGGCATCGGCATCGTCGTCAAGATCGCCGATGGTGCCGCCCGGGCGGCCGAGGTCGCGCTCGCCACCGTCCTCGGTCGGGTGCTGCCCGGACTGGATCTCGCGGCGTTCACCCGACCGCCCGTGCACCGCTTCACGGGCGAGGTCGTCGGCGTCGTGCGGCCGAGCCTGCTGCTCTGAGCTGCAGCGGCCTGGCCCGAACCGCCCCGCCGGGATGGGACGATGAGGGCATGCACGCGACACGTCTCGCCGTCACGCCCACCGCCGGTGCTCTCGGGGCCGAGATCACCGGGATCGATTGCACCCGGCCGCTCGACCCCGAGCAGGTGGCTGCGCTGCGCGCGGCACTCGACCGCCATCTCGTGGTGTTCCTGCCTGACCAGCCGCTCACCCTCGACCACCTCGAGCGGCTCACCGACGAACTCGGCGGTCGAGACGTCACCCCCTACGTGCGGGCCGTGGAAGGACGCCCCTACGTCATCCGCGTGATCAAGGAAGCACACGACGAGTTGAACTTCGCGAACGCCTGGCACACGGATCTGTCGTACCTGCCCGAACCTCCCTCGTACACGCTGCTGCACGCCTGGGACGTGCCCGACGCCGGCGGCGACACGGTGTGGACCAACCAGCAACTCGCCTACGACACGCTGTCGCGCGGGCTGCGCGCCACCCTCGACGGTCTCGACGCCGTGCACTCGGCGGGCCCGGCGTACGGCACGGGCGGCTACCTGGACAAGGTGGCCGACAAGACGTCGATGGCGATCGAGCCGTCGCCGGAGGCCTACGGAACCCAGGTCCACCCGGTCGTCACCGCGCATCCTTCCAGCGGGCGATCGGCGCTGTACGTGAACCCGACCTACACCCAGCGCTTCGAGGGGTGGACCGCCGCCGAGTCCCAGCCGTTGCTCGACGTCGTTCATCGCCATGCGACCAATCCGAACTTCACCTGCCGGTTGCGGTGGCGGCGTCACACCCTTGCGATCTGGGACAACCGCGCCACGATGCACAACGCGCTCAACGACTACCGAGGGGTCCGGCGAGAGATGTTCCGGACCTCGGTGCACGGCTCGGCACCGATGGCTGCCCGGGCGCGCTGAGCGACGAACCGGCAAGGCTCGGTCGAGGACCCGGCAAGGACCGGGCACGGTCCATCAGGCTGACGGGTGAACGGTCCGATGCGTGGGGTGCTGCCCGTGCACCCCACTCGTCATGGACCGACCGACCCGCCCCCGCATCCGTGTCGACCACCGGCGGTCGGTGCGCGCCGGCCTTGCGATCACGGTGGCGATCCTGGCCAGCAGCTGCACCCCGGAATCGGTTCGAGCCTCGAGTGGCGGGGCCACCGGCGCGACCGGACGAGCGATCACCTCACCGGTCGAACGACCGACGGGAGGTGGCGCCACCAGCTGGGACGACGGCCGGACTCACGTACTCGTCCAGCTCGCAGGCGCCTGGGAAACGCCGGCCATGGTGCAGCCCACACCGGGCCGCAGCTGGTCGGCCGGTGCCCCGCTGCCCCGGCAGGCGGCGACCGGCAACGACCGCGCCGCAGTGATCGCCGCCGTCGCAGCCGTCCCCGGCGTGGTCGAGGTGCGCTCGCTCGCACCGGGCCTGCTCGCCGTTGCGACCGATGGGCCGACGGAGCCGCTGGCAGCCGTTCCGGGCGTCGCCGGCGTCGATGACGACGTGCTCATGCAGTTCGGGGACCTCGACCCGCTCTTCGGTCGCCAGTGGGCCTTGCGCAACGTCGGCGATCCTGCGCAGACGGGCGGCGCACCGTCGGTCGCCGGCGTCGACATCGGCGCGCCCGACGCATGGGCGGTGGCCACCGGCGCCGGTCAGGTCATCGCGGTGATCGACTCCGGCGTCGCCCTCGACCATCCGGATCTCGCCGGGCGCTCCTGGCGCAACGCTGCGGAACGTTGCGGGAACGGGCTCGACGACGACGGCAACGGTCTGGCCGACGATTGCGTCGGATGGGATTTCGGCGGCGACGATCCCGATCCTCGCCCCGACCCCGCCGCCTCGGTGCGAAACCACGGGACTCATGTCGCCGGCATCGCTGCCGCGACCCTCGGCAATGGGGTCGGTATCGCCGGGGTTGCGCCCGATGCCCGGATCATGGCGCTCAAGGTCTCCCGGGGTGAGGTGTTGCCGTCCTCGACCGTCGTCGCAGCGATGCGGTACGCCGTCGACCACGGCGCGACGGTGATCAACCTGTCGCTCGGGGTGACAGGGGTGACCCGCCAGCGGATGGGCGCCCTCGAGCAGGCGATCGCCTACGCCCAGGCAGCCGGGGTGACGGTCGTGGCAGCAGCGGGCAACGCGTCGAGTTCGCTCGACGTCACCGACACCTGGCCGGCCGGGTACTCACGCTGGTACGACAACGTCGTCACGGTCGGGGCGACGACGGCGACCGACGCCCGGGCGTCGTACTCGAACTACGGAACCCCGGTGGTCGTCTGGGCGCCGGGGAGCGCCATCTACTCGACGCTCGCCGACGGCATGGGCTACGGCTTCATGAGCGGCACGTCGATGGCGACCCCGATCGTCACCGGAGCGATCGCCGTGCTCCGATCCGCCGGCACGACCGAGGCGGGCGCGCTGCGCACGGCGCTCACGAGCGCGGCCGTGCGCGCGGGACCCGGACCCCGGCTCCACCTCGGCGGGGCGCTCACCGGCAACGGGTCGGGGCCGCCGTACTCGACGATGACCGCCTACGGCCTCGACGTTGTCCGGGCCGGCTCGCCCTCGACGATCGACCTCGCCATCGAGGCACGCAACCTCGGCGTCGCAACGGCCCGCGTGCGCCTCGCAATGGCGACCCGGGAGGGCGGGTCGGTGTACGGCGTGGGCGCACTGTCGCTCAGCCTGACCGACGCCGGCGCCGCGCCGGTTGCCGTCGTCTCCGATGACAACGGCACCCTGGGGTGGTCGGCCTCGGTCCCGGCGGCCGAACTCGCGTCGACCGGACGCCGACTCCGACTGTTCGGCGCGCTCCCCGAGGGCCGATACGCCATCGTCGCCGAACTGATCGGACCTGACGGCTCCGCACTCGACCGGCCGCTCGCGCTCGCGTTCGACGTCGCCGCCGCTGCTCCCGCCTCGACGCCCGGACCGGCAAGTGTGAGCACGACTCCGGCTCCTCCACCGGCCAGCTCATCGGCGCCCGGGCCGGCGACCTCGGCCCCGACCGCATCCGGACGAGCGATCACCTCGCCGACGACGACACCGGTCACGACGCGCCCCGCCGCGCCGCGGGCGGCCACGCCCACGACGGCCACCACGGCGCCGGCTGCCAGTGCGCCGACCACTACCGGGGCGCCGTCGACTTCGACACCGGTCGGGGCCACGCCCGCCGAGCGGCCGGCAGCGCCTCCGTCGCCGGCCACGACGAACGCCGGCCGTTCCGGCGGGTCGGCGCCGGCGAACGTCGGTGGCGCGCCCGGTGCGCCAGGGTCCGGCGCGGCGCCCATCCCCCCGGGCGGGACGCCGCCGGGCGGGCCCCCGCCTGCGGGATCGCGTCCGCCCGACCCGATCGAGGACACCCGACCCCCGGTCGAGGCCGGTGACTGGTCGTTCCAGTCCGCGGTACCCGCCGCCGGTCCGACGCGGGGCGGGACTGCGCTCACCCTCAACGGGCGGTTCCCGGTCGGCCGGACCGTGTACGTCTGGTTCGGTGCCAGCGTCGCCCAGGCGCTCGCACCGACACCCGGGAGCCTGGTGGTCCTCACACCGCCGGCCGCTACGCCCGGCACCGTCGACGTCTCGGTGCGGTTCAACGACGGCGGCCGCCTCGTAGCCCTCACCCGACCGGCGTCGTACACCTACCTGGCGCCGACCGATCGGGCGGCGGTCGGCGCCCCGCGCCCGCAGCCGGCCCGTCCGGCGGCCCCTGCCCCGGGCTCCGCCACCACGAGCCCTGCCACCGCCGGACCCACCAGCCCGGTGACGACCGCCCGGCCCCCCAGCACCGCCGTGCCGCCGTCACCGACGACCAGCCCGACGACCCGGCCCGCCCCCCTTCCGGTGCCACCCTCGCCGACGACTCGTCCGGCTCCGGTTCCGACCACCGCTGGCCGACCACCGGCACCACGGGTCCAGCGAGGCCCACTGACCCTGGTTGCGCCGACAACGAACTCGCTCCTCGGCCGGCTCGAGCCAAGCCACCTCGCCACGCCGTGCGCAGCATCGGCCTGCCGGGCCATCCGACTCGGCTGAGTAGCGTCGCCGCATGGGGCAACGTTTCGAAGACGGATTCTCGGGCCGCACTGCGGTCGTGACCGGTGGCGGCACCGGCATGGGCCGGGAGCTCGTCCACCAACTGACCGCCGACGGATGCGACGTCGCGACCTGCGACGTCATCATCGACAATGCCGAGCAGACCGCGGCGCGCTGCGCCGCCGACGGCCACCCCGGCTCGGTGCTCACCTTCGCCGCCGACGTCTCCGACGAATCCCAGGTGCTGGCCTTCGCCGAGGCGGTCGGCCGGTGGCGCCCACGCGTGAACCTGTTGTTCAACAACGCCGGCATCGGTGGAGGCGGCACGATCGTCGCCGGGGATCGCGCCCAGTGGGAGCGGGTCTTCGACGTCTGCTGGTACGGCGTCTACTACTCGACCCTCGCCTTCCTTCCCCAGCTGCTGCGGGCCGACGCCGGCGTCGTCGTGAACACGAGCTCGGTGAACGGCTTCTACGCCTCGATCGGTCCCGACCTGCCACACACCGCTTACAGCGCAGCGAAGTTCGCCGTGAAGGGTTTCACCGAGGCTCTCATCACCGACTTCGCCGTCAACGCGCCCCACCTGCGGGCCGCCGTGGTGATGCCTGGCCACATCGGCACCTCCATCCAGGCCAACTCCGACGCGCTCCTCGGGCTCGACGACCCTGCCCGGCTCCGGGACCGGTACGCCTCGGCGGGGCGTAGCGCCGATCACCTGAGCGACGACGAACTCCTGGCCCGAGCCCGACGCCGGGCCGAATCGTTCGAAGCCTCTGCGGTCACGACCGCTGCAGAGGCCGCCGCCATCATCCTGGACGCCGTGCGCCGGGACGAGTGGCGGATTCTGGTGGGGCCCGATGCCGTGCTGATCGACGAGATGGTCCGCGCCGACCCCCTCCACGCCTACGAAGCAGATTTTCACCGGCGCTGGGCGATGGGCATGGCCGAGTTCCGCCGGGACGCGCTCAGAGCCCGAACGACCGACCGATGATCTCCTTCATGATCTCGGTCGTGCCGCCGTAGATCGTGGTGATCCTGGCATCGGCGTAGGCCCGGGCGATCGGGTATTCGCGCATGTAGCCGTAGCCGCCGAACAACTGCAGGCACTTGTCGACGGCCCGCTTCTGCAGTTCCGTGCACCACCACTTCGCCATCGCTGCCTCCTCGGCGCTCAAGGCGCCCCGGCCGAGGGCCTCGATGCACTTGTCGACGAACGCCTGGGCGACCTCGACCTCGGTGGCGACCTCGGCGAGGACGAACTTCGAGTTCTGGAACGACCCGATGCGCTGCCCGAAGGCCTGCCGTTCCCGCACGTACTCGAGCGTCCAGGCGAGAGCCTGGCGAGCCGTGGCCACGCCGGTGACGGCGATCGAGAGGCGCTCCTGGGGCAGGTTCGACACGAGGTAGGTGAACCCACGTCCTTCCTCGCCCAGCAGGTTCGTGACCGGCACCCGCACGTCGGTGAAGAACAGCTCCGCCGTGTCCTGGCCGTGAAGCCCGATCTTGTCGAGGTTCCGACCCCGGTCGAAGCCCTCCATCCCCCGCTCGAGGACCAGCAACGAGATCCCCTTGTGCTTGAGCGCCGGATCGGTCTTGACCGCCGTGATCACGACGTCGGCGTTGATCCCGTTCGTGATGAACGTCTTCGCGCCGTTCACGACGTAGCAGTCACCGTCACGGATCGCCGTGGTGGACATCGAGGCCAGGTCGGAGCCGATCCCCGGTTCGGTCATTGCGACGGCGGTGACCAGGTCGCCCGACGCGATCCCCGGCAACCAGCGCGACCGCTGTTCGTCGGTGCAGTACGTGAGGAAGTAGGGGGTGGTGATGTCGTTGTGGAGGGTCAGCCCGAGCCCGACGGAGTTGGCGCCGGCCGCAGCGATCTCCTCGGCCAGCACGACGTTGAACCGGAAGTCGTCCGAGCCGCCCCCGCCGTAGGACTCGGGGATCTGGAAGCCGAGGAACCCCAGTGAACCCGCCTGGGTGAACACCGTTCGGGGCACGATGCCGGACTCGTCCCACTCGACCACGTGCGGGGCGACGTCGTTGGCCAGCCAGCTGCGCACGCTGGCGCGGAACTGCTCGTGGGTGTCGTCGAACAGGGTGCGATCCATGAGTTCGGCACCGTACCCGGCGAACAGTTCAGCGGGCGGTGGTCGCCGGCGATCCGATCGGCACGACGCCGCAGGCCCGCTGGTTGTAGGCGTCGACCCGCTCGCCGGCTGCGGTGAACGTCCGGTCCTCGCCGATCGCGAGCACCGCACCGGCGAGGGTGCCCCACTGCCAGCCGCCTTGCTCGGTGGCCGCACCGAGCTTGCCGTAGCCCGTCACGACGATGCCGAGGTCGTCACGGAGTTCCGTCGGCGCAGCCGACGCCATCACCGGGAGCACCGCCCGAAGCTCGGCAAAGGCCAACCGGAGTTGGCCGGGCTCGCGCGACGCTGCGAGATCGACACTCGCGAACCGGCGCGCCGCCGCGCAGTAGTCGGTCGGATCGACCGGAGGCACAGACGGCGCCGCCGCCGATTCCGTCACCGATGCCGTGGTCGAACGCGACGCGGCCGAGGTGCTCGGCCCCGTCGGCTGCGCCGTCGAGCCGTCCGAGCACGCGCCGGCTGCGACGACGACTGCGCCAGCCACGAACCACGCTCGGGTCCGGCTCACGAACCCGCCACCGGTCGCAGGTCGAGCTGGGCCTTGATCACCCGAGCCAGCCAATCGGCACGCTTCTGGTACCCCGCGTCGGTGAGGTGGATCCGGTCGGAGTCCATGATCTTCGGGTCCTGCTTCACGAACCCCACCCAATCGACGACGAGCACGTTGCCCCGTCGGGTCGCCGCCTGGCGCACGAGTTGGTTGAACCGGTCCGCCACCTTGCCCGGCGCGGTCTTCGGATCCCGGTAGGGCGGGACCCACACGATGGGAACGGCCTTGGGCACGGCGGCGAGCGCCGCGTCGATCCGGCCGATCAGCTCCTCGTCCTTCGCCCCCGCCGTCGAGTCGTTGGTTCCCAGCGCGATCACCACCAGCCGCCGACCCGGGCTGTTGGTCTGCAGCTCGGTGACGCCGTCAGGGATCTCGCGGCCGATCTCGGCGGAGGCGTCGAACTCGAAACCGACTCGGGCCGCGGCCTCGGTGAAGAAGTCGAGACAACCGACGGTGAGCGAATCACCGACGACGAACACGTCCCGCTTTCGCACCGGCACCGTGGTGGTGGTCGTCGTCGGCGGTGGGTCGGTCGGAAGGGTCGGTTCCTTGGTCGAGATCGGGGTCTGCGCCACCGTCCCGTCGTCGCCGCAGGCGGTGGCACCCACCGTCAAGACCACGAGCAGGGCGAGGATCCGGCGCAGCACGGTGCCCATCATCGCGGGCCGGGCCGCTACCGTGCCCTCGCATGGCGCACGAGTTCCTGAGCGACGACTGGTTCGAGGCCGCCAAGGCCGTCTACGAGGAGCACGGCAAGGGGGTCAAGCCGCCGTTCGCGATACGGATGCAGCAGGTCGTCACCGATGTGCCGTGGGGCGGCGAGGTCCGGACCTTCATCGACACCTCCGGCGATGAGCCCCGGATGGAAAAAGGCGAACTCGACAAGCCGGACGTCACCCTCACCACCGACTATGCGACGGCCAAGAAGCTCTTCGTCGACCAGGACCAGGCAGCGGCGATGCAGGCCTTCATGTCCGGGAAGATCAAGGTCGCCGGCGACATGAGCAAGCTGATGATGATGCAGACGGCCCCGCCGGTCGACGCCATGGTCGCTATCTCGGCCCACATCAAGGCGATGACCGCCTGAGCCGTGCTCAGGTGACGGTGCCCGAGCCGGCCGACACGTCGCGCCACTCCTCGCCGTCGAGCACGGCGCCGAGATGTTCGACGGCATCCCAGACGTCGATGAAGCGCAGGTAGAGGGGCGCGAACCCGAACCGGCAGATCGACGGCGCCCGGAAGTCGCCGATGACCCCTCGGGCGATGAGGGCCTGGACGATGCCGAACGCATGGGGGTGGAACAGGCAGACCTGGCTTGCGCGGCATGACGGGTCCCGGGGCGTCACCACGGTGAGCCCGTGGGGAGCCAATCGGTGGTCGACGAGTTCGATGAACGCTTCGGTGAGTGCGACCGATTTCGCCCGTATCGCAGCGAGATCGACCCCACCGAACGCATCGAGCGCAGCGTCGAGCGCGGCGAGGGACAGGATAGGTGTCGTGCCCACGAGTAGGCGGGCAACGCCGGGTGCCGGGTCGTAGCCGGGCGCCATGGCGAAGGGCTCGACATGGCCGTGCCAACCCGGGATCGGATTGCGCAGTCCCCCGTGGTGCCGGCGGGCCACGTAGGCGAACGCCGGCGCACCCGGACCACCGTTGAGGTACTTGTAGCCGCAGCCGACGGCCAGGTCGACGCCGGCGCCATCGAGGTCGACGTCGACCGCCCCCGTCGAGTGCGCCAGATCCCAGAGCGCCAGCGCGCCGACTCGATGCGCGGCCTGGGTCAGCGCCGGCAGATCGTGCATGGCACCGGTCCGGTAGTTGACGTGGGTCGCGACGAGCGCGAGCACGTCCGCGTCGAGCGCGCCGGCGAGTTCCTGCGCGTCCACCACACGTACGGCGAGACCATGCCGGGCGGCCACGGCGTCGATCAGGTAGCGGTCCGTCGGGAAGTTCTCCGCCTCGGTGAGCAGCACGCGGCGGCCCGGCCGCAAGGTGACGGCGACTTCGAGCAGCTTGAACAGGTTGACCGAGGTCGAGTCGCACACCACCACCTCGCCCGGCCGTGCGCCCACGAGCGGAGCGATCCGATCGCCGACCGCCAAAGGGAGGGCCCACCACCCGTGTTCGTTCCACGAACGGATCAGATCGACACCCCATTGCCGGTCGACGACATTGCGCAACCGTGGACCGACGCCCACGGGCAATGCGCCGAGCGAGTTGCCGTCGAGATACACCGTCCCGGGCGGCAGGACGAACCGCTCGCGCAACGGAGCCAACGGGTCGGCGTCGTCGCGGTCCTGCGCCTCGGCCCGCGAGCGCAGCCCGGCGCCGCCGATCACCGGGGCCGGGCCACCGGCGGCTCGGTGCCGTCGATCGCCGACTGGGCCCGGTCGCGATAGATCTCGGCGTAACGCGGGTGGGTGAGCACCCAGAACCGGTCGGTACGGACGGCGTCGACGACCGCAGCAGCCACGACCTCGGGCGAGATCGCCTCGCCGGCGTTCAACAGGCTCGCCCCGATCGCCTCCTCCGGGTCGGCCCCCGGCCGGACCACCCGGGTCGTCTCGGCCAGGCTGGTGGCCACCACACCCGGGCAGAGCACGGAGACCCCGACTGCGGCATCGCGGGCCCGGAGGTCGACCCGCATCGACTCCGACAGGGCGACCACCCCCTGCTTGCCGACCAGGTACGGCGCGAGCGACGGGAACGACACCAGGCCGGCGACCGAGGCCGTGTTGACCACGTGGCCCGGTTCGCCGGCAGCAAGCATCCGCGGCACGAAGCTGCGCACCCCGTGGATCGGGCCCCACAGCAGCACGTCGAGCGCCCAGCGCCAGGTGTCGAGATCGGCGTCCCAGGCCGTCCCGTAGCTCACGATCCCGGCGTTGTTGCACAACAGGTGGACGGCACCGAACTCGGCGTAGGCCGCATCGGCCAGGGCGTCGACGTCTGCCGCCGAGGTCACGTCGCAGCGCACGCCCACCGCGGCGGCACCCCGGTCGCGCAGGCGCTCGGCGGCGGCATCGACGGCACCGGATCGCAGGTCGGCGACCACGACCTTCATCCCTTCGGCAGCGAAGCGTTCGGCCATCGCCAGGCCGATCCCGCTCGCGCCCCCGGTCACCACGGCCACGCGGCCCTCGAGTTCCCCCAGCACGGCGGGCACCCTACCGGTCGGACCTACACTGATCGCCATGCCGCTGTACGAGTACCGCTGCCGCACCTGCGACACCCCGTTCGAGCTGCGCCGCTCCATGGGGGAGTCCAACGCCCCGGCCCCGTGCCCGAACGGCCACGTCGATTCCGTCCGCCTGCTGTCGGTGTTCGCATCGGTGGGCGCCTCCACCGGCGGACCGGCTGCGCCGGCCCCGGCACCCAGCGGTGGCGGGTGCGGAGCGGCGTGCGGCTGCCACCACTGACCGCATCGCCGGCGACCGCTGGCTCAGCGCACGCCGAAGAGGTGTTCGACGGCGAGTTGGTCGAGCCGGTCGTACCCCGCACCGCGGCCGGCGCGCGCATCCGGGTCGAACTCCTCGGCACGTAGCGCGGCGAGCGGCTCTCCCGGTGACCGGGTGGGCACGGCGAGTTCGTCACAGCCCGCCGCAGCCATCGCCGCTTGCACCTCGGGATCGGACCGGAACGCCGCTGCCTTCTCGGCCAGGATGAGGTAGTTGCGCATGCACCCACGTGCGAAGTCCCACACCCCGTTCATGTCCTCGGTGCGGTAGGCGCGGCAGTCGAAGTGACGCGGACCTTCGTAGCCCGAGCGCTCGAGGAGATCCACCAGGAAGAGCATCTCCTTCTGACCCTCGGCACCGAAGCGATAGTCCTGGTCGTACTTCACGCCCTTCTGGGCGTTCAGGTCGATGTGGAACAGCTTGCCGTGCCAGAGGGCTTGGGCGACCCCGTGGTGGAAGTTGAGGTTGGCCATCTGCTCGTGGCCGACCTCCGGGTTGAGGCCGACACGCGCCGGGCGCTCCAGGGTCTCGATGAACGCCAACGCATGTCCGACCGTCGGCAGGAAGATGTCGCCGCGCGGTTCGTTGGGCTTGGGTTCGAACGCGAACCGGATGTCGTAGCCCTGGGTCTCCACGTACTCACCGAGCAGATCGAAGGCCTCCTTGTACCGGTCGAGCGCCGTGCGCACGTCCTTGGCCGCCTCGGTGTCCGTGCCCTCGCGTCCACCCCAGCAGACGTAGGTGCGCGCACCGAGCTCGGCAGCGACGTCGAGGTTGTCCATCACCTTGCGCACCGCATACCGACGGATCGCCCGGTCGTTGGCCGTGAAGGCCCCGTCTCGGAACACCGGGTGGAAGAACAGGTTGGTCGTCGCCATCGAGCAGACCACGCCGCTCGTCTCGAGGGCGCGACGGAACCGGGCGATTCGACCGGCACGATCGGCGGCACCTTCGCCGGGAGCGAGCAGGTCGTCGTCGTGGTACGACACCCCCCACACCCCGAGTTCACCGAGTCGGGTGACGAGGTCGACCGGATCGGTCCAGGGCCGCACAGCATCGCCGAACGGGTCCCGGCCCGGGTGGCCGACGGTCCACAGTCCGAACGCGAACCGGTGCTCGGGGCGGGGTTCGTAGGTCATGACAGCTCCTTGGCCAGCGAGAGGGACAACGGCACGACGGTGGGATCGTCGAACACCCGGGACATCGAATGCAACGCCCCGCCGAGCGCCGCTGCGGAGTACCCGAGCCTCGAGCACACGATCCGGCATCCGACCGGGTCCGGCGTGAGCGCCCGCGCCCGGACCGTGCGCTCCACCACCGGCTGCACCCAGGACCCGACCGACGGGTAGAACCCGGCGAGCACGACCACCTCGGGGTCGAACAGCGCCACCAGGGAGGCGATCCCGAGA
Organism: Acidimicrobiales bacterium; assembly: GCA_046081125.1. Classification (GTDB taxonomy): domain Bacteria; phylum Actinomycetota; class Acidimicrobiia; order Acidimicrobiales; family Ilumatobacteraceae; genus JBEIFW01. The sequence continues at coordinate 74,432 of JBJTVH010000054.1, forward strand.
CCCAACCAGGCCCCGAGTTCGTCGAGCGCCTCGAGTGACCGGCCGTCGCCGGCCCGGGCTCGATCGGTGACCAGGCGGAGTTTCGCTTCGGGATGCATCCGGGAGGCGAGGACCTCCTCGGCGACATCGGGCAGAGCGCTGCGCAGCAAGCGCTCCAGGCCGACCACGGTCTCCAGGCATCCCGTCGCACCGCAACCGCACCGGGTCCCGTTGCGCTCCAGGGCCATGTGGCCGACCTCGCCGGCAAACCCGGCGCGACCGCGCAGCACTTGACCATCGATCACGATGCCGGCCCCGACCCCCATCTCACCGGCCAGGTACACGAGGTTGCGCACCCCGTCATGACCGCCGGCCCGCAGTTCGGCGAAGGCGCCGAGGTTGCAGTCGTTGTCGACGTGCACCGGCACCCCACCGCCGAGCGCACCCTCGAGCATCGACCCGAGGGGGACGTCGCGCCAACCGAGGTTGGGCGCGAACCGCAACGTGCCCGTCGGCTGGTCGACGACTCCGGGTACCCCGAGCGTGACCCCGACGATCGTCGCCCCGGCACGACTCGCCGCCGCCACGGCCTGGCGGGCCGCGCTGACGATCACCTTTGCTGCGCCTTCCTCGGACCGGCGGGCGTCGATCGCCCGCTGGCGGCGTTGGATCACGCGACCCGCGAGGTCGTTGACCTGGAGCACGACGTAGTCGACGTTCAGTTCAATGCCCACCGACGCCACCGCCCGACCATCGATCTCCACGAGCGTGCCCGGTCGCCCCGTCCGTGCCGCCAGGGTTCCTGCGTCACGCACCAGGCCGCGCGCGGCGAGGTCGGCGACCAGGCTCGACACGGTCGCCTTGGTCAGACCGGTCTCGGCGGCGACTTGGGCCCGCGACCGCGGTCCGTGCTCGTGGAGCAGCCGCAGCACGAGCGCAAGATTGTGACGCCGCATACCGGAATGGTCCGCCGGGGAGCCCGGAGCCGACGCAGCAGATGGCGACAGGAGTCGGCGGTCCACGACGCTCAGGCGCCGGCCGCCGCGCGCTTGCGCGAGAGGGCGTCGATCGACGCGAACAACAGCAGTACGGCACCGTTGATGATGAACTTCGGACCGGCGTTCGAGAAGTCCACCGGCCCCTGCTCGCCGAGCAGCGGGAGCCCGTTGTTGATGAGCGCGAAGACCAGACCGCCGAAGACGGCATTGACCATGCGGCCCCGGCCCCCGAACAGGCTGGTACCCCCGATCACCGCCGCACCGACCGCGATCAACAGGGTGTCGTTGCCGCCCGTCTGAGGATCGACCGAGTTCAGACGCGAGGCGAGGGTGAGACCGGTGACGTAGGCGAGCAGGCTGCAGACCACGAACGCCGAGATCTTGATCCGAGCGACGTCGATACCGGCGCGCCGAGCGGCTTCGGCGTTACCACCGACGGCATAGACGTGGCGGCCCCACGCGGTACGACTCAGCGCGAACGTGAGGAGCGCAGTGAGGCCGAGCACCACGAGCACCGCCCACGGCACACCCTCGATCACGTTGTCACCCGGCCCTCGGTCGCTGTTGAGCAACGCCGTCGTGATCCCCCACAGCACACCGATACCGACGGTCTTCGCCAGAACGGCGCCGAGGGGCGACGCGGCCAGACCCTTGGCCCGCCGGCGCGACCCCCGGAGCAGACCGAGCGCCAGGTACCCGAAGGTGACGACCGCCCAGAGTGCCCAACCGAGCCAGACCGGCATGTTGTCGTTCATGAGCGCGATGACGAACGAGTCCTCGATGCGGATCGTGCCGCCCTCTTTGGTGATCTGCAGCACGACGCCCTGCCACGACAGGAAGAACGACAGCGTGACCACGAAGCTGGGGATCCCGATCTTGGCGACGAGCCACCCGGTGAGCATGCCGATGGCGACGGCGGCGACCAGCGACAGCCCGAGCGACGCGACGAGCGGCCAGTCGGCCTTCAGCCGGGAGGCGAGCACGGCGGCACACACCCCGGCGGTGTATCCGGCGGCGAGGTCGATCTCGCCGAGCAGGAGCACGAAGCTGACACCCATGGCGAGGATGCAGATCGGCGCGGCCTGCTGGAAGTAGTTCCCGAAGTTGAACCGGGACAGGAAGCTGTCGTCGGCGAACACGCCGAACACGACGGTGAGGGTGACGAGCGCCGCGACGGCCGGGGCGAGGCCCAAATCGCCACCGGTACGGAAGCGCTTCAGGTAGCTGCGCAGTTGCTCGCCAAGGGTGACCTGCTCGGTGTCGAGCGCGAAGTCCTGCTTGGCGGCGGTGACGGGGGCGTCGTCCATCAGATCCCGACCGCCTCGGCGCGAGCCAGACCGAGATCGCCGGAGCGCCCGGTGGTGATCAACTCGACCACTTGGGTGCGCGTCACGTTGCGCCGCTCGACGTCGGCTGCGAGCCGGCCGAGGTAGAGACACGCGATCCGGTCGGACACCTCGAACACGTTCTCCATGTTGTGGGAGATGATCACCACGCCGAGACCTTGGTCGGCGAGTCGCCGCACCAACCGGAGCACCTGCGCGGTCTGGGCCACCCCGAGCGCTGCGGTCGGTTCGTCGAGGACGACGAGCTTCGAGTTCCACAGCACCGCCTTGGCGATGGCGACCGTCTGGCGTTGACCACCCGAGAGACTCGACACCTTCTGCCGCACGCTCTTGAGCGTGCGGACGTTCAGTCCCGCAAGGGTCTCACGCGCGAGTCGCTCCATGGCGTCCTCGTCCAGGACACCGGAACGCTTCGACTCGCGGCCGAGGAACATGTTCTGGACGACGTCGAGGTTGTCGCACAGCGCGAGGTCCTGGTACACGAACTCGATCCCAAGCGCCGCAGCGTCCTTGGGACCGCGCACGGCAACGTCGCGCCCGGCGAATCGGATCCGCCCGGAGTCCATGGCGTAGATGCCGGCCAGACACTTGATCAGGGTGCTCTTGCCCGCGCCGTTGTCGCCGACGAGCGCCGTGACCGTCCCCGGATAGACCCGGAAGTCGACGTCGTGGAGCACGTGCACCGGGCCGAAGCTCTTGTTCACCCCCAGCAGTTCGAGCAGCGGCTGGGTCCCTGTCTCATCCATCGTGCGATTCCCCCTTCGCGCGCAGCGGGCGCTGCCCGACCGGT
>JBJTVH010000055.1:0-43237 GCA_046081125.1 Acidimicrobiales bacterium
GTTTTTTGTCCTTGCGCCTCCCCCCCCCCTTGCTTGCCCGCCCCCCGTCGTCCTGACTCCCCCTGCCCCCGGGACCCGCTACGACGGAACGGATCAGACGTCGTCGACGATCGAGCGCAGTTCCTCGATGGCCTTCACGGCGTCGGGGCCGACCGGGTTGACCGACAGGATCGTGACGCCGGCCTCCTTGTACGCACCGATGCGCTCCTTGATGAGCGACCGGGGCCCGACGAGGTTGCCCAGGGCGAGCATCTCGCGCGGCACCTTGGCCTCGGCCTCCTTCTTCTTGCCGTCGAGGTACAGGTCCTGGATCTCGATGGCCTCGGCCTCGTAGCCGTACTTCTTGGCGATGGTGTTGTAGAAGTTCTTGTCCCGGGCGCCCATGCCGCCGACGTACAGCGCAGTCGACGGGCGGCCGAGATCGAGGATCTTGTCGGCCTTCTCCCCCACCAGGTCCTCGCCGATTGCGAGCATGCCGCCGGCGGAGATCTCGAGCTTGGGCAGGTCGGGGTTGCGCTTGGACAGGCCGCGCTTGAGATCGTCGCCCCAGACCTCCTGGAACTTGTCCGGGAGGAAGAACACCGGCAGCCAGCCGTCGGCCACCTCGGCCGTGGCGGCGACCGACTGGCCCATGAGCGAGGCCCACCAGATCGGGATGTCGGAGCGCACGGGGTGGTTGATGATCTTCAACGGCTTGCCGAGCCCGGTGCCCTGGCCGGCCGGGAGCGGCACCTGCACCGTCTTGCCCTGGTAGTTGAGCGGCTGCTCACGCTTCCAGACCAGGCGGCAGATGTCGATGTACTCCTTGATGCGCTGCATCGGCTTCTCGTACGGCACGCCGTGGAAGCCCTCGACCACCTGCGGGCCCGAGGCCCCGAGGCCGAGGATGAAGCGGCCGTTGGACACGTAGTCGCAGCCCGCCGCCGTCATCGCCATGAGCGCCGGCGTGCGGCTGTAGACGTTGACGATGCCGGTGCCGATGTGGACCCGCTCGGTCTTGGCGGCGAGATACCCGACCTGGCTGAAGGCGTCGAAGCTGTAGGCCTCGGCGATCCAGACGACGTCGATGCCGGCCTTCTCCAGGTCGACGACGCGCTGCACGGCCTCGTGGAAGCCGCCGGCGTAGTTGATGTTCATGCTCAGGCGCATGCCGAACCCCCCGTGGTGGCGAACGTCGGCACGCTACGCGCCCGGCCCGGCGGGGCGCGAACCCGGCCGTACCGGCCGTAGCGTGACCGCATGGCCGGATCCCCACTCCGCTCCGTGGCCGAGGTGGCCGCTGCGATCGACCACGCCCTGCTGCGCCCCGAGTTGACCGTCGACGCGGTACGGGCCGGCTGTGCCGTCGCCGCCCGCTACGCGGTGGCGTCGGTGTGCTGCAAGCCCGCCGACGTGTCGCTGTGCCACTCGATCCTGGCCGGCAGCACGGTCGAGGTGGGCACGGTGGTCGGCTTCCCCCACGGGTCGAGCCTGGGATCCGTCAAGCGGTTCGAGACCGAGCGCGCCTTGGACGACGGGGCCACCGAGATCGACGTGGTGCTCAACGTCGGCCGGCTGCGCTCCTGTGAGGACGCCTGGGTTGCCGACGAGCTGGCCGGGGTGGTCGACGCGTGCCGGGGGCGGGGGATCGTGAAGGTGATCCTCGAGTGCGCACTGCTCACCGACGCCGAGAAGGTCCGGGCCTGCGGCCTCGCCGTGGCCGCCGGGGCGGACTACGTGAAGACCTCGACCGGCTATGCCGCGCACGGCGCGACGCTTGAGGACGTGCGGTTGCTGCGAGCCTCGGCGCCCGCGCCGGTGCGGGTGAAGGCCGCCGGCGGGATCTCGACCCTCGACGACCTGCTTGCGATGCTCGACGCGGGCGCCTCGCGGGTGGGGTGCTCGGCCACGGCTGCGCTGCTCGACGAGCTCGCCGACCGCCACGCGGCCCGCTAGGTCCGGCCGGCTCGGTCCGGCCGGTTCGGTCCGGCCGGCTACGCCGGGTCGCGGGGCAGACCGAGGACGCGCTCGGCGAGGATGTTGCGCTGCACCTCGGAGGTGCCGCCGCCGATCGTGAGCGCCCGGCTGAACATCGCCCCCCAGTGCCAGGTGCCCCACTCGTTGTCGACGCAACCACCCGGCGGTGCCCAGTCGGTGGTGAGCGCATCGAGGCCGGCGGTCGCCGCTGCGAGGTCAAACACGTGCTGGCCGTGCTCGTCGGCGAGCGCCTTGCGCACACTGACCTCGGGCCCGGGCTCCATGCCCTTGATCGCCGCAGTCACGATGCGATGACCCAACAGCCGCAACGTCTCGGTGCCGATCGCGACCCGTGCGGCGCGCTGGCGCAGCAGCGGATCGGCCATCGGCCCGCCGGCACGCACCACGTCGAGGACCGCGTCGCTCGTCGGCCCCATCGACCACAGCACCCCACCGGTGGACAACGACACCCGCTCGTTGGCGAGGGTGAGCACGGCGAGGCGCCAGCCCTCCCCCGGCCGGCCGATCAGGTGGTCGGCCGGGATGCGCACGTCATCGAAGAACACCTCGTTGAAGTGGCGGCCGCCCGACATCTCCACGATCGGGCGGATCGTGATGCCCGGGGTGTCCATCGGCAGCACGAAGTAGGAGATCCCCTTGTGCTTGGTCGCCTCGGGGTCGGTGCGGGCCAACAGGATCCCGTAGTCGCTGTGATCGGCGTAGCTCGACCAGATCTTCGAGCCCTCGATCACCCAGGTGTCGCCGTCGAGCGTGGCTCGGGTGCGCAGGGCGGCGAGGTCGCTGCCGGCCTCGGGTTCGCTGAAGAGCTGGCACCAGAACGTGCGCCCGGTGAGGCAGTCGGCCAGCCAGCGCTCGTGCTGGGCCGGTGTGCCTGCGGCATAGATCACCGGTGCGGCCCAACCGATCCCGATCGGGTTGTCGGGCCGGCGCACCCCGGCCCGGGCCAGTTCGTCGTCGATCACCAACTGGAGTTCCGGATCGGCGCCGACCCCCCACGGGGCCGGCCAATGGGGCACCACGTAGCCGGCGTCGAGCAGGTCCTGCGCGCTCGGCCCGGGGTGGGCGGCCAGCCAGGACCGAACCGCCAGGCGGCGGGGGTCGTCGTCGGGCGGCAGCGAGACGTCCATGGTGGCGAGGTTACGTTGAGGCCCTATGCCCGCCGATGACGTGCTCGATCTCGACGCCACCGACCAGGCCGCGCTCGTCGCCGCCGGGGAGCTATCCGCCGGCGAGCTCGACGGGTTGGCCCGCGCCCGGCTGGCCGAGCGCAACCCGACGCTCAACGCCGTCATCCACCACCTGGCCCCTCGACCGGCCCGCTCCGGCCCGTTCCATGGGGTGCCCATGGTGCTCAAGGACCTGGGTGCACCCCTGGCCGGGGCACCGCACCACATGGGCAACCGGCTCCTCAAGGCGCTGGGTCACCGGGCGCCGCGCTCGTCGTACCTGACCGAGGCGTTCCTCGCCGCCGGGTTCTCGGTGATCGGGCGCACCAACACCCCCGAGTTCGGCTCGGTGCCCACCACGGAGCCGTTGGCGTACGGCCCGACGCACAACCCGTGGGATCTCGGCCGCTCGCCCGGCGGGTCCTCCGGCGGGTCGGCGGCGGCGGTGGCCGCGGGCATCGTGGCCGTCGGTCACGCCAACGATGGCGGCGGCTCGATCCGGGTGCCGGCGGCGTGCTGCGGCCTGGTGGGACTGAAGCCGTCGCGGGGCCGGATCTCGCCCGGGCCGGACTCCGGTGGCGGCTGGGCCGGCCTGGCGATCGACGGCGTGGTCACCCGCTCCGTGCGTGACACCGCCGCCATCCTCGACGCCATCGGCGGGCGCCGGCCGGGCGATGCCTATGCGGCAGCGCCGCCCGCCCGGCCCTTCGCCACCGAGCCGGGCCGGACCGCTGCACCCCAACGCATCGGCCTGTGTCCCGAACTGCCCGGCTTGCGGGTCGATGCCGACGTGACGGCTGCGGTCGCCGACGTCGGGCGCGCCCTCGAGGCCGCGGGACACCATGTGGAACTCGCCCACCCCCGACCGCTCGTGGACGAGCGCGCCGAGATGGGCAACTGGCTCGGCACGATCGTCGGGGCGGCCTCGGCGGCGGACCTCGATGCGATCGCAACGATCGCGGGGCGGGCGTTGACCGCCGACGACGTCGAGCCGGGCAACTGGCGCAGCGCCAACGCCGGCCGGGCGCTTTCGGCGACCGCCTACCTGGCGGCGCTCGCCGAACTGAACGGCTACGTGCGGCGCATGGCGGCGTGGTGGGAGGACTTCGACGTGCTGGTCACCCCGACGATGCCGCACCCGGCCCCGCCGCTCGGTTGGTACGAGGGCGACGGAACCCGGGGCAGTGCCCGCGACCGGATCATGGCGGCGGTCGCCTTCACCGGGCCGTTCAACATCACCGGCCAGCCGGCGATCTCGCTGCCCACGGGGGTCGCTGCGGGTGGGCTGCCGATCGGCGTGCAACTGGTGGGCCCGGCCGACGGCGAGGCGCTGCTGCTGCAGCTCGCCGGGCTGCTCGAGCAGGCCTTGCCCTGGGGCGGTCGGCGGCCACCGCGCTGAGCGGGCCACCGCGCTGAGCGGGCCCGGGAGCACGGTGCGCAGGCGCACCATCTTGAGAGGATCTTGACGAATTTGTCGTACACATGTTCTTAGAACGTATGTACGTTGGGGACATGCCCACTGCGCTCGCCAGCCACCGCTCGCCGGTCGCGTTGGTCGCGGCGATCGAGGGTGACGGTTCTGCTGCGGACCGGCTCGCTGCGCTGCGGCAGTTGCGCGGCTGGCTCGATGCTCAGGAGGCCGCCCTCGCCCGCGAGGTGATGGCCGGGTCGGCCTTCGGCGAGGGAGCGATCGCCGAGGCGAGCCGGTCGGGTCTACGCCAGGCCGAGCGGGTGGTGGCGAGGGCCGAGGTGCTCGAGCAGGAGCCGGCGCTGGCCGAGTCGCTCGCCTCCGGCGCCATCACCGCCGCCCACGTCGATCACGTCGTCGGGGCCCTACGCACGCTCGAGCCCGAGGAACGCCGGACATTCCTCGACGGCCTCCCCTCCCTCGCCGCCAGCGCCGAGCTCACCCCGGCCGACCGGTTCGCCCGCACGGTGGCGGCCGCAGCGCAGCGGGCCCGGCGCACCACCGAGGCCGAACGGCTCGCCCGCCAGGTGCGCGAGAACCGCCTGTCGCTTCGTCAGGACGCCCTCAGCCACCAGTGGCGCCTCAGCGCCGTGCTCGATGCTGCAACCGGCGCTCGCCTGCACGAGCTCCTCGAACGAGCCACGAGCCGGATCGAACCGGGCGATCTCGCCCCGAGCGACCCGATCGAGCGGGCCTCGTGGCGGCGGGCCGCAGCGCTCGTCCAGCTCGTCGAGCACGGCACCACCGAGCGGCCCGTCGTCGTGGCCGACCATCGGGGGCCAGCTGTCGTCCACGACTGGGGTGCCGCCAACGGGATCCCGCCCTCGCTCACCGAGTGGCTGGTGGCGTACGCCAATCCGATGGTGATCGAGATCCGGCCCGACGGCACCCCATCGAGTTCGCAGCGGCTCGACTGGGGCCGAGAACGTCGGCACGCCACCGCCGCTCAACGCCGAGCGCTACGGGCGCTGTACCCCGGCTGCGCGGTGCCGGGCTGCAGCGTGCCGTTCCACCGATGCGACGTCCACCACGTCATCGAATGGCTCAGCGGGGGCCGCACCGATCTCGACAACCTGCTGCCGTTGTGCGCCCACCACCACACGCTGGCCCACGCCGAGGGCTGGCAGCTCACGCTCACCCCCGACCGCACGCTCACGATCGCCTACCCCGGCGGGCGGGTCACCACCACCGGCCCCCCGGCCCGCCATGCCGCCTGAGATTGGCGGGCCGGCGGGCCGGCGGGCCGGCGGGCCGGCGGGCAGATGGCGATGGCGATGGCGGGCGGCGGGCGGCCGGGGCCCGCTCGTCGCACTACGAGCGGGCTGGCAGGATCACCCCCATGGAACATCTCGGAGGCAAGGTCGCCGTCGTCACGGGGGCGGGCAGCGGCATCGGCAAGGCAGTGGCCACGGCATGTGCCGAGGCCGGGATGAAGGTGGTCCTGGCCGACATCCAGACCGATGCGCTCGACGCTGCGGTCGGCGGGTTGGCCGACGCCGGGCACGAGGTGGCAGGGGTGCGCACCGACGTGTCGAAGGAGGCCGAGGTGATCGCCCTGCGCGATGCCGCCATCGCCCGGTTCGGGGCGGTGCACCTCGTGCACAACAACGCCGGCGTGGTGTCGGCCGGCCCGATCGAGGCGCTCGACCAGGCCACGTGGGACTGGGTGCTCGGGGTCGACCTGTGGAGCGTCATCTACGGCATCCGGGCCTTCGTGCCGGTGTTCACCGCCCAGGGTGACGGGCACGTGGTCAACACCGCCTCCACCGCCGGGCTGGCGTCGTCGGCGGGCATCGCGCCCTACAACGTGGCGAAGTTCGGCGTCGTGGCCGCCTCGGAAACGCTGGCCCTCGAGCTTCACCAGGCCGGCTCGTCCGTCGGGTGCTCGGTGCTGTGCCCCGGAGCGGTGAACACCCAGATCGTGTACGCCGCCCGCAATCGCCCCGCCGAGGTGGCGGCTGCCCACACGAGCACCGCCGTGGAGGACCGGTTCGTCGCCAACGCCGGCTCGTTGTTGGCGAACCGCGGGAAGGACCCGGCCGAGGTGGCCTCGATGGTCCTCGACGCGGTGCGCACCAACCGGTTCTGGATCATCACCCACCCCGGCTGGTTCGACGTCCTCGAGGCCCGCGTGGCGGCAATGCGTGAGGGGCGCCTGCACACCGGCTTCGGCGGCTGACCGGGACGCCGCCCCGCCGGACTCAGCCGAACGGGCCCCGCCGGACTCAGCCGGGCGGCAGTACCGGCTCGTCGGCCGTGGTGCCGCTCGCGTACAGCGCTTCGATCGCGGCGTCGTCGAGACCGGCCTCGTGCAACACCTCCCGGTTGTGTTGGGCGAACAGCGGGGCCGGTCGGCGCAGCGCCGCCGGGGTGCGCTCGAACCGCCACGGCCACGTCGTGGCCGGGTAGGCCCCGACGACCGGATACACCATCGTCTGGTAGACGCCCCGGGCGTGGATGTGCGGATCCGGCAGGATCTGCCAGTTGGCCAACACCGGACCGGCCGGCACCCCGAGGGCCTGCAGCGCATGGGCCACCTCGTACTGCTCCCGGCCGGCGGTCCAGGCTGCGATCGCCTCGTCCAGCTCGTCGTGGCGGGCCTGTCGTCCGGCGAGCTCCTGCAGGGACTCGTCGGCGGCCAGGTCGGGCCGGCCGATCAGCGTCGCCACTTCGCGCCACTGCGCACCGGAGCGCACCGTCAGCGCCACCCAGTTGTCGGTGCCGATGCAGCGATACACGCCCTGGGGCGCGACCGCCGGATCGCGGTTCGCCTGCGGGGCCCGCAACACGCCGGTGCGCTGATACTCGACCAGCGCGTCGACGCAATACGTCACCCCCGCCTCGTTGAGCGCCATCTCGACCCACTGCCCCTCGCCGGTGCGATCCCGGTGGCGCAGCGCGGCCAGCACGGCGAGTGCGCCGTAGTTGCCCGACACCGGGTCGGCGTAGAACAGCGTCGTGCGCGACAGCTCACCGTCGGGATAACCGGTTATCGAGGTGAGCGAGCTGGTCGTCTCGATGTTGGCGCCGTAGGCCACCCAGTCCCGGTGCGGACCGTCGGCGCCGTACCCCGACATCGACACGAGGATGATCGAGGGGTTCACCGCCCGCAGGTCCTCGTAGCCGAGGCCGAGGTTCGGCATCACCCGGGCGCTGTTGTTCTCGAGGACCACGTCGGCGTGGCGCACCAGCTCCAGGAACGCCGCCCGCCCGTCGGGCTTCGCCAGGTCGAGGCACACCCCCCGCTTGTTGCGGTTCATCTCGGCGAAGTACATCGAACGGTGATGGGCCTGACGCTGCAGGTCCTGGAACGGACCGACCCAGACCAGGGCCCGGGTCGCAGGCCGGGTGGCCCACTCCACCTTGATCGAATCGGCGCCGAGGTCGGCCAGGAACCGCCCGGCCACCGGACCCGCCCAGTTGGTGGTCACCTCGATCACCCGAATCCCCTCGAGCGGCAGACCCGCGCCCGGGGCCCGGTCGGACCCCTCGACCGGCCCGGAACCACCACGCGCCGCCCACGGTGATGCTCCGCCCGAGCCCAGACGCGAGCCCGGACCCGCGCCCGAACCCGCAAGCGCAGGCGCCGGCCCCCGGCGAGCCGACGGGGTGGCGGAGAACCGATAGGGCTGACCCGGATAGGTCGTGTCGCCATCGCGTTCCCACCACTGCCGCGCCGCCAGCTGCTCGTCGGCCAGCACCCCGGCCCCGTCGAGCACCGGGGTGACGGCGATCCGCAACAGCTGGCCGAGCTCCACCACCTCGGCCACGGTGCGAGACGCCGCCCACTCCGCCACCGCCGCGAAGATCCGAGGGATGTTCGCATGCCAGGTGGGGATGTCCCGGGTGAGCTGCTCGTCCGCGAGGTCGGGCCGCTCGATCATCACGAACATCTCGTCCTTGGGGACGATCCGCATCACGTAGACCCAGCCGTCCCCGCAGCGGATCAGGTCGCCGGGCTGCCGCGCGAGCAGCTGCCCGCACGCCGCCCACGTCGTCACCAGCCACGAGTGGGCGACCAACGTCGCTTCGAGCTCGCTCAGCTCGACCCGCTGACCGAGCCCGCTGCGATCGCGCTCGCGCACCGCGGCCAGCGCAGCGAACGCCGAGTGCACCCCGGTGTGGAGCTGGGCCTGGGGGCCGGGCAGCCAGATCGGCTCGCGTTCGGGCCGACCGGTGAAGTACTGGTAGCCGCCCATCGCCCACACGACGAGGTCGCTCGCCGCCCACGACGCATAGGGCCCACTACGGCCGAACGGCGACACGTCCACGAGCACGGTCCACGGGGTGCAGGCGGCCACGGCGGCGTCGTGCCACGGCGACGTGCCATCGGTGAGCACCACGTCCGCCCCGGCCACCCACGACGCAATCTCGCCGGCCCCCGGATCCGCACCGGGCGCCACCGAACGCTTCCCGCCCGCCAGGTAGCCCCACAGCGGGTGGGCCCTCGCGCTCGACCCGTCGGCCGGCTCCAGCACCACCACGTCGGCACCGAGGTCGGCCAGCAACTTGCCGGCAAAGCCCACCGACACCGGACCCGACACCGAGCCCGACACGGGACCCGACGCCGGGGCCAGCTCGAGGACGGTCAGACCGTCGAGTGCGGCGCCCATCACCGCTGCCGGAACACCGGCTTGCGCTTCTCCAGGAACGAGGTGATCCCCTCCTGGCCGTCGGCGGTGGTGGCCCCGGCCGACATCAGCTCGATCGCATACTCGTAGGCCTTGGGCTGATCGAGGTCGACCTGGGCGTAGTAGCCGTGCTTGCCCATCCCCTTCGACAGCGCCGAGCCGCGGGTGGCCCGCCGGATCAGGTCGTCGGTGGCTGCATCGAGCTCGGCGGCCGGCACGACGCGGTTGACCAGGCCCCAGTCCGCTGCGGTGCGAGCGTCGATCGGATCCCCCGTCATCGCCATCTCGAGCGCCCGCTTGCGGCCGACGTTGCGGGCGACCGCAACCATCGGCGTGTGGCAGAACAGCCCGCCCTTGCCACCGGGGACCGCGAAGGCCGCGTCCTCGGAGGCGACCGCCAGGTCGCAGGTGGCGACCAGCTGGCAGCCGGCCGCGGTCGCGAGCGCGTGCACCTTGGCCACCACCGGCTGCGGGATCGCCTGCACGGTGTCCATCATCTCGGTGCAGAGCCGGAACAGCCGCCGGATCGACCCCAGGTCGGCGCCGGCCATGTCGGCGAAGTTGTGCCCAGCGGAGAACACCGGGCCGTTGGCGGCGAGCACAACCCCGCGGGCCTCGCTGTCGCCGACCTCGGCGAACGCCGCGCGCAGCTCGGTCATCACCTCGAACGACAGGGCGTTGCGCTTCTCGGGCCGGTTCAGCGTGATCGTGGTGATCGCGCCGTCGGTCTCGACGAGCAGGTGCTGGTACATGCGCGCAGTCTGGCATCCGCTGCCAGGATCACGGGCCATGCGCGCCGCCCGCTACGACCGCTTCCGGGGACCGATCGAGATCGTCGAGGTGCCCGACCCCTGCGCCGCGCCGGGCGACGTCGTCGTCGAGGTGCTCACGGTCGGGTTGTGCCGCAGCGACGTCCACGGCTGGCACGGCACCGACCCCGACATCGTGTGCCCGCACGTCGGAGGCCACGAGTTCGTCGGCCGGGTGGTGGCGCTCGGCGCCGGGGTGGAGCGTGTCGGTCTCGGGCAACGCATCGTCGTGCCGTTCGTGTGCGGGTGCGGCCGCTGCGAACCGTGCCGCGCCGGTCAACACCAGGTCTGCCGCCACCAGGAGCAGCCCGGGTTCACCCGCTGGGGCGCGTTCGCCGAACGGACCACGATCCCCTACGCCGACGTCAACGCCGTGGTCGTGCCCGACACGATCAGCGACGAGGCCGCCGCCCTCGTCGGCTGCCGGTGGTCCACCGCCTACCGGGGCGTGGTCGAACGGGGCCGGGTCCAAGCCGGCGAGACCGTGGCGGTCCACGGCTGCGGCGGGGTGGGCCTCGCAGCGGTCGCCCTCGGGCGCGCGCTCGGCGCCCGGGTGCTCGCGCTCGACGTCGACCCCGCAGCGCTCGCCCTGGCCCGCCGCCTCGGCGCCACCGAGACCGTGGCGACGATCCCCGGTGATCCGGCCGCCACGGCGAACATCGTGGCGGATCTCGGTGGCGCCCACGTGTCGCTCGACTGCATCGGCCATCCCGATGCGGCCAACGCGTCGATCCTGGGCCTGCGGCCGCTCGGCCGGCACGTACAGATCGGGTTGTTCCCGGCCGCGACGGCTCCCCTGGCGATCGCGCGGGTGATCCGCGACGAACTCGAGATCCTCGGGGTGCACGGCCTGTCGGCATCGCGACTCGGCGAGGTGCTCGCCCTGGTCGAGGCGGGCCGGCTGGACCCCACCGCGGTGGTCACGCGCCGGCTCCGCCTCGACGATCTCCCCGAGGTGCTGCCGGCGATGGGTCGCGCGTCTCGGGGCGGAACGTTTCCGGGCCCGACGTCTCCAGCCGCGACGTCTCCAGCCGCGACGTCTCCGGGCGTGACGGTGCTGGTTCCCCGCTGAGCGGCCGCAGGTTGCACCACCATCCGAGCACCACGGCCGCTACGGCCGATATCCCGAGCAACACGCTCGACGACGTGGCATCGAGCAGCGGGCCGAAGACCGGCCCGCACAGCGACACCGTCCCACCGAAGCTCATGAACCACAACGACATCACCCGGCCGCGCACGGTGTCGTCGAGGCGCTGCTGGAAGATCGTCAGCATCGACGTGGTCGTCCCGAAGTACCAGACCCCGAGCAGGAACCACAGCGGGAACTGGACCCCGACGACCGGTACCGCCGCGATCGCCGCCATCGTCACTCCGAATCCGGTCAGGCCGAGGCGCACCAGGCGCATCCGGTCGTGGTGGGCCAGCACGGACCCCACCGCCAGGCTGCCGACGAGCGCACCGGCCCCGAACACGGAGTACAGCAGGCCGACGGGCCCCTCGGATGCGAACGACAGGTGGCGGCGCACGAGGCTGGCCCACAGGGAGATGAACGGCAGGCACAGCAACGAGAACGCGGTCATCGTGGCCAGGATGCGCCGCAGCACCGGATCGGCGCGGGCGTAGCGGATCCCCACCGAGAGGCTGCGCCCGGTGCCCGAAGGGCGGGCCAAGGCCGGCAGGCGCACGGCGACGAGCGCGGCCACCACGAACAGGAACGTGACGGCGTTCGCCACGTACAACCATCCGGCTCCGACGATCGGATAGAGCAGGCCGCCGAGCGCCGGGCCGACGATGCGCGAGCCGTTGATCGCAGCAGAGTTGAGGGCGATCGCACCCGGAAGGTCGCGTGCGCCGACCAAGCCGGGGAGCACCGCGCTGTACGCCGGGGCGTTCAACGAGTTGCAGCAGCCACCCAAGAAGATCAGCGCGATCACCGCGAGCTTGGACGGGGCGTCGGTCGACAACGTGAGCACGCCGAGCGTGCCGGAGAACACGAGCTGGGCCAGCTGCAGCGAGATCAGCAGCCGCCGCCGGTCGAACCGGTCGGCCACCACCCCGCCGGGGATCGTGAACACGAGCATCGGGACCATCTGGGCGAACATCGCGATGCCCACCCACGACGCCTTGCCGGTGAGGTCCTGGAAGAACAACCCCACGACCAGGGTCTGCATCCACGACCCCATCGAGGAACCGAGGTTGCCAAGCCAGACCGTTCGGAATTCGCGTTTGGCGAGCGCGGCGCGCGCCGTCCCGGACCGAGGGGCGCTCACCGGATCGGGGTGGTCCGACCGGGCAGGTCGGCGTACTCGGTGCGCAGGTCGCGCTTGAGGATCTTGCCGCTCATGTTGCGCGGCAACGGTTCGTCGCGCACGACGACGTACCGGGGCAGCTTGAAGTCGGCGAGCTGCCCACGGCAGGCCTCGAGCACCGCGTCGGGGGTCACCCGCTGCGGATCGCCGACGGCGACCACCGCCGGGCTCTCCCCCCACCGCTCGTCGGGCACTGCGACCACCGCGACTTCGACGATCCCGGGCAGGCCGGCGAGCACCCGCTCGATCTCGGCCGGATAGACGTTCAACCCGCCCGAGATCAGCATGTCCTTGGCGCGGTCGACCACGGTCAGGTAGCCCTCGTCGTCGAGGAAGCCGAGGTCGCCGGTGTGGCACCAGCCGTCCACGATGGTCGCGGCGGTGGCCTCGGGCTTGCGCCAGTAGCCGGCCATCACCTCCGGGCCCTTGATGCAGATCTCGCCGACCTCGCCGACCGCGGCGTCCGACCCGTCCTCGCGCACGACCCGGGTGGCCGAGTGCAGTGCGGACACCCCGGCCGAGCCCACCTTGCGCAGCGCGTCCTGCGTGGGCAGCGTCGTGCCGGCGGCCGACACCTCGGTGAGGGTGTACGCCTGGATCATCGGGATCCCCCGCGCGATGAAGGTGCGCAGCAGCGACGGCGGCACCGGCGCCCCACCCGAGGACGCCACCCGCCACGACGACAGGTCGGCGGCCGCGAAGCGCGGATGGTCGGCGAGGGTCTGGAAGATCACCGGCACGGCCATGAACACGCTGATGCGTTCGGACTCGATGAGATCGAGGCACCGGTTGGGGTCGAAGGCCCGTTCGAGCACGAGCGTCGCCCCCGCCCACAACGTGGTGAGGTGCATGGCCAGGCCGCCGGTGAACGCAAGCGGGAACGGCAGCAGGGTGCGATCGGCCCCGGTGATGCGGCACTGCAACGCCCGACCCATCGAGGCGAAATGCCACGACCGGTGGGTGAGCACGGCGCCCTTGGGATCGCCGGTCGTACCGGAGGTGAAGCAGCAGAACAGCGGGTCGTGCTCGTCGACGACCACCTCGGGTGGCCGCCCACCGGCGACCCGCAAGGCGTCGAGGCCGCCGTCGGCCGACACCACGGGCATCCCCGGCCGATCGCGCCGGGCCTGCTCGAGGCCGCCGGCGAGCGCGTCCTCGGTGACGACGACGGCGCAGTCGGCGTCG
This sequence comes from Acidimicrobiales bacterium, assembly GCA_046081125.1. Lineage (GTDB taxonomy): Bacteria > Actinomycetota > Acidimicrobiia > Acidimicrobiales > Ilumatobacteraceae > JBEIFW01. The sequence continues at coordinate 13,546 of JBJTVH010000055.1, forward strand.
CCGACCTGGTACGCGAGTTCGGGCGCGGTGAGCCGCACGTTCATCGGCACGGCGATCGCACCGAGCTTCATCACCGCCCCGACCACCTCGACGAACTCGGGCCGGTTGCCGAGCAGGAGCCCGACCCGGTCCCCGCGCCCGATCCCGGCCGCGGCGAGGCCGGCGGCGACCTCGTCGGTGCGCCGGTGCAACTCGGCCCAGCTCCAGGTCAGCTCCTCGAACCGCAGCGCCTGGGCCTCAGGTTGCCAACGGGCCCAGTACCGGATGACGTCGCCCCACAGCATGACCCCAGCTTGGCAGGACGAGAGTCCCTGGCGCTGCGAACCGGCGGGCCGGAACCTGATGCCATGGCTGCGCCGCTGTGTCGTGTCGAGTTCGCCATGGTCGACGGGGTCGCGCACGCCGCGGCCTCGGAGCTGCACGTCGAGCGACACCGGATCGACGGCGGGGTGCGCCTCGCGCGCGGCGCGACTTGCCACGAGCAGGTCCTGGTCCTGCTCGACGGGCGGGCCACCGTGCGCGGCGACACCCACGAAGTGGCGATCGGGGCGGGTGAGGGGGTGGTGATCGCCGCGCACACCCCGGTGGTGGTGGAGTTCGACGGCCCCGCCGAACTGCTGGTGGTGCGCCGGGCGGGCGACGAGCCGGTCCCCGGCCACGAACCCTCGCACTGGTTCGGCTGAGCGGCGTACGGTGCGGCTCCATGCTCTGGGGGGTCCATCTGCCGCATCTCGGTCGCCAGGCGACCGGAGCCAACCTCGCCCGCTTCGCCCGGGTCGCCGACGAGGCCGGCTACCACTCGGCCTGGACCAGCGACCACGTCGCCTGGCCGCGTGCGATCCAGTCGAAGTACCCGTACACCGAGGACGGCTCGTTCCCGGGCGGCAACGACATGAACTGGCTCGACCCGCTCGGCACGCTGTTCTACGTCGCGGCCTGTACGGAGCGGATCAAGCTCGGCACCACCGTGATGATCATGGGGTACCGCAATCCGGTGCTGTCGGCGAAGTGGTGGGCGTCGCTCGACGCGGTGTCGGGCGGCCGGGCGATCCTCGGGGTGGGCGTCGGGTGGATGCGCGAGGAGTTCGAGGTCCTCGGCATGCCCCCCGACAATCGGGGCCCGCGCGCCGACGAGCAGCTCGCCGTGTACGACGAGCTGTTCTCGAGCGACCGGCCGAGCTTCGAGGGCCGCTTCTACCGGTTCCCCGAGATCGGCTTCGCGCCCAAGCCGGTGCACGGGCGCATCCCCATCTGGGTGGGTGGCGACACCGAGCCCGCGTGGCGGCGCACCGTCCGGGTGGGCGACGCGTTCCATGCGGCGTTCCAGCCGATCGAGGAGGTGGCCCGGGCGTGGGCCCGCATCGGCGAGCTGTGCGCCGAGGCCGGCCGCGACCGCGACCGGGAGCTCACCTTGTCGATCCGGCTCTACCACGACCCCGATTCGCTGATGAAGCCGGCGGTGTCGATCGCCGGCACCCCCGAGCAGCAGCTCGATCAGGTGCGCCGCTGGCGGGACATCGGCGTCTCGCACATCCTGCTCGACCCGGCCAGCCGCGGCGGGTTCGACCGGCGCATCGACGAGCTGACCCGGTTCATGGACACCGTCGGCAGCCGGCTCGACGGGCCGTGACGGACAGGCCGTGACGGACGGGTCGTCGCGCCTGGACGCAATCGTCACCGACGCCGGCGGACGCACCCGTGCTCGTAGGCCCAGATGACCGCCTGTACGCGGTTCGTTGCGCCGATCTTGCCCAGCAGGTTGCGCACATGGGATTTCACCGTCGCTACCGAGACGAAGAGCGCCGCGGCGACGTCCTCGTTGCTGGCGCCCGTCGCGACGAGCTCCAGCACCTCCCGCTCCCGGGACGTCAACAGATCCGCGGCCGGCAACGCGCTGGGGCGGACGAGCTCCTGCAGCAACCGAGCGGTGGCGCGCGGCGCAACGATGCCGCCGCCTTCCATGACGACGCGTATCGCACGAGCGAGCATGTCGGGCGCCTCGTGCTTGAGCAGGAAGCCGAACGCCCCGGCACGGACCGCCCCCAACGCGTACTCGTCGAGATCGAACGTCGTGACCACGAGCACTCGTGACGCCGGTGCCGATCGGCGCAGGTGGGCCGTTGCGGCGATCCCGTCGAGGCCCGGCATCCGGATGTCCATCACGACGACGTCGGGGCGGTATCGCTCGGTCTGCTCGACGGCATCGATGCCGTCGTGCGCAGTGGCGACGACCACGAGGTCGTCCTCGAGCTCGAGGAGGCGCCGGAAGTCCGTGCGGACGGACGCATCGTCGTCGGCGACGATGACCGTGATCGTCAACCGGCACCTCGCATCGGCAACCAGGCCTCGACGAGCCATCGGCCGGCATCGGTCGGCCCGGCGCTGAGCACCCCGCCGCACGCGTGTGCACGCTCCTGCATCCCGATGAGTCCCCGCCCGCCGCGTGCGCTCCGGCCCTCCCGGCGGCGCCGGCGCTGGGCACCAGAGGCGGGACGCAGAGCGCTGACCACCCGCAGGCACACGTCGTCGCCCGCGGGTCGCAGCACGACGGTCACCGGGCCCGTCCCACCATGGCGAAGCGCATTGGTCAATGACTCCTGGATGATGCGGACCGCCGCCAGGTCGCTCTGCGAGTCCAGGTCGGGAAGCGGCGACGGCACGTCCAGCTCCACGTCGAGGCCAGCGGCGGTCACCCTGGCCACGACGTCGGGCAGTTGGATGAGACCAGCCTGCGGGGCCAGCGGCGCCGACCCGCTGTTGCGCAGCACGTGGACGAGTTGTTGGAGGGCACCCAGGGACTCGCTAGCGGTGTTCGCCGCCGTCCGGGTCGCCTCCCGTAGGTCGTCGGTCGATCCCGTCCGCAACGCCACTTTGGCTCGGACCGCCATCGCGCTCAGGTGGTGCGCAGCAATGTCGTGGAGCTCGACGGCGATCTGCCGGCGCTCCTCGGCGACCGCATGGTCCCGCTCCACGACGCGCAAGGCGTCAAGTTCCTCGTTCGCTGCTCTCAGCGCCCGCGCCTGGCGGCCGACCACGACCACCACGGCGGTGATCAGCGCACCGTCGAGCGTGCCCCGCAAGAGCTCGTCGAGCGCGACGTCGGCGGCCAAGTCGCTCGCATAGAGCGTCAGCGCAACGACGCTCCCGATCGCCGTCGCCGCAAGGCACGTCGCCCCGACGACCGCCAGCGGCAGCCGGCTGCTCGCAGCAGCCTCGTAGGTGACGAACACGAGCACGTAGATCATCGGCGCGACGCCCGGCGACCAGACGACCGCGACCACGTGGAGCACCGACCCGACGACCAACGACGCGACCGGCCGACGCAGCGACGCCAGGCACACCAGCGTCGCCGCGCCGCCGGCGGCGAGCCGGGCTCCGAGCGGCATCGGGGGACCCGGGAACGGTTCCGACAGCACGGCGACCCCGATACCGATCAGCACGGCCACGCATGCGAGCAGCGACGGTGCAGGCACGGGCAGGCCTCTCTGCGTTGCGTTTGTCGGCCTCACGACTCGGAAGCATGGCGCGCGATCTCTGGCGCCGCGCTGGACCGGTCGATGTCGGCACCGCGACGTCCAAGCGCGATGCGGTCGTGGAGGCGGTTCCAGCGTTCGTCGTAGTCGACGAACTCGGTGCCGCACCAGCGGTCCCAGAAGGTGAAGTAGAGCCCGTAGTTGCCGCGCACCTTCTCGTGGTGCAGGTTGTGGTGACTCGACGGGGTCTTCAGACCGAGGACCGGCACGCCGTGCCACCAGCGCGGCGCCCACTCGAAGCCGCTGTGGCCGAGGAGGTTGTTGAGCAGCGAGGCCCAGCCGAACCAGTAGAACGCGGCGAACGGGGCGTCGACGGTCAGCCCGAGGAGTATCGACGGCAGCGAGTTGACGACGGCCTCCACCGGATGGAAGGAGAACGACGTCAGGGGGCTGACGTCAACACTGCGGTGATGGATCAGGTGGAACCGGCGGTACAGCGGCCTCGTGTGCAGCGCCCGATGACACCAGTAGAAGAGGAAGTCGTCGAACAGCACGAAGGCGGTGGTGAGCCCCACGACGGCGAGTGGTGAAGTCCACGACGAGACGTCGACCGTCGCCGTGCCAAAGAGCTGCTGCGCACCGAGACCGATCACCAGCCCCTCCATCGCGATCACGAACTGGCTGAGGGTCGACCACCCGACCTCCCGAATCCACTGACTCGGATTGGCCCGCTGCCGCGGCTGGATCTTGCGATGCCGCACCAAGGAGCGGGCGACGAACCACAGGAGGACGAACAGCGAGCCGGCGTACAGGACGTACTCCACGAGCCCGTTGAGCGTTGGGATGACGATCTCGTTCACACCTCCGATCGTGCGGGCCCGAAGGGCCTCGGCGCCTCCTCCCCAGGGTTGAACGTGCGCAGCGCTACCCCGACCGGCGCAACCCGGCTACTCGGCGACGAGCACGATCTTGCCGAGCTTGCCGCCCTGGGTGAAGCGCTCGTAGGCGTCGGCCGCGGCAGCCAATGGGAACGTCGCCGCCACCGGCACGCTCAAGCGACCGTCGGCGACGAGGGGGAGCACCTGGCGCTCCACCCGCCGGGCCGCTTCGGCTTTGTCCTCGAGGCTGCGGGTCCGCAGCGTCGAACCGTGGATCCGGCCGCGCTTGGCCATCAACCCGAACAGGTCGATCGTGGCCGCCGGCCCGGCGCCTACGCCGATGACGGTGATGCGCCCGCCGAGCGCCAGCGAGCGGATGTCGTCGGGCAGGTTCGGGCCGCCGATCAGCTCGAGCACCACGTCGAACGGGCCGTGGTCGGCGAACCCCTCGGGGGCGACCACGGTGGCGCCGAGCTTGCCGACGGCGCGGCGCAGGTCCTCGTTGCGCACCGTCGCCACCACCGAGGCACCGGCCGCGACCGCGAGCTGCACGCCCGCCACCCCGACGCCGCCTGCCGCGCCGTGGACGCAGACGCGCTCGCCCATCGTGAGTCCGCACTGGGTGAACAACGCGTCGTGGGCGGTGGTGAACACCTCGGGGAACCCACCGGCCTCGACGTCGGAGAGCCGCTCGGGCACCGGGAGCAGGTGCCGTTCGTGCACCACGCACTGCTCGGCCTGACCCCCACCGCCGACGACGGCCATCACCCGGTCCCCGGGCCGCCAACGCGTGACGCCCGGCCCGACGAGGTCGACCTCGCCAGCGATCTCGAGACCCGGAATGTCCTGCGGCGAGCCGACCGGCGCGGGGTAGCGGCCCACCACCTGGAGCCGGTCCGCCGAGTTGAGGCCCGCAGCCCGCACCCGCACCCGCACCTCGCCGTTCCCCGGCACGAGGTCGGGATGCTCCCGCCAGTCGAGCTTGCCGTCCACGATCGTCACCGCGCGCATGGCCGGATCGTGGCACACGGGCGCTCGACCCCGCCGCGTACGCTCCGGGGATGCCGCTGTCGCCGCCCGTCCCGCCGTTCACCGCCGACGACGCCACCATCGAACGGGCGCTCGCCGACGCCGAACTGCCCGCCCTGCTCGCAGCCGTCGCCCATCTCACCGGCGACCGGTCGGTGCTGCGGCCCGAACTGCGGCCCGACCCGGCGCGGCTGCGCGAGCCCCAGGCCGGCTACACCGCCGAGCAGCAGGCCCTCGCCCGCCGGGTGTGCCTCGATGGGCTGCGCCGGTTCCGCGACGAGCGCGCCGGGGTGCCCGCCCCGCTCGGGGCCGCCGACATGGTGGCGCTCATGTCGTTCTCCACCGGCTCCGACGTGCCGGAGCGATACGTGCCGCTGCTGCGCGAGGAGCTCGCGCTCGAGGGCGACGCCCTGCGGGCCCCTCGATGGCAGGCCGCCGAGGTGGCACCGGGACGCACGCTCACGGTCGCCGTGATCGGCGCGGGGATGTCGGGCCTCGCCGCGGCGCACCGGCTCGATCAGGCCGGGATCGCCTTCACCGTGCTGGAGAAGAACGACGACGTCGGCGGGACGTGGCTGGAGAACCGGTATCCGGGATGCCGGGTCGACGTGCAGAACCACATGTACAGCTATTCGTTCGCCCAGAAGCACGATTGGCCCGAGTACCACTCCACCCAGCCGGTGCTCCAGGCCTACTTCCGGGAGTGCGCCGAGCAGTTCGGCCTGCTCGACCGGATCCGGTTCGGCACCGAGGTGCGCTCGTGCACGTGGGACGACGACACCCAGACCTGGACGCTCGCGGTCCGCGACGCCGACGGCGACGGCACGGTCGTGGCCGACGCCGTGGTGTGCGCCGTCGGTCAGCTCAACCGGCCGAAGTTCCCCGACCTGCCCGGCGTGGGCAGCTTCGCCGGCCCGGCGTTCCATTCGGCCCAGTGGGACGACACCGTCGAGCTCACGGGTCGCCGGGTGGCCGTCATCGGCACGGGGGCGAGCGCCTGCCAGTTCATCCCCGAGGTGGCCGAGATCGCCGGCCACCTCGACGTGTACCAACGCACCGCACCGTGGCTCATCCCGTCACCCCGCTACCACCAGCCGGTCGCGGCCGGCTTCCAGTGGCTGCTCGGCCACGTCCCCGCCTACGCCCAGTGGTACCGGTTCTGGCTGTTCTGGCGCGGCGCCGAGGGCATGCTCCCCGCGGCCTACGTCGACCCGTCGTACCCGCCGACCGAGCGGGCGGTGTCGGCCCGCAACGAGGAGATGCGCCAGCAGCTCCAGGCCTGGATCGACCTGCAGGCCGGCGACGACGCCGAGTTGCGCGCGGCGCTCACCCCGAACTACCCGCCGCTGTCGAAGCGGTTCGTGCTCGACGACGGCATCTGGGCCGGCACGCTGCGGCGGCCGACCGTGTCGTTGCATACGCAACGGATCGCCGCGATCGAGCCCGACGGCATCCGCACCGCCGACGGCGAACTGCACCCGGCGGACGTGCTGATCTACGGCACCGGGTTCCAGGCGTCGCGGTTCCTCACGCCGATGACGGTGACGGGCCGCGACGGGATCGACCTGCACGAGCAGTGGGCCGGCGACGCTCGCGCCTTCCTCGGGGTGATGGTCCCCAACTTCCCGAACTTCTTCTGCCTCTACGGCCCGAACACGAACATCGTGGCCAACGGTTCGATCATCTACTTCTCCGAGTGCGAGGTGCATTTCCTCGTCGAATGCCTGCACCTGTTGCTCGCGAAGTCACTCGGCTCGCTCGATCCGCGCCGCGAGGCCCACGACGCCTACAACGACCGCATCGACGAGGCCAACCGGTTGCGCACCTGGGGCTTTTCGTCGGTGTCGTCCTGGTACAAGAACGACTACGGCCGATCGGCACAGAACTGGCCGTTCGCCGTGATCGAGTTCTGGGAGCAGACCCGCGCCCCCGACCCGGCCGACTACGTCTTGCGGTGAGCCTGCGTGTTCCGGTCCGCGTCACCGCCGACGCCGCCCGGCGGGTGCGCGCCGGCCATCCGTGGGTGTTCGACCGGTCCGTCACCCACGATCCCGGTGGCCCGTCGGGATCCTTGGCGGTCGTGTTCGACCCCGCTCGCCGCTTCGCCGGTGTCGGGTTGTACGACCCGGCGTCGCCGATCCGCGTGCGGGTCCTCGCTCGGGGGACGCCGGCGACGATCGACGACGCCTGGGTGAGCGGCGCCGTGCGGGCCGCCGTCGCCCGCCGGGCCGGGTACGCCGCCGACCCGGCCACCACGGCGTACCGGCTGGTGCACGGCGAGAACGACGGTCTCGGCGGGTTGGTCGTCGACCGGTACGCGGCCGTCGACCGGTACGAGGACCTCGACCGGTACGAGGACCTCGACCGGTACGCGGCCGTGGCCGTGGTCCGGCTCGACACCGCCGCCTGGGTCCCGTGGCTCGACGCCGTCGTCGCCGGCCTGTCCGGGGCCGGCACGACCGGGGCCGGGGAGGTCCGGCGGGTGGTGCTGCGGGGCAGCCGCCGAAGCGGCATCGGGCCGGCGAGGGCGATCGTCGGCACCCTGCCGGCTGGCCCGATCCGGTACCGGGAGAACGGCCTCGTGTTCGATGCCGACGTGATCCACGGTCAGAAGACCGGCGCGTTCCTCGACCAGCGCGACAACCGGGCCCGGGTCCGGGCCCTGGCCGCCGGTGTCCGGGTGCTCGACGTGTTCTGCTGTACCGGCGGGTTCTCGGTGCACGCGGCCGCCGGTGGCGCGACCGAGGTCACCAGCGTCGACGTCGCCCCCGAGGCACTGACGGCAACCGCTGCGGCCATGGCCCGCAACGCCCCCGGCGTCGCGCACCGCCCGGTGGTCGGCGATGCGTTCGCAGTGCTCGACCGCCTCGACGCGCAGCGTCGGGCCGGCGCTCCCCCGTTCGGGTTGGTCGTCGTCGACCCGCCGTCGTTCGCCAACAAGACCGCCGCCGTTCCCGGCGCGCTCCGGGCCTACGCCCGCCTGGCTCGCGCCGCCGCCGGCCTGGTCGCGCCCGGGGGCACGGTGGTGCTGGCCTCGTGTTCGAGCCGGGTGAGCGCGGAGGCGTTCGAGGCCACGGTCCTCGACGCGACCGGCACCACCCTCGAGATCCACACCCGCACCGCCGCACCGGCCGACCACCCGGTCGGGTTCCCCGAGGGGGCCTACCTCAAGGCGCTGTTCGCTCGGCGCCGCTGAACCGGTTCACCCGGCGAGTTCGTCCACCTGGGCCCGGGCGGCCGCTTTGTCCCGGAACCACAGGGCGTTCACCTCGACCCAGGCCTGCGCTGCCGCCGGGACGGTCTCCTCGGTGAAGATCGCCCCCACCGGACACGCCGCCAAGCACAGGTTGCAGCCGGTGCACTCGTCGGGGTCGATGTAGCAGACGCGGTCCTCGTCGTCGGCGTGGATGCAGTCGACGGGGCAGACCTCGATGCAGGACTTGTCCTTCACGTCGATGCAGGGCTCGGTGATCACGTAGCGCGACGGCATGGACGGCTCCCGGGACGGCTGTCGACGACCTCGATCGTTATAGTCCAGGCGACACCAAAGGGGGGACTTCGAGATGGCCTCCAGCTGCCCGTTCCACGCCGTCGTCGACCGCGCCTTCGGCATCGACGCCGCAGGGGTGCCGGCGGAGCCCGGCGCCCGCAAGGACTTCCCGCTGATGCCAGTCGGCACTGCGCTCGACATGGGACACGCCCCCGACGGCACGCCGCTGTTCGACCCGCGGATCTTCACCACGCTCGAGTTCCAGCGGAACCCGTACCCCTACTACCGGATCCTGCGCGATCACCATCCGGTGTTCCACGACCGGCTGAGCAACGCCTACTACCTCACCCGGTACGACGACATCACCGCCGCCTACCTCGACGACCTCGGGTTCAACACGATCCCGAAGGGCTCGTCGTCGGGGGTGCTGGGCAACACCCAGCTCGAGCTCAGCGGTATCGAGCATCGGCGGCGCCGCAACGTCTACGGCCGCCACCTGGTGGGGCTGGCGCTGGAGAAGCGCAAGCCGTACATCGAGCGCCTGGCCAACGAGCTGATCGACGCCTGGGGCCTCGACGGCTCGTCGGGCACGATCGAGCTGGCCCGCAGCTTCGCGAACGAGTTCCCGATCCGGGTCGTGTGCCAGGTGCTCGGCATCCCCGACGACGGGCGCGATCGGTTCTTCTACTGGTACTCCTCGATGATGAACGGCCTCGGCGGCTCCGACACCGCGCAGCAGGGGCGTGAGGCCCGCCAGGATCTCGAGGACTACGTCGCCGAACTCGTCGAACAGCGCCGCAAGCAGCCCACATTCCTCTACGACGAGGCCGGGGCCTCGATCGGCAAGGACATCATCTCCGAGCTGTGCGCCACCGAGATCGACGGCGACGTGATGTCGACCGAGGAGATCACCTCGAACATCGCGCTGGTGGTCGGTGGCGGTGGCGAGACCACCCGTGGCGCCATCTTGAACATGTGGTATCTGCTCCTGCAGCACCCCGAGCAGTTCGCTGCGGTGCGAGCCGACGAGTCGCTGTGGGACGCCGCGTTCCACGAGACGCTGCGGCACTCCACCTCGATCGGTGGGCAGCCCCGCCAGACCACGTTCGACGTCACGCTCCACGGGGTGACGATCCCCGCCGGCTCGCTCGTGCACTGCGTCGACGTGTCGGCCAACCACGACGACCGGATCTTCGCCGAGCCCGAGCGTTTCGACATCTTCCGGCCGGACCTGTACTCGGGCAAGCTGCTGCGTTCGGGCTACGCCAAGGAGGGCCGCTTCAGCCACATGGCCTTCGGCGTCGGTCCGCACCTGTGCCCCGGGGCGTGGATCTCCCACCAGGAGTCCGTGATCGGCTCGATGGTGTTGTCACGACGGTTGCGCGACGTCCGCATCACAGTCGAGCAGATGCCCAAGGACATCGACGGCACCTCGCTCGCCCCCATCGGGTTGGGCTCGATCCGCAACCTCTGGCTCGACGTGGAGCTCGCGTGACGGGCTCCCGGCGCACCGCCGCACCCGAGGTCGCCGTCGACGAGGCGGCCGCCGGGTTCCGCACCTACGAGGTGTACCAACGGGAGCGGGTCTGGGAGCCCCGGCCCCCCATCAAGCCGCGCGAGCTCTACACCCCGCAGTTCCTCGACGACCCCTACCCCGTGCTGACCGCCCTGCGGGAGGCCACCCCGTGCTACCGGGACTGGCCGGGCAACGCGTTCTGGGTCACTCGGTACGACGACGTCACGTCGGTGTTCGTCGACGAGCCGAACTACGTCACGCGGCCCCGAGCCTGGTTCGCCGAACTCGAGGGCATCGGCCAGGACCGACGCGACGAGATCGCCGTGCGGGCGTGCGTCAGCCGCATCGTCGATGCGGCCGCCGCCGAGGTGGCCCACGCACTGTGCGACGAACTGGCCGCCGAGCAGGACGGCGCCGGCGCCGCCGATCTCGCGATCGGGTTCGCCGCCCGGTACCCCGTCGAGCTGTGGGCCCGGGTCCTCGGGCTGCCGGCGCCGTCGTTCGCCTGGTTCGCCGAGCGGCTGTTACGCCTGCGGCGCGCGGGGAGCTGGGAGCCGCGCAGCCGGGAGGACGCCCGCACGGCGTTCCACGAGCTGCTGGCCGGGTTGCTGCCCGTCGTCGCGCAGCGCCGCGATGCCCCGGGGGACGACCTGATCTCGGTGATCGCCGGCCTCGGCGGCGACGGGCGCGACGTCGTGGCCACCCTGCTCGAGGAGGACCACGACACGCTCCACGGGTCGCTCGCCAACCTGTGGTTCCTGCTGCTCACCCACCGAGACCAGCTCGGCATCGTCACCGAGGAGCGCCGCTTGGTGAAAGCGGCGTGGCTCGAAGCGATGCGCCACTCGACGCCGGTGCTGATCGCCCGCCGGTTCACCCGCCACGAGGTGGAGCGGTTCGGCCGCCTGCTTCCCGACGGGGCGCTGGTCGTGTGCTCGGCCGCTGCGGCCAACCGTGATCCGCGGGCCTTCTCGGACCCGGACACGTTCTCCATCACCCGCAAGGACCTCTGCCACCGCGAGGCCCGTGGGCACTACCGGGCCGATGGGCTGTGCTCGCCGGTGTCGTTCGGGACCGGGGCGCCCTCGAAGCACCCCGCCCTGCCCGAGGACCGGCCGCGCTCGCGGTTTGCGCTCACCCGTGACACGGCGGTCACCGCCAGCCGAGTGCTGCTCGAACGACTCGGCGACGTAACCCTCGCAGCGGGGGCCACGCCCACGCTGCGATCGCTGCAGTGGGGCGAGTTGCGCACCTGCTGGTCCCTGCCCGTCACCTTCACCCCCGGCTGACCCGCTGACCCGCTGACGGGCGCAGGCGGGCGCGGGCGGTCAGGCGCCGAGGACGGCGTAGGTGGCGTCGACGAGGGACTGGCCGCGCTCGTTGAGCAGGATGCCCTTGCCCATCTTGTTCATCGAATAGCCGAACGACAGCCCGTGCGCGACGTCGGCGAACCCGATCGAACCACCGGCGCCGACGTGGCCGAAGGCCTGCTCCCCGAGCACCACCGAATCGGTCTCCACCTTGGCCCGGTTGTCCATCGACACCATGAAACCGAGCGCGAACCGGGTGGCGATCCGCAGCGTCGCGTCGTCGTTGGTGGCCACCGAGATCGTGCGCATCCGGCGCAACGTCGCAGCGTCGACGAGGCCGTCACCGCCGAGCGCGAGCGGCCGGTACATCCCGGCGAGCGCACGGGCGTTGGCGATCCCCCCGCCACCGCCGACCTCGGCCGCCCGGGCCGATCGGCGGCCGGGGTTGAAGGCGGGGCCGTTGCGGAACGAACAGGCGGGGATCGAGGTGGGGTCGTTGAGGATCGCCTTCTGGAACGTCGACAGCGGCTCACCCTTGGGCCGCACGTACGGCAGCATCGGCGCGACCCTCGGCTCGACCGCCTCGGGCAGGCCGATCCAGAAGTCGATCCCGAGCGGGCCGGCGATCTCCTCGGCGAAGAACGTGCCCAGTGAGCGGCCCGACGTCCGCCGCACCAGCTCACCGACCGTCCAGCCGAAGTTGAGCATGTGGTACCCGTTGCGGGTGCCCGGCTCCCAGAACGCCTCCTCGGCCTCCAGGCGGGCGACCATCCGGTCCCAGTCCTCGACCTCGTCCCGGCTCAATTCGCCCCGAACCACCGGCACCCCGGCGGAATGGTCGAGCATCATGCGCACCGTCGCCGATTCCTTGCCGTTGCGGGCGAACTCCGGCCACACCGTGGCGACCGGAGCCTCGTAGTCGAGGAGCCCTCGGGACGCGAGCACGTGGGCGCACAGCGCAGTGGCGCCCTTGGTGCAGGAGAACACGATCGACACGGTGTCGCGCTCCCATGGCGCCCCGGCGCGGTCCTCGCCGGGGAGCACGGCCGCGCCGCCCCAGACGTCGATCACCGTCTCGCCGCCCAGCGACACGCACAGCGACGCGCCCACCTCGCCACGGTCGTGGTAGTTGCGCACGAACTCCTCGACGACCGGTGCGAACCGGGGGTCGTAGGCGCCGGCCACCACCCCGGTGGGGACGTCGCGTTGCAGGGTCTCCATGCTCGGGCCTCCTCGGCTCGGATCAGCCCGGGGGGACGTCCCAGGCGACGGGAAGATGTTCGTAGCCGTGCAGCACCGAGGCCCGCACCTCGACCGGTTCACCGGTGAGGCGCAGGCCGGGCAACCGGTCGAGCACGGCGTCGAGGGCGACGGCGGCTTCGAGCCGGGCGAGCGGCGCACCAAGGCACAGGTGGATCCCGTACCCGAAGGCCAGATGACGCTTCAGGCCGCCGAGGTCACGGGTGACGTCGAAGCGGTCCGGGTCGTCCCAGGCGTCAGGGTCGCGGTTGGCCGATGCGAACAGCATGAGCACCTTGGTGTCGGGTTCGATGTCGACGCCGTGCAGGGTGACCGGGCAGGTGTTGGTGCGGAACAGGCCGTGCACCGGTGCGTCGAACCGGAGGCTCTCCTCGACGGCGTTGGCCACCAGCGACCGGTCGGCGGCCACGGCCGCCCACTGGTCGGGGTGTTCCAGCAGCCGGTGGACGAGGTTGCCGATCAGCAGCGTGGTGGTGGCGCTGCCGGCGACGAGCAGGAACTGGCAGAACCCCAACACCTGCGCGGTGGTGAGGCGCTGGCCGTCGCGCTCGACGGTGAGCAGGCGGGTCAGCAGGTCGTCGGGCACCGCGTCGCCCGCATCGATCGCACCCTGGCGACGAGCGATGTGCGCCCCGAAGTAGGTGGTGAACTCGCGGTAGGCGTTGGCGACGCGCGGGTCCATCGAGCCCCGCACGTAGGTGACGCCCTCGGCCATCGGCAGCACCCAGGACCGGAACAGCTCGAGGTCCTCGACCGGGGTGCCGAGCATCCAGCACATCACCGTGAGCGGCACCGGCATCCCCAGGTCCTGCACGAGATCACCCGCGCCCCGAGCGACGAAACCGTCGACGATCCCCGCCACGAGCGTCCGCAGGTCCGGTTCCATCGCCTCGACGGCCGAGGTGCGGAACACCCGGGAGATCGCCACGCGCTCCGCAGTGTGTTTCGGCGGGTCGCTCGACACGAGCACCGTCGTGGACCGGGCCGGGTCCGCATGGGCGAGCCCCGGGCCCGCCGCCGACGACCAGGTCTCGTCGTCGCGCAACGCCGAGCGCACGTCCGCGTCGCGTGACAGCGAGTAGTGGAGCGCCGGCTCGTCGTTGCGGTGCAACGGGCAGCCGGTGCGCAGCCGGGCGAAGTGCTCGGCAGGGTCGGCCTGGAACGCCGGGGAGTCCAGGTGGAACTCGACGCTCACAGCGTGGCGCCGCCGTCGGCGACGATCGTCTGCCCGGTGACGAACTCGGCGAGCGGCGACACGAGGAACAGCGTGACGCGGGCGATGTGGTCGGGCCGGCCGCCGATGCGCAGCGGGTTTCCAGCGATGATCCGCTCGATCTCGATCCCCTGGTCCTTCAGCGGACCGAGCTGCGCCTGTACGCCAGGGGTGTCGATGACGCCCGGCGCCACGGCGTTGATGCGGACCCCGGCCGGGCCCAACTCGGCGGCGAGCGCCCGGGTCATCCCGATCACCGCCGCCTTCGACGTGGAGTACGCGCTGATCCCGGCTCCGCCGCGCAATCCGGCGATCGAGGCCAGGTTCACGATCGCCCCACCGCGGGGCATCCGGCGAACCGCTTCCCGGGTGGCCGAATACTGGGCCCGCACGTTCACGTCGAGCATGCGAGCCACGAACTCGTCGGTGACCCCGGCGAGCGGACCGGTGGTCGGGTAGATCCCGGCGTTGTTCACCCAGATGTCGACGCCGTCGTCGCCCGCCCCCGCCTCGGCGGCGGCGACGAGCTCGTCGGTGACGGTCACGTTGCAGCGCATGGCGCTCGCCGAGGCTCCGGCGGCCCGCAACGACGACGCCGTCGCCTCGGCGGCGACGGCGTCGAGATCGGTGACGAGCACCGTGGCACCGGCACCGGCGAGATGGGCGGCGATGGCGGCGCCGATCCCGGCTCCGGCGCCGGTGACCACGGCCCGCTTGCCGGTGAGGTCGATCAGGTCCTGCGTGCGCATGGGTGCGACCGTACCCCTCGCCGGCCGACCCGGTGCCAGACCGCACCGGCGCCGCAGCGCCGGTGTGCGCCGATCAGGACCGCTGGGTGCCGACCTTGAGGTCGCGGAACGGCAGGTCCTTGTCGACCATCGGTTCGCGGGGCAGGCCGAGCACGCGGTCGCCGATGATGTTCTTCTGGATCTCGTCGGTGCCGCCGGCGATGTGCGACGAGAAGCTCGTGAGCATCATCCGGCGCCAGAAGTCGCTGCCGCCCTCTTCCCAGGCGTTGGTCTCGGCGCCGGCGACGGTCTGCACCGCCTGGCGCATCAGCCGGGAGATGCGGGCGCCGTGCAGCTTGCCGAGCGACCCACCGGGCCCGGGGGCCTTGCCCGCCTTGAGCTCGGCCCGGGTGCGCATCGCAACGAGCGACTTCGTGGTCTCCTCGCTGTAGATGCGCACCAACAACTGGCGAACGACCGGATCGGCGGTGAGGCCCTTCTTGCGGGCGTCGTCGATCAGGCGGTCGGCATAGGGGTGCGACACACCGCTGGAGGAGCCGGTGCCGATGGCGACCCGCTCGTACATGAGCATCGCGGTGGCCTGGTTCCACCCGTTGTTCAACGTGCCGAGCAGCCAGTCGGCCGGGATGCGCACGTCGGTGAAGAAGATCTCGTTGAAATGCTTGCCGCCGTCGATCTGGTGGATCGGGCGGATCTCGACGCCGGGGGCCCTCATGTCGAAGATGAACATCGAGATGCCGGCGTGCTTGGGGGCGTCGGGGTTGGTGCGGGCGATCAACACGCCGTAGTCGCTCAGGTGGGCGAGCGTGGTCCACACCTTCTGGCCGTTGATGACCCACTCGTCACCGTCGCGCTCGGCCTTGGTCTGCAAGCTGGCGACGTCGGAACCCGCGCCGGGCTCGGAGAACATCTGGCACCACACGTTCTCGCCGCTGATGTTCTTGGCCAGGAACCGGTCCTTCTGCTCGGCGGTGCCGAAGTCGTTGAGCACAGGCAGGCACATGCCGTGGCTGATCGTGAGCTCGGAGGTCATGTCGGGGAACTTGGCGTACTCCTCGCGCCAGATCCGCTCGTGGGCCCGGGTGAGTCCGGCGCCGCCGTACTCCTTCGGGAACACGATCCCGGCCAGGCCGGCATCGGCTAGCGCCTTCTGGAACGTCTTGGCCTGGGCCATCATCCCGGCGCCACGGTCGTCACCCCGGGTGCCCTTGATCCCCGTGGCGTGCTGCTCGAGGAACGTCCGGCAACGAGCCCGGAACGCCTCGGCCTCCGCGTCGGAAAGCTGTGCGGTATCGATATCGCTCATGTCGCCCCCATGGTCCGAGCTATCGGCCGGAACGCTACCGCCGCCGCCCGACGGGCTCCCAACAACCGGGCAAGCTGGGGCCATGACCGAGATCACCACCCGCCGGGTCGCCGCCGTCGTCCCGTCCTCCGCCTACGTCGGCCCGGACCTCGCCCGGGTGCTCGCCGCCCGCGGGCACAACCTCGTGCTGGCCGACCCGGCACCGGCGCTCGTCGAGGAGCTGACCGCGTCGGGCGCGGCCGTGGAGGCCGTGGAGGGGCTCGGTGACCTCGGCGCCGACGGGGCCGCCGAGGCGCTCGTGGCGGCCGGGATCGCCCGCTTCGGTCGCATCGACGCCGCCTGCCTGTTCTCCGGGCGGATCGCCACCGGCCGTTTCCTGCGCTCGAGCGTCGAGGACCTCCGCAACGTCCTCGTCGGCTGCGTGGAGATCCCGTACCGGTTCTTGAAGGCCGTCCTGCCCCTGATGATCGAGCGGGGCGAGGGGCAGGTGCTCGTCATCACCAGCGCGTCCGCGGCTCGTGCCACGCCGGGGGCGCCGCTGTACTCGGCGGCCCGGGCCGGGGCCAACCACCTGGTGCGCAACGTGGCGGCGGAGGTGGCCGGTAGCGGGGTGCAGGTGAACGCGGTCGGGACGAACTTCATGGACTTCCCGGGCTTCGTGAAGGCCAACCGGGCCGACACCCCCGAGGGCCGGGCCCGGGTGGAGGCGATGGTCCCGATGGGCCGGCTCGGCACGATGGACGAGTTCGCCCACTTCTGTGCGGTGTTCCTCGACGGTACGAGCCGGTTCACCACCGGCCAGTTCGTCGCCTACGCCGGCGGCTGGGCCTGAGTACGGGCGCCGAGCCCGGGTACCATCCGCACACGGCGCCTCGGGGGTTCTCTGCCATGGTCCACATTCCCGTTCGCGGTGACCTGCCGGCCCGGCTCGGCCCGGGGGTGCAGCACGTCCCCGACCACGGTCCGAGCCGGATGTCCATGGACGTGTACACCGACCCGGTCCGCTTCGAACTCGAGCGGGAGAAGGTGCTGCGCACCCACTGGCTGATCGCGGGGCGCGTCGAGCAGATCCCGAACCCGGGCGACTGGCTCACCTACGAGGGCCACGGTGAGACGGTGGTCGTCACCCGGCAGCCCGACGGGGGGTTCGCTGCGTTCCACAACGTGTGCCTGCACCGTGGGCCTGCGATCGTCGGCGAGCTGTCCGGCTGCGGCGCCCGCCGGTTCACCTGTCCGTATCACGGCTGGGTGTACGACACGACCGGACGTCTCGTGGGCGTGCCCGAACGGGAGGACTTCTGCGCCGACGACGTCGACGGCGCCCGCTCCCCCGCCGTCGCGGTCGACACCTGGGGCGGGTGGATCTGGATCAACCTGGCCGGCCCGCAGGCCGCCACGCCGCTGCTCGACGCGATCGGTCCCGACATCACGAGCGACCTCGGCGCCTACCGCATGGAGGACATGGTCCTGCACGAGGTGATCACCTTCGACGTGCCCGTCTCGTACAAAGCGGTCGTCGACGGGTTCAACGAGGTGTACCACGTCACCGAGTTGCACCACGTGCCGCCGGCGTTCACCAAGGCGGTGCGCGGCACGTCGTTCCACATCTCGGGCGACAACTACCTGTGCTTCGTGCCCCGGGCCGAGCACCTCGACGACCTGCAGGCCACCTGGGACCACCACCGCTACTGCATCTGCCACTACGTGGTATTCCCGAACACGGTGTTCAACTGCAACCCCGAGCACATCCAGGTGTTCCAGCCGATCCCGATCGACGTCGACCGGACCCGGTTCCTGTGCTGGGAGATCCTCTACCCGGGCGACCGCACCGACCCCGCCTACGAGCAGTACTTCCAGCACACGATGCGGCACTGGGCCGGCCTGCAACACGTGGTCGGCGAGGACATCGCGATCTACCAGCAGATGGCGCGCACCAAGCGGTCCTCGGCGTTCCGCACGCAGATCCTGTCGGAGCGGGAGTGCAAGATCGCGCACTACCACGAGAACATGGATCGAAAGATCCGCGACTAGGCCGGCTCGGCGCCACTGGCGTCGAGGGCCACGAGCGACGCCCGCCGGATCACCAGCGTGACGGCGACCGCTAGGATCACTGCGCCGACCACAAGCTCGTTGGCCCGGGGCCCGATCGCATCGGCCAGCAGCCCTTGCACGAGCGAGCCGAGCGGGTAGCTGGCGGTGAACGCCATCGCGTACACGCCGAGCACCCGACCCCGGAACGCGTCGGCCACCTGCAGCTGCACCGTGGTGAGCAGCAGCGTGCCCGAGCCCACCGCCGCGGACCCGGCCACGAGCACGCACGCGAGCCCGGCCGGGTAGACCGGGGCGAGCCCGAAGCCGACGACGGCGACGCCGAGGACGCCGAGCGCGCCGAGCAGGACCCGGCTGCGACCCCGGTTGCGACTCCACCGCCCGACCAACCAGATCCCCGTCGCTGCGCCGGCCCCGAACGCCCCGGTGAGCAGCCCGTACTCCCCGGCGCCGACGTCGTAGATCCGCTCGGCGAACACCGGCGCGAGCTGCACGATCGGGTTACCAAGGAACCCGACGGCCACGACGATCGTCAACGCCGTGGCGATCCCCCGGTTGCGCCGGGCGTAGCGGAACCCCGCCAGCAGGTCGCTGCGCACGCTGTTGCCCGACGGCTGCGGGCGCGCCGGCCGGGCCCGCACGGCGAGCACGGCGACGATCACCGCGACGTAGGAGATCCCGTTGGCCACGAACGCCCACGTGGGCCCGAACGCGGCGAGGACCAGACCGCCGAGCGCCGGGCCGATGGCACGCGAGCCGTGGAACTGCATCGAGTTCAGCGTGACGGCGTCCGGCAGGTCGGACCGGGGCACGAGGTCGGCGAGGAAGCCCTGCCAGGTCGGCATCGTCAGGCCCCACACGATGCCGCCCAGGGTGACGAGCAGCAGCACCACACCCGGCCGGTGCACGCCGGCCGCCCACGCGCCCGCGAGTCCGAACGCGGCCAGCCCCGAGGCGGCCTGGCCCCACAGCAGCACGCGCCGGCGGTCGAGCCGGTCGGCGTAGGCCCCGGCGGCGGGCGCCAGGACGACACCGGGGAACAGCACGGCGAAGGTCGACAGCCCCACCCACGCCGAGGATTCGGTGAGCTGGTAGATCACGAACGGGACGGCGGCGTTCTGCATCCACGTGCCGATGTTCGACACCAGCGCCCCGAGCCAGAACAAGCGGAAGTCCCGATGGCGCAACACGGCGGTCGCACCCCGGCGTCGGGCGTCGGGCGGCGAGGCGGTGGTGGACACCCTCGCACCGTAGGCCGCGGTCGCCGCCCGGCCGGGCACTAGCGTCAGGGCGTCGCGAGGGGAGCTGCCGTGGCTGCGAGCGTTCCGGGTCGTCCGACGAGGGTCGACGAGGTCGACTTCTTCTGTCCCGCCACCCAGGAGGACTGGTACCCGACCTACGACCTGCTGCGGGCCGAGGCCCCGGTGTGGCAGATGCCGGGCACGACCACCTACGTGCTCACCCGTTACGACGACATCGCCGACGTGCTGCGCCGCATCGACGTGTTCGGGCGCGGCGCCGGGGAGTCCACCCCGTCGGCGGGGCCGAACGCCCTCACCCGAGAGATCTACGAGCGCGACGGATGGCCGCGCCGGTCGGTGCTCGGCTCGAACCCGCCCGAGCACGCCGACTACCGCCGCATCGTCGACCCGTTCTTCACCGTCGCCGCCGCCGAACGGCGCCGCGACCTGATCCAGGGGATCATCGACGAGCTCCTCGGTTCGTTCGAGCCCGACGGCACCTGCGAGTTCGTGCGTCAGTTCGCCATCCCCCTGCCGGTCCGGGTGATCACCGCGTTCATGGGATTCCGGGCCGAGGACATCCCGCAGCTCAAGGTGTGGTCGGAGGCCTGGGTGTTGCCGTTCAAGGGCCGCCTGAGCGACGACGAGGCGGTCTACGCGGGCGAGAAGGGGGTGGAGTTCCAGCACTTCATCGCCGACACCATGCGCGACAAGCGGGCCACGCCCGACGACTCGGTTATCTCCTACCTCGTCAACGAGGCCCGGTTCCGCGACCGGCCCCTGACCGAGGCCGAGATCATCAACATGGTCGACCACCTGTACATCGGCGGCAACGAGACCACCACGTTCGCGCTCACCTCGGGGATGTGGCTGCTGCTGTCGAACCCCGACACCCTGGCCGCACTGCGGGCCGACCGCAGCCGTACCCGGGTCTTCGTCGAAGAGGTGCTGCGGGCCGAGTCCCCGACGATGGGCATGGTGCGCACCGCCCTGATCGACACCGACGTCGGCGGGGTCCCGATCCCCCGGGGCGCGAGCCTCCACCTGCGGTACGCCGCCGCCAACCGGGACCCGGCCGTGTTCGGCTGCCCGGCCGAGTTCGACCACCAGCGGCCAAACGCCCACCGGCACCTCGCGTTCTCCTGGGGCGAGACGGTGTGTCCCGGGGCCGGGCTGTCGCGCGTCGAGCAGCGCCTCACGTTCGAAACGCTCGTGCCCCGCCTGGCGAACCTGCGCCTCAGCCCGGGCCGCAACGACTTCTCGCACCACCCGAACGTGACCCTCCGGGCGATGAAGGAGCTGTGGCTCGACTGGGACCCGCCCTCCCCGCCTGCGGCCTGCGAGAAGTAATCTCCCGATCAGTTCCGACCGTCCCGTGAGGGGAAACGACATGACGATGCAGGCCGATCCCGAGATCGCCCGTTCGCCCGGGGTCACCTACCAGCAGTTGCTCGACGCCGACACCAAGCCGGTCCCCGCCGCGCTGCGGGCCGAGCACTGGAGCCACCAGGGCGACGAGGACGTCTCGATCGACCGGTACATCTCACGCGAGTGGCACGACAAGGAGGTCAAGCGCCTCTGGACCCGGGCCTGGCAGTACGCCTGCCGCGAGGAGGAGATCCCTGAGCCGGGCGACTACTACGTGTACGAGATCACCCGGTGGTCGTTCCTGGTGGTCCGCCAGCCCGACGGTTCGATCAAGGCCTTCCCCAACGCCTGCCTGCACCGGGGCCGGCGGTTGAAGGACTTCGACGGGAACTGTTCGGAGATCCGTTGCGCCTTCCACGGCTTCGCCTGGCGCCTCGACGGCTCGCTGCAGGACATCCCCGCCCGCTGGGACTTCCCGCAGGTGGAGGACGAGGCGTTCCACCTCCACGACTGCCAGGTCGGCACCTGGGCCGGGTTCGTGTTCATCAACCCCGATCCGGATGCCACCCCATTCGACGAGTACATCGCCGACCTGCGCGAGCAGTTCGCCGACTGGGACCTCGGCAGCTACTACAAGCAGGCCCACATCGCGAAGGTGATCGACGCCAACTGGAAGATCGTGCAGGAAGCGTTCTGCGAGGCGTACCACGTCAACGGCACGCACCCGCTCGTGATGCCGTACCTCGGCGACACCAACAGCCAGATCGACATCTGGGACAACTGCTCGCGTGTGATCACGCCCGGCGGCACCCCCAGCCCGCTGCTCGGCTACGAGCCCACGCCTGACGAGATGCTCGCGGCGATGCTCGACGTGCGCCACGATCAGGAACTGCCGGTCCACGTCCCCGAGGGCACCACGATGCGGGCCTTCGCCGCCGAGATGGCCCGGCGCCGCTGGGCCCCGATCGACAGCGAGCGGGCCGAGCGGATGAGCGACGCCGAACTGATGGACTCGCTCGACTACACCCTGTTCCCGAACTTCCACCCCTGGGGTGCCTACAACCGGATCGTGTACCGGTTCCGCCCCAACGGCGACAACCACCGCCAGGCGATCATGGAGTGCATCTTCGTGTCGCCCTACGAAGGCGAGCGTCCTCCGCCGGCGTCGATCCACTGGCTCAGCGCCGACGAGCGGTTCTCCGCCGCCGAGGAGATCGGCATGCTCGGCAAGGTGTTCGACGGCGATCTCTACAACATGGCCAACGTGCAGAAGGGCCTCGAGGCCACCTTCAAGCCCGGCGTCACGTTGAGCATCTACCAGGAGTCGAAGGTTCGTTGGCTCCACAACAAGCTCACCGAGTTCATCGAGGGCCCCGCCGGCGGCGAGGGCAAGTGAGGCGGTCATGAACGGCGCAAAGCATCCCTTCACCGGCTGGCTCTACGAGCGCGACGGCGACGGCATCGTCAAGGTGACCGCGACGGATGGACGCGAGGGATGGTTCGACCTCGACGGCCGGTGGCAGCGCGGCTCGCTGCGCGAGTGCGACCCGCAGGTGTGCCACTGGGTGGGCGGCCCCACCTACACCAACCACCGCCTGTCGAGCGCGACGCCGTCGGCGTCGAACTGACGAGCCCACCGTGCGAGCCCTGCAGCTCGTCGAGTTCCAGCACGACCCCGAGCTGCGCGAGGTCGCCGAGCCGGGACCGGGGCCGGGGCAGGTCGTGATCCGGGTGGGGGGCGCCGGTGCCTGCCACTCGGACCTGCACCTCCTCCACGATCTCCCGCCGGGTCTGGTCCCCTGGCCGATCCCGATGACGCTCGGGCACGAGAACGCCGGGTACGTCCATTCCGTCGGCGCCGGGGTCACCGGCCTCGAGATCGGTGCGCCCGTCGCGGTCCACGGGCCGTGGGGCTGCGGGCGCTGCCACCGGTGCCGGACCGGGGCGGAGAACTACTGCGCAGTGGCGCACACCAACCCGATCGCGGGTGGCGGCCTCGGCACGCACGGCGGGATGGCTCCGCTGCTGCTCGTGCCGAGCGCCCGGCACCTCGTCCCGCTCGGCGACCTCGATCCCGTGATCGCCGCCCCGCTCACCGATGCCGGGCTCACGCCGTACCATGCGATCAAGCGGTCGGCGGCGCTGCTGCAACCGGGGGCGACGGTGGTCGTGATCGGTGTCGGCGGCCTCGGTCACCTCGGTGTGCAGATCCTCGCCGCGACGACCTCGGCGACGATCATCGCCGTCGACACCCGCGCCGAGGCCCTCGCCCTTGCGCTCGCGTCGGGGGCGCATCATGCGATCCCGGCCGACGGTGCCGCCGCCGAGATCCGCGGCCGCACAGGTGGGATCGGTGCCGACGTCGTGCTCGACTTCGTCGGGGCCGACAGCACGTTGACGCTCGCGGCCTCGGTGGTCCGCTCGGCGGGTCACGTGACGATCGTCGGCCTTGCCGGCGGATCGCTGGCCGTCGGTCAGGGCCGGGTGCCCTATGGCGTGTCGGTGTCGCTCACCTACTGGGGCACGGTCACCGAGCTGATGGAGGTGATCGCGCTCGCCGCCCGCGGTGCGATCAATCCGCACGTCGAACGGTTCCCGCTCGAGCGGGCCGCCGAGGCCTACGCGCTGCTCCACGCCGGCAAGCTCGCCGGCCGGGCCGTCATCACGCCGTAGCGCTCACACGATCGGGGTACCGCCGGGTTCGAGGCCGCCGAGTTCGACCTCGTCGGCGGTTGCGTACGCGCCGAGCAGGTCACGGGCGGACACGACCCCGACGAGGCCGCCGTCGTCGTCGACGAGCACGTGGCGGACGTACTCGGCGAGCATGCGTTCGGCGACGTCATGGACCGCTGTGCCGGCCTCGACGCGCACGAGGTGCGGGCTCGCGACCGAGCCGACGCCGGTGCGGTCGAGGTCGAGCCGGTCGGCGACCGCGCGCACGACGTCGCGTTCGGACAGCACGCCGACGGCCTCGTCGTGCGCGCCGACCACGACGAGGCCGACGTCCGCCGCCGCCATCACCCGGGCCGCTTCGGCGACCGAGGCCGACGGGGCGACCCACAACACGGCGTCGGCGCTGAACAGCCGCACGGGCGCTGCGGCCCCGGCGTAGTCGAACTCGGGCATGCCGCAGTGTGGCCGCCGGCGGGCACGATCCGACCGGGACCTCGGTCCTCAACGGCGCAGGTCGAGGGTCTCGACCGAACGGGTCGTGGCGGCCAGCACCTCCGGGCGGGGGCTCACCCCGAGACCGGGACCGGCCGGCACCGCGAGGTGGCCGTCGTCGAGCACGAACGGTTCGGTGAGGTCCTCGTGGAAGTACCGGTCCGACGCCGACAGGTCACCGGGGAGCGTGAAGCCCGGCAGGGCGGCGAGGGCGACGTTGAGCGCCCGGCCGAGCCCGGTCTCGAGCATCCCTCCGCACCACAGCGCCACGCCCCGGGCCCGGCAGTGGTCGTGGATCCGCACCGCCTCCGCGAGCCCGCCGACCCGGCCGACTTTGAGGTTGACCACCGAGCAGGCACCCCGCTCGATCGCATCGGCGGCGACGGTGGCGGAGGTGATCGTCTCGTCGAGGCAGATCGGCGTGTGCATCCGGCGGGCGAGGGCGGCGTGGCCGGCGAGGTCGTCGTCGGCGAGCGGTTGCTCGCACAGCAGCAGGCCGAACTCGTCGAGGCCACCGAGATGGTCGGCGGCCGCCAGGGTGTACGAGCCGTTGGCGTCGACCTGCAGAGCCAGGTCCGGGAACCGGCTCCGGACGGCGGCGACCGGGACGAGGTCCCAGCCGGGTTCGATCTTCAGCTTCACCCGCCGGTAGCCCTCGGCGACGTGGCGCTCGACGGCGTCGAGCAGCGCGGGCACCGAGCCGGAGATCCCGAGGGCGATGCCGGCCGGGACGCGCGCCCGGGTGACGCCGAGGTGGGCGGCGAGGCTGCGGTCCGCGGCACGCAGTTCGGCGTCGAGGACGGCCACCTCGAGCGCCGCGCGCGCCATCGGGTGACCCTTCACCACCGGCGCAGCCTCACCCGCCGCGAACGCCGGGACGAGGAACCGGCGCAGCACGTCGTGCGCGCCGTCGACGTACTCGGCCGTGTACGTGGGCTCCGCCGGCGCGACGCACTCCGCCCAGCCTTCCGCGTCGGGGCCGAGCACGCGCACGATGAGAACGTCACGAACGGTTTCGACGCCGTGCGCAGTGCGGAACGGGGTGACGAGCGGCAGGTGGACCCGGCGCAGTTCGACGTGGGTGATCGCCACCCGTGCGCTCACGCCCGGGCTCCCCAGCCGGCGAGGTACGGCGCGAGGACGTCGCGCAGGTCCGGGTGCTGGCGTTCCCGCAGTTCGTACCGGGCCCGCCGGACGGGGACGCCGAGCTGGCCACCCGCCCGGGCGAGCACGTGCTCGAGCCCGATCGGGGTGCCGGTGACCACGACGTCGGGCGCCGCTGCGGCGATCGTCGCTGCGAGGTCCTCGACCTGCTCGGCGCCGTACCCCATCGCCGGCAGCACCGGACCGAGGTGGAGATGCGCGGCGTACACCTGGGCGATCGAGCCCGCCGCGTACGGGCGCGGGTCGAGCAGTTCGGTCGCACCGGCCGCCCGGGCCGCGACCGTGCCGGCGCCGAAGGGCATCCCGCCGTGGGTGAGGCTGGGGCCGTCCTCGACCACGAGCACCCGACGCCCGGCCAACGTCGGGCCCGGGTCGAGGGTGACCGGCGAGTCGGCCAGCACGACGGTCGCCCTCGGGTTGACCGTCTCGATCCCCGCGAGCGCGGCCTCGAGCGCACCGGCGGGCGCGCTGTCGAGCTTGTTGACGACGACCACGTCGGCCCGGCGCAGGTTGACCTCGCCGGGGTGGTAGCCGAGCCCGTGGTCGGGTCGGAGCGCGTCGAGCACGGTGATCCACAACGCCGGCGTGAAGAACGGCGTGTCGTTGTTCCCGCCGTCCCAGACGACGACGTCGGCCTCGGCCGCGGCGGCCCGCCCGACGGCGGCGTAGTCGACACCGGTGTGCACGACGAACCCTTGGCGGATCGGCTCCTCGTACTCTTCTCGCTCTTCGATCGTCGGGGCGGCGGCGTCGAGTTCGTCGAGGGTCGCGAACCGCTGGACGGCCATCGCCGTCAGGTCCCCGTACGGCATGGGATGACGCACGAGCGCAACGCGCAGGCCGGCGTCGAGGAGCAGGCGACCGATCCGGCGGCTCGTCTGGCTCTTGCCGGCTCCGGTGCGGGTGGCGGTGACGGCGACGACCGGACGGTCGAGGGAGAGGAAGGACCGTTGCGGGGCAAGGAGCCGGAACGAGGCGCCGGCGGCGAGCGCGATCGAGGCCCGATGCATGACCTCGACGTGCGGAAGGTCCGAGTAGCTGAGGATCACCTCGTCCACCCCGTGGCGGGCGACGAGCGCGGCGAGGTCGGCCTCGGGGTGGACCGGGATGCCGTCGGGGTAGCGGGGCCCTGCGAGCGCAGCCGGGAAGGTGCGATGGTCGATGCCGGGGATCTGCGCCGCGGTGAACGCGACGACCTCGACGGCGGGGTCGTCGCGCAACACGGTGGCGAAGTCGTGGAAGTCCCGGCCACCGGCACCGGCCACGACGACCCGGCGACGCAGTGTCGGATCGGTCATCGGGGAACGGGGCAGGCGACCTCGCCCCGGAGCCGGGCACGCAGCGCGACGGCCAGCAGCGCCACCGATACACCGGCCAGGAGCGGTTGGATCGGCTCGAACCAGCGCAGGGCCCCCGAGGTGCCCAGGGCGACGACGACGAGCTTGTTGCACACCGGGCAGCCGACGGCGAAGAACGCAAGCGCTCCGCCCAGGCCGCCGGCGCGCGCCGGCCGATCGACACCGGGTACCGCACGCACGTAGGTCGCCACGAGCATCCCGGTCAGGACCGCCGACACGGCGAGCACGAGCGGCGACCACCAGGTGACCGGGACCGGGCGGCCGAACACCGGGTTGGGGATGACGTCGGTCGGAAGCCCGATGACGAGCGCCGTCGCCAGCGAGGCCACCACCGCCGTCGACCATCGCCGGAACGACCACGAGCGCAGCGCCACGACCACCATCGTCCAAGTCTGCCCGAACGACGGCGACCGGCCGCGGCGCGCGGCGAGACCGGTGCTCGGCCCGGTTTGCTCTGGGCGAAACGAAGTGATGATCCGGCCGCAACGGTCCGGTCACCGGGATCGACGACACTTGCGCCCGCATCCCAAGGAGGCCGTGCGTGGACCCTCGAGCCGCTGCGATCCTGCCCCAGGTGGCCATGTCGTGCGAGCACGCCCGGGCGCTGCTCGCCGTCGACGGCGCCGCCCTCGTGCGTGGCGTCACCGATCTCGACCAGGCGCTCGCCACCGGTCGTGACGTACTGGGGCCGCGCACGGTCCGGATCCGCCCCCAGTTCGAGGTGACGCCCGAGCAGATCGCCGACGAGGCCGCCGTCGTCACCGCGCAACCGGCCGACGAGCGCGGCCGGAAGCGCTACCGGGGGCCCATGGAGGCCGACCAACCGGCCCACAACGACGGCTTCGGTTTCGGCGACTACGCCCCCGACTACATCTTCTTGTGGTGCGCGAAGCCGTGCGCGATCGGCGGCGCCTCGTTCCTCGTCGACGCGCTACGGCTGCTCACGCTGCTGTCCGCACACGACGAGGCCTTCGCCCGGTTCGCGTGGACCGTCCCGATCGACCACAGCATGCCGAACTTCCCCCAGCCGAGCTTCGAGCCGATCGCTCGCCAGGTGCACGGCCGGGTGCAGGTGCGCTGCCATCCCGACCTCGCCGCCGCACCGGGACCCGACGAGCACAGCCACGCCCCGATGGTGCAGCACTGGATGGAGGAGGTGGCTCGCTCCCGCCACGACGGTACCCAGTTCCGGCTCGCCGCCGGCGACCTGCTCTGCATCGACAACTACCGGATGCTCCACGGCCGCAACGGCTACGTCCAGCCGGAACGGAAGGTCACCTCGATCTGGGCGTGGACCACCGAGGCCTGCGCGATCCCGGTGGGCGAGTTGGACATCGCCACGCCCGACCTCGCCGCGCTCCAGACAGCCCGCTGAACGCGACCCACCTCAGCGGCGTCCGCCGACGGCGTTGGAGGCGATGCCGAAGCGTCGCTCCAGCGGGACGATCCCGAAGATGAGCACGAGGATCAACAACGCCGATACCGCCGTGCCGATCGGGGTCGGCTGGAACTCCATGGCGCCGAGCAACTTGACCGGGAACGTCGTGGTGTCGCCGCTCGCCAGGAGCACCGACACCGCAGCCTCGTCGAACGATACGAGGAACCCGAACAGCAACGCCGCGAACAGTCCGGGGCGAACGAGGGGCAGCGTGACCCGCCAGAACATCCGCAACGGGCGCGCTCCCATCGACAGCGCCGCTTCCTCCATGGACCGCTGCACGCTCTCGAACGCCGTCACCAGCATCCGGCACATGTACGGAACCGTGATCACCAGGTGAGCGAACAACAGCCGCTCGAACGATGGGCTGGTGCCCAGCCACAGGAAGAACAGCACGAACCCGATGGCCAACGAGGCCTGCGGCACCAGCAGCGGCGACATCAGGAACGCCACCACCCCGTCACGACCGGGGAAGGAGAACCGGGCCAAGACCCACGACGCCGCCAGGGACACCAGGAGCGCAATCACGACGGCAGCCACGGCGAGCCGGACCGAGAACAGCAACTCCGTGCGGTAGCCGTCCGAGGAGAAGGCCTCGGCGAACCACTTCAGCGTGAACCCGTCGAAGCCGACCTGGATCGAGTCCGACGAATCGACCGAGCTCTTCAGGATCACGATCATCGGCAACATCAGGAAGCCGAGCACCAGGACCAGATACGCGCGGCGCACGGCGTTCCACGACCGCTGCAGGACCGGCAACCGGTTGAGGATCGAGGCGACGGCCGTGATCGGCCGGAACCGCAACAGTGCACCGCGACGCCGGGAGCGCACCGAGCGGCCCCGGGTGAGCCGCCCGCCGACACGCTGGGCCAACACGGCATAGAGCAACACGATGACGAACAGCAGCATCGACAGCGCCGCGGCCCGCTCCCAGCGGTAGGTCGCGATCTGCTGGAGCACGAGCACCGGGGCCACGGCGACCCGCCCCTGCCCGAGGAAGCGCGGCGTCACGATCGAACCGACGGCGAGGATGAACACGAGTGTGCTGCCGGCCACCATCGCGCTTGCGAGACGGGGCAGGGTGATCCGGAAGAATGCGACGATCGGATGGGCTCCGAGCGACAGCGCCGCTTCCCGCTCGGCGGGATCCATGCGGTCCATCGCCGTGAGCATCGGGAGCACGATCAGCGGGATGCCGACGTGGACGAGCACCAGACCGATCCCGCCGAGACTGCCCGGCAGCGACTGCCGGAGGCCGACCACGTCGAGCACCTGGTTCAACAACCCGTTGCGGGACAGCACGATCACCCACCCGAGGTTGCGTACCACGATGTTGACCATCAGAGGCATCACGATCGCCGAGACCAGCAGGGTGCGGGTCCAGCCCCGGCTGTGGGAGATCGCGAACGCAATCGGCAGGCCGACCAGCAGCGCCACGCCGGTGACGGTCAACGCCAGACGGATGCTGGTCAGGTAGACGCCCCAGTAGTACCCGTCGCCGAGGATCTCCTGGTACTGCGCGGCGCCGGCTGGGACCTTGTCCCCCAGCAGCCCGACGCTGTACGCGACGAGCACCGCGATCGGACCGAGGGCGCCGACGCCGACGATGGCGACCGCCGGCAACAGCAGCGCGGCCGGGCCGAACCGCCGGGGCGACAGCCGCCGACGCCGGCGAGCCGGGGAGG
>JBJTVH010000056.1:0-3129 GCA_046081125.1 Acidimicrobiales bacterium
ATCCCAGTCATCGCCAAGATCGAGAAACCCGAAGCGCTCGTGAACATCGAGGCCATCATCCGTGCAAGCGACGCCGTCATGGTGGCACGCGGAGACCTGGGCGTGGAGATACCTCCGGCACAGGTCCCCATGGAGCAGAAACGTATCATTTCGCTGTGCAAGCAGTACGCCAAACCCGTCATCACGGCCACGCAGATGCTCGAGTCCATGATCAAGAATCCACGTCCCAGCCGCGCCGAAGCCAGCGATGTGGCCAACGCCGTGCTCGACGGCACCGACGCCGTCATGCTCTCCGCCGAGACCGCCATCGGCTCCGATCCGGTGAACGTCGTCGAGACGATGGCCCGGGTGTGCGAACGCGCCGAAGCCGACGCCGCCTACCGCCGCTGGGGTGAGCGCATCGGCCGGCTGCGCCCGCCGGTGGCCCCCGACGCCGAGACCCGCATCACCTGGGCGATGGGCCACGCCGCCTGGGAAGCGGCCGCCGACGCCGGCGCCCGGGCCGTGATCTGCTGCACCCGCACCGGGCGCACTGCGCTCGCGATGGCCCGGTTCCGGCCCACCCCCGAACTGATCGCGGTCAGCCCCGACCCGGTGACGGCCCGCAGCCTCGCCCTCACCTGGGGGGCGCGCCCGATCGTGGTCGGCACCTACGCCTCCACCGACGAGATGGTGTGGTGCGCCGTGGAAGCCGCCGTGCGCGAGGGGTGGGCAGCGGCCGGCGACGTGGTCGCCGTGCTCGCCGGCGCGCCCGAGGCCGCGGCGGGTGGCGCAGCGGGGGGCGCAGCGGGTGGGGGCGCGGCGGGTGGGGGCGCGGCGACGGACGTGCTGCGCCTGGTCCGGGTGCGGTGAGCGGCCTCCACGTCGTCGAGTCCGGGCCCGCCGACGGCCCGCTCGTCGCCCTCGTCCACGGCTCGATGGACCGCGCCGACGGCTTCGCGAAGGTGGCCCGACGCCTCGACGCCGACCATCGGGTGCTGCGCTACGACCGGCGTGGCTACGCCCGCTCCCTGCCCGCCGGACCGCCCTACACCGCCGAACAGCACGGGCGGGACCTCGTCGAGCTGCTCGCAGGCCGGCCCGCGGTCCTCGTCGGGCACAGCTTCGGCGGTCACCCGGTGCTGTGGGCCGCCACCCACCACCCCGACCTCGTCCGGGCCCTCGTCGTGTTCGAAACCCCGCTGCCGTTCCTCGACTGGTGGCCCACCACCACCGCCGGCGCGTCCGTGTACGCCGACGCCACCCCGCCGCCTGCGGCCGATGCCGCCGAACGGTTCCTGCGCCGCATGCTCGGCGACGCCTTGTGGGAACGGCTGCCGGCCCGCACCCGCGACCAGCGCCGGGCCGAGGGCGAGGCGCTCGTCGGCGAGCTGGCCGACGTCCGCCGGGCCCGGCCGTGGGACCCCGACGCGATCCGGGTGCCCGCCGTCGTCGGCCGCGGCGGGCTCGGCGCCGAGCACCATCGGCGCAGCACCGCCTGGTTCGTCGAGCACCTCCCCGACGCGCGGCTCGTCGAGATTCCCGACGTCGGCCACGGCGCACACGCCGGCGCCCCCGACGCGTTCAGCGACCTGATCCGCCTCGCCCTGCGCCTCGCCCGCCCCTGAGCGCGCCGAGCGGCGGGCCCGGGGCGGGGTGGGGTGGCGCGTCAAGGTCCGAGGAGCGCTGCGGGGATGACGGCGATGCCGTCTGGTCGGCGGTAGGCGTCCCGACCCGTGGTGATCACCGCAGCATCGAGAAGGTCGGGCCCCAACCGGCCCTGCAACCATCGGAGCTGCTTGACGTCGTCGTCGGTCACGACGGGCGAGAGCTTCACCTCGAGCGCGACGCACCTCCCGTCGCGGCGCTCGACGATCAGGTCCACCTCGCGCTCGCCCCGGTGCGTGCGGAAGTGGGACACGGCCGACTCCGACGCCTGGGCGTAGACCTTGACGGACAGGGTCACGAGCGACTCGAACAGGGCGCCGAGCAACGGCCCGTCCCGGGGCACGTCGACTCCCGGTTCGTCGCCGGCGAGCAAGGCGTGCTCGTCGACGCCCAGGAGCGCGACCGCAAGGGCCGGGTCGGCGAGTTGGTGCTTCGGGGAGGTGGCGAGCTCACGCAGGTGCGACCGGCCCGGCTGCCAGCCCGGCACCTCGTCGAGGACGAAGAGTCGTTCGAGCGCACCCCTGTAGGCCTCGACTGTGGCGCGCACCGGGGGCTGCCCGCCCCCGGAGGCTGCTGCGGCGGCGATCTTCACCAGCGCGGTGGTGGTCGAGCTTGCTGCAGCGAAGGCCCGCATCCACCGCATCATCAACGACGGGTTGCGCACCCGCATGCCGAGTTCAGGCACATCGCGCTCGACGATCCGCTGGACGTAGCTGTCGAGCTGCGCGCGGCGGGCCCGATCGGGAAGACCGCGGATACCGGGAAGCCCGGACGCCACGATCTCGGTGACGTACCGGTGCAGGTCGACGTCGCTGTGGCCGGTGACAGGATCTCCTCGGCCGGTGAGCAAGTCGGCGAGGCGCACCGTCGGGCGGTGGCCGCGCTCGGCCAGCGATAGCGGACGCATCCGCAACTGCAGGATCCGGCCGGCGCCCGAGTGACGACCGGGGTCCGAAACGGACGCAGATCCGGTGAGCAGGAACTGACCGGCGGCGGCCCCGCGGTCGACGGATCGCCGCACGAGGTCCCACGTCGAGGGCAGGTGTTGCCACTCGTCGAGCAGCACGCGTCGCCCGGCGGTGATCCGGCCGGGATCGGCTTCCACGAGCGCCCGGGTCGTTGCATCCTCCAGCGCAAAGGCGTGGTCGACGCGCTCGGCTGCGGTGGCGCTCTTGCCGACGCCCTTCGCGCCCTCGAGCGAGATCGCAGCGACCGACTCGAGGAGGACGTCCAGCTCGTCGTCGATCACCCTCCGTCGGTACGACGGTGCACGCAGCGAGACGGACATGACCCCACCGTACGACCTCGGCCCTGCGAAGTTGACGATTTCGGGTAACCAAGAGTGACGTTTTCGGGCAGTGTTGATCGACGTTTTCGGGCGCTTGGCGGCTCCGGGGCGAGGAGGGGCAGGGGCGAGGGGGGGTGGGGCGGGGTCTAGGGTAGGGTGGTTACGTGGCCGACGACGGCCTGGTCGTCGTGGTG
>JBJTVH010000057.1:0-109831 GCA_046081125.1 Acidimicrobiales bacterium
CACTCCCCGAGTCCATGCGCGACTACATCGACGCCCGGGTACGTGACGGCGACTACGGCAACACCAGCGAGTACCTGCGCGAGCTGATCCGTCGCGACCAGCACGATCAGGCCGCCCAGCGCTTGCGCGACCTGATCGCCGACGGACTGGCATCGGGCCCTGGACGCCGAGTCACCGACGAGGTGATCAAGACGCTGCGTGACCGGGCGCTCGGCACCAACGCGTGACAACTGCGGTGTTGCGGCCACTGGCCGAAGCCGACCTGATCGCACGAACCCGATACGTCCGCACCCACGGCGGCAATGCCGTCGCGGAGCGGTTCTTCGACGCCGCAATCGCAGCGCTCGTCGCGATCGAGAAGATGCCACGCGCGGGCTCTCCACGCCTCGGTGAGCTGTGCGGCATCCCAGGGCTTCGAACCCGCCGCGTGATCGGCTTCTCCTGCTGCTGGTACCACCTGGTTGCCGGCGAGCATGTCGACGTCGTCCGACTGCTTGACGACGCGCAAGACCTCCCGACGATCCTCGCCGACCTCACAGGTGATTGACTCACGAGCGGATCGACCGCCGTGAACCCGGCTTCGCTTCGATGTTGCGGATCTTGTGCAGCTGGCAGCGTTGAATGACCGGGTGGTCGAACACCGGTGTCACCCTCGACCACGCCCAGCGGGTGCTTGGTGCCGTCGATGCCGATCCCGAACGCCACCACGCACAAGTGCCCGGCGAAGTGCACACCATCGATCATCACACCTCTCAGTTCCCTTGCCACTCGTTCGCCGCAATCGTGCAAGCGGTCGTTGAAACGAGCACCCAACTGCCACTGGGCGCTACATCGTAGATCTTGTCGGAGAGCGCATAGCGACGGCGGAATAGCCCGGCGGTAGCAGGGTTCGGCGTTTCAGGCTCGTTGCGATGTTCTCGCTGATAGGCGTATAGTTAGGCGTATGCCTCGCGTTCAGGTGTACCTGCCCGATGATCTCCACGACGAGTTGAAGCGACGCGGGCTGCCGGCTTCCGAGCTCCTGCAGATCGCGCTCCGCGCCGAGCTCGAACGGCAGGATGCACTTGACGAAACAGCGACGTACCTCGAGGAACTCGCAGCCGAGATCGGCGAACCTACCGTCCGGCAGCGCGCCCACGCCGACGCAATCGCCCGACGCATCCGCGAGCGGGGCCTCGGCCAGGCCGGTTGATGTGCTCATCCTCGACAGTGGCGGCGTGACTCGACTCTCGACGCGCAGCAAGCCCGCGCTCGCGCTCATTCGCTCCTTCGTCGACGAGGGCCTCTGGCCCCCGATCGTGCCCACGATGGTCCTGGTCGAGTCGCTTCAGGGTGATCCAGCGCGGGACGCCAAGGCCCATCGCTTCCTCAAGACGTGCATCATCCAGTCCGAGGTCACGCCCCTGATCGCCCGGCGGGCAGCCGAACTCAGGCGTCGCGCTCGTTCCGGCTCAGCCGTCGACGCCCTCGTGGTTGCGCTCGCCGAGCCTGGGGGCACCGTCCTCACGGGAGACAAGGCCGACATCGAGGCGCTCGCAGCGCATGCCCGAGGCGTCTCGGTCGAACTCATCTGATCAGCCTTGCTGAGTTCTGGTACCTCGCTGAACACGTCACCGGCATCAACGCTGCGAACCTGATCAAGGCCAGCCCTGTACGACAAGGCCGCAGTGTTCGCCGGCCGGATCTCGTGGAACCATCCGCTGCCCGACGGCAACAAGCGAGCCGCATGGGTATGCCTCGCAGGTTTTCGTTCAGGTCAGTGTGAGACGTTCTGTCGGCTGGCCGGTGAGTTCGGCGATGAGCTCGAAGTCCTTGTCCAGGTGGAGGACGGTGAGGTCGGCGAGTTCCACGGTGGCCGCGATCAAGAGATCGGACGGTGCTCGGTGGTGGTCTCGTTCGGCGAGCGCGAGTTGCAGTTCGACGGCGCGATCTTCGATCTTCGGTGTCAGATACTCCACCGGCATTGATGAGATCGGCGGTGCGGTGAGCAGTGTGCGATGGTCGGTGGCCGTGCGTGCCGAGTAGCCCACCGCCTCGCCGCTGCCGCCTACGGCGACTTGCAGTGGGTCGATCGCCGAACGGTGGCCATCGGTATCGACGCGCTGATGTCGGCGGCCCTCCTCCGACACTCGTCGTATCGCCTGATCGTCCGCGCATGGCCGCAGGGTGCAAGGACGGCACAACCTCGGTGCGGCGCGTCGATCGAGCGTCCGACGACAGGCCCTGGACGGCCTCTCGCAAGCATGCGGTGGGAACGAACGACGGTGAAGCAGCGCGCTGGCATTCATCCCGCCGCCAGAACGAGCCGAGCGCCGCCCACACCGCTCGCCCGCTCTATCGCCGAATGTGCTGGCTCATGTCGCGCATCGATCGACTCGTTGCGACCGCCACGACCTTGTCCTTTGCGCAACCACGCTTCCGGTCAGCCCACTGCTGGTTGGGGACCAGGCTATGCCAGTCGCGAATCCGGTGGCGCAGCGAAGACCGCAGTGATAAGAATGAGTCCTATTCCTAAACGTCTGAGGTCCTTGTGCTCACCACTCGTCTGCTGCCGCCCCCGTCCGCGTCAACCGCATGGACTACGGCGTCACCGCCCGAGCCGGTTGAGGCGCTCGGCCTGATCAGCTCGTTGGCGGATCGCTTCCGCGTTGAGATCTACCCTCCTGCGGCGGCCGGCGGCTTGGTCTGTGCCGCCACGCTCCTCGCCTCACCGCCGGATCTGAGCCATCTGCTCTCAGCGCGAGCGGGCGAGCTGGCAACAACGTCCTTCCCAGCCACCGCAGCGTCGTTGATGAGCGGCTACAGCATCCGTGTGGCCTCGGCGATCGTGGCCTCGTGGGCCCTACACGCACGTGTCCACGACGTCAGACCCGATGCGGTGTGGCTGCGATGGCACGCAGGTCGCCCCGACACGGCCTATCTCTCGCCGGTCCCGGCGTGGTGTCTCGAGTCCGACGACGCGGCCATAGCCGCTGGGGCAGCGCCCACGGGCGAGGGAGAACTCCTCGATGCGCTGATCGCCACGCTGCTCGACCAGCACCTCCTCCCCGTCGCCGAGGCGCTGCGCACCCACGGCCGGGTCAGCAAGCGATCGCTCCATGGAGCCATCGCCAGCCCCCTCGGTAACGCGTTCGCTTGGCTCGACCGACTGCGAGCGGCACCCACCGAGCACATCGCCCAGCGGGCAAGCCACTTCTTCGATGCCTGCGGCGGGCGGCTCGGCTCCTCGGGCCGAATGATCGAGGGCGCCCTCGGCGAGCATCGCCAGCTGTTCTGGTGCCGAGACACGTGCTGCCTCGCCTACTTGCGTCCCGACGTCGGCTACTGCGGGACCTGCAACCTGCTCCCGTGGGACGAGCGGGTGGCGGCGTGGGAGCGAACCCTCCAGCAGACCGTTGCGAACGCGCAGCCGGGCTGACCGGCGCGATGCAGCAACTGCTGTCACAAGAACTAACGACCGACGACCAACGAAGGAATAGACGATGAGCAGATCACCTGCGATCCGACGATCGCGCTTCACCGACCCGACCACGCCGTCCCGCCACCGGCATCAGGCGGCCGCAGCCGCTATCGCGCTCACGGGGTTGGTTGCTGCGGCCTGCGGCTCCGGGGCCGTGAGTTCCCAGGGCGCCCCCTCCAGCTCGGCCGGAAGCGTCACCCCGACCTCGCAAGCCCCCATCACGAAACCACCCAGCTCGGCCGGAAGCGTCACCCCGACCACGCAAGCCCCCATCACGAAACCACTACGGATCCTCAACTCGTTCAAAGCGACCGCGATCGATCCGGCACTCCCCGGCGCTCACTGGTGCTACACCTTTGGCTACTGCGAACACCCCACGGTGGCACCTGAGGACCGATCCGACCCCAAGCCCCTTCTGCTCGAGTCGCTGAGCCGAATCGATGCCCAAACGTGGAAACTCGTCGTTCGGCCAGGGATCACCTTCCAGAACGGAAAGGCCCTCGACGGGCAAGCTCTCGCGGCCTCCCTGCAACGCCAGATCGACAAGAACGCGCAGGTCAAGAACTTCATCGGAAACAGCAAGGCCACCGTCAGCGGCGCCATGGAGGTGACACTCACGACACCGAAGCCCAACGCGTCGCTCCCCTGGCTCCTCGCTGACCAAGGACTCATGCCCGTCTATGACGCCGCCGCCGTTGAAGCGCATCTCGCCGCCGGCGGCAAGGATCTCGAACTCGCCGGGAAAGGCATCTTCACCGCCCCCTTCACGCTCGAGGGGCTCGACACGAACGGCGCCCAGCTGAAGCGGAACGAGACCTACTGGGCGGGCAAGCCGGCGCTGCCAGCGATCGAGATCAGGTTCGTCACCGATCCTCAGGCCCGCCTGATCGCGCTCGAGAACGGCGAAGCGGACATGGCCCTGTATCCGCCCGCCAACCTCACCGATGTGCTCAAGACGAACAAGAAGCTCGTGCTGCGAAGGCAGGATCAGGCCCAAGAGACGCTGCGGCTAGCGCCGAACGTCGGCCAGGGCCTGCTCACCGATGTCAACGTCCGCAAAGCGATCTCACGAGCGATCAACTACGAGGAGATCGCCGGCAAGTACATGTCCGGTCTCTACGATCCAGCGGTCGGGCTGTTCCCACTCACCGTCGACTACGCACTGAAGAACCAACCCACCGATCTCAAAGAAGCACGGCGGATACTCGACGCGGCGGGATGGGCGCCGGGTGCAGGTGGCACACGTGAGAAGAACGGGCAGAAGCTTCAGCTCGTGCTGTTGACCTATCCGCAGCAACCCGACACGGCCGACGTCGCGATCGGAGTCCAGCAGCAGCTCGCGCAGGCTGGCATCGCCATCGACATCCGACAGGTCGAAGACATCAACGCGACGATCGCGAAGCCCGACTCGTGGAACCTCGCGCTCATCTTCAACTCGACCCGCAGCCTGGTCGGTGACCCGATCATCCCTTCTCGCCGGTACTTCCATTCACAGAGCGTTGACAACAAGGGCAAATACGGCGTCGCCGACCCTCGGGTCGACGAGATCATCGAGAAGCTCGAGGCCACTTTCGACGCCGCCGAGAGGGGGACCCTGCTCAAGCGGCTCCAAGACATCGTGATCACCGAGCAGGCCTACATGATCATCGCTGGTCTGAAGCCGTTCCCCATCGTTGTCACCAAGGAGTGGGAGCGCTACCAGGTCTCATCTGTACGGCGGCTGATCACGTTCGAAACGCGACCGTGATCGTCGACGACCAACCCGAAGGCCCAGCCGGACGTGTCGGAACATCATCGGCGCGGCACGCTCGGCGAGGGGGCGGGCTCCCCGGCTTCGTCGCCCGCCGGCTGCTCCAGGCGCTGGCTGCCGGTATCGGGGCGAGCGTGGTGGTCTGGGCGCTGCTGCCGCTTGCACCCGGCGACCCCGCCGAGCGGGTACTCCGCTCGCGCGGGGTCGCCGAACCGACCCAGGAAGAGATCCAGGCGACACGAGCAGCGCTCGGGCTCGATCGACCGCTCATCGAGCAGTACGGCTCGTGGTTGGGTAGGGCCGTGAGGGGCGACTTCTCGGAGTCGTACCAAACGCGCAAGCCCGTCTTCGGAGAGATCGCTGACCGGCTTCCGGCCACGTTGCTGTTGGCGGTGACCGCGACCCTCTTGGCGATCGCAGTCGCGGTGCCGGCCGCGCTCATCGCTGCAGCGTTTCATGGACGTTGGCCCGATGGTCTCCTGCGAGGGTTCTCGTTGCTGGGTGCAGGGGTGCCGGCGTTCCTCCTCGGGTTGCTCGTCTTGTACCTGGTGGTACTTCGACTCGGTCTCGGCCAGGTGCTCGCCGACGGGAAGCTCAGCCAGGTATGGCTCCCCGCTGCAGTGCTGGCGTTCGCGCGCGCCGCCGAGTGGTCGCGCCTGTTGCGCGCCGGCCTGCTCGACGCGCTGTCCTCCGGCTACGCCGCGGTCGCGACCGCCCGCGGCGCCGGCCGGACGCGAGTACTGGTGGTGCACGCGTTGCCCAACGCCTCCATCCCGTTCCTGACCACAGTCGGGGTCGGGTTCGGCGCGCTCGTCGGTGGCGCACCGATCATCGAGACCGTGTTCTCCTGGCCCGGCGTCGGCAACTACGTCGTCGGCGCGATCAACTCACGCGACATGCCAGTGATCCAGACGTTCACCGCGCTCGCAGCCGTGGTCTACGTCGCCACGAGCGTCCTGGTCGATGTCACCGTCGCTGCGCTCCATCCCCAGTCGAGGCAACGAACGTGACGCCGTCGACTCCGACGAATCGCCCCGACAACGACGCCAGAGCCGAAGGACAACCGAATCCGCCTCACCGGCACCCAGCGGCAGCATCGATCCATCCCACCCAGGGGCGGCCTTCGCAGCTACGACGGCTTTGGCTCCACCGCGGCGGCCGAGCGGGCATCGTGCTGCTCATCGTCATCGCTGCAGCGATCCTCATCGGCCCGCTCGTGACGAGCGAGCCGAACACGACACGCCTCGACGACAAGCTCGTCGGCCCCTCCATCTCTTACCCGTTTGGCACGGACCAGTTCGGACGAGACCAACTGGCCCGCATCGCCGAGGGCGGGCGTCGCTCGATCGGGGCGGCGCTCGTCGTGTTGATTGGGACCACCGCCATCGGCGTGACGATCGGCGTCCTCGCCGGGGTGAGCGGTCGACTCGTCGACACCCTCCTCATGCGAGCCGTCGACGTGATGCTGTCCCTGCCGAGCCTGGTCTTGGCCCTGGCAGTGGTCGGCATCCTCGGGCCCGGGAATTGGAACCTCGTTCTCGCGCTCATGGTGTCCTCCTGGGCGTATTACGCGCGACTTTCCCGCAGCTATGTCGTCATGGTGATGAAGCGAGGCGACGTCCTCGCCGCGCGCCTCGCCGGCGTCGCTCGATGGCGAGTGATCACCAGCCACGTCCTACCCACCGTCGTGGCACAGATCCGCATCGTCGCATCGCTCGACCTCGGTGGAGTGATCGTGTCCCTCGCGGGCTTGTCCTACCTCGGCCTCGGCACGCGACCACCCGATGCCGAATGGGGAACGATGCTCGCGGAGTCGCGGCTCTTCTTCACCGCCGCTCCGTGGCTGCTGGTCGCGCCCGCGCTCGCCACCATCGTGGTCGTCACAGCCACGAACCTGCTCGGCGAAGCCTTGCGCGACACAGCCTCCGGGTCATCGCCAACGGTCGTCCGCCGAAGGGGCTACCTGTGGCGCCGCTAGATACATACCCCACCCACTCCTCCGCCTCCGTCCTGCGCATCGAGGACCTACACGTCACCTACCCCGGCGGCGCCTGGGCAGTGCGCGGCATCGACCTCGACATCCGAGCCGACGAAATGGTGGCAATCATCGGCGAGTCCGGTTGCGGCAAGACGACGGTGGCACGCGCCGTGCTGGGCATGCTCGGACCGCGAGTAGGAACCTCAGGATCGATCACTGTCAGCGGCCATCGCGTTCTCGATCACTTGGGCGAACGAGATCGACCGAAAGCAAGCGAAAGGGACCTCCGACGGCTTCGTGGCCGCGGGATCGGCTACGTCGCGCAGGACCCGTACAGCGCATGCAACCCGCTGCACCGCGTCCGACGACACGTCGAAGAAGCCTGGCGGGCCCACCGCATGCGTCCACATCGCCACGAGGTGTACGACTCACTCGAGAGAATCGGCATCGCGAACGCGCCAGACGCCGCAGAGCAATACCCGCACGAATGGAGCGGAGGCATGCTCCAGCGAGCGACCATCGCTGCGGCGAACGCCCATGCACCACCCCTGCTCGTCGCCGACGAACCCACCACCGCTCTCGACTCGGCAGTCGCGTCGACGGTTCTCAGCGATCTCCGCTCCAGCGGCGCCGCAGTACTCCTGATCAGCCACAGCTTGTCGCTGGTCGCCGGGCACGCCGACCGTGTCGCAGTCTGCTACGCAGGACGCGTCGTCGAAGAAGGGGCAACCGCCGAGATCCTGGACGCCCCCCGACACCCCTACACCGCAGCTCTCCTCGCTGCGACCCCCCGCCGGGGACACGGGTTGCCCCAACCCCTCCCGGGCCAACCCCCACACCCAAGCGAAAAGGCGCCCGGTTGCGCCTTCGCCAGTCGCTGCCGCGAGGCCACCGAAGAGTGCCGCAACACCACACCACAACTCCGCGACGGCGTCGCCTGCTTCCACCGATGACGACACCGAACCCGTCAACGTCACCCTGGGTGCTCAGAGCAACGGCGCTGAGCCACACCTATGGCCGCGGCCGCGACGCCAACCGCATCCTCACATCCGTCGACCTGACGATCCGGGCCGGCGAGATCGTCGGAGTGCACGGTCCGTCAGGATGCGGCAAGTCCACACTCCTCCGACTTCTCGCACGCCTCGAAACCCCAACGCACGGATCGATCGAGTTCGCCGAACGGGAAACGACCGGTCCCCGTCCAACCGAAGCTCACCCACCTGCTGACGACACCGCCACGCGCCCCCGCAGGGCTCTCCACCGGCGACCCAACGTCATGCCGATCTTCCAAGACCCGACCGGAAGCCTCGACCCCCGATGGCCGATCTGGCGCTCCGTCACCGAACCCATGCTCGCCACCCCCTGGCACACAACCCCCCGACGGTCGCACCGACGACAACGAGCCTCCGAGCTCGTCGCCGCCGTCGGACTCGACCCCAACACGCTCGACGCCCTTCCAAGCGAGCTGTCACGTGGACAGTGCCAACGCGCAGCCATTCTGCGAGTGATCGTCGCCGAACCCCTCGTGATCCTCGCCGACGAGCCAACCTCCGCGCTCGACGTCTCGGTCGCCGCAGGAGTCCTCCACCTGCTGGCCCAGCAAGCCCGACGGGGCACCGCCATCATCGTCGTCAGCCACGATCTCGACATGCTCGCCGTGCTGTGCGACCACCGCTACCAACTCGACAACGGCCGACTGAAACCCTCCACCGACTGAGGCCCTACTCCGACGGGCGCCTTGACGCCCCCGGGGCCACCACAGCCGGCCAGGCTGCGGTAGGCGACCGATGAGCCCCTCCGCCGCCTGCGTGGCCGTATGGGACCGGCGGCTCCGCTCCGGTGCCAGCGCACCATGGCGGCGTGCCCGCCCGGGGTTCGACCAGCCAGGCCTCTACCGTCATGCGCTTCACTGGCCGGGGTGGACCAACTGTGCCCTCAGGCCAACGAGCAACGCCCCGAGCCCTGCCTCGAAGATGTCAGTGGGGTCGAGGGTGAAGAACTCGACTCCCAGACGTGTGGCTCTCGGATAGTCGTCAGGGTCCAGATCCGCGAGCCCGTCGACGAAGGCGCTCGCTCTCCCGGGTCGCCGAGCAGCGTTCCTGGCGTCGGCGTTGTCCTCGATGGCGATCCGCGAGAACGTCCAACTCATGATGAGGCTGGTACCTCGACTTGCGGTCGCGTCGTCGAACCCCGCCTCGCAAAGGGTCGAGGCGAGCACGTCGAAAAGCCGATACGCACTCTCGCCCGCCGGCCCGTTGTCCATGAGCCACGCTGCGATCCCGCGATGCTGACGAAGTACCCAGCGTTGTGCTTGAGCCCATGCGCGGGCCTGATCCTCCCACGAAGCATCAGCGGGGAAGACTGGTCGAACCGCGGCACCGATTCGGTCAGTGACTAGTCGCACGAGCCCG
Organism: Acidimicrobiales bacterium; assembly: GCA_046081125.1. Taxonomy (GTDB): domain Bacteria; phylum Actinomycetota; class Acidimicrobiia; order Acidimicrobiales; family Ilumatobacteraceae; genus JBEIFW01. The sequence goes on from JBJTVH010000057.1 coordinate 9,600, forward strand.
TCTCGGTCGGCGACGTGTCGATAGAGCGCCATCGGCGTCACGCCGAGCTCACTGGCGAGGGTTCGCACCGTCAGCCCCGCCAATCCGAGGTCGGCGGTGATGCGCGTCGCCACGTCGACGATCTGCTCTCGCTCGAGCAGGACGGGCGCGCTCATGGCCGTGGACCTTGGCCCGGATCCTTCGTGCAGGGCCCGTGTGATGGCGTGAAAAGGCCCCCCGAGCTGGCATCATTGTGGTTGCGACACACGATCAACCGCAGGCTTCGGAGGGCGTTCAGTGGGTCAAGGTAGCAGGCTTGTTCGTCGAGTCGCTCGAGGTGTCCGGTGATCAACAGCCATGACACGAACGGTCGCGCTCGACGCATCCACTCCAGCTGGGTGTCGAGTTCGACTCGTTCCCAGCCACCGGCCTGGTCAACGCGGTGACGAAACGTCCGTGCAGCTCCGATCGTGGAACGCCACGCCTGCACCCCAATTGCTTCCAGTGCTCGAGCGAAGTCATCGAGCTCGTCAACCGACGAAGCGGGGAGCGTGAGTGCGGCGGGCATCACCACTCGCCGATCTGCTGGCTTGTCAAGTCCTTACGCCACGAGCGCCAGGTGATTCTCGGCTGAGGTGTCTGGCAGCAGCGCGTGGAGCGCGGGCGACGTAGCGCTATAGACAGCGGACGGTGGCGGCCGTTCGTGCGACCTGGACCGTCGGGGATCGGGCAGACCCCGCAGAGCTTCGCGAAGACCCGGGAATTTCGCTCCGGGTCTGAGCGCAATTTCGCTCAGACCCCAAGTACTCGCACGTCCAGCCGATGATGCATGCGGACGCAGAAGCTCTCGTCGCGTCCCTTGTCGTCGTGGATACCTGAGCCGACGCGATCTCCTTCCGGGAGACGGTTCGCACTGCTCGCCACCGCTCGTCCGCTGGGATGCTGCGCAGAGTGGGCGCCGAGCATTCCCAGGGGTCGGCACCGGCCCGGCCGACCTGCCGTCGCAGGGCGACGCGGTCCCCAGCTGCAGTCGACTGCTCCTGCCCTAGTACGTCGACGGTGCTGTGCGATCTCGACGATCGCCGAGTGGTACGGGACGCGCTTGGGGAGCGCCCCTGAGGGTTCCCTCAGTGGCACGGACCGGCGGTCGGGGACAGAGCACCGAATGACGCAAGGGAAAGGTGTGCGTCGCTGTACGCGCATGTACATTGTCAAGCATGTCGAGCATGTCAGTCAGCGAAGCACGGGCAGCCCTGCCGGAGATCCTCGACCGTGTGCTCGCCGGTGAGGAAGTGACCATCACCCGCCACGGGCGAGAAGTAGCCGTCGTCGTCCGTCCCGACACGATCAGGGTCCGCCGCGCTGACCGCGCGCTCGCAGACGCCGAACGGCTGCGGGAACTACTCGACCGTGCCCGAGCCGCCCGACTCCCCGACGCCCCAACCGTGAGCGCCGAGCGAGCCGAGGAACTCGTCGCCGATGTGGCGGCGAGCCGGTCGACGCGCTGATCGTCTGGCCGTGGACGCCTTCGATGCCGACGTGTTGATCTACGCGGCCGTACCCGGTCACCGGCTCGGGCGACGCGTCCGCGCCCTGTTCCCCGAGGAAGCGACGGCGACAACCGGCGCGGTCGCCGGCATCGGCTCCGTGCTCCTGATCCCCGAGCTCCTCACCAAGCCGATGCGCGACGGTGCCGAAACCGAGGTCGAGGCGCTGGCAGCCCTGCTCGCGCGGCTCGACCTGCGACCCGTGGACGAGGCCCTCGCCGAGCTCGCCACTTCGCTCGGAGCCGCGCACCGACTGCGTGCCGCCGACGCCGTGCACCTCGCAACAGCCGTCGCGGCTGGCGCCGACCGGTTCATCACGAACAACGCCTCCGACTTCACCAAGACCATCACCGAGATCGACGTCACCTACCCCGACGAACTCCCCGAACCCTGACCACCGAACCTGAGCGGTCGGGGCCACCCCGGATGTCCGATAGCCACGCAGCGTCCATGGCAGCTGAGCAGTCCGTAAGCCGGCGGTAGGGGACGCCCCCGGCGGCTCCCGGTGCTGGGTCAGGGGGTTCCGATCCCGATCCCGTAGCCCGTCGGGTCACTGGATCCTTCAGCGCCACCTGCCGGCGCCTGTCCACCCCTGTTGACGTGCCGGGGGCTCGCGGTGGAGCGGCTCAGACGGCGAGGCGCTCGATCGGTTGGCTGGTGATCGCGGCGATCAGACCGAAGTCCTTGTCGACATGCAGGACGGTGAGTCGGGCGAGCTCCGCAGTGGCGGCGATGAGCAGGTCGGGGATGGAAGGGGCGCGGTGCTGGCCACGATCTGCGAGCAGCATCTGGATCTCGACCGCGCGAGCTTCGATCGCGGGTGTGAAGTGTTCGACTGGCATCGATGAGATGGGCGGCTCGCGAAGCGTGGCGCGGTGATCGGCGCCGTTGCGGGTCGAGAAGCCGATCTCGAGAAGGGTCACGCTCGAGATCCTGACCAGACCGCGCTGGATGCGTGACAGCCACTCGTCGCCGGCGGCGTTCAGGCGGGTGAGCGCGGACGTGTCGATGAGCCAGTTCTTCACCGCCATGCTGCTGCCATCACCTCGGGATCACCCAGATCGGTGGTGCGCTCGGCGAAACGGTTCAGTTGTTCGCGTGTCACCGCGGGTTCTTGCTGGTCGGCGAGAACCCGCCGCAGGTACTCGGCGCGCGTCAGGCCGGCCCGTCGCGCGTTCGCGTCGAGCGCTGCGACAACGTCGTCGGGCACATCCCGGATGAGGATATCAGTCACGGTCAGCATGATATCGCGCAACGGCCGGGCCGGCAAGGGCACGCGGTCCGGGATCCCGGTCTCGCCAGGAACCACCCGCTCACGTAACCGGCGGTATGTGGCATGGCAGAGCGACGGACGACGCACACGCAGACCTCACCAGACGTCTTGGGCGCAGACCTCGTGACGCGTCAGCTTGCCGACACGGCAGCCATGACGCATGACTCACCGTCGGCGCCGGCTTCGAGCACTACGCGTGCGAACGGACCGGACTCTGGTTCCAGCACGAGTAGCCGTACCGTCGGCGCCCCGGCAGTGACCGCCCAGAACTGGCGCCCAGCTACACCTCTCCCGAGCATCGCCCCGACACGGCGTCGGCCCGGCCGCTTGCCCCCGTTGTGTGTCCCAAACCCGGCCGATCGATGATCGATGTCGACCTCGAGCGCCTCGCGACTCTCGGTGAAGGCTGAGCGCACGGTGGCGAGGTCAACGACAAGCGATCGCCGCCAAGTGAACAGGCGGTCCCAGCCGCTCAGCTCGACCCTCACGGCACCACTTGCGCAAGCCAATTCGAACGACACGGCACCAAGGTAGCCGCCAGGTGCTTCGGACATCTCCGACGAAGTGTCACCTTCGCCGCTATGGGCTGAGGGTGACTCAGGTCTGACTCCACGCACCTTCGGCGAGGATCAGCCAAACACCGATCGATTGGAGGTCGAGCGCCGACAGGCCATCGCGGACACCGTCGGCCCTCCGCTGCGGATCCTCGAGGCGACTCGCCATCCATTTGGTCCGCACCTCGATGACGACCCGCAAGCTCCCGACGTCGTAGCGGCTCTTCTCGCGGAAGCGAATCTCGATGTCCCCAACGTCCGCTGGACCGAGCCAAGGCTCTTCGGGGCAGTCGACCGCCGCAGCGACGAGGTCGGGAAGGAGTTCGGCAAGGCGATCCAAGTCGACGTCAGCGACTGCTGGGTCGTAGACGACATCCGCCAGCGGCATCTGTGAAGTCTGTCAGCCACACGCACAAACCCGGCGCGACGACAACCCGGCGTTCCGGGGCAGACTCCGCTCTGATTTCCCGCGGGAAACACCTGCCGGTGTCCCGGCGTTTGGGGGCACAAGGTTCAGGCCTCTTGAAGCAGTGACGCGACGATCTCCGACTTGCCCTCGGTGTAGAGCGCGCGGTCATCACCGACTTGGTTGATGAGCCGTAGCTTGAGGTCCTCGTACCGCTGGCGAGCCCCAGGGCTGCGGCGCAGAAGGTCCCGGAGCCTCACGTAGTCGAGCCATTGTTCGCCGAAGTGGTCGACGACGTGCGCATGGGCGACGCGATGCCACGGTGCGGACTCGAGCACGAACACGTGGCCGCCCTGCGCGCCGGCATCGCCTCGGTAGATCCATCCTGCAGACTCCAGCCGCTCCCGCACGGGCGTGAGCTCCTGTTCCGTGGTTACGCCGATGGCGAGGTCCACGATCGGCTTCGCGAGAAGTCCGTTCACCGACGACGAGCCGATCGACTCGACTCCCGCCACAAACCCTGCGAGTCGGTCCGCCACCTCATCTCGTAGGCGAGCGCCAGCATCGACCCAGGCGGGCGTCGTTCGGCTCAGCAGCAGCGAGTCGTAGTCGAGACCGAGACCATCGCCAGCGAGCCAGTCCATACCCGCACCTTGTCGGATCATCGCCGGCCCCGGGTGGTCAGCCGGGCCCGGCGGTAGGTGGCAAGTGCCGATCATCCTCAGGAGATGCCTTCAGATGCTCCGAACGAGGGCGCTCGATCGCCTCGGCTCAGTGGATTAGCCGGCCCGTCGCACGCGCGCTTCGGTGGCATCATTCGGAGATGGAGGCTCCCTCCTCGGTCGCTCGAGTCATGGACGGGGCGGGTCTCTGGTGTGCCATCGCGGGAGGTTGGGCGATCGACCTCTGGCTTGGCGAGGAGACGAGACATCATCACGATGTCGAGGTCGTGGTGCGACGGCGGGACCAGGCGTTGGTTCACGCGGGGCTGTGTGCGAGTTGGGCGCTCTTCGCGCTCGACCCTCCCGGGAGCGGGTGGCGGCCATGGGATGGAGCTCCGATCCACGCCCCGGCGTTCCAGCTTCAAGCCCGATCTGAACAGGTCGAGTTCGACCTCTTCACCGAGGACATCGACGACCAGCGGTGGCGCTTCCGTCGTGATCATCGGATCTCGTTGCCGATTCGAGCGATCTCGATGACCAGCAGCGCAGGAGTTCCGATCGTGCGTCCCGAGATCCAGCTGCTCTACATGGCGGCGTCGAACGAGCACAAGAACGAACGCGACTTCGAGGCCGCTCGACCCCACTTGTCCGACGGCGCCGCCGCATGGCTGACCGAGGCACTGCAGATCACGCTGCCTGGACATCACTGGATCGCAGAGCTGGCATCGCTCACCCGGCCCTGATGCCGGAACGAGACGCGTCGAGATCCAACACGCGGACCCAGCGATCACCCAAGAACGGATCACCTGTGTAACCGGCGTTCTGGGATGTATGCGTCGTGCAACTCGCTTGCCGCCCGCGTTGTCACGCGCCAACCTCCGTACGTGCTTGACGACCACTTCGCCGGCGAGATCGCGGCTCGCTACGACGAGACGCTCGGAGCCATGGGCTCGCCCGAGGCGCTCGGACCGACCGTCGATCTCCTGGCCGGCCTTGCGGGCATCGGCACCGCGCTCGAGATGGCTATCGGCACCGGGCGAGTCGCCCTGCCGCTCGCTGCCCGAGGCGTGCCGGTCAGCGGCATCGACCTGTCGCCCGACATGGTGGCGCAGCTCCGGGCCAAGCCGGGGGGCGACGCCATCCCCGTCACGATCGGGGACATGGCCACCACGCGGGTCGAGGGTGCCTTCAGGCTCGTCTACCTTCTCTACAACACGATCGGAAACGTGGAGACCCAGGACCGACAGGTCGCGTGCTTCGCGAACGCCGCTGCCCACCTCGAACCTGATGGCCGCTTCGTGGTCGAGATGGTCGTGCCCGACCTGCGCCGTCTCGTTCCGGGCCACGACGCCATCGTGTTTGCCCACGCGCCCGGCTACGTCGGCTACGACCGCTACGACGATCTCGTCGCCCAGCACGCTGTCTCCCACCACTTCGTCGCCGATGGCTCGGGCGCCCGCGAGGTCCGGACACCGTGGCGGTACGCCTGGCCCTCCGAGCTCGATCTGATGGCGAGGTTGGCCGGCCTCGAGCTAACCGACAGGTGGGCCGACTGGGACCGATCGCCATTCACGGGTGACAGCCCGTCGCACGTATCCGTCTGGCGCAAGCAGCCGTAGACGCACCGCGTGAGGCAGGCGACGTGCACTGTCCCCGAAGTGCCGATAGGTGACGCTCGATAACGCAGCTCGGTAGTCCACCGCGCAGCCACACCTCCCCACCCGACTTCGGCCCGTACCTCGCGCGAAGGTTCGCCGGCGATCCGTCGGTGCTGCGCGCCACCCAGAACCCGAACATGGAAGGGTGGCGCCTACATCTCACCCGCCGATTACGCGCGACTGCTGCTCATGCACCTGAGGGGCGGCATGTGCGGCGACACGGGGGTCCTGTACGAGGGGACCGTCGATCGGATGCACACCGATCGGGGAAGGTCGCCTACGACGCTCAGGTCAGCGGCGACGAGGGGTACGGGCTGGGTTGGTGGGTCGACAGCGAGCGCCCGAGCTATGTCCAGGGCGGCGGCGCCTTCGGCGCGGTGCCATGGCTCGATCTGGAACGCGGCTACGGCGCCTGCCTGGTGATCGAGAGCACGGCCCGCGCCGGACAGCGGTTGGCCAGCCGAGTGCGGCCGCTGCTCGAACCGCTGATCGATCGCAGAGCGGCCGACTGAGGTCGTCTTGGACGCCGTCCGAGCGCCCTGCGAGGCTCGTGGCCGTGCCGTCGATCGACATCGCCTCCGTCGCGGAGCGGCGCTGGTTCCATGGCCACGCGTTCCGCGCTCTGGAGATCTCGCGTCGCCTCCGGGGGTTGCAGCATGAGTTGAGCGGAGCGCTGGTGGCCGCTCAGACGTCCAGCGTCCCGGGCCAGATCCAGGTCGGGTACGCGGCGAGGTACGCGGCTCGCGACGACGAGTTCGCCGAGCGACTCGCGGCGTTCGTCTCGGAAGCAGTCGCCGGGATCACGACGCCGCTGGCTCGCCACGCCTCGTGGCGGCGGCCAGCGTGATCACCGCGGCGTGTGTCCCGCTCGAGTCCGGGCTCGGCGCGGTGAAGCGCTCGACCGGCGCGAGCTACGAGCCGGTCCACGAACTCCTCGACCTGCTCAGAACCGCCGCCGACCGCCTTGACGACGTCATCGCCTCGTGCGTCGCCGGTCTCCTCGAGTCACCGAACGACGGTCAGTTCCAGAGCAACTGACGCCGGCCCGGCAAGGGTCAGTCCCGGTCGGCGTAGTCGTGGAAATACCGATCGACCCATCGCGTGTCTCGACCCGTCATGGACGCCCAGATGGCGGGCAGGTCCTTGGCCATGGCGAACATGTGCCAGTCGCCGTACCGATCGAACTTGCGGGTCGAGATGGTCGCCGGCGTGTCGAGGGTGACGAACCGTCGCCGCCCGGTGCGCCGGCCGTGACGGCGTAGTCGTCGGGCGAAGTCCACGTCCTCGCCCACGAGCAGGTCCTCGTCGAACCCGCCGATGGCCGCGACATCGACGAGCCGGGACCAGAACACGACCCCGCTGACCCGGGCGACTCGCGTCAACGCTCGCACAGTGGCAACCGTCGCGTTGATCCCGGGCGAGGTGCGCTCCGGTACGAACCGGCAGCCGCCACCCACGACGGTGGGATCCGCGAGGAGGTCGGCGATCCGACCCAGACCATCGGGGTGGAGTCGCGTGTCGGCATCGATGGTCACGACGACCGGGCCGTTCGCAGCCGCGAACCCCGCGTTGCGCACCGCCGAAAGGTTGCGGGCTTCGGACAACACGACGCGTGCGCTGCGTTCGCTCGCGATGGACTCGGTGTCGTCGGTGCAGCGGTTTGCGACGACGACCACCTCGTGCTCGAGCCCGCCTCGTTGTGCCGACAGCGCGATAGCGTCAAGACCGGCCCCGATCAACCGCTCCTCGTTGTGGGCCGGCACCACGACCGTCACATCCACCGGCTCAGCGTAGGCCCGCACCGGTCGGTCACCAACCCGATGGCTCTGATCGGCGCGGTGGAGCGGTTGGTGCAGAACCAGGGAGTCCGTAGCGCCCTGCTATCCCCGAAGCGCCGGTAGGTGCGAGGTCTACAGGTCGATGGCGAAGTCGTCCTCGTGGGTGATGACTCGGGTCGGCCAGTCGGGTTCTTGGCCGGTGGGTGCCCAGAGTTCGTGGGCACGTTGGTGGGCTGGGAGGTCGATCCAGTCGTTGGTGATGTAGCGGGCGAACACGTCGGTGGCGGTGTCTTCGCCGTCGAGGACGGTGATGGCGTGGTCGACGGTACGGCCCTGGGCGCCCATCGACGTGACCGCGTAGGCGAGCTCCATGACGTGGCTCCGGCAGGGGTCTCCCGGCGATAGACGGTCCCGCTCGCCATGCCGAAACGCCACCAGAGCGTCACCACGGCGTTACCACGGGCCCATTCTCGGCCTCCGATGACGAAGAGTCTCGAAAGGAAATAGGCTTCTAGCTGGACTTTCTTGGCGCCCCCGGCAGGATTCGAACCTGCGACCTGCGGTTTAGGAAACCGACGCTCTATCCCCTGAGCTACGGGAGCGGGACCACACGCTTGCCAGCCGATCGGCCGGTGCGCCGGATCCGAATCGGTATGGGCGCCGGTGCTCCGGCGCCCATACCGACAACCTCAGAGCCGTTCGATGATCACGGCCGGGGCCATGCCGCCCGCCGCACACATCGTGATCAACCCGTAGCGACCGTCGGTGCGCTCGAGTTCGTCGAGCGCCGTACCGATCAGCATCGCCCCCGTCGCCGCGATCGGGTGGCCGAGTGCCATGGCACCACCGTTCACGTTCACCTTGTCGCGGTTGAGGTCGAGATCACGGATGAACTTCTCGGCCACGACCGAGAAGGCCTCGTTGATCTCCCAGACGTCGATGTCCTCCGCACGCAGCCCGGCCCGGGCCAGCACCTTGCGCGCGGCGGGGACGGGTGCGTTGAGCATCAACGTCGGGTCGTCACCGATGTTGGCCATCGCCACGATGCGGGCCCGCGGCTTCCACCCACGGGCCTTGGCCGCCTCGGGGCTGGCGTACAGGATTGCGGCCGCGCCGTCGACCACACCGGAGCTGTTGCCTGCGTGGTGGACGTGCTCGATCGCGAGCCCCGGGTACCGGGCCAGCACCATCGAACGCAGCGTGGTGCCCTCGGCGTCGAGCGGCACGTCGGCCATCGCCGCGAACGATGGCCCGAGCTTGGCCAGGCCCTCGAGCGTCGTGCCGGGCCGGGGGAACTCCTCACGGTCGAGCGCCAGCGAGCCGTCCTCGTGGTACACGGGGATCAGGCTCTTCTCGAAGCGGCCCTCCGCGATGGCGCGCGCAGCACGCACCTGCGACTCCACGGCGAGTTCGTCGAGCGCCTGGCGGGAGATGCCTTCGATCGTCGCGATCGCGTCGGCCGCCACGCCCTGGTGGGTCTGGGGATGCCGTGCCCGCAGGCGCAGGTTCCCGGCGTCCATCAACGGGCCCCGCACCCCGGACTGGGCCTCGCCCAGCGACGGGTGCAGCGACATCATCTCGCAGCCGCCCGCGATCACGATGTCCTCGAAACCGGCCGCGATCGACGCGGCGGCCATGTTCGTGGTGGTGATGCCCGAGCCACAGAAACGGTCGATGGTGACGCCGCTCGCCTTCACGTCGAACCCGGCATCGAGCGCCGCCATGCGGGCGAGGTCGCCGCCCTGGGTGCCCACCTGCATGCTCGTGCCGAAGATGATGTCGTCGACGTCAGCGGTGTTGATCCCGTTGCGGTCGCGCAGCGCCGCGAGCACGGCAGCGCCGAGCTGCTGCGGGTGGATGTCGGCAAGGGCGCCCTTGCCCTTCTTGCCGACGCCGCGCGGCGTGCGGCACGCATCGATGATCCAGGCCTCGGTCATGCGGGGACCTTTCCTTGCAGGTACACGAACGCCGGCGACCCTACACAGCGACGCTGCCTGGCGACCGACGGCCCCACCGAGTCAGGTCTGGACCGCGGATGTGTGCGAATCCGCCGTGGACATCAGTGTTCGTAGAGGACTGCGCCGGACATCGCCAGCAGAACCGGGTTGACGACCGCCCGGCCGTCCCGGAGGGTGCAAACGGTGAACCCGGCGCCCTCGAACGCTCGGTTTCCCGATCGTCGGCTCGGATCGAGGAGGTAGGCAGTCGCAGGGGCGGCGCAGTGGGTCGTCCCTGCGAACTGCGCAGCCGTGGCGACGTGGCTGTGCCCGCACAGGATCGCCGCCACCCGATGCGACGACACCACGGCAGCGAACTCGTCACGGTCCTCGAGGAGGTAGTCGTCCGGGCGCGGGACCCCGCGGGGGACGCTCGGGTGGTGGAGCGCGATGACCACCGGACGGTCCGCGGCTGATGTCAGTTCGCTATCGAGCCAATCCAGTTGCTGCGGACCAAGGCGACCGGTCACCTTTCCCGCAAGGTACGAGTCGCACATCACGACGCGGACCGGATCGCCGTTGTCGTCGCCGACGTCGAGGCTGAAGTAGTGGGGCGTTTCGTCATCGGCGTCTGCTCGGCCGAGATAGCCGCGAAGGAACGAACCCCGATGGTCGTGGTTGCCCACGACGGCCAGCACCGGCGCCCCGAGCGGCACGAGATGCTCGTCGACCAGAGCGCGAAGCAGCTCGTAGCTCTCCACCTCGCCCTTGTCCGACAGGTCCCCGGTCAGCAGCACCGCAGCGGGCGCAAGTTCCATCTCAGCGAGCCGGGCGGCGACGGCCACGAAGTTCCCCGCAGTGTCGGTGCCGTACGGCCGTGCTCCGGGCGGACCGATGTGCAGGTCGCTCAGTTGCACAAGGACAGCGGCGCTCATGGGCGAACCCTAACTGAGCCGGTCCTGCGATCGAGCGAGCGTGCTGCCCCCGCTCGGCCGGCGACCCGCCATCACTCGAAGCCGGCCGGGAGGCGATGATCCCCCGTGCCGGGCCGCACGAGCCGGCCGATGCGGTCGGCCTCCTGCGGCCAGCCCCGGATGAGCGGCCCCGCTTCGGAGGCGTCGAACTCGGTAGCGTCGAACCCGGGCGCCATCGTCGTACCGAGCAGCGACCAGCCGAAACCGCCGCCGAGTCGCGACGCCCCCATCCAGGTGCCCGCAGGCACGTTGCGCACGACCGTCTGACCGGCCCGGAGATCGGGGCCGAGGACCGTCACCTCGCTGATCCCGCCCGTGCGCAACTCCAGCAGCGACACGGGGTCACCGAGGTAGAAGTGCCACAACTCGTCGGTGCCGAGGCGGTGCATCGCAGAGAACGAGTCGGGGTCGTCGGTCAGCAGCAGCAGGATCGCCGTCCCCGCCGGACGGCCGGCGGCATCGAGGATCGCCGACCGCCACACCTGCCGGTACAGCCCGCCCTCGACGGGCAACGGCGCAAGCCCGAGCTGTGCGACCACTTCGTCGACCGTCGGGGGCTGCACCGCCCGGAGGCTACCGAGCGTGCAGCTCTTGAACGGGAGCCGAAGAACGGGGCGCTCCGGTCAGGCTTCTGGCAAGCCACTCCCGCCCGACTCGACAGGACCGACCAACGATGTCGAGGCGATGGTGATGACGAGCGACGACGACCTCAACCGATTGCACGGCTGTCTCGGTCGTGAACGCGTCCTGCTCGAAGCGCTCGCCCACCGGCTGTGGAAGTGCGACCGAGCCCTCGACCGTGGCGGTCGGTCCACGCTCGACCAGGCCGTGCTCGACCTCGAGGAGATCAGCCGGGCCGTACGGGCGGAGGAACTCGTCCGTGCGCTGCAGTCGTGCGCGCTCGGTCTCGCCTACGGGCTGGGCCCCGAGCCCACCCTCGAACAGCTCGCCCGGGTGCTGCCTGCGCCGTGGTCCAGCCTGGTCGCAACGCACGGCCTGACGTTGCGGGCCGAGATCGCCGATGTCCGGGCACTCCAGGACGTCGTCGTAGCGGACTCCCCGAGCCGGTTCCGTCGATTGGCCGAAGCCGTGCTGCCGCCGTCGCTGCCCCGCTTCGTCGGGTACGGCCAGGCGGCCTGAAACGCCCAGTCCGATCAGCCGACCGCCGAGGGCGACGACAGGCGCGAGCGCCAATCCGAGCGTTCCGACACCGCGACGGCATAGCCCGCCTTGCGCCGGGCCCGACGGGCCGACGCCGGCTCCTCGTCCGCCGGGGTGCTCTCGGCGTACTGCGCCTCGATCGCCTCTTTCAGCATGATCAGCGCTTCCGAGCGCAGCTGGGACACCCGGCTCTCGGTGACCCCGAGGAAGCGGGCGAGCTGGTCCGACGTGCGACCCTCCAGGAAGTAGCCGACGACGACGTGACGGTGGCGCTCCGGCAACAGGCTCACCGCGTCACGCAGGTAGGCCCGAAGCTCGCGCGCCTCGAGTTCCTCGGAGGGCTCCAGCACCGTCCGGTCGCACAACGCGTCGAGAAGGCTGATCTCCTCGTTGTCGGAGGTCATCTTCTGGTCGAGCGCCAGCACGACGCTGCGGAACACGCGGTCGCGGAAGCTCGCGAGGTCGGTGGTCGTCGTGCCGAGGGCTTCGGCCAGTTCGTCGGAGGTGGGGGTCCGGGCGAGACGGTTGGCCAGTTGCTGCTCGGTGCTCTCGACCCGCCGGGACATGGCCCGCACCGACCGCGGCGCCCAGTCGGCGGCGCGCACGGCATCGAGCACGGCACCGCGGATGCGCTGTGCCGCAAAGCGTTCGAACGGCACGCCGCGGGAGTCGTCGAAGCGGTTGGCCGCCTCGACCAGCCCCAACACCCCGGCTCGTACGAGCTCGCCACGATCGACGTGGCGGGGGTAGTTGACCGCCACCTGGACGACCACCTGCTCGACCAAGGTGAGATGCTGCTCGATCGACTGCATCGGACGACCTCCGCCGTTGTCCGTCCCCCCGACGGGGATCCGCCCACGTGTTGTATCTCACCATTAGTGGTCGATGCAATACATGAAGTGATATTTACACTCTTGGCGTTTGCTCCACTACTTTAAGGAACTCTCAAGGCGGTTGGTGAATCTCGATCGGGTTGGTCGGGATTCCGGGTAGCCTCGGCGGCATGGCCGTGCGCATCAACGACATCGCTCCCGACTTCGAGGCCGACACCACTCAGGGTCGGATCCGCTTCCACGAGTGGCTCGGCGACAGCTGGGGCATCCTGTTCTCCCACCCCAAGGACTTCACCCCCGTGTGCACCACGGAACTCGGCTACGTCGCCAAGATCCAGCCGGAGTTCGAAAAGCGCGGCGTGAAGGTGATCGGGCTGTCGGTCGACCCCGTCGACTCGCACCACCGCTGGGAAGGCGACATCGAGGAGACCCAGGGCGCCAAGGTCACGTACCCGATGATCGGCGACCCGGACCATCGCATCGCCGAGCTCTACGACATGCTGCCCGCCACGGTCGGCACCGACCTGGCCAGCGTGCTCACCGTCCGCTCGGTCTACGTGATCGGCCCCGACAAGAAGGTGAAGCTGTCGATCACCTACCCGGCGTCCACCGGGCGCAACTTCGACGAGATCCTCCGGGTGATCGACTCGTTGCAGCTGTCGGCCAAGCACCCGGTGGCCACGCCCGTGAACTGGAAGCCGGGCGGCGACGTCATCATCGGTGCCGCCGTCACCGACGAGGCCGCCAAGGAGAAGTTCCCCGGCGGCTGGCGCGCCGACAAGCCCTACCTGCGCTGGGTGCCTCAGCCGCAGTGACCGGGCAGTGACTGCCGGGCCCGACTCCACGCCTCCACCCACTCACGCACGGGCGGGGCGAGGAAGTCGAGATGGTCGAGGGGGCGTTCCCGAACCATCGTTGCGCTGATCGGGACCGCCACCCGGTCCGGATCGACCGACGCCCCGATCGCCCCGAGCCGGCGGGCGATCTCCGATCCGTACCCCTCGGAGGAGAACACCACGTCGGGCCCCCGATCGAGCGGCCATCGCTCGCGAAACAGCTCGATCCATCGCTGCCACAGCCCTTCGTCACCGAAGTCGGTGTCGAGATCGTGCTCGACGTGGACCACGGTGACGCCCGGGTGCAGGTCGGCCAACCATCCGGCCCGCAACGCACCGGGCACGGCCTCCCCGGCCCGGGTGTTCACGTAGACCACGAGCCGGTCGACCTGGGCCGCGGCGCGCTCGATCAGATGGCTGTGGCCGAGGTGGGGCGGGTTGAAGCGACCCACGATCAAGCCGGTCGGCGCGATGGGACGCGGCGTTGTCACGGTGCGGTCACGGTGCGGTCCAGGGTCACGAACCGCGATGATGCCGTCATGGACGTGTTCGAAGCGATGGGGACGGCTCGGGCGATGCGCTGGTTCACCGAGGAACCGGTGCCCGACGAACTGCTCGACAAGGTGCTGTGGGCCGCCACGAGGGCCTCGAGCCCCAACAACACGCAGTGCTGGGATTTCGTCGTCGTGCGCAACCCCGAGGTCCGGGCCCGAATCGGCGCAGCGATCGAGCCGTTCGCGCAGGTCGTGGCCTCGATGCCGACCCCGGCGTCCGAGGTCGACCGGCGCACGCTCGCCGGCGCTCACAACCTGGCGTCGAACTTCGGGGCGATCCCGGTGCTGATCTTCGTCTGCGGCCAGAACGTCTACCCGCCCGGGCGGCCTCGCCCCGAGTTCATGTATTCCGCCGTGCACGCCGCGTCGCAGAACCTGGTGATCGCCGCCCGGGCACTCGGTCTCGGTGCGGCCTTCACGACGATCCACGCCACGGCCGAGCCCGCCATTCGGGAGATCCTGGGCATCCCGGAGGACCGCACGATCGGGGTGACCATCCCGCTGGGGTGGCCCGGCCGCTCGTTCGGCCCGGTCGCTCGGCGCCCCGTCGACGAGGTCGTCCACCACGACCATTGGTAGCCGTCCCGACGGCCCGGTCGGCGGGACCTCCCCCTAGGCTGACGCGGCGTCCTCGGTGACGCAGGCCCGACCCCCCGGCGCCGACCTCGCCGTCGGCGAAAGGACCGCCGCATGTCCACGCTCGCCCCCACCGGATCGCTCGTGGCCGCAGGGGCCGTCGACGCCTACAAGATCTACGGCTCCGGCGAGAACGAGGTGCGTGCGCTCGACGGCGTGAGCGTCGAGTTCATGGCCGGTAGGTTCACGGCGGTCATGGGTCCGTCGGGTTCGGGCAAGTCGACGCTGATGCACTGCGTCGCGGGGCTCGATCGGCTCTCCCGGGGTCGCGTGTTCATCGGCGACGTCGACCTGTCGACGCTGAACGACAAGAAGCTCACGCAGCTGCGCCGGTCGAAGATCGGCTTCATCTTCCAAGCGTTCAACCTGGTGCCCACCCTCACTGCGTTGGAGAACATCACCCTGCCCATGGCCCTGGCCGGCACCAAGGGCGACCAGGAGTGGGTGGACCGGGTGATCGACACCGTCGGCCTGCGCAACCGGCTCACGCACCGACCGGCCGAGTTGTCCGGAGGCCAGCAACAGCGTGTCGCCGTTGCCCGCGCGCTCGCCTCACGGCCCGCGATCATCTTCGCCGACGAACCGACCGGCAACCTCGACTCCCGCTCGGGCACCGAGATCTTGAGCTTCATGCGTCGCGCCGTCGACGAGTTCGGCCAGACCATCGTGATGGTCACCCACGACCATCTCGCCGCCTCGTACTCGGACCGGGTGCTGTTCCTGGGCGACGGCCGGATCGTCGACGAGATGCACGAGCCCACCGCCCAGTCGGTGCTCGACCGCATGAGGCGCTTCGGCGAGTAGCGCATGTTCACCCTGGCGTTGCGCAACCTGTGGGCCCGAAAGCTCCGGGTGTTGCTCCTCGTCGCCACCATCGCGTCCGGCGTCGGCTTCATCGTCGGGTCGTTGGTGTTCGGCGAGACGCTCACCAAGAGCTTCGACGACCTGTTCTCGACCGCCTATCGCAACACCGATGTCGTGGTGCGGGGTGCGCCGCTCTACGAGAGCGACTTCGGCACGGTGCGAGACCGGGTGCCGGGCGACGTCGTCGACGAGGTGACCCGGGTGCCCGGCGTCGCCGGCGCAGCAGGGCTGGTGCAGTTCAGCCTCACCGTCCTCGACCGGACCGGTCAGCCGGTCGGCACCGGTGGTGCACCGTCGTTCGGCCAGACGTGGATCGCGCTCGATCGGGCGAGCCCGTACCGCCTCGTCGCCGGCGCCGCCCCCGCACGCGACGACGAGGTGGTGATCGATCGCAAGCTCGCCGCGGATGGCCCCTTCGCCCTCGGCGACGCCATCACCGTGCTGTCGAGCTCGGGACGCTCGCCCTACTCGGTGGCCGGGGTCGTCACCTTCGGCGAGCAGGATTCCGCCGGCGGGGCCAACTCCGTGCTGTTCACCCCGGCGACCGCCCAGCGCCTCACGAAGGCCGGCGGCGCCTGGGACGAGATCATCGTGGTGTCCACCGGCGAGGTCTCCGACGAGCAGCTCGCCGGGCGGATCGAACAGGCCCTGTCGGGCCGTCCCATCCAGGCCGTGACGGCCGCAGCGGTGGCCAAGGAGAACACCGATGCGCTCGCAGACGCCTTGTCGTTCATCGACATCCTGCTGCTGGTGTTCGGTGCGATCTCGGTGATCGTCGCCACCTTCGTGATCGTCAACACGTTCGCGATCCTCGTCTCCCAGCGGCTCCGGGAGTTGGCGCTGCTGCGGGCGCTCGGCGCGAGCGCCGAGCAGGTCCGCCGCTCGGTCCTCCTGGAGGCGACGGCGATCGGCATCCTCGGTTCGCTGGCCGGGGTGGGCTTCGGGTTGGTGCTTGCGCTCGGGATCAAGGCACTGTTCGCGGCTTTCGGTGCGGACCTCCCGGCGACCGGGCTCGTGCTCACCCCGGCGATGGTGGTGGTCGGGTTCGTCGTCGGCATCGTCTCGACGGTCGGCGCGGCGTACCTGCCGGCCCGCAAGGCGAGCCGGGTACCCCCGATCGCAGCCCTGCGCGACGCTGCGCTGCCCCCGGCACGCACCACCGTCGCCCGAATTGCTGCAGGCGCAGCGCTCGCCGTGATCGCTGGCGCGGCGCTCGCCAGCGGGCTCGCCGGCGGTGAGATCGCGCTCGTCGGGGTTGCGGCGCTGGCGGCGATCGTTGCGATGGCCACGCTCGCGCCGCTGTTCGCCCGTGCGCTGGCGCGCCTGCTGGGCGCGCCGCTCACCCGGCTTCGCGGCATCACGGGCACGCTGGCGCGTGAGAACGCCTCACGCTCGCCTCGTCGCACCGCGTCCACGGCGATGGCCCTTGCGGTCGGCGCGATGCTCGTCAGTTTCCTGCTCGTGTTGTCGGCCTCGATCACGGCATCGGTCGGCGCGCTCGTCGACCGCGACATAACCGCCGACTTCACCATCGACCAGAAGACCTTCGGCCCCGGTTTCCCGACCTCGGTCGCCGCCGAGGCGCGCGCCGTCACCGGCGTCGCCACGGTCACGCCGTACCGGCAGACCCAGGCCCTGATCGGCGGCCGGGTCGTTCGGATCGTCGCCACCGATGCTGCGACGTTCCCCCAGGTCGTCCGGCTCGGGACGATCACCGGCGACCTGCGCTCGCTCGGCACCGAGGGGCTCGCCGTTCGGGCCGACACGGCGGCCACGAAGGGCTGGTCGCTCGGCACGCCCGTCGAGGTGACCTCGGCGACGGGCACGACGACGCTGACCGTGCGGGCGCTCTACGCGCCGAAGAACCTGGCGGACATCACGGGCGACTACCTGGTCGACCTGGCGTACGCCGACCAGGCGTCGAACGATCCGCTGGATTTCCTGCTCTTCGTGCGTCTCGCCGACGGCGCGACCGAAGCGCAGGTGCGCCCGGGCCTCGAGGCCGTCGTGCGGCAGACCCCGACGCTCGTGCTACAGAACCGCGAGGAGTTCAAGGACAGCCGGGCCCAGCGCATCAACCAGATCCTGGTGCTGTTCAATGCGTTGCTGGCTCTGGCGATCCTCATCGCCGGACTCGGGATCGCCAACACCCTGTCGCTGTCGATCCACGAACGCCGGCGCGAGCTCGGCTTGCTGCGGGCCGTCGGGCAGACGAAGGCGCAGACCCGAAGCATGGTCCGCTGGGAGGGGGCCATCATCGGCATCCTCGGTGCCGTGCTCGGGGTGGCACTCGGGCTGGTCTTCGGGATCGCCGTGGTGAACGCGCTCGGCGACCAGGGCATCAGCGAGTTGGCGATCCCCGCCAGCCTCGTCGTCGTGCTCGTGCTCGGCGCCCTGTTCGGCGTCGCCGCCTCGTGGCGCCCGGCGCGCCGTGCCGCCCGCCTCGACATCCTCCAAGCGATCGGGAGCGAATGACGCTCTCGTCGACCCGACCCGCGGCCCGGCCGCTCACCGTGGGAGCCACCTGACGATGTTGAAACTCGCACTGCGCGAAGTGTTGGCCCACAAGCGCCGGCTGGTGTCCACGATCGTGGCCATCGTGCTGGGCATCGGCTTCCTATCGGGCATCTACGTGCTGTCCGACACGGTGAAGCGGACGTTCGACGACCTCTTCGCAAGCGTGTACCGGGACGTGGACGTCGTCGTCGAACCCCGTTCGCTGCTCGGAGGCGCCGGTGGCGGCGGTGGCGGCGGCGGTGGAAGCGAAGGGTTCGCACCGCGGCGCTTGCCCGGCGTCGTGCTCGAGACGGCACGAGCGGTCGAGGGCGTCGACGCGGCGTCGGCCTACCTGCGCGGCTACGCCCAACCGCTCGACGGGCGCGGCAAGCTCGTCGGCGGGACGAACTCGTTCGCCTTCGGGATCGCCTGGATCGCCGACGCCCGAGCCAACCCGTTCGCCATCACGGCCGGGCGACCCCCGGCGGCCGACGACGAGGTCGTGCTCGGCCGGACCACGATGCGGCTCGGCGGTTTCCGGATCGGCGAGGAGATCCGGATCCAGTCGCGATCGCGCACGGGCACCTACACGATCGTCGGCGAAATGCGCTTCGGGACGGCCGACTCACCGGCCGGGGCGCACGTCTCGGCGTTCACCCTGACGGAGGCCGACAAGATCTTCGGCGCCGAGGGGAAGATCAACGAGGTGTTCCTCGTCGCGCGCGAGGGGGTCGACCCCGCCGCGCTCAAGGCGGCCGTAGTGCAGGCCACCAACGCCGACACCCGGATCGACGCCCGCCTCGACGTGCTCACCGGCGCCGAGATGGCGGCGAAGGAGGCCAGCCGGTTCCGCGACCAGCTCGAGAACTTCACGAAGTTCCTGGCGGCGTTCTCGTTGCTGTCGTTGGTGATCGGCGGGTTCGTGATCTTCAACACGTTCTCGATCATCATCACTCAACGCCGCCGCGAGTTGGCGCTGCTGCGAGCCGTGGGGGCCGAACGCCGTCAGGTGACCACGGCGGTGCTGGTCGAGTCGGTGATCCTCGCCGCAGTCGGCAGCGTGGCCGGCCTCGGTGCCGGGCTCCTGCTCGCCTGGGGCGTGCGGGAGGGCCTCGGGGTCGCCGGCATCCAGATCCCGGCCCAGAGCCTCGTGATCGCCCCACGAACGGTCGTGCTGGCGCTCGGGGCAGGGATGCTCGTCACGGTGGTTGCGGCCGTCTATCCCGCCGTGCGCGCCTCACGGGTGCCTCCAGTCGAAGCCATGCGCGAGGCGGCATTCGAAGCGCGGCGCCTGTCCGTAGCCCGGCTGCTCGTCGGCCTCGGGGTGTTCGCCGTGGCGATCGCCGTGCTGGCCTGGGGCCTCGGCTACGACGGAGTCGGCGATGCCGGCGTGATCCGGGTGATGGGCAGCTTCGTGCTCGTGATGATCCTCATGCTCCCCCTCATCGGTCCGCACCTCGTGCGGCCCTTCGCCCGAAGCGCCGGCAAGCCGCTCGACGGCCGGGGGATCTCCGGGCACCTGGCGCGCCAGAACGCCATGCGCTCGCCGCGGCGCACGGCCCTGACCTCGTACGCGCTGGCGGTCGGGCTCGCCCTCGTCGGGCTGATCGCGGTGTTCGCGTCCTCCTTCAATGCGCTCATCGACAGCGCGATCGACGGGCAGTTGCGGGGCGAGTTCGTGGTGCAGGCCGAAGGACCCCGGGGACTCGACCCTGCGGTGGCCGGGGAGCTGCGGTCGGCCCCCGGCGTCCAGGCCGTGACCGGCTTCCGCCTCGGCCGGGTCCGGTTCGAAGACGCTGCGGGCGACGACGGCCCGCCGTTCATCGTGGGTCTCGATCCGTCGGTCATCGACCAACTGGTCGCGATCCCGATGGCGCAGGGCCGGATGGCGGACGTCGGGGTCGACGAGATCGCCGTCGACAAGGCCGAGGCCTCGGCCAACGGATGGAAGATCGGCAGCCCCGTTCCCGTCGTGTTCCGCGACACCGGCCGGGTGGAGCTCAGGGTCGGCGCCATCATCGACGCCGGCCAGTTCCGGGCGTTCACCCAAGGCGCCACACGGATCATCTCGCTGCAGACCTACGACAAGTACTTCGCCGACCCGGTGGATTTCCAGGTGTACGTGAAGGCCGCGCCCGGCGAGGACCTCGAGGCGCTCCAGGACCGGTTGGCCACCACGCTCGCCCCGTACAGCTCGGCTCGGCTCACCGATCAGATCGGCTTCCGCAAGACCGTTCGGGACCAGATCGATCCGTTCGTGTACTTCATCTACGGGCTGCTGTTCATCTCGATCCTGATCGCCGGGGTCGGGGTGGCCAACACCATGAAGCTGTCGGTCACGGAGCGCACCCGAGAACTCGGGCTGCTGCGAGCCGTCGGGATGGTGCGGGGCCAGAGCCGCACGATGGTTCGCTGGGAGTCGGTCCTGATCTCGGTGTTCGGAGCGCTCGTCGGGATGCTGGCCGGGGTTGCCTACGGGATCGCGCTGCTGCGCGTGCTCCGTAAGCAGGGGTTCACGGAGCTCGTGGTTCCCTACGGTCAGCTCGGGGTGTTCCTCGTCGGGGCCTTCGCTCTCGGGGTGGTGGCGGCCTGGGGTGCGGCGCGTCGGGCGGCGAAGCTCGACGTCCTTCGAGCGATCGCAACGGAGTAGGAGCGGACGATGGCCGACCGATTCGAGCCGGGTCACCTCCCCGACGCCGTGCGGCAGTTCCTCGCCGAACGGCATCTCGCGACCCTCACGACGCTGCGGGCCAACGGGTCACCCCACGTGGTTCCCGTGGGGTTCAGCTACGACGAAGCGGAGCGAGTCGCCCGGGTGATCACCTTCGCCCCGTCGGTGAAGGCCCGCAACGCCGCCCGAGCTGGCCGCGCCGCCGTCTGCCAAGTGGACGGGGGGCGTTGGCTGACGCTCGAGGGCGCCGCTCGGCTCGTCACGCTCGACGATCACCCGGCAGCGGTCGCGGCCGCCGTGGCGGGGTACCGGGCCCGGTACCGGGAGCCCAAGGTACGCCCGGATCGCGTCGCCATCGAGATCGCCGTCGACCGCATCATCGGACGGGCCTGAGCCGCTCCGCACCCGCCGAACGCCGACCGGCCGCAGCCCCGCTCAGTTCGCTGCGAGCACCGGCACGGCGTTGCGGGCCCAGTCGATCGCCCAACCCGGGGCGATGCCGACCACCAGGGTGAACCCCACCGCCAAGACGACGACGAGGCCGGCCGAGAGTGGGATCCGGACCCGTTCGCGAGCGTCGTCGCCAGCGACGGGATCGGCCAGCCACATGCTGACCATGATCCGCAGGTAGAGATACGCCGAGATCACCGCCGCAAGCATCGCCACGATCGCAATCGCGTAGCTGCGGGCGTCGACCGCCGCGGTGATCACGCCGAACTTCGCGACGAAGCCCGAGGTGAGCGGGACACCCGCCTGCGCGAGAAGCAGCACGGTGAACGCAAGAGCGAGCGCCGGACGCTCGCGGCCGAGTCCCCGGTAGCGGGCGAGCGAGTGGTCGCTGTCGCCCGTGCGGCCCACCAGACCGACCACGGCGAACGTACCAAGCACGAGCACGGCGTAGGCCAGCAGGTAGAGCAGCGAGCCGGCCGTGCCGCGATCGCTGACCGCCTCGACGCCGACCAGGATGAACCCGGCGTGATTGATCGAGGAGTAGGCGAGCATCCGCTTCACGTTGGTCTGAACGGCGGCAAGGATCGAACTGATGGCCAGCGTCGCCACGGCGATGACGAAGATGGCCGGCTTCCAGTCCTTCTGGTAGTCGACGAAGCCCTGGGTGAACACCCGCAGCAGTCCGGCGAAGGCGGCCGCATTCGCCGCCGATGCCATGAAGCCCGTGACCGGCGACGGGGCCCCCTGGTAGACGTCGGGGGTCCACACGTGGAACGGCGCCGCGGCGATCTTGAAGCCGAGTCCGACGAGCAGCAGGCCGAACCCGGCGAGCAGCAGACCGCTGTCCAGGAGGGTCACCGCCCGCAGGAAGGCACGGACATCGGCCAGGTTCGTCGAACCGGTGGCGCCGTAGACCAAGGCGATGCCGTAGAGCAGGAAGGCCGACGCGAAGCCGCCAAGGACGAAGTACTTGAGCGCCGACTCCTGCGAATCGAGCCGGCGGGCATGACCGGCGGCGAGCACGTACAAGGCGATCGAAAGGATCTCGATCCCCAGGAACAGCACGATCAGGTCGTTCGCCATCGCCATGACCACGCCGCCCAGCGCACTGCACAACAGGAGCGCGTACAACTCGATGCCGTCGAGTTCCTCACGACGCAGGTAGTCGTCGAGCAGCAGGGCGGTCAGCGCTGCGGCGATGCAGATCGTGATGGCCACGAACAGCCCGAAGTGGTCGAGGTTCAACGCCCGGCCGACCAGACCGAGCGGGCCCTCTTCGTCGACCCGATGCCACTGGAACCCGAACAGCACGGCCGAGGCCCCAGCGGTGGCGACCGTGCCGAGGGCGTAGAGGCCTCGCGGCCAGCGCGGGGTCAGCGCAGCAGCGACCATCAGGACGAGGGCACCGGCCAGGAGCACGATGATTGGGCTCATGCCGTACCAGTCGATCGGCGGGCCGACGAACGGTGCCGGCTGACCGGCGGTGGTCTGGGCGAGGACCGTCACGGCCGTGCCTCCCCGCTCGCGCCCGGCTCGGGCGACACGAAGCCGGTGTGTTGCTCGACATGGGCGACGAGTTGCTTCACGCTCGGCTCGATCCGGTCCAGCATCGGCTTGGGATACACCCCGACGAACACGATCGCCGCCAGGAACGGCGCGAGCACGAGGCCTTCACGCCAGTTCAGTTCCCGGAACGATCGGTTGGCCTCATCGGGCTCGCCGTGGAACACCCGCTGGTAGGCCCAGAGCAGGTAGAGCGCCGCAAGGATCACGCCGGTCGCCGCCACCACCGTCCACCAGCGGGCGGTCACGAACGACCCGATGAGCACCAGGAATTCGCCGACGAACCCGTTGAGGCCGGGGACCCCGATCGACGAGAGCATCACCAGGGTGAAGACACCGGCGAACACCGGGGCGACCTTCTGCAATCCGGTGAGCTCCGAGATCAATCGGGTATGCCGGCGTTCGTAAATCATGCCGACGAGGAGGAACAACGCCCCCGTCGAGACGCCGTGGTTGATCATCTGGAGCACGCCGCCCGAGAGCCCCTGGCTGGTGAAGGCGAAGGTGCCCAGGACGATGAAGCCGAGATGGGCGACCGACGAGTACGCGACGAGGCGTTTGAGGTCCTTCTGCATCGTGGCCACGACAGCGCCATACAGGATCCCGATCACCGCAAGCGTGAGGAACAGCGGCCGGAACCATCGGCTCGCCTCCGGGAACAGGTACAGCCCGAACCGGAGGAACCCGTATGTGCCGAGCTTCAGCATCACCCCGGCCAGGATGACCGAGCCGGCGGTCGGAGCCTGGGTGTGGGCGTCGGGCAGCCACGTGTGTAAGGGGAAGAGCGGCACTTTGACCGCGAAGGCCACGGCGAACCCGAGGAACAACCAGCGGGCGGCGGAGACCCCGATCGCCTGTGTCGATGCGAGCTCGTTGACGTCGAACGTGAGCACACCGGTCGCGTTGCGATGAAGGAACACCGTCGCGACGATCGCCACGAGCATCAGGGCCGAACCGGCCATCGTGTACAAGAAGAACTTCGTGGCGGCGTAGATCCGCTCGCCGTAGCCCCAACCGCCGATGAGGAAGTACATCGGGACGAGCACGATCTCGAAGAAGATGAAGAACAGGAACAGGTCGAGGGCCAGGAACGACCCCATCACGCCGGCCTCGAGCAGCAGGAGCCAGGCCAGGTAGGGCTTGGTGTCATGGTGGGGATCGGCCCCGACCAGAGCCAGAGGGAACAGCAGACCCGTGAGGACCACCAGGAACAGCGAGATGCCGTCCACCCCGAGATTCCAGGAGATTCCCCACTCCTCGATCCACAGATGCTTCGACGTGAACTGGAAACCGTCGGCACCGGCCTTGAACTGCACGAGCAGGTAGACCGACAGCGCAGCGGTCACGACCGTGGTGAGCAGGCCGACGACGCGCACGGTGTCGGGCCGCCGCTTGGACAGCACCGCCACGAGCGCCGACCCGGCCGCCGGTACGACGATCAGCGAGGTGAGGAGCGGGAACTCGCCAGCCATCACCCGATCACCCCACGCACGAGAACGAACCACAGCAGCAGCGCAACGGCGCCGAGGCCGACCGCAGCGGCGTACACCCGCACGAGGCCGGTCTGGCTGCGTCGGAACACCTGCCCGAGGGAGCGAACGCTACGACCGGTTCCGTTCACCGCTCCGTCGACGATCGTGCGATCGGCCCACGTCGCCGCCTCGAACGCCCGGCGGCCGGGTCCGCCCATGAAGGCCGCGATCGCACGGTCGTACCGCCACCCGTCGGCGAGAAGGGCGGGCTCGATCGGCTTGGCCTTCTTGCGCTGGTACACCAGCCAGCCACCGGCGACACCGGCGACCCCGGCCGCCGTGGCGATGCCGGCGAGGATCCACTTGATGTCCTTCGTCCCCTTCGCCAGGGTGCGTTCGGCCTCGCCGACGACCGGCTCGAGCCAGGACTTCAGGAACTCGGTGGAGTGGCTGAAGGGCAGGTTGAGCACGCCACCGACCGCAGCCAATCCGGCGAGGACCACCAAGGGCAGCAACATCACCCAGGGGGACTCGTGGGGGGTGCGGTGGTCGTCGTGGCCATGGTCGGCAGGCTGGCCATGGTCCGAGTGCCCGGCGCCTTCGTTCCATCGAGCCTCACCGAAGAACACCAGCACCACCTGCCGCGTCATGTAGTAGGCGGTGAGCAAGGCCGTGACGAGGCCGAGCGCCCACAGCACCGGGCTCTTGTCGTAGGCGTAGAGCAGGATCTCGTCTTTCGACCAGAAGCCGGAGAACGGCGGCACACCGGCGATCGCCAGCCAGCCGATGATGAACGTCGCCGCCGTCACCGGGAGGAACTTCCGCAACGCCCCCATGCGGCGCATGTCCTGCTCTTCGTGCATGCCGTGGATCACCGAGCCCGAACCGAGGAACATGAGCGCCTTGAAGAACGCATGGGTGACCATGTGGAAGATGGCGGCCACGTAGGCGCCCGAGCCGACCGCCAGGAACATGTAGCCGAGCTGGCTCACGGTCGAGTAGGCGAGGACCTTCTTGATGTCGTTCTGGGCCACGGCGATCGTCGCCGCGAAGAGCGCGGTGGCGACCCCGACGATGGCGATCACCGTGCCGGCGTCGCTCGCCGACAGCAGCGGACCACAACGGGTCATCAGGTACACGCCGGCGGTCACCATGGTGGCGGCGTGGATCAGCGCAGAGACCGGCGTCGGACCTTCCATCGCGTCCGGGAGCCACACGTAGAGCGGCAATTGGGCCGACTTGCCGCAGGCACCCACGAACAGCAGCAGTGCGATCGCCGTGGCCGTCGTGGACGACAGGTCGCCGGCGGCCTCGTTCAGCCGGGCGTAGTCGAGCGAGCCGACGTACTGGAACGACAGGAACATTGCCAGCATGAAGCCCCAGTCACCGATGCGGTTGGTGACGAACGCTTTCTTTCCGGCTGTCGCAGCAGATGCCCGCGTGTGGAAGAACGAGATCAGGAAGTACGAGCAGGCGCCCACGCCCTCCCAACCGAGGAACGTGACGAGCATGTTGTCGCCCAGCACGAGCATCAGCATCGAGAACACGAACAGGTTCAGGTAGAGGAAGAACTTCGGGAACTTCGGATCGCCGTGCATGTACCCGATGGCGAACAGGTGGATGAGCGAGGCGATGCCGGTGACGAACAGCGCCATCGTGATCGACAGCGGGTCGGCGAGCAGCGCGAGGTCCACCGAGAGCGATCCCGACGGCACCCAGGAAAAGAGGGTGACAACGTGCGAGCGCTCCTCGGCCTGCTCCCCGAGCAGCGAGAAGAACACCCCGGCGGTCACCGCAAACGCAGCAGCGACCATCGCCGTTGCGAGCCACCCCGCCAGCGGCTCGCCGAGTCGGCGGCCGAAGACGAGCAGGACCAGGAAACCCGCAAGTGGCAGGGCTGGGATCAGCCAGACGAGATCGAGCACAACTACCTCACCCTCGCAGGTAGGCCAGGTCGTCGGCGGTGGTGCCCGGCCGCCGGCGCAAGATGGCGACCACGATGCCGAGGCCGACCACCACCTCCGCTGCCGCGACGACCAGCACGAAGAACACGATGGTCTGGCCGTTGATGTCGTTGAGCGCCTTCGAGATGGCGACGAAGGTGACGTTGACGGCGTTGAGCATCAACTCGACGCACATGAACATGATCAGCGGGTTGCGCCGCACGAGCACGCCTACGGTGCCGATCGTGAACAGCACCGCTGCCAGCACCAGGTACCAGGTGGGCGTCGGCGCTAGGGAAAAGGCGGTCATGCCGCGGCCTCGGCGTCGTCGGGAAGGGGAAGTTGCTTCGGGGGGCGACGGGCCAGGAGCACCGTGCCGAGGACGGCGATGACGAGGAGCACCGACGTGAGTTGGAAGGCGAGCACGTAATCGGAGAACACCGATCGGGCGAGCGCCCGGATGTTGGCCTCGCCGACGAGCGCCTGCTTGCGCGGGTCACTCGTGCCCTGGCCGGTGATGTTGCGGCCTCGGGCGGCGAACAACGCCACGAGCGCGAGTCCGAGCATCCCAGCCCCGACGATCGCCGCGAACGGGCGCTGCACCTTGACCCGCTCGGTGCGGACGTCCTCGGCCTTGTCGACGCCGAGGAGCATGAGCACGAAGAGGAACAACACCACGATGGCCCCGGCGTACACGATCACCTGGACCGCAGCGAGGAAGTGGGCGTCGAGCGACACGAAGAGCACCGCGACCCCGAACAGGCACATGACCATCGAGAGTGCGGCGTGCACCGGGTTCGCCCGCAGCACCACGCCGAGGGCACCCACGATCACGATCGCAGCGGAGATGAAGAAGACGACGGCTTGCATCAGTGGTGACCAGCGGCAGGGCCGGCAGGTGGAACGGCCGGAGCGGCGGCCGACTCTACGGCCTGGCCCGGTTCGGCCGCACGAACGCCGTAGCCGAGCTCGCCGGACCAGCCGACCACGCCGGTGAATGCCGCCGATCCCCCGGGCGCCGTTGCGCGCATCCAGCCCGAGGTGGCAGCGTCGTCCCCCGGCCGCCAGTCCTCCCAGGGCAGCTGGCGCGGCTTGCCGTCCTCGCCGACGAGCAGTTCGGCCTTGGTGTAGATCGCATCGCGCCGGTTGGTGAAGGAGAACTCGAACAGCTTCGACTCGGTGATCGCCTCGGTCGGGCAGGCCTCTACGCACAGGTCGCAGTGGATGCAGCGCAGGAAGTTGATCTCGTAGACGTAGCCGTACCGTTCACCCGGCGACACCGGCTCGTCGACGGGATTGTCCGCGCCTCGGACGTAGATGCAGCGGGCGGGGCACACACCGGCACACAGTTCGCAGCCGATGCACTTCTCCATGCCGTCCTCGTACCGGTTCAGCACGTGGCGGCCATGCAGCCGTTCGGGTTTGGCGATCTTCTGATCGGTCGAGTCGCCCTTGCCGGCCTTGGACTCGTACCCGCCGGAGTACTCCGTGGTCACCTTGTGCTTGCGGCCCCACTGCCGCAAGGTGACTGCGAACCCACCGAGGTAGCCCATCAGTAGGCGCTCCCTTCCAGCTCACGCCGCCGTGCAGCGACACGTGTTGCCGACACGAACAGCCCGCCGGCGGCCGCAAGGACCACCACGACGATGGGGACCACCACCGCCCAGTTCCAGCCCTCGTCGTTGGTGAGGCGGAACGTGGCGATCACCAGCAGCCATCCGAACGACACCGGGATCAGGAGCTTCCACCCCAGGTCCATCAGCTGGTCGTACCGGAGCCGGGGGAGGGTGGCCCGGAACCACACCTGCGCGAACAGGAACACGAAGAGCTTCAGGAAGAACCAGAAGACGCCCTCGAGGGCGTTGGGGAAGCCGGGGATGTCGAACAGCGGCTGCGGACCGCCGAGGAACAGCGTCACGACGATCGCCGACATGGTCACCGTGTTCATGAACTCCGCCAGGAAGAACAGGGCGAACCGGATCGAGCTGTACTCGGTGTGGAAGCCACCGACGAGCTCCTGCTCGGCCTCGACGAGGTCGAACGGAGGTCGGTTGAGCTCAGCGGTGGAGGCGATCAGGAAGATCACGAACGGCACGAACCCGGTGGCGACCAGGTTCCAGTTCCGCAACCCGCCCTGCGCATCGACGATCCCGTTGGTGGACAGAGTCCCCGCCACGAGCACGATCGTGGCCACCGACAGCCCCATCGCCGCTTCGTAGCTGACCATCTGGGCCGACGCCCGGACCGAGCCGAGCAGCGGGTACTTGGAACCGCTCGACCAGCCGGCGAGCATCACCCCGTACACGGCCACGGAGCTCATGGCGAGCACGAACAGGATGCCGACCGGGGGATCCGCCAACTGCAAGAGGGTGTCCTGGCCGAACAGCGAGACCACGCCGCGATCGGCGCCGCTGAAATCGCCGCCGATCGGGATGACGCAGAACACCAAGAACGCGGGCACCAGCGAGAGGTACGGAGCCAGCTTGAACACGAACCGGTCGGCTCGCTCGGGCAGGAGATCCTCTTTGAAGAACAGCTTGATGCCGTCGGCGAGCGTCTGCAGGATGCCGAACGGGCCCGCTTTGTTGGGGCCGATGCGGTTCTGCATGCGCGCGATCACCTTGCGCTCGAACCACACCATGAACAGCACCGAGACCATCAAGAACGCGAAGGCGACGACGACCTTCACGAGGACGACCGCCACGGCGACCAGGTCCACGTCGACGAGAAGCGGATCTGCGGCGAGGAGGTTCACGGCAGCGACTCCACTCGAACGTCGGTGACCACGGCGCTGTGGTCGATCAGGTCACCGGCGGAGACGTCCGGTTGGTTCGCCGGGATCCAGGCGATGCCTCGGGGCACGCCGGCATCGGGTACCAGCGGGAGCGCCAGCGCCCCACGGGCACTCGCCACCCGGACCGTCGCCGGGAACCGTTCGGCATCGAGTGGGTGGAGGTGCACGCTCGCACCGGCGGCGATCCCGGCAAGGTCGGGGCTCTTGGCGACGGCGATCCCGGCGTCGTACAGCTTGCGGCTCACGACGAGGCGGAACTCGTAGCCACCCTGTGTGGGCACGGCCGGCGCCTCGTGTGCCGCTGCGGTGGCGGCCTCGCTCGTCAGGAGCAGCCCGTCGCGACTGGCCTTCAGCGATGCGGGCGTGATCCCGGCGAAGGCCGGGACCGCGTCGGCGAGTGCGGCGGTCACGTCGTCGGTCGACTCGAATCCGAGGTCGGCGCCGAGACGCGCCGCCAGTTCGACGGCGATCACCCAGTCGGGCCGAGACTGACCCACCGGCGTCACCTTCTGGGCGAGCGTCGACACCCGGCCCTCGAGGTTCGTCGTCGTGCCCGCCTTCTCGGCGAACGCCGCCGCCGGCAACAGCACGTCGGCCTGCCGAGACGAGTCGGTGACGAACGTGTCGACCGCAACGATGCGGCGAGCGCCGGCGAGCGCCCGGCGGGCGAGGTCACGATCGGGGTGGTCGGCGATGGGGTCGGCCCCGAGGAGCACCAGACACCCGACCGTGCCGGCCGCCGCCGCTTCGAGGATCGCGGTGGCATCGAGGCCGCCGTCGGCCGGCGTGAGACCGGCGTGCAAGGCACCGAGGACGTTGCCCCGGCGCAAGGCCGGCAGGAAGGTCGCATCGGGAAGCGCTGCACGGACTGCTGCGATCGCGGCCACGGTGGCCGAGTCGGATTCCGCCAGATTGTGGCGGCCCACGACCACGACGACCGGACCCTTGGCCAGCTGCCCCGCTTCCTCGGCCAGCGCCTTGCGCACGGCGGCCGACAGTTCGCCGGGTCGCGACCGCACCGACCGGTAGGCGTAGGGCGTGAGGCCCGTGTCCACGGGCGAGATCTCGAGGATGCGGCTGCAGCGCTTCTCCGCCGAGTCGCGAACACGCAGGTAGGCGACCGGCAGTTCTTCTTTGAGGTCCGGTCCGATCAGGAGGATCGTCGTCGCCGCAGCGGCCTCGTCGAGCGTGGCTCGCGGCAGACCGAGCACCACGGCGGCGGGGAGCCCGTCGCCGAGTTGAGCGTCACGGTGCGGCGTCCCCAGCACCTCCGACGCCAGCTTCGCCCAGGCGTAGGCATCCTCGTTGGTGCCGCGAGCGCCGCCGAGCACGGCGATCGGCACGGCAACGTCGCCGGCCGTGCGCAACGCCGTGGCGGCGGCATCGAGCGCCGCGGCCCAGGTCGTCTCGGTCAGTTCGTCACCCGAGCGAACGAGCGGCATCCGGACGCGCTCGGAGGAGTTGACCGCCTCGAACGCGAAGCGTCCCTTGTCGCAGAGCCAGCCCCAGTTGACGGGATCGCTGTCCACGCCCTGGTACCGGAGGAGTTCGTTGCGGCTCGACTGCACCACGACCCGGCACCCGACCGAGCACGTCGTACAGGTCGACTCGGTCTGGTCGAGATCCCAGGGACGGGCCTTGAACCGATAGGGCTTGGCCGTCAGTGCGCCGACAGGGCAGATCTGGACGGTGTTGCCCGAGAAGTACGAACTGAACGGCTCGTCGGGGAAGGTGAGCACCTGGGTGGTGTTGCCCCGATGGGTGAAGTGGATCAACGGGTCGCCTGCGACCTCTTTGGCAAACCGAGTGCAACGGTCGCACAGGATGCAGCGCTCACGGTCCAGCAGGACGAGGTCGCTGATCGGGATCGGCTTTTCGTAGTGCCGCTTCTCCTCCACGTACCGGCTCTCGCCGGGCCCGTGGGAGAAGGCCTGATCCTGCAGGGGGCATTCGCCTCCCTTGTCGCAGACCGGGCAGTCGAGCGGGTGGTTCGCCAGGAGGAACTCGAGGACACCCTCCTGGGCCTTCTTCACCGAGGGGGTGTCGGTCCGCACCACCTGGCCCTCGGACACCGGGGTCATGCACGACACGACCATCATCGGGCCGCGCGGGCCTTCGACCTCCACGAGGCACTGCCGGCACATGCCGACCGGCGTCATGCGCGGGTGGTAGCAGAACCGCGGCACGTACGTGCCGGCGTCCTCGCAGGCATCGATGACGAGTTGGCCCGGGGCCGCCTCGTGCGTGCGCCCGTCGACGGAGATCGAAACCGTCGTCTTCGGCGGCGCAGTGTCAGACATGGGCGGTGCTCTTGGTGTCGACGCCGTCGATGGGACGGCCGTGGGCGATGTAGTGCTCGAACTCGGGCCGGAACCGCCGGAGGGCCGAGGCGATCGGTGAGACGGCGGATGGCCCGAGCGGGCAGATCGTGGTCTGGCGGGGCGGCCAGGCGATCCCGGGGCTGATGTTGTCGCTCACGTCGAGCAGGAGATCGAGATCCTCCGGGCGACCATGCCCGTCCACGATCCGCTTCATGATGCGCTCGAGCCAGGTGGTGCCTTCCCGGCAGGGAGTGCACTTGCCGCACGACTCCCGGGCGAAGAACCGCACCACCCGCCACGCCGCCCGGACCATGTCCGTTCGGTCGTCCATCACCACGATCGCCCCGGAACCGAGCATGGACCCGGACCGATCGACGGTGGGCTTGTCGAGCGGCAGGTCGAGGTGCTCGTCGAAGAACCACATCGCCGAGGCGCCGCCGGGGATGAAGGCCTTCACCTTGCGACCGTTGCGTATCCCTCCGCAGTACTCGGGCGCTTCGAACAGCATCCGGAACGTCGTCACTCCGTTGGGGACCTCGAACACGCCCGGGCGGTCGACGTGGCCCGACACGGCGAACATGCGCATGCCAGTCGACGTCGGGGCGCCGATCGCCTTGAACGATTCGCCACCCTCGTTCACGATCCACGGGAGGTTCGACAACGTCTCGACGTTGTTGACGATCGTCGGCTGCATGTAGACGCCCTTGACCGCCGGGAAGAAGGGCGGCTTCAGCCGAGGCATGCCTCGGTTGCCTTCGAGCGACTCGATGAGCGCCGTCTCCTCGCCGACGATGTACGCCCCGGCGCCCCAGGTGAGGGTGATGTCGACGCTGAAGTCCGTGCCGGCGATGTTCCGACCCACCCAGCCGTTCGCATAGGCCTCGTTGAGCGCCTGGGCCAGGCGCTCCTGAGCCAACGCCATCTCACCACGCACGTAGAGGAACGCCTGAGCCGCCTTGATCGCGTAGCAAGCGAGGACGATGCCCTCGATCAGCTGGTGCGGGTCGAGTTCCATCAGCAGGCGGTCCTTGTAGGTGCCCGGCTCGGACTCGTCGCCGTTGATCACCAAGTACCGCGGGAACACGTTCGGCGGCAGGAACGTCCACTTGGTGCCGGCCGGGAACCCGGCGCCCCCGCGACCCTGGATCTCGGCGGCCTTGACCTGGTTCACCAGATCTTCGGGGGTCATGGTGGTGAGCGCCGTCCGCAGGGCGGTGTACCCGCCGGTGCGGACGTACCCGTCGTAGGTGTAGCCGTCGGCCTCGTCGAAGCGGGTCGTGATCAGCTTCGGTCCGGTGGGGACCAACCCCGGGACGTGGTAGCTCGGCGGGGTCTCGGTCATCGTGCGTCCACCTGTGCCTGTGCCTGCGTGCCGGTATCGGCCCAACGCTCGGTGGTGCGCTGGCGCACCCGGGCCAGGACACCGTGCGGCGGTATCTCGGCGTCGAGCCGCCCGCTGCGAAGATCATCGAGCAACCGGTCGGCGTCGGCCTCGGTCACGCGGTAGCGGTAGCGGTAGTTCACCTGCAGCGCGGGCGCCTCGGTGCACGCGGCGATGCACTCGACGTCTTCGAGCGTCACCAGCCCGTCCGCCGTGGTCTGGCCGGCGTGGATGCCGAGCCGATGCTCGAGGTGCTCGAGCAGCTCCCAGCCGCCGAGCAGCTGGCAGGAGATGTTGGTGCACACGTTGACGCAGTACTTGCCGACGGGCTCGAACTTGAACATCTCGTAGAAGCTGGCCGTGCCGAAGACCTCGGCCGGGGTCACCTCGACGAGCTCGGCGATGTGCTCCATCGCGGACTCGCTGACGTGACCGTCCTGCTCCTGAGCCAGGTGGAGCAGCGGGATGAGCGCCGACTTCGGACGCGGGAACCGTCCGATGATCTCCTTGGCCGTGGCGACGTTGGCGTCGCTGAGGCGGGCCATCAGCGGTCCACCTCGCCGAGTACGGGGTCGACCGAGGAGATCACCGCAACGGCATCGGCGACGAGGCCGCCGCGCATCATGTGGGGGAGACACTGGATGTTCACGAAGCTTGGGGCCCTGATGTGGATCCGGTACGGATTCGCCGTGCCGTCGGAGACGATGTAGCAGCCGATCTCGCCACGCGGGCTCTCGATCCCCACGTAGACCTCGCCCTCGGGCACCTTGAAGCCCTCGGTGAAGATCTTGAAGTGGTGGATGAGGGCCTCCATCGACTCGTCGATGCGGGCCCGAGGCGGCGGCGTGACCTTCTTGTCCTGGATCCGGTAGTCACCGGTGGGCATGCGGTCGAGGATCTGACGCACGATGCGCATCGACTCCCGGATCTCGTTGAGCCGGATCGCGTAGCGGTCGAACGCATCGCCGTAGGTGCCCACGATCACGTCGAACTCGACGTCGTCGTAGCGGAGATACGGCATCGAGCGCCGAAGGTCCCATGCCACACCGGTGGAGCGCAGGATCGGCCCGGTCGCACCGAGCGCCATCGCTTCGGTCGCCGTGATGACGCCGACATCCTGGAGCCGCTCGCGCCAGATGGGCTGCTCGGTCATGAGGATGTCGTACTCCTCGAGCCGGGGAGGGATGACGTCGAGGAGCTCCAGGACGTCGTCGCGCCAGCCGGCCGGGAGATCTGCCGCAAGGCCGCCGGGCCGGATGAAGTTGTGGTTCATCCGAAGGCCGGTCACCTTCTGGAAGAACCGCAGCACCTGCTCACGTTCCCGCCAGCCGTAAATCATCATCGACACCGCACCCATGTCCATGCCGTTGGTGGCCATGAACAGCAGGTGGCTCGACATCCGGTTGAGCTCCGACAGCAGCATGCGCATCCACACCGCTCGTTCGGGGATGTCGCCGTCGATACCGAGCAGCTTCTCCACTGCGAGGGAGAACACCAGCTCGTTGTTGAGCGGGCTCAGATAATCCATGCGGGTGACGTTCGTGCCGCCTTGGAGATACGTCAGCGCCTCGCCGGTCTTCTCCATCCCGGTGTGCAGATAACCGATGATCGGCTTGCAGCGCAGCACCGTCTCGCCCTGGAGCTCGAGCATCAGCCGCAGTACCCCGTGGGTGCTCGGGTGCTGGGGCCCCATGTTGATGATCATCGTCTGGTCTTCGGACGGGTCGGCTGCGGCCTGCTCGTCGGCAAGCGTCGCCGCCTCCGCCTCGGACAGGCGCAGCACCGCCCCGACCTCGCGCAGCAGCTCCCGAGCAGTCTGTTCGTGACGGGGCTTGAGCTCCTGCGCTCCCTCGTCGGTGAGCCGGGTCGGCGGTCGTAGCGTCGAGGTCATCTGCCTCACCGTCCCTCGGGAGCGCCCTTGAATTGCACCGGGATGCGCCCGATGTCGTAATCCTTACGGAGCGGGTGACCCACCCAGTCCTCGGGCATCAGGATCCGCGACGGATCCGGATGGTTCCGGAAGGTGATCCCGAACAGGTCGAAGACCTCCCGCTCCATCGCCTCGGTCCCCGGCCAGAGATCGAACGCCGAGGGTAGGGAGGGGTCCGCGGCCGGAACCTGGACCCGGACCCGCAAGCGACGTGCGCCCAGCACGTCGAGCAGGTTGAGGACCACCTCGAACCGCTCCGCCACGACGCCGTCGGGTAGCGGCCGGGCTGCAAGTGCGGTGAGGTAGTCCGTCGCCGTGAGATCGGAGCAGAGGTGGTAACCGTCAGCGAGCAGCAGCTTCATGACGGCGAGGTAGCGATCACGCGGGATGTGAATGACCCGCTGACCTCTCGACGCGGTGACCGGGCAACCATGCAGGACTTCGGGCTCGGGTGACTCCGCAGCGCCGTCGGCGGCTGCGGGGGTGTCGTCGGCCATCGCCTTCAGCGCCTAGCGGTCGCGAGGGTCACCGGGCTGCCCGACGAGGGCTGCTCGGCGACATGGACATTGGCGCCAGCACCCGTCGCAGTGCGGCGGCGGAGGATCTCACCGGATTCGATCGTCCGGTGCAGGGTCGTGATCGCGTGGATGAGCGTCTCCGGGGTTGGGGGGCAACCGGGGGCGTACACATCGACCGGCACGATCTGGTCGACACCCTGGACGATGGCGTAGTTGTTGAACATCCCACCCGTGGAGGCACACACCCCCATCGAGATGACCCACTTGGGCTCCATCATCTGGTCGTAGACCTGCCGAAGGACCGGCGCCATTTTCTGGCTGACCCGGCCGGCGACGATCATCACGTCCGCCTGGCGAGGCGAAGCCCGGAAGACCTCCATGCCGAACCGTGACAAGTCGTAGTGGGCGGCCCCGGTCGCCATCATCTCGATGGCGCAGCACGCAAGCCCGAACGATGCAGGCCAGGACGACCGCGCACGGGCCCAGTTCACCAGGTCTTCAATCCTGCCGGTGATGACGTTGTGCTCGAGTCCGCCGAGCCCCTCCGTGAGCACGTCCCTGAGGCCCATCAGGCAGCAACCTCCTGCTCGGGCCGACCTTCGACCCCGACCCGCCGGATGGTGGTCGTCGAGGTCCGGGCAGGCACGGCCGTTCCGAGGCGACGGGCCCGCTGAACCGGACCCCACTCGAGTGCACCACGAGCCACGACGTAGACGAACGCAGCGAAGAAGATCACCGAGAACACGACGAGTTCCCAGAAGGCGTAGGCGCCCAACTCGGAGCGGCTGACGGCATACGGGTAGAGGAAGATGATCTCGATGTCGAACATGAT
This sequence comes from Acidimicrobiales bacterium, assembly GCA_046081125.1. GTDB lineage: Bacteria > Actinomycetota > Acidimicrobiia > Acidimicrobiales > Ilumatobacteraceae > JBEIFW01. Next base: position 45,623 of record JBJTVH010000057.1, read on the forward strand.
GAACAACATCGCCACCAAGTAGAAGCTGACGGGGAACCTCTCGGGCGGCTCTTTGCTCGGGATGATCCCGCACTCGTACGGAGCCACCTTCGCCGCCGTCGGACGCCTCGGGTTGAGCAGGCTCGAGGCCACGAAAGAAATCGCGGCGAACAGCGCCGCCAGGATCAGGAGGGCGACGATCGGGAGGTACTGGCCCACCGGGGACGCCTCAGACCTTCGCGACGGCGAGACCGGCCGATCGGTTCGCAGCGACCAACCGGTCTCGGCGATGCAACATGACGCAGGTTGCTCCGAAGACCAGGCCGGAGAAGATCGTGATCAACGCCGCCGGGACACGCTCGTTTCCGAGGTCGCGGATCATCAAGACGAAGCGCGGCGGCTGAGTCGAGTCGGCCACCGGGCGAGGGGGCGCCTTGCCCGGCTCGGTCGCCTGCTTGAGCAACGGCTGGACCTGCACGAGCGAGTACCGAGGCTCACGCTTGAACGCCAAGAAATCGAGTTCCTCACGCCCGAAGGGCATCGGCCACCGCTTGCCGCCCGTCTCGAACACAGCGACCGGTTCGTAATCTCCCGCCTTGTAGTACTTCGCCTTGTTGATGAGGATCTCATCGGCGGACGACACGGCCTGGCCCCGTCGGGGATCGTCCTCGGCCAACCTGCGCCAGCCCGGTGCGTCGACGGTCGTCCCCGAGACGGCGATCCCGCCGACGACGTCGGCGAAGCGTGCCTGGTCGAACTCGACGATGATCTCCTCGGGCTTCCACGACGCGTCGGCGCCCTTGAGGCCGATGCCGTACGCCCACCAGATGATCCCCATCAGGAACATCCAGCCGAAGAGTCCGGCGAGCGACACCAGGAAGCCGAGTCGGGCGCCCATGTTCGTGCCGAGCAGCAGGTACACGCTCCCCATCAGCACCACGATGCCGATGACAACGGTGCTAATCCCTCGGATCTCGGGTTGCCAGCTGAAGGCGAGCAGGCTCGCAAGGGTGTTCATTGCGGTCACAGGCTCCGGATGTACTTCACGACTTCACTGATCTGCGCATCGGTATAGATGCCGCAGAACCCTGGCATCTTCCCGGAGCCCTGGCCCTGTTGGCCGTACTTCTTGCCGTACTCCGAGCCACGGCAGATGAAGTCCTCGTTGTCCTTCACCGCGGGGAACTGGCGCACTTCCGACCCGCCCGTGAGATTCGGGCCGATCGCTCCGCCGCCGGCGGTGATACCGGGTGTTCCGTACGACCACCCGCCGGTGTGGCACCGAGCGCAGCTGTACGCACCCGACCCGGCGGCCAGGTTGAACAGCAGCTCGCCATCCGACTTTCCTGGATTCGCCGCACGGGCCTCATCGAGTGCCTTTCCGACGAGCTCCTGCTGGTCCTTTGCGTTGAGCTTTCCGTCGGAACCGTTGCAGAGGGGCTTGTCCTTGGTGCACCCCTCTTGCGGGAGCTGGATCGACTCGAGATACGCGATCAGGGTGTCGATCTGCTGGTCGTTCATCGGACCGCCGCCGGCGAGACCCCACGGCGACATCGGCGAGAACGGCCGGCCGTAGACGAGGATGAACCGCACCTCGTCCTTGGAGAACTTGTACAGGACGGTGTTGACAGCCGGTGCGTTCCAGTTGACGGATTTCAGTTCGCCCGTGTTCGGGTCGGTGACGCTCGCAGGCGCCTGCCCGCCGATCCCCTTCATGCCGCCGTGGCAGCCGGCGCAGTTGAAACCACCGTCGGCCGTGGAGGCGAACAACTTGCTGCCCCACGTCGCATATTGCGTTTCCCACTTCGTGCTCGCACCGCTCTGGCGACCCGGCTCGAAGATCCAGTAGGCCGGCAGCCCGATCGCCACGATGGCGAGGAGAAGCACACCCAGCAGCTGCAACCGCTCGACCCGGAACCCTTCGAGTTTCTCGTCGTCGTAGAAGGGCTTTCGGTTCGCTGCGAGCTCGACTTCCGAACCCAGTTCGGGCCGGGACTCGCGGTTGTTGACGAACAGGTACCAGCCCCAGCCCAGGACGAGCAGGACGCCGATCGCCCCGGCGATCGCTGCGTTGGTCGTGCCGACGGCGAGCATCAGTGGCCACCTCCGCCCGCACCGATGCAGTGGGGGCCTTCCGCTTCCTGACCGGTCGTGTTCGCCCCGATCGGCGGCCCGGCAACGACGACACCGGTGTCGACGACGACCGTGCCGCCTTGCACGGTGACGCCGAAGCGATCCATGCCGCGCGGCGCCGGTCCGCCCTTCTTCTCCCCGACCCGGTTGTACTGCGAGCCATGGCAGGGGCACTCGAACCACTGCGACGAGGAGCACTCAGGAACGCGGCAGCCGAGGTGCGGACACTTCTGGTAGAGGGCGACGAAACCCTCCTTCATGCCGGACAGGACCGGTCCCGAGTACACCTTCTCCGCCTTGGTGATTCCTTCCTTCGGGAAGGCGGTCACCCACGAACGCGCTTCGGGGAGATAGAAAAAGTTCTTGTTGGCCGCGATCGCCGCCTTCAGGTCTTCGACCTTGCCAGCGGTCACCTTGCCGCCGAATCCGCCCGAGACCTTCGGCCAGAGAAACGCCACGACGGCGAGGCCGAACCCGCCGAGACCGACGCTCATCAACGTCGTCATGGTGCGGTTGAAGAACTGCCGACGGCTTACGCCGACCACCTCCGGGTCCGGAGGCACGTAGACGGCGGTGGCCGTCGACGTGCGAACCAGGTCGGTCGAGGAGGTGGCGGGCACCGGTGCCGTGGCCGCCGTCTCGTAAGCCCGCCCGGAGAGCGGGCCGTCGTCACCTCGTGACGAGTCCTTGCGGACGGTCTCTCGCGACAGCGCGCCGGCACCGCGGCGGGCGTCACTGCGCCGCCTGCTGGTGACGAACCCCAGCAGGCCGAGTACCACGACCACCGCAATGGCGATGGCGAGCACGGCGGAAGCGTTCACTGCAGCATCACCTCACAACTCGAAGAACAGGCCGTCGGACCAGGGAAACACGAAGTTGAAGCCCGGGCCTCGGAAGAACGACCCGATCATCACCAGCACCGCCCAGAACATCATGTGGATCGTCATCAGCGAGATGGCGAACTTGCGGTCCTCAGGCTTGTTCGAGGGGTTCCGGTCCATGTACGGGGCGAGGATCAGGATGAACAACCCCATGCCGGGGATGGTCACGCCCGCCACCATGGGGTGGAACATCGTGAGCAGTTCCTGGAGCCCGAGGAAGTACCAGGGCGCCTTGGACGGGTTCGGCGTCTCGTTCACGTTCGCCAGGCGCAACAGCGGTGCGTTCACGAAGATCGAAAACACGAACGTGAACGCCGTGCAAAGAAGCGCGGCGACGAATTCCGGCAGGAGCAAATGCGGCCAGGTGTGCACCTTGTCGACCGGGGTGGCCTTGACGTCCTGGATCGATCCGGACTTGACCACGGTAAGCAGACGGTGGGTGTGGCCGTCAGGACCGGCTCCGATCGGGACACCGGCCGCCGGTGCGGCGGTCGCCAGCGCTCCAGGCCGCTCCGCCACGGCGACGGCGCCGGCAGCGGTGCTGGAGGCCCCCTCCGCACGCGCCTTTGCCGACTTCGAGCGCTCGAGCAGATGCGCGGGAATGCGGGGATCGCTCGCCTCTGCGGCCGCCGGTGCCGCATCGGTGGCCTTGGACTCCTCGGCCTTCTGACGGGCCGCTTCCGCCCGCTTGCGTAGGTGTTCGGGAATCTCGGTCATGGCTCCTGGTCTCCCTTCGCTGTCTCGCTCACAGTGGCCCGGAGATGCCGCCGTCCTTGCGCACCCGCCAGAAGTGGATCGCCATGAAGATGACGATCACGAACGGGAGCATCAGGACGTGGAGGACGTACCACCGCAACAAGGTTTCGGCGCCGATTTCCTTCCCTCCGAGGAGGACGAAGCGCACTTGATCGCCGAACACCGGGGTGTAGCCCATCATGTTCGTGCCCACGGCGACCGCCCACAGGGCCAGCTGGTCCCACGGCAGGAGGTAGCCGGTGAACGACAGCAGCAGCGTGAGCGTAAGGAGGATGACGCCGATCACCCAGTTGAACTCACGAGGCGGCTTGTAGGCCCCGTGGTAGAAGACGCGTGCCATGTGGAGGAACACCGAGAGCACCATGAGGTGGGCCGCCCAGCGGTGCATGTTCCGGACCAGGAGGCCGAACGTGACCGAGGTCTCCAAGGACTGGATGTCCGCCCAGGCCTGCGTCGCTGTCGGTCGGTAGAAGAACATGAGGAAGATCCCCGTCACCGTCAGCAGGATGAAGAGGAAGAACGACAGCCCGCCGAGGCACAGCGTGTAGCTCACCTTGACGGCATGTCGCTTCACCTTCACCGGATGGAGGTGGTAGAGGACCGAGTTCATGATCACGTAGGACCGGTTCCGCGGACTGTCGGAGTAGCCCTTCCGGAAGATCGAGCCGGGCCGGAAGATGGAACTCCAGGCTTGGGAGCCCTGGACCGTCTCGGTCAGTTTGGTCACCCGCTCCTTGGCCGTGAGGCGGGGCTTTTCGTCGATGGTCTTTGCCATGGTGCGCTCGCGTCTCCTGGTCCTAGAACCGCATGCCGTAGGCGTAGCCGTGGTTGTTGGTCCGCATGTGGCTGTCGCCGCCGGCGGCCGGGGTGCCGGCCTTGCCGAGGATGATGACGCCGGTCGGGCAGCGGTCCACGCACAGGGCGCATCGCGTGCACACGTCGTCGTCGATGAGGAAGATCACATGGTCGCTGGGGTCACGCCCGGGAAGCTCGGTGTTGACGCTCTCGGAGATCGCCGAGGGCGTGACCATGTGGATGCACTTCCACGGGCAGATGTCCACGCAGCCCTCGCACATGATGCACTCGGACTGGTCGATGTGGATGAACTGCTTGGGCTTTACGGCCTTCGCCAGATAGTCGGCGTCGACCTCGACCAGTTGGTACTGGTCGGACCACTCCGGCATGGGGGGATTGGCGTCGGTCTTTGCCATGGTTCAGCCCTTCCGCACCAGCGGACGGCCGTAGGTGGACGTGACGACCTCGGTGGAGGGCTTCGCCTTCCCGCGCTTCTGCCACCACGCCCACATCCAGATCTGGAGGCCGAGGAAGATCACGTGGATGACCACCGCAATCACGTCCCGAACTTCCTGGTAGGAGATCGTGAAGGGGAACTTCCCGCCGAAGGCCTGCGGTTTGAGGATGTCCCACGGGCCGAACAACACGGCGTCCTTACGCCAGCGCAGATTGTTGTCGGCATGGTTGAGCCACTGGTGGGGCACCACGCCGTAGGCCATGAAGAACACCATGAAGATGTACGCCGCGGCGAACATCGCCTCACCCCACGACAGGGGCTTGCCCGGCGGACGCCGCTTGGCGATCGGCACGATCGCCAAGGTGAGCACCACGGTCACGATGATCGAGAAGATGAGCTCGGTGTTGAGCGGCACCTTCAGCAGGTCGAGCGGAGACATCTCGCCTGGTCCACCTTCCTCGTGAAACTGCTCACGATTGTAGTCGTGAGGCCCGTCGGCCGGGCGAGTCCGTGTGCTCCACATGGCGTCGTGGGTCACGAAGGGCTCGACCGGGCCGTCGGAGGGTTTAGCACCCGGACCATCGGCACTCCGAACGGCCCAGCTCAGACCGTTGTGGGATCGTCGTGACGAGGGTCACCGGAGCGGAGTGCCCCGAGCGCAGCGATCACGGGGGATTCACCCGCGCCGGCGGGCGCCCTCTAAGGTTCTCGCCGACCCCTGGTCGAGAGCCGGCGTGCTGCCGGAGCGCCGAGGCGAAAGGACGTACGTGACCGAGATCCCCGAGCATCTCCTGAAGCGGTCGCGCGAGCGGCGTCAGGCCATGGGCCTGCCGGGCGGTGACGCGCCCGATGGCGGCTCGGCGGGGCCGGCGCCAGCGGCGCCGAGCACGGCGGTGGCGAAGAAAGCCGCGGCCCCGGCGGCGGCCCCGAAGACGGTGAAGCCGGCGCCGAAGCCCGTTCCTGCTTACGTGCAGGCGGCCGAGCGTCGACGCAAGATCCCGTTCTGGGCGGCGCCGGTCGTGGGTGTGCTGCCGCTGTGGGCATTCCTCTACTACGGCAGCATGCAGACGCCGGAGCCCAAGGTGAGCGGCCCGCTCGCCGACGGGGCGAAGGTCTACAACTCCTGCTCGGGGTGCCATGGCGGAGGCGGCGAGGGTGGTGTCGGCTACCCGTTCATCAACGGATCGGTCTACAAGACGTTCCCCGCCATCGAGGACATGCTCAACTTCGTGTGGCACGGCAGCGAGGCCTACGTGTCGAAGGGCTCCTACGGGGATCCCGCAGTTGGGCGCAAGCCGCTCGGGCGTGGCGTGATGCCCGGACAGAACAAGGCCGGCCTCACCGACGCCGAGATCCTCGCCGTGGTGTGCCACGAACGCTTCGTTCTCGCCGGCAAGGAGCAGAGTGGCGCCGAGTGGGACAAGTGGTGCGCACCGTCGGCCGAGAACTACGTCAAGGTGAAAGACGGCGGATTCGCCGCGGTGGGGATCGACACCTCCAAGGTCTGAGCCTCCGGTGACCGACGGCGCCCGGTTCCCACCGGGCGCCGTCGTCGTTTTCCGGCCCGTCACCGGGTTCGGGCAGGCTTACGCCGGTGAGCGAGACCACACACGACGTCGTGGTCGTCGGCGGGGGTCCTGCGGGTGCGGCGGCCGGGTTCTGGCTGGCGCGGGCCGGCCACGACGTCTGCATCGTCGAGCGCCAGAGCTTCCCGAGGGACAAGACCTGCGGGGACGCCCTCACCCCACGGGCCGTCCGGCAACTCGAGGACATGGGCCTCGCCGACGCGTTGGCGCCCTTCCACCGGTTCGAGGGACTCCGTGCGCTCGCCCATGGCAAGGTCCTCGAGCTCGCCTGGCCGGGTCACCCGGACTATCCGGCGCACGGCTATGTCGTGCGCCGCCGGGAACTCGACCATCTCGTCACCGACCATGCCGTGGCCGCCGGCGTCACGCTCCGCACCGGCACCGAGGCTGTCGCCCCGGTCCTCGACCGCGGCTTTGTTCGGGGCGCGGTCGTGCAACGCAAGGGGCTCTCGACCACCGAGGAGATCCGAGGCCGGTTCGTCGTGGTCGCCGACGGTGCCAACAGCCGGTTCGGTCGTGCGCTCGGCACGTTCCGGACACGCGAATGGCCCTATGGCACGGCGATCCGCTCGTACTGGGAGAGCCCACGGCACGCCGAGCCCTGGATCGAATCGACCCTCGACGTCACCGACCGCAACGGCAACCCGATGCCCGGATACGGCTGGATCTTCCCCGTCGGTGACGGCACCGTGAACGTCGGTGTCGGCCTGCTGTCGACCTTCCGCGACTTCAAGGGTGTCAACACCTCACACCTCTTGGCGGACTACGTCGGCGCGGCGCCGTCGTCTTGGGGCCTCGACCCCGCTCGTCCGGTGTGCCGGCCAGCCGCAGGCAAGCTGCCCATGGGCGGTTCGGTCGGACCCAAGGCGGGCCCCACATACCTGGTCGTGGGAGATGCCGCCGGCACCGTCAATCCCTTCAACGGCGCGGGGATCGACTACGCCTACGAATCGGGGCGGCTGGCGGCCGAGATCCTCCACCAGGCGCTCGCCGGCGACGATCCGCTCGTGCTCCAGACCTACGAGCGGCTGCTCAAGGCGGAGTACGGGCAGTACTTCAAGGTGGCCCGGCTGTTCGCCAAGCTCATCGGACGACCCGCCCTCATGCGGGAACTGACCCGGGTGGGGATGCACAGCCGCTCGCTGATGGAGTGGGTGCTGCGGATCATGGCCAATCTGCTGCGCCCCGACGAGACGGGCCCCGCCGAGGCGGCCTACAAGGCGGCCGCAGCGCTCGCTCGACTCGTCCCGAACGCGTAGTTACCGGACGGCGGCGACCTCGGCCGCAGCCGCGGCGGCCGTCTCGACGATCCGGTCCAGCGTGGTGTCGTCGTGGCCGAGGCCGACGAAGCCAATCTCATAAGCGCCAGGGGCCAGCGCCACCCCCCGACGAAGCATGGCGTGGAAGAACGCTGCGTAGATCGCGGTGTCGGTCAATCGTGCAGTGTCGTAATCGACCGCAGGCGTCGTCGAGAAGTGCAGGCCGAACAGCGTCTCGAACGTCGGCACGGTGATCGGGAGCCCTGCGGCGCCGATCGCCTCGCGCAGGCCGGCGGCAAGGCGCGCCACGCGACCACGGAGGACCGCATACACCGAATCGTCGAGCTCGCCCAGCGCAGCGAGCCCGGCGGCGGTCGCGAGCGGGTTCCCCGACAACGTGCCGGCCTGGTACACGGGCCCGAGGGGCGCCAAGCGCTCCATCACCTCGGCCCGGCCACCGAACGCGCCGATGGGCAGACCACCGCCGATCACCTTGCCGAAGCAGGTCAGGTCGGGCCGGACCGGGGATACCCCCTGGAAGCCGCCCCGGTCGACCCGGAAGCCCGTGATCACCTCGTCGAACACCAGCAGGGCTCCGACCCGGTCGCACTCGAGCCGGAGGCCTTCGAGAAACCCGGGCGCCGGCGGGACCAGGCCCATGTTCGCGGCCACGGGTTCGACCATGACGCAGGCGACGTCGTCGGCCAGCGTCGGCACCACGTTGTAGGGAGCGACCAGCGTCTGGCTCACGGCCGCCTCGGTGACACCGGCAGAGCCGGACAGGCCGAGCGTGGCGACACCCGATCCGCCCTCGGCAAGGAGCGCGTCGCCGTGACCGTGGTAGTTCCCCGAGAACTTGAGCACCTTGGGCCGGCCGGTGAAGCCCCGCGCGAGGCGAAGCGCCGTCATCGTCGCCTCCGTCCCGGAATTGACCAGGCGCAGCAGCTCGACCGAGGGCACGCGAGCGGCGATCTCCTCGGCCAGCTTCACCTCGCGCGCCGTCGGGGCGCCGTAGCTCGTGCCGTCGAGCGCAGCCCGCTGGATCGCACCGGTGACCACCGGGTGGGCGTGACCGAGGATCACCGCGCCGTAGCTCTGCACGAGATCCAGATACTCGGCGCCTTCCACGTCCCACACCCGTGCCCCGTCCGCCCGGGCCACGAAGTACGGCGTGCCCCCGACCGACCGGAAGGCGCGGACCGGCGACGACACCCCTCCGGGGATCGCCCGCTGGGCCCGGGCGAAGAGCGACCCGTTGGTGAACGCCTCGCCCCGGCACCGGTCCGGTTGGCAACCAGCGGCCGCGCACGCCCCGGGATCGCACACCGGCAGGGTCATCGCAGCACCCCTGACTCGGCGAGCTCACGGGCGAAGTAGGTTAGGATCACGTCCGCCCCGGCCCGCTTCACCGCCGTCAGCTGCTCGAGGGCAACGGCACCGGCGTCGATCCAGCCGTTCGCACCGGCAGCCTTGATCATCGAGTACTCCCCGGAGACGTGATACGCGGCGACCGGGACGTCGACGGCGGCCCGTACCGCCGCGATCACGTCGAGGTACGTCACCGCCGGCTTCACCATCACCATGTCGGCGCCCTGTTCGAGATCGGCGACCGCCTCGACGAGCGCTTCGCGGGCGTTGCGCCAGTCCTGCTGATATCCCTTGCGATCCCCGCCCCCTGCGATCTGGACGTCGACGGCGTCGCGGAAGGGCCCGTACAGGCCGGAGGCGTACTTGGCCGAGTAGGCGAGAATCGCGGTGTCGACATGGCCGGCCCCGTCGAGGCCGGCCCGGATGGCCGCGACCTGGCCGTCCATCATCCCGGACGGGGCCACGACGTGCGCCCCGGCCACCGCCTGGGCGAGCGCGGCCCGCACGTACAACTCGACCGTCGCGTCGTTGTCGACCGTCCCGTCGGCGCCCACGATCCCGCAGTGGCCGTGGTCGGTGTACTCGTCGAGGCAGCAATCGGCCATCACGACCATGCGGTCGCCGATGTCGTCGCGCACGTCGCGCAGCGCCACCTGCACGATGCCGTCGGGATTCCACGCTTCGCTTCCCGATGCGTCCTTGCGGGCCGGCACGCCGAACAGGATCACGGCCGGGACTCCGAGATCGGCGAGCGCGCGCACCTCCTTGCGGAGGCTTTCACGGGAATGCTGCACGATCCCCGGGAGGCTGGCGATCGGCTGCGGTTCGTCGACGCCCTCACGCACGAACAGCGGGGCCACGAGGTCGTCGAGGCCGAGCCGCGTCTCGGCCACGAGGCGGCGCAGGGCCGCCGTCGTGCGCAAGCGGCGCGGGCGGCGGACGGGGAAGCCGGTCACGGTCTCGATGCTACGGCGGTCGCTGCGCTCGGGCGCGGTGGACCCGAGCGAACGGTGTCTTGACCGTGGTGCCGCCGTCTTGACCGGGCGCCGCATGAAACGTGCCCTCGGGTCGGCCGAGCAGACAGCGGTATGGATTCCGACACTCGCCCGCTGGCGCCTCCGCCGCCACCCCCCGGCCGGTTCGGGTCCCCGCTGGGCGCACCGCCGTGTCCGCTGCCGTATCCCGGCGCCCTGCCGCACCCCGGCGCCCTGCCGCACCCCGGCGCGGCGCCCACCCCGCCGCCACCACCTCCGCCGTCTGCGACGACCCCGGCCCCGGTTGCCCCGGTCCGAGACCGGCGGGTGTCGGAGGTCCCCGCGTACATCCCGCCCGACGACGAGCCCAAGCCGACCGTCCGACCCGTGACCCAGCCCCTACCGGCGGAGCCGGTGCTCCACTACGGCCACCTGCTCGGGCTCGGTGATGCGGGCCGGGACATGAACGTCGCCCGCGAGTTCGCCGCCCCGGCGTTCAGTCCCGCCACGGAGGCCGCCCCGGAACGGATCGGACGGGCGCGCCCGGAACGTCCGGTGTGGACCGGTGGCTTCAGCCCGACGGTGCTCGCCATTGCGGTGGTGGCGTTCGTCGCGGTGCTCTTCGGGGCCTGGCAACTGCTGTCGAGCGACCGCCGCCCACCGCCGGTGCCGGCGGTCGTCGACCTCAACGCTCCCGGCGGCGCGCCGGGCGGCGCGGCCGAGGGTCCGTAGGGATCGGCCGGCACCGAGGACGACGGCGTCAGCCCTCTTCGGCGTGGGTGACCGGCGCTTCGCCCATCCAGGCCCGCAGCGTGTTCTTCAGCTTGATCTGCTGGATGAAGATGTCGTGCTCGGGCCCGGCTGCCGTCGCCGGCTGCGGCGCCTTGAAGTAGAAGCTCAGCCACTCCTGCACCCCGGCCTGCCCGGCCCGACCCGCAAGGTCCATGAACAGCGCCAGGTCGAGCACGATCGGGGCCGCCAGGATCGAATCCCGGCACAGGAAGTTGACCTTGATCTGCATCGGGTAACCCATCCACCCGAAGATGTCGATGTTGTCCCAGCCCTCTTTGTTGTCACCGCGGGGCGGGTAGTAGTTGATCCGTACGACGTGGTCGATGTCGCCGTAGAGCTCCGGGTACACCTCGGGCTGCAGGATGGTGTCGAGTACGCCGAGCTTGGAGACCTCCTTCGACTTGAAGTTCTCCGGGTCGTCGAGCACCTCGCCGTCGCGGTTGCCGAGGATGTTCGTCGAGTACCAGCCCTCGAGACCGAGCATTCGGGCCTTGAACCCGGGCGCCAGGATCGTCTTCATGAGCGTCTGACCGGTTTTGAAGTCCTTGCCGGCGATAGGAACCCGGCGCTGCTTGGCGTACTCGATCATCGCCGGGAAATCGACGGTGAGGTTGGGGGCGCCGTTCGCGAAGGGCACCCCGCTGGTGATCGCCGCCCAGGCGTAGAGCTGGCTCGGGGCGATCGAGGGATCGTCGGCCTTCATGCCCGCCTCGAAGGCTTCGATCGTCTCGTGGACCGCCGTGGGTTCCGAATACGCCTCGGTGGAACCGCACCACACCATCACCAGGCGATCACACCCGTTCTCGACCCGGAACCGCTCGATATCGGCCACGAGCTGCTGCGCGAGATCCCACTTCGAGGTTCCCGACTTCACGCGGTGGCCTTCGAGCTTGGAGACCCACCGGCGATCGAACACCGCCGGCATCGAGGTGATGCCCTCGAGCTCGGCTGAGATCGGGTTGAGATCTTTGTCCTGCAACACCCCGGCGGTTCGGGCGGCTTCGAGCGCATTCGGCGAGATCGGATCCCAACCGCCGAACACAACGTCGTCGAGAGATGCGATCGGCACGAACTCCCGGATCAAGGGATTACGCCCTTCGAAGCGGTCGCCGAGGCGGATGTGGGCGAGTTGCGTGAGCGATCCGACCGGAACCGCTCGCCCCTGACGCGCCGCCACGATGCCGGCGAACGTCGTCGACGCGACTGCCCCCATGCCGGGGGTCAGGAGGCCGAGGCGGCCGCTTGCCGGGGCGATCTCTACACGAGGCATGCGGAAAGTGTAGCATCTCTTCATCGATTACGACGTATAATCAGCACCGCTGATGGTCAACGATCGCCTCCTCGACATCACCCTCCGGCAACTCGTCGCGCTGCGTGAGGCCGCAAATTCGCCGACCTGGGCGGTCGCAGCCGAGCGGGTCGGCGTGACCCCGTCGGCTCTGTCGCAATCGCTCGCCGAGCTCGAGCGTCGCCTCGGCATCCCGCTGTTCGAACCCGACGGCCGGCGGCGGCGCCTGCGAGAGCAGGCCCGGGAGGTGCTCGCATTCGCCAACCGGGTCACCGCGCAGACCGGCGACCTGCGGGACCATCTCGACGCCGTTCGCAACGGCCATCGCGGCCGGCTCCGTGTCGGAATGATCGACGCGGCTGCCCTCTACCGGCTGCCCGGCGCGATCCGGTCGCTACGCGAGCAACGCCCGGAGGTCGAAGTCGAGGTGGTCGTCGACAACACGAGCAGGCTGATGGACCTCATCGACCGGGGCGAGCTCGACCTCGCCGTCGTCGTCAGCCCGAACCACCGGCTGCGGGCCGAGCCCCACGCCTACCGCACCTGCGTGCTGCTCGCGGAGCCGTTCAGCGTGTACTCGCCCTCGCCGGCGGCATCCCTTGCCGAGGGGAGCGGGGCTCGGTGGGTGTCGTACCCGCGCGACTCGAACACCCGGGGTCTCACCGACGTTGCCCTCGCCGGTGCGGGCATCGTTCCGCAGGTCGTGACCGAGAGCGGCAATCCTGACGTGTTGGTGCAACTGGTCCGCCTCGGAGTCGGCTGGGCGCTACTGCCCGTCGACGTGGCCGAGCGGGGCCCGGATCCGCTCCATCCCGTGCCGGGCGGAGCGCTCCTGCGCCGGACGCTGTGCGCCGTGGAGCGCGCCGATCGGCCGGCCGACCCGCTACGGGCGCAGCTCACCGCCGAACTGGTGACCGAAGCCGAGGCCCCGAACCCCCGACCCTGACGGCACGGCCGTGGCCAGCGAGGCGAGGCACACCTCCTCGAGCGATTCGACGATCAGGTCGACGTGGTCGAAGGCGTGTCCGTGGCTCATCGAGGTCGGGCAGGCGACGGTCCACAGTCCCGCCCGGTGGGCGCTGAGCGAGCCGGCTTCGGAGTCCTCGAAGGCGATCGCGGCCCACGGTGCGACACCGAGCCGTTGGCACGCCGTCCGGTAGGGCTCGGGATCGGGCTTGCCGGCGAACACCTGGTCGATGGTGACCACGGCGCCGAACCGATGCTGGAGCCCGAGGGAGGCCAATCGGTCCGCGACCCACGGGCCGTCGGCGTTCGACGCGATCGCCACCGGGATCCCCCGTTCGGCCGCCGCATCGAGCAGGGCCGACACGCCCGGCCGCGGCTCGAGCAAATCGAGCAGGTCACGGCGGTAGCGGCGATGACGTTCGACGACACGGCCGGCGTCGACCGGGCGGCGGCAGATGGCCACGAGCAGTCCGACGAGATCGACGGACTGCACCGTGCCGACGAGCGGTGCCCAGACCTCGATCGGGAGATCGCACCCGTAGTCGGCGAACGTGCACCGAGCCGCCTCGAACTCGACGTACTCGGTGTCGGCGATCGTCCCGTCGAAGTCGAACACCAGAGCGCTGGGTCCCACGACCCGGAACGCTATCGGTCGGGTCGGCGGGAGCAACCTGCCCGCACGGCGACCACGCCGGTCTTGCCAGACTGTTTCCGTGCGGATCCCGGTCGGTGTCGTCGTACGAGCGCGCCGCACGAACACCTACGGGTTGAACGTGGTGCTCGGCGCGCTCGACCACGCCGGGCCATCGACCGGGTGGACCGCCGAGATCGTCGAGGCCGAAGCCGACCTCGCTGCTGCGGTGGAACGGGCGCTCGCCGCATGCGACCGCGTGCTCGTCTGCTGGTCGTTCTACTCCCCCGACGTCGGGACCGTCACCGCCGAACTGGCCGGTATCCGTCGGGCCGTGAGCGACCCCGGCCACCGGGTGACCCATCTCGCGGGTGGCGTGCACGCAATGGCCGAACCGGCCGCGACGCTCGCGCTCGGATTCGACCTTGCGGCGACCGGCGAAGGCGAGCAGCTCCTCGTCGACCTGGTCGACGTGCTCATCGAGGGCCGCGCGCTCGCGGACGTCGCAGGACTCGCCTGGCTCGACGGGGAGGGGGTCCTGGTGCGCACGGCCACGCCGCCGCGCCACCCGCTGGACGCGTTCCCGCCGTTCGCGGCCCGCTGGAGGCGGTACAACCCGATCGAGATCACGCGCGGCTGCATCTACGCGTGCCGTTTCTGCCAGACGCCGTATGCCTTCAAGGCCACCTTCCGCCACCGCAGCGTCGAGTCCGTCGCCGATGCCGTCACGCACATGCGCACCCGCGGCATGCGCTACGTCCGGTTCCTCACCCCGACGGCGTTGTCGTACGGCGCCGACGGCCCCGACGGCGATCTCGGGGCCGTCGAGGCGCTGCTCGCTGCGGCGCGTGCCGCGATCGGCCCCGACGGCAAGCTCTACTTCGGGACGTTCCCCTCGGAGTTGCGGCCCGAGCACGTCACCGATGAGGCGATGCGCCTCATCACTCGCTTCTGCGACAACCGTTCCGTCCAGATCGGCGCCCAGTCGGGAAGCGAGGCCGTGCTCGCGTCGGCCAAGCGCGGGCACGGGGTCGAGGCCGTGGAACGCGCCGTGCGCGTCGCGCTCGCCCACGGTCTGCGGCCGGATGTCGACCTGCTGTTCGGGCTCCCCGGGGAGACCGACGCCGATGCGCGCGCCTCGCTCGCGCTCGCCGAGCGGTTGACCGCCCTCGGCGCCCGCATGCACGGGCACACGTTCCTCCCGCTGCCCGGCACCCCCTACCGGTCGGCACCGCCGGGAGCCGTCTCCGACGCCGTCCGACTCGACCTCGAACGGCTCGCCGCCCGCGGCGCGCTCTACGGCCAGTGGGCCCGGCAAGAGCGCGCGGCCGTGACCCTCGCCCGACCTCAGGCCCGGCCCGGGAAATAGAACCCGGGCCGCGCCTCGATCTCGTGGGAGTTGCGGGCGAGCACGATCTCCCGGGACTCGGCTGCGAGCGCCCCGTCGCCCGAGGCGAAGGCCGCATCGATCGCCTCGGACAGCACCGCCGAGGCCGAGCGGTACCGCGCGACGCGGTCGTCGAGATGCAGGGCCTCGCCGCGTTCCGCGACGTGCGCGGCGTGCGCCTCGAGTGCCCGGACCAGCCCGGGCGAGGACGGGACGCGACCGGCGAACGCCAGGATCGCCGCCTCTTCCTCGGCCATCCACGCCAACTCGTGCGCAGCGCGCACCGCGCAGGACCGCACGACCTGTTCGAGCATCTCCACGCTCACCCGGACCGTTGCGTCCTCGATGCGGGGCAGGATCACCTCGCGCAGCTCCCGGGCCACGTCGATCAGGAGCTGCTCGGTCGTCGGGCCGGTGATCATCGCAACGCCTCCAGCTGGCCGATCGCATCGAGGAAGTTCGTGTAGCCCACGGTCGACAGGATCGTGTTGAACGACACGTTTGCGCCCCGTCGTTCCCCTCGGGCCATCCCGGCACACCCGTGGTGAAGGCCTTCGACCGCCGTCGTGGTGGACAGGATGGTGAACCAGGCGAAGGTGAACGGGTTCACGTCGTCCTCCGAGAGCCCGGTGCGCTCCCGGAACCGCCGCAGGTATCCGTCGAGGTCGAGGGCGGCCAGGTTCGGCGGCACCGCACCGGAGTAGGCGTTGTAGTAGCCCAGGTCCTCGCGGGGGTCGCCGATGCGTGAGAACTCCCAGTCGATCAGCCGCCACGTGCCGTCGTCGGCGACGAGCACGTTCGCCGCTTGGAAGTCGCCGTGCACCAACCGGAACGGCAGCGGCCGCGGCCGGTTCCGGTCGAGCCAGGCCACCAGGTAGCGGATGATCGGGAGCGCCTCGACGTGGTCGGTCTCGATGCGGCGCCAGCGGGCGAGGTGGCCGTCGATGTAGGCGTGCCAGTCGTGCGGCGCCGCGAGGCCGAGCTGCGAGGGCTCCGTGGCGGCGACGGCGGCCATCAGCTCGGCGAACCGCTCGGCGGCATGGGCCGGGTCGCCGCCGGCATCGAAGTGGGCCTGCAAGGTCCGGGACGGCACGTACTCGATGAACAGCGCCTTCGAGCCGAACCATGCCTCGTCCTCGACGAACCACCGAACCCCCGGCACCGGCAGCGTTGACGCCGCCGACAGCGCAGCCAGCAACCGATGTTCGGCCGAGCGATCCGAGGCCAGAGTCGCCAGCTCCGGCGGTGGATCGGCGCGCATCACGAGCGTCTCGGTCCCACCGCCGGGCCACTCCAGCACCACCTTGGCCATCACCCGGGAGAACCCGCCGGCGATGAGCACGTAGGTCGCGACCCGGGCCGGCGTCCCCTGGGACCCGAGCCAGGCCTCGATACGAGCGGGCATCGCTGCGACGTCGAGTGCGCTCATACCCCGACCCTAGTGTTCGTCCCCGGCGCCGGTCTCCCGGCGCCCGGCGTAGCGTAGGCGGCCGTGCTCGCCCGGACGACGACATGACCATCCGGCTCCGCGAGGCGACGCCAGCGGACGCCGCTGCGCTCGCCGCGCTCCTCGCCGGCGGGACCCTCGACCCGAGCCGGGAGGATCCGGCGGATCCGGAGCCGTACCGCGACGCGCTCGCCGAGATCGCCGCCGCGGCGAACGCCTGGGTGCTCGTCGCCGAGGACGACGACACCGGCGAGGTCGTCGGAATGTGCCAGCTCTTCGTGTTCCGCCACGTCCAGGAGCGAGGGCGTCGCTGCGCCGAGATCGAGTCCGCCCACGTGCGGTCCGACCGGCGGGGCCAGGGCATCGGGGCGATGCTCGCTGCGGCGTGCGTCGAACGAGCGCAGGCGGCCGGCTGCTACCGGGTGCAGCTCACCTCGAACGCCCGGCGCCACGACGCCCACCGGTTCTGGGAGCGCCAAGGGTTCACCGCCAGCCATCTCGGATTCAAGCGTTCGCTCGACGGGCCCGCCCCGGGCCCGGCTCGGGAGGACCGTTAGCCTTCGACGATGCCCCAGAACGCCTATGACGCCATCGTGATCGGCGGCGGCCACAACGGTCTCGTCGCCGGCGCCTACCTGGCTCGAGCCGGGAAGCGGACCGTGGTGCTCGAGCGCCGTCACCTCGTCGGCGGCGCATCGGTCACCGAGCAACCGTGGGGCCCCGACTACAAGGTCACGATGCTGTCGTACGTGGTGAGCCTGTTGCCGCCCACCATCCTTCGCGACCTGCAGCTCGAACGTCACGGCTACCACGTGTACCCGCAGGGCCCGTACTTCGTGCCCTACCCCGACGGCCGCAGCCTCCAGCTGCCGTCGGATCCGGCCGCCCGGCGGACCGAGATCTCGACGTTCTCCGCACGTGACGCCGACGCCATGGACCGCTGGGACGCCTGGCTGCACGGTCTGGCCGAGGTGCTCGGCCCGCTGCTGTCGGCGGTCCCGCCCCGCTTCGGCAGCCGGCGCCCCGGCGACGTCGCCGGTCAGGCCGAGCTGCTGTGGCGGCTGCGTGACGTGCTCACCCCTCGCCAGATCGGTGACATCACCCGGCTGTTCACCATGTCGATCGCCGATCTGGTCGAGCCCCGGTTCGAGTCGCCCGAGATGCGCGGCGTGCTGTCGGTGTCCGGCGTGATCGGCACCTGGGCCGGCCCGCGCTCGCCGGGCACGGCGTTCGTGATGGCCCACCACAAGATCGGTGACGTCGGCGACGGCGAGCTCGGCTCGTGGGGCTTCCCGCGCGGGGGCATGGGCGGCCTGGCCGACGCGCTCGCGTCGGCGGCACGGGCCCAGGGCGCCGAGATCCGGCTCGAGGCCGGGGTGCAGCGGATCCTCACCCGCAACGGCTCGGCCTGCGGCGTCGTGCTCGACGACGGCACCGAGCTGACGGCGCCGATCGTGGTCACCACCGTGCACCCGAAGATCGCCTTCCTCCGCCTGCTGGAGCGACGCGACCTGCCCGAGGACTTCGTCGACGACATCACGGCGTGGCAGACCCGCTCGGGCACGGTGAAGGTCAACGTCGCCGTCGACCGGCTACCCGAGTTCACGGCCAAGCCGGGCGGGTTCCAACCCGACGTCCACGGCGGCACGATCGTGTTGGCCCGCAGCCTCGACGAGGTCGAGAACGCGTTCCAGGACGCCGTCGCCGGCCGGCCGGCAGCCCGGCCGTTCGCCGACATCTGCATCCCGTCGGTGTTCGACCCGACGCTGGCCCCCGAGGGCCACCACATCGTGTCGATGTTCACCCAGTGGGTCCCCAAGGACTTCGCCGACGAGCCCCACCGCGGCGACCTCGACGCCTACGCCGACCGGGTGATCGGCCTCGTCGACGAGGTGGCCCCCGGGTTCGCCGACTCCGTGCTGCACCGCGCCGTGCTCGGCCCGCACGACATGGAGCACACCTACGGCCTCGTCGGGGGGAACATCTTCCACGGCGAGCTCACCCCATCGCAGCTGTTCCACATGCGCCCGGCGCCGGGATGGGCCGACTACCGGACCCCGGTCCACGGCCTCTACCAGGCCGGCTCGGCCACCCACGGCGGCGGTGGCGTGACCGGCATCCCGGCGCTCAACGTCGTCAAGGCGATCGAGCGCGACGAGCGCCGGGCGTCGTGGCGGTCCCGGGCCCGGTTCTGGAGCCGCCGGGCATGACGTCGTCGCCGGCTCCGCTGGACCGGGCCGCCGTCGACGCGGCCCGCGGACCGTTGGGGCACAGCCGCATGCTGCCGGCCGCGGCCTACACCGACCCGGCCGTGCTCGCCTGGGAACGGCGCGAGCTGTTCGACAGCGGATGGGTGTGCCTGGGGCGCGCGCACGAGCTGGTCGGCACCCCGGGCGACCAGGCCGCGGTCGCCACCGGCACCGGATCGGTGCTGCTCACCCGGGACGGCGGCGGGTCCGTGCGGGCCTTCGCCAACGTGTGCCGCCATCGCGGGCACGAGCTGCTCGCGTGTGGGGCGACGGCGAACCGCCGCGTGGTGCAGTGCCCGTACCACGCCTGGAGCTACGAGCTCGACGGCCGCCTGCGCCTCGCCCCCCGGTTCGAGGGCACGGCGAACTTCGAACCCGAGGAGATGGGCCTGGTCCCCGTCGGGGTGACCGAACGCCACGGATGGCTGTGGGTCAACGTCACCGGCCGCGCGCCGGCGTTCGAGGACCACCACGCCGGCCTCACCGCGGTGCTGTCCCCGTGGCCGTTGGACGAGCTGGTCGTGGCCGTGACGCACCGGTACGAGCTGGCCGCCAACTGGAAGCTCGTCCACGAGAACTACCAGGAGTGCTACCACTGCCCGTTGATCCATCCGGAGCTGTGCCGCCTGAGCGACCCGCTGTCGGGCGACAACGTCGAGGCCGGCGACCGGCCGTGGGTGGCCGGGGCGATGACGCTCGCCGACGGCGTGGCCACCATGGCCGACGGCGGGGGCGCCGTGGGCCCGATGCTGGCGGGGCTCCCGGCGGCATGGCAGCGCCGGGTGCTCTACGTGAGCGTGTTGCCCAATCTGCTCGTCGCCCCCCATCCCGACTACGTGCTCACCCATCGGCTCACCCCGCTCGCCCCGGATCGCACTGCGGTGGAGTGCCAGTGGCTGGTCCCCGCCGACGGCCCGGCCCATGCCGGGATCGGCCGGGCGGTCGAGTTCTGGGACCTGACCAACCGCCAGGACTGGGCCGCGGTGGAGAGCGTGCAGCGCTCGATGACGTCGCCGGGGTACGTGCCCGGGGTGCTGGCCCCGATGGAGGACGCCGTCCATCGGGTCGTGCGCTGGGTGGCAGCTCGCTACGCCGGTGATCCGCATCGGTAGCGTGCGGGCATGTCCGGGTACACCTGCTTCGCCGTCGAGGTCGCCGACCACGTCGCCCATGTCCGCATGATCCGACCCGAGCGGGCGAACTCGATGATCCCGGCGTTCTGGCGGGAGTTCCCCGCCATCGTGCGCGAGCTGTCCGACTCCGGCTCCGTGCGGGCCATGGTGCTGTCGGCCGAGGGCCGCCACTTCTGTTCGGGGATGGACACCACCGTGTTCACCGGCGCCGGGGGCCTCGCCGACGCCGGGTCATCGGACCGGCGTAGCCGGGCGCGCGCGGCGGAGTCGTTCCGCACGATGGCACTCAAGACCCAAGAGTCGATGAACGTCCTCGAGTCGGCCCGCATGCCAGTCCTGTGCGCGATCCAGGGGGCGTGCGTCGGTGGCGGGCTCGACCTCGTCACGGCGGCCGACCTTCGTTACGCGACGGCCGACGCGTTCTTCTGCATCCAGGAGATCAACATCGGCATGGCGGCCGACGTCGGCACGCTGCAGCGCTTGCCCAAGCTCGTTGCGCCGGGCGTCGTCGCCGAGATGGCCTACACCGGCCGACGCATGCCGGCCGCCCGGGCCAAGGAGGTCGGGCTGGTGAACGAGGTCTTCCCCGACCACGCGACGATGCTCGACGCCGTGCTCGCAACCGCAGCCGAGATTGCCTCGAAGAGCCCACTCGCGGTCTGGAGCTCGAAGCGCTCCATGGCCTACGCCCGGGAGCACCCGACCGCCGACGGCCTCGAGCAGATCGCCGTCTGGAACGCGTCGATGCTCGATCCGGCCGACATGGCCGAGGCGTTCGCCGCCCAGATCGAAAAGCGCCCCGCGGTCTACCAAGATCTCGATCCGGTCCGTCCGGCCTGGTGATCGGCCGGGCCCGAGTAGCCGGCCGGGCCCGAGTGACCGACCGGGCCCGGTGAACGGCCGGGCCCGATAACCCGGCCGAACGCCGACCCGGATCAGCCCTCGGTGATCGTGACCTTGGTGATGAACACCGGCTCGGTCGGGGGGTTCGGGTCACGAGCGGCGCCGACGGCGTTGAGCGCGTCGAGCGTCGCGCCGCTGTCGGCGCTCACCGTGCCGAACACCGAGTAGTTCGACCCGAGGCCCGGATTGTCCCCGAGCATCGTGAAGAACTGGCTCCCGTTCGTGTTCGGGCCCGAGTTCGCCATGGCCACGACCCCTCGCTTGTAGACCCCGCTAGCGGCCGGGAGTTCGTCGGCGAAGGTGTACCCCGGCCCGCCGGTGCCCTTGCCCGTCGGGTCGCCGCACTGGGCCATGAACCCCTTGAGGATCCGGTGACACGGCGTGTTGTCGTAGTAGCCGTAGCGGGCCAGCACCACGAAGTTGTTCACCGTCTTGGGCGCCGCCTTGACGTCGAGGTTGATCGTGTACGTGCCCTTGGTCGTCTCGACCTTGGCCGTGTACGTCTTCGTTGCGTCGATGCATGTCGGTGGGGCTTTGGCGAACGCGATCGTGCGGGTGCCACCGCTCGCCGGCGGGCACGGTGTGTCCCCGGTGAGCGCAGCGCCCGGCACGGTCGTGGGGGCCGGCACGGTCGAGGCACCGGAGGTCGGTGCCGCCGACGTCGCCGTGGTCGGCGCGACGGTGGTCGCCGCTGGCTTGTCGTCGTTGCCGCCGAGGGCGAACGCAAGCCCGAACACGGCGACCACGGCGATCACCACGATCACCGCCCACTTCGTCACCGTCCGCTTTCGCTTCTGCTTGGTCTGCTCACGCTGCAACTCGGCCAGGCGGAGCTGGCGGTTGGCCTTCTGACGTTCGCGCTTGGCGGTGCCCACGGGCGGCGAAGGGTAGTGGCGGAAGGTTCCCGTGCGGCAGCGGGACTCGACCCGATCATTTATGGCTAATCATCGGTATCCTAAGGAGGTGGACTTTCCCGCGTGGGTCGCCCCGCTCCACCTCAGCGTCACCGCCGCACTCGCCGGCCTGATCTGGGTGGTCCAGGTGGTGCACTACCCCCTCTTCGCTGCGGTCGGACCGGACGAGTTCACCCGGTACGAGCAGCGGCACCGGGCCCGCATCACGATCCTGGTCGGGCCGCTGATGGCCGTCGAAGGTCTCGCAGCACTGGCGCTCGTGCTCGCCCCAGGCGATCGCACACTGCCGATGCTCGGGCTCGGCCTGCTGGGAGCGATCCACGCCTCGACCGTGTTCCTCCAGGTTCCGCTCCACGAGCAACTGTCTCGTCACTACGACGGGCGGCTGATCGCCCGGCTGGTGCGCACGAACTGGATCCGGACCATCGGCTGGACCGCCCGGACCGTCGTGGCTGCCGCCGTGCTCGCGACGAGTTGACCCAAGGAGTTCCTATGACCCGCACCGACCGCATCCCGGGCTGCGCCGCCCGCCCCACGTGACGATCACGGTCGTGGCCGTGCACGGCAACGGCGGCGGAGCCCACCGCTTCGCCCGCCTGCGCCCCTGGCTTCCCGACGATGTCGAGCTCGTCGCCGTCACGCTCCCCGGGTTCGCCGACCGACCCGACGAACCCTCGTGCCGGACGATGGCCGGTCTCGGCGCCGCCCTCGGACGGGAACTGGATCGCTTCGACCGGCCGATCGTCCTGGGCCACGGCATCGGCGGATCGTTCGCCCTCGAGCTCGCCCAGCACCGGCCGGCGGCGTTCGGCGGCCTCGTCGTCCACGCCCCCGTCGGCGCCTCGCTCGACCGGCGGCTGTTCCCCCGCCTGATGCGCCTGCCGGGAGCCAAGCCGGCCGTGCAGCGAGCGATCGCATCGCCAACCCTGCGGCCCCTGTGGCGCAAGAACTTCTTCACCGATCCCGTCGACGACACCTACCTCGCACAGTTCTTCGACGAATACCGCACCTGCCGGGCCTTTCCCCGCATGTTCGACCTGATCAACGCCGAATGGTTCGACGCCCTGCACCCCGTGGAGCTTCCCTCGGTGATCTGGTGGGGCGCACGCGACCGGGTCCTCGCCGTCGAACAGGCCGGCGCGTTCGGTCGGGTGCTCCCCCGAGCGACGGTCGAAGTCGTCGCCGACTGGGACCACTTCCCGATGATCGAGCGGCCGAAGGAGTACGCCGATGCGCTCGCGCGCCTGGCGCGCCGGCTCGCTGCCTGACGGCCTGCTCCCGCTCGGCAGCGGCCGAGCGGGCACCCTCGGTCCGAAAGCGGCGCTGCTGGATCGACTCGCCGCAGATGGGCTCGCCGTGCCCGAGGGCGTGATCCTGCTCGACGGCGCACCGAGCGCAGCGCTCCACGGCCACCTGCCCCCCGGACCGCTCGCCGTGCGAAGCGCCTTCTCGCTGGAGGACGGCTCGACGAGCAGCCTCGCCGGCGGTTTCCGCACGGAGCTGCGCGTGGACGCATCGGACGTCGACGCCGCCGTGGCACGCGTGCGCGCCTCGGCCGACGGCGACACCGGCGGCGTCCAGCGAGACGTGCTGGTGATGCGACTCGTCGAAGCCCGCCATGCCGGGGTGGCGTTCACCGACCCGGACCGCTACGACGACGTCGTCAACGTGACCGCCGGGACCGCCGAACGTCTCGTCGGTGGCGAGGTCCCCGGCCGGCGGCTGACGCTCGGCTGGTGGGACGACGTGCGCGCCGAGGGGAACTGGGCACCACGGCTGCAGCGGCTCCTCGCCGCCGTGCGCCGCCGCTTGGGCCCGGGCCCGCAACGGCGGGGGTGGGACGTCGAGTGGGCCGACGACGGCCGCCGGTGCTGGCTCGTGCAGGCCCGGGCGATCACGGCTCCGCTCCCCGATCCCGACCGCTACACGATCGCCAACCACGCCGAGATCCTCCCGGCACTGCCCTCGACATTCATGACGAGCCTGATCGCCTCGTGCGACGCCGAACTGTGGGCCTGGTACCGCCGTCTCGATCCGGGTCTCCCCTCGAACCGCCGGCTGGTCGCCGCGATCGGGGGACGCCCGATGCTCAACCTGTCGCTGCTCGAGGACCTGCTGCGCCGCTTCGGGCTGCCCAGCCGCCTGGTGGCCCAGAGCTTCGGCGGCGAACCCGTCGCCGACCGCCCTGCGCGGCCGGTACGGGTCCTGCGGTCGAGCCCGGCGCTGGCCCGGTACGGCTGGGCGCAGGTGCGTGCCGTCGCCGGCAATCGGCGCCTGCGCCGCCGGCTCGCCTCGTCGGGGGCGGCACTGCCGGCGGATCCGTCGTTCGAGGCGGTAGTCGACGCGGTCCGGGACGCCTACGTCGGGCTGGTCACCGGGATGTTCCCGTTGTCGGCCGCCGTGGGTGGCCCGGTCGCCGTGCTCCGCCGGGCCGGCACCCTTGTCGAACACGCCGGGCGGCACCGCAGCGTCACCTCGGCGTTGGCCGAGGCCCTCGCCGACGCCCGGCCCGGCGACACCACGGCGTTCGTGACCCGCTTCGGCCACCGTGGCGTCTACGAGAGCGACCTCGCCCGCCCCCGGTTCGCCGAAGCGCCACCCACCCCGGGGCCCGCCCGGCCCCGGGTCGCGGCGCCGCCACGCACCCTGGCCGGGTGGCTGACCGCTCCGGTGTGGTGGCTGGCCCGCCCGGCGCTCGACGCCCGCGAATCCCTGCGCAACGACGCCATGCGCGGGTTCGCCGACGTTCGTTACGCGCTGCGGCGGGCCGCGGCACGCGCCGTCGAGCGCGGGGCGCTGTCCGACGTCGACGACCTCTGGCTGTGCACGGTCGACGAAGCCGTGGCGCTGGACGCCGGCTGGCGGCTCGAACCCGCCGATGCGGACGGCCGCCGCCGGGTACGCGACGCCTTGGCGCAGGCCGTACCGCCTGCGCTCGTCGGCCCCGGCGACGATCCGACCTCCTGGCGACCCGGCGACGCCCCGGTGAGCGGGGTGGGGCTCACGCTCGTGCCCGGCGTGGTCTCCGGCCGGGCGTGGGTGCTCCACGAACCGGCGCCGGGCCCGCCGCCCTTCGACGGGCCCGTGGTGCTCGTGGCCCGCTCGGTCGATGCCGGTTGGGTCGCCACGTTCACCCACACGACCGGCGTCGCAGTCGAGACCGGGGGCGACCTGTCCCATGGCTCGATCCTGTTGCGGGAGCAGGGCATCTGCTCGATCACCAACGCACCCGGCATCACCCGGGCGGTGCGCACCGGCGATCCGGTGACCCTCGACGCCTCCCTCGGCGTCCTCGTCCCGCAGGAGGTCCCCCATGCCCCGATCGCTCACTGACGCCGTCGTCGCCGTAATCGGCGCCAGCGGCGGGCTCGGTGCACCCGCCAGCCGGCTCCTCGCCGAGCGCAGCGCCCGGCTCGTGCTCGCCGGACGCGACACGGCCCGGCTCCGAGCGCTCGACGTGCCCGGGGCGACGGTCGTGGCCGCCGACCTGCGCGACACCCGCGCCGGCGACGCCGTCGTCCGGGCCGCGCACGACACCTACGGCCGCCTCGACGGGGTGCTCAACTGCGCGGGCGTCGTCGCGTTCGGGAGCCTCGCCGACACCGACGACGTGATCCTTGAGGAGTTGTTCCTCACCAACGTCCTGGGCCCGCTCTGGCTCGCCCGACGCGTTGCCCCCGCCCTGGCCGCCACCGCCGGGTTCCTGGCCAACGTCAGCGCCGTCGTCGCCGAGACGCCCCTGCCGGGCATGGCCGCCTACGCCGCGTCGAAGGCGGCGCTGACCGCGGCGGACCGGGCGCTCACCCGGGAACTGCGCCGCGACGGCGTCACCGTCATCGACCTGCGCCCGCCCCACACCGAGACCGGCCTTGCGACCCGGCCGATCGCCGGCACCGCGCCCCGGTTGCCGACCGGCCTCGACCCGGCGGCCGTGGCCGCCCGCATCGTCGCCGCCATCGAGCAGGGCGAATCCGACGTCCCGGCGTCGGCGTTCACGTGACGCAACTCCCGACGCCCGGACCAGGCGAAGCGAGCGCCTGGGTCGGCGCTCACCTGGCGCACCTCGTCACCGGGGAGGTGCGGGCGTCTCCCCGGTTCCGCGGCGGTCAGACGGCAGCGGACACGGCCCTCGCGTCGTTCGACGTGTCCGGGTACGCCGCTCGCCGCAACGAGGTGTGGCCGTCGACCCGGCGAGGTGCATCCGGGCTCTCGCCGTGGATCCGTCACGGGTTGCTGACGCTGCCCGAGGTGTGGTCGGCCGTCGGCGGCGGCCCCGCACGCGACGTCGCCAAGCTGCGCGACGAACTGCTGTGGCAGGAGTTCGCGCGCCACTGGTACGCCCGACTGGGCCCGGCGAGCGCTCAGGCGCAACGCGCGGAACCACGCAGCGACGGACCCGACGACCCGTGGGCCGGCGACCTCGCCTGCGTGCGCCTCGCGGTCGACGAACTCGAGCGTGACGGCTGGCTGGTCAACCAGACCCGCATGTGGCTCGCCTCGCACTGGACCGTTCGCAGCGGCTCGGTCTGGACCGAAGGTGAAGACCGGTTCTTCCGGCACCTCCTCGACGGCTCCCGCGCCGCGAACCGGCTCGGCTGGCAATGGACCGTCGGCGCCATGACCGGCGAGCCCTACGGGTTCAGCCGGTGGCAGGTCACCAAGCGAGCGCCCGGGTTGTGCCGCACCTGCCCGCACCAGCACGCCTGCCCGATCGAGCACTGGCCGGACGGACCGGCGCCGCGCCGGCGAGATCCGGACCCGCTCCTGCGCCAGGCGCCGACCGCACTCGCCGGGCCGCGCACGATCGAGCACGACGCGCCGCCCTCGGCGGTGTGGCTGACCGCCGAGTCGATCGGGGCCCGAGACCCGGCCGCCGCCGCCCACCCGGACCTCCCGGCGGTGTTCGTGTTCGACGAGCCGTTGCTGGAGCGGCTACGCCTGGCCGCACCCCGGCTGGTGTTCCTGGCCGAGTGCCTTGCCTCGATCGCCGAGGAGCGCGAGCTCGAGGTCCACCTCGGCGACCCGGTCGCCGTGCTGGCGGGCCGCCCGCTGTCGGCGACGTTCACGCCGGTTCCCGGCTGGCGACGCCGTTCGCAGCGGCTCGACGTCGTGGAACGTCACCCCTGGCCATGGCTGCGCCGACCCGGGACCGGTCCGGTGAGCTCGTTCAGCGCCTGGCGCAACGCTCTCGGTCGGCGCGACGCCTAGAGCGAGGCGATCACCCCGTCGGCGGCGAGCACGTCGAGTTCGGCGTCGGACACGCCGAGCTCTCCGAGGACGGCCCGGGTGTCGGCGCCGGTCCGACCGATCGAGGTAACCCGCTCGGCTGCGCTGGATCCGAAGTGCCACATCGGGGCGGGCTGGCGCACCCGGCCGAGGCCTTCGCCGGCGTCGTGCTCGACGATGAGTCCGAGGTGCTGCGCCTGCGGGTCGTTGTGGATCTCCGTGCGCCGCACCACCGGCCCCGCTGCAACGTCGTTCTCCTTGAAGCGGGCGAGCAGTTCCTCGGTCGTGAACCGGGCTGCGGCCTCGTCGATCTCGGCCTTGAAGGCCGGGAAGTTGATCGCACGGCCGAGCCCCTGCAGGCGCTCGTCCACCACCCAGTCCGGCCGGTCGAGCGCAATGGCGAAGCCGTCGTACGGCGGGAGCAGCGGGCTACACGCGATCTCCCCGCCGTCGGCGGTGCGGATCACGACGAGGCCGGCGGCCGGCATCTGCAACATGTGCGGCGGCAACAGCCCCAGCGGGATCGCCGGCTCCACCTGTGACAGCAGCGCCATGGCGTCGGGCCAGTGGAAGTGCATGCCGACGCCGAGCATCGGCACCTCGACCCGCTGCCCGCGCCCGGTGCGCTCCCGCACATACAGCGCCGCAAGGATGCCCTGGACCGCCGCGAGCGCCGAGGTCTTGTCGACGATGACCTGGCCGATAAGCGACGCCTGGCCGGTCGTGACGTCCCGCTGGTAGTCGACCATGCCGCTGCGAGCCTGGATCACGTAGTCGTACACCGGCTCCCCCGAGTCGGGGCCGCTCGAGCCGAGGCCGGAGATCTCCGCGAAGATCAACCGGGGGTTGCGCGCCGACAGATCCTCGAACCGCAGACCGATCCGGTCGGGCTTGCCGGGCCGGATGTTGTGGAGGAACACGTCGGCGCCGGCGACGAGGTCGGCGAGCAGGCCGGCGCCGCGCTCGGTCGACGCGTCGATCGAGACGAACCGCTTGCCCTTGTTGAGCGAGTAGAAGACCGGGCTCACCTGGTACGGATCCGTACCCCCGATATTGCGGATCAGGTCCGGCTTGCCGGCGCTCGCGACCTTGATGACCTCGGCGCCCAACTCGGCCAGGATCATCCCGGCGAACGGCCCCGAATAGATGCTGGTGACCTCGACGACCCGGATTCCCGCCAACGGCGAATCACTGCTCATTCCCTCAGGCTACGGGTGGTCGCACGGTCGCGTCGGGTCGTGAATGGAACCTCGCCGCTAGCATCGCCCGCCCGTGGCCCTGATCGTCCAGAAGTACGGCGGCACCTCGGTAGCCGACGCCGATCGCATGCGCAGCGTGGCCGAGCACATCGCGTTCACCAAGCGCCAGGGCCACGACGTCGTGGTCGTGGTGTCGGCCATGGGCAAGACCACCGACAACCTGATCGCGCTGGCCAACGACGTGTCCCGGACGCAGCCGGGCCGCGAACTCGACATGCTGCTCACCACCGGCGAGCGGATCTCGATGGCGCTGCTGTGCATGGCGCTCGCCGACCTCGGCGTCCCGGCCCGCAGCTTCACCGGGAGCCAGGTCGGGATCATCACCGACACCGTGCACACCAAGGCCAAGATCGTCGAGATCACCGGGGACCGCGCTCGCACCGCGCTCGCGGCAGGCGAGGTCGTCGTCGTCGCCGGCTTCCAGGGCGTGTCCACCGAGCGTGAGATCACCACCCTCGGTCGGGGCGGTTCGGACACGACCGCCGTCGCCCTCGCTGCGGCGCTCGGCGCCGACGCCTGCGAGATCTACACCGACGTCACCGGGGTCTTCTCGGCCGATCCCCGGATCTGCCCGCAGGCCCGCAAGCTGCCCCGTATCTCCATCGACGAGATGCTCGAGATGGCCGCCAGCGGCGGCAAGGTCCTCGCGCTGCGGTCCGTCGAGTTCGCCCACAACCACAGCGTCCCGCTGCACGTGCGGTCCAGCTTCACCTGGGAACCCGGCACGTGGGTCACCGCCGAGGAGCCCGCCATGGAACAGCCCGTCATCTCCGCCGTCACCCATGACGTCAGCGAGGCCAAGGTCACGGTCCTCAACGTGCCCGATCGGCCGGGCATCTCCGCTGCGCTGTTCGAGCCGCTGGCCGAGGCCAACGTCAACGTCGACATGATCGTGCAGAACACCTCGAAAGACGGCACGACCGACATCAGCTTCACCCTGCCGAAGGCCGACCTCCCCAAGGCGGACCCGATCGTGGCGCGGGTGGCCGCCGAGGTCGGCGCCGCCGGCGTCACCCACGATCCCGACGTCGCCAAGGTGTCGGTGATCGGCGCCGGGATGAAGTCGAGCCCGGGGATCGCCGCGCGGATGTTCCGCACCCTGGCCGACCGGGGGATCAACATCGAGATGATCTCCACCTCCACGATCCGGGTGTCGGTGGTCGTGCCCTCCGAGAAGGTGACCGAGGCGGTGCAGTCGCTCCACACCGCATTCGGCCTCGATTCGGGCCAGGACTACGCCGCCCCGCTCCCCGAGCGGAAGTGACGCTGCGCACGTAATGGCCGGGCGCCCGACCTGGGGCGTTCGGTAGCGTGTCGGCCCTATGCGCGTCGGGATCGTCGGAGCAACAGGTCAGGTCGGCGGGGTCATGCGGGCCATCCTGGCCGAGCGCAACTTCCCCGTGGACGAGTTGCGGTAC
The DNA here is from genome assembly GCA_046081125.1 of Acidimicrobiales bacterium. Classification (GTDB taxonomy): domain Bacteria; phylum Actinomycetota; class Acidimicrobiia; order Acidimicrobiales; family Ilumatobacteraceae; genus JBEIFW01. The sequence continues at coordinate 75,424 of JBJTVH010000057.1, forward strand.
TTCGCGTCGGCCCGCTCGGCAGGCTCCCCGTTGCCGTGGGGCGACGGCGAGATCGTGGTCGAGGACGCCGCCACGGCGGACCCGACCGGGCTGGACATCGCCCTGTTCTCCGCCGGTGCCACGAGCTCCAAGGAACTCGCCCCACGCTTCGCCGCCGCGGGGGTGATCGTCATCGACAACTCCTCGGCCTGGCGCATGGACCCCGAGGTGCCGTTGGTCGTCAGCGAGGTCAACGGCCACCTGGTCCTCGACGCGCCGAAGGGCATCATCGCCAACCCGAACTGCACGACGATGGCGGCCATGCCGGTGCTCAAGCCACTCCACGACGAGGCCGGTCTGGTGTCGCTCGTCGCCGCGAGCTACCAGGCGGTGTCCGGCGGCGGTCTCGCCGGCGTGCGTGAACTCGACGAGCAGGCCCGCAAGGTGATCGACGGGGCAGCGGCGCTCACCTACGACGGCGAGGCCGTCGAGTTCCCGACGCCCACGAAGTTCGTGAAGCCCATCGCGTTCAACGTGCTCCCCCTCGCCGGCAAGCTCGTCGACGACGGCCGGTTCGAGACCGACGAGGAGCAGAAGCTCCGCAACGAGAGCCGCAAGATCCTCGGCATCCCCGATCTCAAGGTGTCCGGCACATGCGTGCGGGTACCGGTGTTCACGGGTCACTCCCTGTCGCTGAACGCTGCGTTCGAGCGACCGATCTCGGTCGAGCGGGCGCTCGAGCTGCTGCGGGCGGCGCCAGGCGTCGTGGTGTCCGACGTCCCCACCCCGCTCGAGGCCGCCGGCAAGGATCCGAGCTACGTCGGGCGCATCCGGCTCGACGAGACGGTCCCCCACGGGCTGGCGCTGTTCGTCTCCAACGACAACCTGCGCAAGGGCGCCGCGCTCAACGCCGTGCAGATCGCCGAGGAGTTGCTCGCCCGCCGGTCGTGATTCGAGCGCTCACGGGCAGCCACACGGCGATGCCGCGCATCGCGGACACCCGGTGGCGTAGCGGCTGACCGCTTCGTCGAGCGACAGTCCGAGTTGGTTGGCCAGCGAGGCCACCCAGGCGAGCACGTCACCGAGCTCGGCGAGCTGCTGCTCCCGGGTGCCCTTGCGAACTGCCTGGGCCAACTCGCCGACCTCCTCGCAGATCCACGCCACGGTCGAGGGCACCCCGCGCATCCGGTCCCGGGTGCCGTAGGTGCGTTCCATCAGGTCCTGGAAGGCGCCGAGTTCCACGGGCCCGGACGGTACCGTCACCGCGGTGGCAACCGACTGGAACCCGTTGCTGCGGGGCGAGTTCGACAAGCCGTACTGGGCCGAACTCCAGGCCTTCGTGCGCGCCGAGCGCGAGCGCGCCACGGTGTATCCCCCGCATGCCGAGGTGTTCGCCGCGCTCCACCTGACCGCCTACGCCGACACGAAGGTGCTGGTCCTGGGCCAGGACCCGTACCACGGACCGCGTCAGGCGCACGGGCTCTGCTTCTCGGTGCGGCCCGGGGTCACCGTCCCGCCGTCGCTCGCCAACGTGTTCCAGGAACTGCACGACGACCTCGGTGCACCGGTACCCACCCACGGCCACCTCGAGCACTGGGCCCGCCAGGGGGTGCTGTTGCTCAATGCCACGCTCACCGTGCGCGCCGGGCAGGCCGGCTCCCACCAGGGCAAGGGGTGGGAGACGTTCACCGACGCCGTGATCCGGGCCGTGAACGACAAGCCCGAGCGCGTCGTGTTCGTGTTGTGGGGGAGCTACGCCCGTCGCAAGAAGGCTCTCGTCGATCTCGGTCGCCACGTCGTCGTCGAGTCCGCCCACCCGTCCCCGCTGTCGGCCCGCAACGGGTTCTTCGGCTCCCGGCCGTTCTCCCGGGTCAATGCGGCCCTGCGCGAGGCCGAACGGGCCCCGATCGACTGGTCGTTGCCGCCCCCACCGGCCTCCTGACGGCTAGCGTCCGACCCGGACGGAGCCGGGCCCGGCGCCCGGCCGCGCTCGTACGGAGGTCGACGAGGTGGCACGGGGGAGAATCGGGGCACTGCTGCTCGTCGGACTGTCGGGAGCCGCCGCACTCGTGGTTGCGGCGCCTGCGTCGGCCGCGCCCGCCGTACCGGCCACCTCGGCGTACGCGCCGGTCGCACCGACGCGGTTGGTCGACACGCGGATCGGGCTCGGCGGCACCCGGCCCGGGGTGGGCGGATCGTTGGTGGTCCCCGTCGCAGGCCGCGCGAACGTCCCGCCCGATGCAACGGCCGTCGTCGTGAACGTCACGGCGACCGAGACCGGTGGGCCCGGATTCGTGGTCGCCTACCCCAACGGGGTGCCGCGCCCGCTGGCATCGAACCTGAACCCCGAACGCCCCGGACAGACGATCGCCAGTCTCGCCACGGTCCCCGTGGGTGCCGGCGGGGCGATCGTGCTCGCCACCAGCGCGCCGACCGACCTCGTCGTCGACGTCCTCGGCGCCTACCGGCCGGCGGCGTCGGCCACGACGGGGCGGTTCGTTGCGCTCGGACCGAGCCGGGTTCTCGACACCCGGGAAGGCGCCGGTCCGTTCGGTCGCGTGGAACAACGCCGCATCGCGTTCCCAGGTGTGCCCGCCGACGCCACTGCCGTCGTCGTCAACCTCACCATCACCGGCGAGTCCGCCCAGCCTGGCTTCTGGACGGCGTGGGCGGCGGGCGCAGCCCGTCCCGGCACGTCGAACGTGAACGTCAGCGCCGTCGGTCAGACCGTGCCGAACCAGGCGATCGTCCCCCTCGGGCCCGGCGGCGTCGACGTGTTCAGCCAGTCGGGTGGCCATCTCATCGTCGACGTCTTCGGCTACTTCACCGGACCGAGCGCGCCGGACGCAGCCGACGGGCTCTTCGTGCCGACCACCCCGACGCGCCTGCTCGACACCCGTGAGCCGTCGAACCCGCTCGGCCCCGCCGTGAAACTCCTCCCCGGTTGGGGGGTCGAGGTGGCGACGAATGCGGCGACCGGAGGCCCCGTCGCGGCCGTGGTGGGCACCACTACGGCCGTGCACGGCACCCGCGCCGGGTTCGTCACGGCCTGGCCGGCCGGCCAACCGCGACCGCTGGCCTCCAACCTCAACCTCGTCAAGAGCCAGGTCGTCGCCAACCTCACCGTCGTGCCCGCCGGCGATCGGGGCATCGCCCTGCTCACCTCCGGCGGCGCCCATCTGCTGTTCGATCTCGTCGGGTGGTACACCGGTACGCCGCAGGCGTCGGGAGCGGCCCTCGTCAACCCGCCCGACGGCTCGGGCATGCCGCCGCTGCCACTCACGATCGATCACGGTCAAGCGCTCGGGGTCGGCGACACGGGACCGGCCGTCGCCGCCGTGCAGACCCGACTCGAGGCCCTCGGGTTCTGGCTCGACGGCGCAGACGGCGAATTCGGGTACAACACCAGTCAGGCCGTGATGGCATTCCAGAAATGGAGCGGCCTGCCCCGGACCACCGAGGTCGACGTGGACACCTGGGAGGCCTTGCGCACGGCTACACGGCCGACGGCCCGGTCGACGTCCGGCGACCTCGTCGAGGTCGACAAGACCAAGCAACTGCTGTTCGTGATCCGCAACGGGCAGGTCCGCTACACGATCAACGTCTCGACCGGGAGCGAGATCCCGTACGTAGAGGTCGATCGTGTCAACGGCGGCATCACCAGTGGTGACTCGATCACCCGCGAGGGCCGCTTCCGGGTCTACCGCGAGTATTCCGACGGCTGGGAGTACGGGCAGCTCGGCGAGTTGTACCGGCCGAAGTACTTCGACGGTGGCATCGCCGTGCACGGCTCCAACGACGTGCCCGCCTACCCGGCCTCACACGGGTGCGTACGTGTCTCGAACCCGTTCATGGACTTCGTGTGGGCCACCAACCTGCTCCCGCTGCGCAGCGCGGTGTGGGTGTACCGCTGACGCGGCTCCACGGTGGGCCCGGGACATCCGGACCCACCGTGGTCGCCGTCAGCGACGCGGCAGATACGTGGATGCGAGTGGGGCGAACCCGTTGAACCCCACCGAGGAGTAGGAGGTCGTGTACGCCCCCGTGGCGTGGAACGTCACCCGGTCCCCGGCGGCGAGGTCCGCAGGCAGGTCGTAGGGAGCCTTCTCGTAGAGGACGTCGGCCGAGTCGCACGTCGGGCCGGCGAGGCAGGCCGATCGGCGAGCACCGGCATCGCGGGCGGTCGTGATCCGGTACCGAATCGCCTCCCCGAGTGTCTCGGCGAGACCGCCGAACAACCCGATGTCGAGGTACACCCAGCGACCGTGCTCGGCCCGGTCCGACACGAGCACCACCTCGGACACGAGCACCCCGGCGTCGCCCACGAGGTAGCGGCCGGGCTCGACGATCACACGCGGCAACCGCTCCGGGAACCAGGCATCGAGCGCGCTGCGGATGGCGCGGCCGTACTCGGCCATCGACGGCACACCGTCGTCGTAGATCGCCGGGAAGCCACCGCCGAGGTTGAGCACCTCGAGGGTGTGTCCGGCGCCGGCGAGTTCGGAGGCCAGCTTCGCCACCTCGCACAACGCGGCATCCCAGGCATCGAGGTTGCGCTGCTGGGATCCCACATGGAACGAAACCCCGAGCCCCAGCCCATGCGACGCGGCCCGCACGAGCAGTTCGACGGCCTCGTCGCGCGAGGTGCCGAACTTGCGAGACAACGGCCAGTCCGCCCCGACCCCGTCGACGGCGATGCGGCACATGACCGTCGCTCCGGGCGCGTGCTCGATCAGCTTGTCGAGCTCGGCCGCGCAGTCGAAGGTGAACAGCCGGACGCCGTGGGCGTAAGCGTCGGCGATGTCCCGGGCCTTCTTCACGGTGTTGCCGAACGAGATGCGGGAAGGGTCGGCGCCCATCGAGAGGCACCGGTCGATCTCACCGGGGCTCGCCACGTCGAAGCTGACCGCTTCGTCGAGCAGGACCTCGAGGATCTCGGGGGCGGGATTGGCCTTCACGGCGTAGAAGACCTCGGCCATCGGCAACGCCGTGCGAAGTGCGTGCAGGCGTTCGGCGACGACGTCGAGGTCGACGACGACGACCGGGGTCGGACCGTCGTAGTCGGTGACGAAACGGTCCAGTCGGGCGCTGCCGCTTCGACGTGGACCGGGCGTGCTGGTGATTGCGTGGGAATCGGCCGTCGTGGTGGGCACCTCCCACCTCCCTTCTCTCATGGCCCTCGACCCCGGTGGGTCGAATCAGGGGGAGCGTCATGGTGGACCCCCCGACCGGTCTTGTCGACTCACTGATCCATCAGTGCGTACTGACGCATCAGTGCGTACTGACGCATCAGGCGCTGACGCATCGTTCAGTGGTTGCGAGCTGCAGTTCCGGACTCCACTCGGTAGCCTCCGGTCGTGCCCCGGGCCGCGCTCGACCGTCGGGCCTTCGAGATGGACGACATCGACAAGGCGATCGTCGCTGCGCTGCAGCGAGACGGCCGGCTGTCGTACCAGGACCTGGCGCTCGCCGTGAGCCTCTCGCCGTCGGCCGTGCGCCAACGGGTGCAACGGCTGCTCACCCACGGCGGGTTCCAGGTCGTCGCCGTGACCGACCCGACCACGCTCGGATACCCGGTCATGGCGATGATCGGCCTGCGCACCGAGGGCAGCGCGCGCGAGGTGGCCGATCGCATCGCCGAGCTCGAGGAGGTCATCTACCTCGTGCTCACCGCCGGGTCCTTCGACGTGCTCGCCGAGGTCGTGTGCGTCGACAACGACCAGCTCATGCGGCTCGTCGACGACGACATCAAGGCCGTCCCGGGCGTCCACGACGTCGAGATCATGATGGAGCTTGCGATCCACACCCATCGCTTCACGTGGAGGCCCCGATGAGCGATCCCTTCGCCGGGTTGCGTTCGGCGATCGCCGGCGCCGTGCGCGACCGAGTCGCGGGCCCTGGCGCAGATCGCCGCGCCGCCGAGGTGTGGGCCGCGCCCGGACCGCGTTGGTTCGGACCGGATCGCCCGGTGCACACCGTCCACGGCGACCCGGCGATGTTCCTCGGCGGCCTTCGGGCCCTGCTGCTGCAGAGCCTCCATCCGCTGGCGATGGCGGGTGTCGCACAACACTCCGCCTACCGCGAGGATCCGTGGGGACGCCTGCAGCGCACCGCGGACTTCCTGGCCGCAACGACGTTCGGCCCCGCCGACGAGGCCGAGCGGGCATGCCAGCGCGTGATCGCCGTGCACCGTCACGTCCGTGGCGTCGCCCGCGATGGGCGGCCGTACGCCGCCGGCGATCCCCACCTGCTCGCCTGGGTCCACGTCACCGAAGTCGACAGCTTCCTGGCAGCGCACCAGCGCTACGGGTCGCGCCGGCTGACCCCGGCCGAGGCCGACGGGTACGTCGCCGACCTCGCCGTCGTCGCTCGGCGGCTCGGCGTGGTCGATCCGCCGGTCGACGTCGCCGGCCTTCGCCGCACCCTCGGTGCCTATCGCTCGGAGTTGCGCAGCACACCCGAGGCGCGAGCCGCCGCTCGGTTCCTGCTGCTGCCGCCCTTGCCTGCGGTGGCCCGCCCCCCGTACGCGATCGGGTTCGCCGCTGCGGTCGGCCTGCTCCCGTGGTGGGCCCGGCTGGCCCTCGGGCTACCCCCGCTGACCCCGGTCACCGACACCCTGGTTCGACCCGCGGCCGGTGCACTGGTCGATCTGCTGCGCTGGGCCCTCAGCGAGCACGGTCCCGGCGCGACCGCCGCCGCTTCGGCGGCGACGCCGGCACCGACTCGGTGACCAACGGCGACTCCACGAGGTCGTGACTGGGCCAGTACATCGTGGCGAACGCCTGGAGGCACGCGGCGACAGGAATCGCGAGCAGCGCGCCGACGGCGCCGAGCAGCGCGGCCCCTGCGATCACGGCGCCGAACGCGAGCGCCGGGTGTAACTCGAGGGTGCGGGCGGTGATCCGCGGCAGGAAGAGGTAGTTCTCGACCTGCTGGTACAGCACGATCACGGCCACGACGATCAACCCGGCGCGGGGATCGTCGACGAGCGCCACGAGAACGGGGAGCACCCCGGCGAGGTACGTACCGATCACCGGGACGAACTGGCTCACGATGCCGACCCATAGTCCGAGCGCGAGCGAGTACTTCACGCCGAGCAGTAGGAACGCGACGGTGTGGCACAAGCCCGAGAGCCCGGCGAGCACGACGCGTGAGTAGAGGTAGGCACCGGTCTTGTCGATCGCCACCTCCCAGGCCTCGAGCACCTTGGTCTGCACGTTCGGACGCAACCGGGAGCAGACCGCGCGGCGGAACCGCGGGCCGTCGGCGACCAGGTAGAAGGTGAACAGGCCGACCGCGAGGAACGCCACCAGCGCGCTGAACGCCGTCGCCGACAGCTCGAGCGTCCGGCCGGCGATGTTGCTCCACACGTCCGAATCGCGCAGGCGGTTGCCCAGGTCACCGAAGTCGACGGACACGTCGAAGGTGTCCTTGAGCCAGTCCTCGATCTGGGACAGGTACTCCGGAGCGCGCTCGGCCAGGGTGGCGACCTGCTGGGCGACCAGGGCGACGATGGCGACGACGAAGGCCAACGACGCGGCGAGCACGGCGACCATGACGGTGCCCGTCGCCCGGCCACGCCGCCACCCGCGCCGCGCCAGCCGGTTCACGCCGGGCTCGATGGCCAGGGACAAGAACAGCGAGGCGAGCAGCATGATCAGCAGGCTGCGCAGCAGCTCGACGACCTGCCAGGCCACCACCAGCAGGGCGAACACCCCCCAGAACAGCAGCACGGCTCGCAGCACCCACGACGGCATGCGTCTCTCGGCCCCGTCCGTCATGCGCGTCCAGGGTAGACACCGCCGGCCGGTCCCCGGGCGGATGCTGCGGCCGCCGCCAGTACGGTGCCGGCCCCGGCCGCGGCGCTGAACACGAGGTCGTCGAGGACTGCGGCGAACTCGACGGCGAGCACGGCGGCGCCGAGCGCCGCCGCCGCACCGGGACCGGTGGCATGAGCACCCACGACGGTGCCGGCGGCGTCCGCGATCACCTCGACGGTCACGTCGCCCTCGATCCGGCCCCGCCGCACCCCCTCGGCAGCACCGACCGACCAGGCCGCCCAGTCGCCGGACTCGACCAGCACGGGCACCACGCCCGGCTCGAAGGGCACGGGAACACCGGCGATCGCAGCCGCCACCGTGACGGCCTCGGCGATCGCGAACCCGGTGGGGCGCCCGGCGGCCGCGCCGACGGCGTACAGGTGGGGTGCGGCGCGGCCGAGGTCGTCGCAGACGAGCGAGCCGTCCACCCGCCGCCGGACGCGATCGAGATGCTCGAGGCCGAGATCGTCGGTGGCGGCCCGCACGAGCGCCGCCCCGAGCTCCGCCTCGACCGGCGCGGCCCCCTCGACGACGTGGACCCCCGACGTCGCCAGGCGGGCACGTACCGAAGCGGCCACCCAGGGTGCGGCCGTCGGCAGCAGCGCCGAGGCCGGATCGAGAACGACGATCGCACCCTGACGGGCAAGGTCGAACGCCCGCTGCACGGCGACGACGTCGCCGCCCACGACGGTGACCGGCGTGCCGGGGGTCGGGGTCGGGGATCGCACCCGGCCCGTGGCGACGATGACGTCGATCGCCTCGACGTGCACGACCCGGTCGCCGTCGCTTACCGCCACCCGGCGGGGGGTCGAGAACCGAGCGGTCCCCGTCAGCCAGGTCGCGTTGCGTCGCGAGACTGCGGGCGCCGTAGGGTCGGCGACGACCACCTGGCGACCGTGGCCGGCGAGCACCTCCACCACGGCCCGACCGCTGCGGCCCGCCCCGATGACGAGCACGTCGGCCCCGATGGGGACCTCGCCGATCACCATCGGACGCCCTACAGCAGCAGGCGCACCGGATCCCGGAGCGCTGCGGTGAGGTCGGCGGCGAAGGCGAGCACGTCGGCCCCGTCGAGGAGCCGATGGTCGGCCGAGATCGACCACGGCAGCACGGGGCGAACGGCGAGCACCCCGTCGACGACCCACGGCCGAGCTGCGACGGCTCCCACCCCGACCACCAGGGTCTGGCCCGGTGGGATCACCGGAGCGGCGAACCGCCCTCCGAGCGGCCCGTAGTTGCTCAGCGTCGCCGTCCCACCCGCGAGATCGGCCGGCCCGAGCCGTCCGGACCGAGCCGTCTCGGTGAGCCGGCGCAGCGCCCGAGCGGCGTCGAGCACGCCGAGCCGGTCGGCGTCGTGGAGGACCGGCACGACGAGACCGTCGGGCGTCGCGCACGCCACACCGAGGTTGATCTCGTCGTGGAACGTCGCACCGCGACCGTCGTCGTGCACCGTCGCGTTCCCGGCCGGATGACGGCGCAACGTCCGGGCCACGGCGACCGCCAGCAGCGCGGTCAGCGTGATCGGCTCGCCGGCCGCTCCGGCCAGCGATGCGCGGGCAGCGAGCAACCCGGTCGCGTCGAACTCGTCGGAGGCCCCGAGGTGCGGGATCGTCGACCAGCTCCGACCCATGGCCGCAGCCGTAGCCCGCCGGATCCCCCGGAACGTCACCTCGCCCGTGCGGGCGTCGCTGGGGGCCGAAGGCGAGGGTCGGACGGGGATCGGGGGTGGGGTCGGCGCTGCGCCTGCGCGCCGGTCGGGGCGCAGCGCGTCGAGGTCGCCGTCGGTGATCCGCCCGCCCGGACCGGTGCCGTGCACCGTCGCGAGGTCGACCCCCTGCGCCGCGGCGCGTCGGCGCAGCGCGGGCGACGCCTTGGGCCGCACGGGGACGCCGGCCGGGGCTACCGTCGGGTGCAGCGTTGCGAGGAGGGTGCCGACGGGCACGATCGCCCCGATGTCGACGTGGATGGCTGCCACCGTGCCGTCGGCGGGCGCCGGGACCTCGACGACGGCCTTGTCCGTCTGCACCTCGGCCAGCGCCTCGTCCCGTCGCACGGTCTGGCCGACCTCGACGAACCAACGCAGCACCTCGCCCTCGTCGAGACCCTCCCCGACGTCGGCCAGACGCACCTCGAGTTCGTTCACGCCGTCACCTCGGTGGCCCGCAGGATGCCGGCGAGCACGCGGTCGTCGTCGGGGACGTACCCGTCCTCGAGCAGGCCGACCGGATAGGGCACGTCCCACCCGCTCACCCGGACCGGGGGCGACTCGAGGTCGTAGAAGCATTCCTCGACCACGGTCGCGACCACCTCCGACGCGAACCCGGCCGTGAGTGGGGCTTCCTGGACGACGACGACCCGGCCGGTGCGAGCCACCGACGCTGCGACCGTCGCCGCGTCGAACGGGACGATGGTCCGCAGGTCGATCACCTCGGCGTCGATGCCGTGCTCGTCGTGCGCCCGCTGCGCCGCCCGGCGGCACACCTCCACCTGGGCGCTCCACGCCACCACGGTGACGTCGCGGCCGGGCCGCACGAGGCGCGCCACCCCGAACGGGACGAGGTGCTCACCGTCGGGCACCTCGTCACGGATCAACCGGTAACCCCGCAGCGGTTCGAGGAACAGCACCGGATCGGGCGAGCGGATCGCCGTGGCGAGCAGGCCCTTCGCATCGGCGGCCGACGCCGGGGCGACGACGTGGAGCCCGGGCACGTTCGCGAACTGGGACTCGAGCGCTTCGCTGTGCAGTTCGGGGGTGCGCACCCCGCCGCCGAACGGCGCCCGGATCGTGATCGGTGCAGCGAAGCGCCCGTCGCTGCGGTACCGCAGCCGCGCCACCTGACCGCACAGCTGGTGCATCGCTTGCCACGCGAAGCCGAGGAACTGCACCTCGGCGACCGGCACGGCACCTTCGATCGCGAGCCCGACGCAGGAGCCCACGATCACGGCTTCGGCCAACGGCATGTCGACGACCCGCTCGGGGCCGAACGCTGCCTGCAGCCCGTCGGTGGCCCGGAACACCCCGCCGTTGGCCCCCACGTCCTGGCCGAGCACCACGACCCGACCGTCCCGGGCCATCTCGTCGTGCAGGCAGGCGCGGATCGCCTCGACCATCGTGAGGACCGTCATCGCGCCGCCCGGTCGGCCAGGTGCCCCCGAAGCTCCTCACGCTGGCGCCGTTGGCGCAGCGTCGGTTCGGCGTAGACGTGGTCGAAGAAGGCGTCCGGGGCGACGGGCGTGGCCTCGGCCCGAGTCCACGCCTCGTCGACGGCGCGGTCGGCGGCTGCCTCGGCCTCGGCCTCCTGGGTGTCGTCCCAGGCGCTTGCGGCAGTGAGCACGACCCGGAGCCGCTCGATCGGATCCGCAGCGGCCCAGTGGGCCCGCTCCTGCGCCGGCACGTACCGCAACGGATCGTCAGCCGTGGTGTGGGGCCCCATCCGGTACGTCGCGGCCTCGACCAGCACCGGGCCCCGGCCTGCGGCCGCATGGGCGCGCGCCGCTGCCGCCACCGCAACGACCGCAAGGGCGTCGTTGCCGTCGACCCGCACGCCGGGCATCCCGTACGCCGGACCGCGAGCGGCGAACGACGGCGCAGCGGTCTGCGCAGCGAGCGGCGTCGATATCGCCCAACCGTTGTTCTTCAACCAGAACACCACCGGCGCCCGACGCACGCCGGCGAGGTTCAGCGACTCGGCGAAATCGCCCTCGCTCGAGGCGCCGTCACCGCAGAACGCGAGCACCACGCCCGGCGCCTTGCGCAGTTGGCGGCCCCACGCCAGTCCGACCGCGTGCGGGAGCTGCGCGGCGAGCGAGATCTGGGGGAACAGCACGCGCACACCCTCGGGCAGGTAGCCACCACCGGGGTGCCCGCGCTGGTAGAGCGCATACCGGTAGAGCACCTCGGAGCCGTATCGACCGAGGCCGAGCAACTCCCGGTAGTAGGGCACGACCCAGTCGGTGGCCGGCTCGAACGCAGCGACGGCGCCGATGACGCTCGCCTCCTCACCCTCGATCGGGGCGAAGGTGCCGGTGCGGCCCTGCCGCTGCAGGCTGAACAGCCGTCGGTTCGCCACCCGGGCGGCGATCATCCCGGCCAGCAGCTCCGGACCTCGTTCCAGGACCTCGTCGATCACGGCCGTCGGGCCCACGACCGAACCGTCGGTTGCCACCAGGCGGAACGGCTCGCCGACCGCCGGCAGGTCGTCGAGGGAGAGCCCCATCGCTCAGCGCGACCCCAGCGAGGCGAGGAACTGCTCGACGGCACGGTTGACCGGCTCGGGGTGGGTGAGGTTGGCGGCGTGGGCCGCGCCGTCGATCACGACGACCGGGCCGGCGCCAGGGAGCCCTCGGGCCATCGACTCGGCCCGCTCGAGGGGGATGGCGACATCGGCCGAGCCGTGCACGACGAGCGCCGGGCAGGTGATCTCGCCGAGGCGGCCCGTCAGGTCATCCCGCCCCACGAGGCAGGCGCCAGGTTCGCGCAGCGCGGCGTGGTCGCGCTGCTTCCACACGGCGATCCAGCGGGCGGACTCGGCTTCGTCGCCGAGGATGATCCCGGCGACGGCTTGTGCCAGTTCGTCGACCGGTCCGACCGACACCCACGTGTCGATCATCGTCTGGTAGCCGGCAAGCACGTCGGCGTGGTCGACGTCGGCGCCCGAGTCGAGCAGCACCAGCGCACGGACCCGTTCCGGTGCCCGCAGCGCAGCGCGCAACGACAGGAACCCGCCCTGGCTCATGCCGGCGAGCACCGCCTGCTCGACGCCGAGGTGGTCGAGCAGGCCGAGCACGTCGTCGGCGGAATCCCAGTAGGAGAACGGGTTGCCGTCCCATACCGTCTCGCCGAATCCCCGCTCGTCCCAGGTGACGACCCGGTAGCGGTCGCGCAGCGCGGCCACCTGATGGACGAACATGCTGCGATCCATCAAGAACCCGTGGGAGAACACCACGACGGGGCCCTCACCTCCCGTGTCGTCGTAGGCGATCCTCTGGCCGTTGACATCCGCGACGGGCATGCCCGGCACGGTACACCGGGCCCAGCGGACCCCGATCCCGTCACGGGAACCCGTCAGGAGAACCGGTCGAGGATGTTGGATTCGGTGAGCCGGGCGAGACCCTCTTTGACGGCGACCGCGTGGGCTTCCCCAACCCCGGGCACCTCGGCGAGCTCGTGCACCGTCGCCCGCATGATCCGGTGCAGGCTCGGGAACCGGTCGACGATCGAGCTGACCACCTCGGCCGGGAGGCGGGGGACGCCAGCGAGTTGCCGATAACCCCTCGGCGTGAGCGACCGGTCGAGCTCGCTCCCCTCGGGCAGCCCGAGCACTCGCCCGACGGTGCGAGGGTCGAGCAGGTCGTCGGTGGTGAGGCTCGACAGCTCCAGGAGCGCCTCGGCGGGCGTCCGTCCCGAGTCCTCCCCGAGGTAGTCCTGCAGCATCGCCTGGCGATCGTCGTCCACGTCCGCCATCAGTTCGTCGAGCTGCAACTCGATGAGGCGGGCGTCGACACCGAGCTCGACGACATAGCCGGCGATCTCGTCCGCGATGCGCCGCACCATCTCGGTGCGCTGCAGCACTGCGGTCACGTCGCGGATGGTCACCAGATCCTCGGCTTCGAGCGTGGCGAGGGTGTTGGTGACGTCGTCGAGCCGGCTCTTGTACCGCTCCAGGGTCTGCAGCGCCTGGTTCGCACGATTCAGCAGACGGGGGATGTCCTCGAGCACGTGCTTGTCGCCCCGGGCGTAGATCGTGATCACGCCCATCTCCTCGGACACCGAGATGACCGGGACGTCCAACGAGCGGGCCACCCGTTCCGCCGTGCGGTGACGGGTACCGGTCTCCGAGGTGGGCACCGCAACGTCGGGAACGAGGTGCACGTTGGCCCGCGCGATGCGAGAGGCGTCCCGGGCCAGGATGATCGCCCCGTCCATCTTGGCGAGCTCGGAGAGCCGCTGCGGGGTGAAGGTGGCGTCGAGGAGGAAGCCGCCGGTGCAGATCGACAGCACCTCGGGCCCGTCGCCGACGACCAGCAGCGCGCCGGTCTTCGCCTTCACAATGCGGTCGAGGCCCTCCCGAAGGGCCGACCCGGGCGCCACCTGGGACAGCGCCCGCTGCAGCAGCGCACTCCGTCGACCGACCACACGGTGAGTGTACGGTCACCCTGCGCGGCGGGGGGCACCGGGTAGCACCGCCAGACGGTGGCTCCGCCTGCCAGCGGACTCGCCGCTCGGACCGAGCCCCACCTGCGCGAGCACCTCGGCCACCGTCGCCGCTCGCCGAAGCTCGATACCGGCGACCGAAGGGGCCGAGGGCGGCACGAACGCAGCCTCGAACCCGAGCCGGGCCGCCTCGGCGAGCCGGCGGGGAGTCTGCGCAGCCAACCGCAGTTCGCCGGCCAGGCCCACTTCGGCGATGGCCACCGCCGTCGCAGGGACCGGCCGATCGAGTGCCGCCGACGCGACCGCCAGGCAGAAGCCGAGATCGGCTCCGGGATCGGCGAGGCGCACGCCCCCTGCCACCGACGTGACGACGTCGTTTCGACCGAGTGGCAATCCGGCGCGGCGGCGCAACACGCCGAGCAGCACCGAGAGCCGGCCGGTGTCGGAACCGAGCGCTCGAACCGACGGTGGTCCGGCGGCCGGTGCGACCAGCGCTTGGAGCTCGACGAGGATCGGCCGGCGACCCTCGAGCACCGGGGCCACGATGCTGCCGGGCGCGTGCGGACTGCGATCGGCCAGCAGCAGGGCACTGGCGTCGGGCACGGCGCGCATCCCCTCGGCGGCGAGTTCGAGGATGCCGACCTCACCCGTGGGGCCGAACCGGTGCTTCACGGCCCGCAGCAGGCGCAAACCGTGATGGCGGTCGCCCTCGACGGAGACCACGGTGTCCACGATGTGCTCGAGCGTGCGCGGTCCGGCGATGGCGCCGTCTTTGGTGACGTGGCCGACGAGCAGGCAGCAGAACCCGGTGTCCTTGGCGGCGCGCACGAGGCGAGCGGCGCACTCGCGCACCTGGACCACGGACCCGACGCCGGAGCCGAGTTCGGGATCCGCGATCGTCTGGATCGAATCCACGACGACGACCTGCGCCGCGACCTCCTCGATCGCCGCAAGGATCGCCGCAAGGCTCGTCTGCGCCGTCAACCACAACGTCGGGGGGACCGGCCCGAGGCGTGCGGCCCGGTCACGAACCTGGCCGGCCCGCTCCTCGGCGCTTACGTACAGCACGGACGCTCCGACCTGGGCTCGGCGCATCGCGGCCTGCAGGAGCAGGGTGGACTTGCCGATGCCGGGCTCGCCCGCCACGAGGGTGACCGATCCTGCGACCAACCCGCCGCCGAGCACCCGGTCCAACTCACCGACCCCGGTGGGCATGACGGGCAGGGGGCAGTCGTCGACCTCGGCCAGCGGCACGGCGAGCGGCCCGACCGAGCCGACGGCCGGCGCCCGGACCGCTGGCAGTTCCTCCACCAGGGTGTGCCAGGCCGCGCACGACCCGCACCGACCCGACCATCGAGGCTGTTCGGCACCGCACGCAGTGCAGCGGTGGACCGTCTTCGCACGGGACATGGCGTCACCGTACGGAGGGGGTGTGTCAGGGTCCGGCGACGTCGACGTCGACGGTCGTCCAACCCCCGGCCCGAGCGCCCGCAACGTGACGGGCGTACCCGCCGCGAGGGCGGCGCCGTCGAGCACCGTCGCGCCCTCCACGCCACGGTGGCCACCAGGGCCCACCACGACGTACCAGGCATCGACCGCCGCCCACGAGACGGTCAGGTCGCCCTCACCGCGCCGGATCGACGCCGGTTCGAACCGAGGGCGGCCGGCCTCGACCGGTGACGGGGTCGGCAGCGCTCGCAGCGACACGGTCGTGTCGAGCCGATTGCCATCACGGCCGACGAACGCGCTCACCGCGGTGCCGCAGTCGTCGCACGCGAAGCGGTTGTCCACGAACTCGTTCGTGGGCAACCAGAGACCGTTGCGCCTCGGGCTGGCCGAGGAACCCGACGAACCCCACCC
Organism: Acidimicrobiales bacterium; assembly: GCA_046081125.1. GTDB lineage: Bacteria > Actinomycetota > Acidimicrobiia > Acidimicrobiales > Ilumatobacteraceae > JBEIFW01. The sequence goes on from JBJTVH010000057.1 coordinate 91,237, forward strand.
CGTCGTCGGCCCCGGCCCGGGGTCGCGCCCGAACGAAGATGTTCCGACGGAACTCGTTGTCCCGCAGCGTCCCCATCGCCGAGAGATCACCCCAGATCCCGAGGTTCCGCTCCTGGAACTGGCTGACACCCGGGCGACCTCCGGCGACCACGACGTTGCCGACGACCCGGTTCTTGCGGGCAGCCTCATTGCGCGTGGAGCCGACCTCGGCCGCCGTGAACGTCAGCACCGGTACGGCTTCGTTGACCCACGGCTGGTCGGCCAGCAACAAGTTCCCCTCGATCCGGTGGTCGGCGCCATCGACGTGCAACGTGTAGAGGTGGTTGCCGACCACCGTGCTTCCGGACCCGTGACGTAGGTAGAGCACCACGTCCGGCATCAAGTTGCCGACGTAGACGGCGCCCGGCGTCTTTTCGTCGATCGCCTCGGGGATCGACGAGGCCCCAGTCGAGCACGGTGTTGTACTGGAGGACCGTGCGCGACGGCCGCGGGTCCATCGCGCTGCCGCTCTTGACCAGGTAGCTGTTGTAGCGGCCCCCCATGCCGTTCGGCCCAGTGATCACGTTGTGGCTGTACACGGTGTACCCGGTCCCGTGCGAGAGGTAGGTGAACACGGTGTTGGGCCGGTCAACCTCGTTCGCGTCCACCAGGTTGAAGCTGTCCCGGTCGGTCTCCATACGGATCACGCTTCGGGTGTCGGTGTCGTCGGCGGTGTACCCCACCTGGTCGAACCGGTTCTGCGTCAACCGGATGTGCCGTCCCGTGACGACGACGCCTTTGGTGCCGCCCCGGGTGCGGTCGAAGCGGAGGTCGCGCACGACGAGGTGCTCGCCACTGAGGTTCCAGGACCCGTTGCCGACCACGACCGCCGCCCGGGGCCCGACCGCACGGACCGTGATCGGCGATCCGGCCCGGCCGCGAGCCGAGACGGTCACCTCATCGTCGTAGGTCCCGGCCCGCAGGACGATCTCGTCGCCCGGTCCGACGCTGCCCATCGCCGCGTTCAACTCGGTCACCGACCCGACGTCGATACGCCGCCCCGTCGGGACCGGCACGGGGAAGGCCTCGACCCACTGCGACCGGTTCGCCTCTGCGCCCGGACGGAACTCGGGTGACGCCGCCTCGGTCACCGTGCTCGTCGAGGAGCGTTGCGCCGCAGCGGTCGTGGGCACCCCGGACGCATCGGAGCCCGCCGGCGGCCCGACCGACTCCCCCTCGCCGGCCAGGAGCGGCACCGCCCCGGCGACGGCCGCCATGGCCACGAGCGCGAAGGCGGTGACCGGCCACCGTGACGCTGCGGGTCGCAGCGGGTGGCCGTCGCTGTGCTCCCGAATCCCCTACCACGTGTTCTGAGTCAACACCCCTCCGTCGACGCGCAGCGTGGCCCCGGAGACCCATCGTGCCGCCGGCGACAGCAGGAACAGCACGGCGTCGGCCACGTCCTCTGGCCGGCCGAGCCGGCCCAGCGGCGCCGCGGCGTGCCAGCGGGCGATGCCTTCCGGCCAGGCCTGCGCCAGGCCGTCACGGTCGATCAACCCGGGGGCCACGGCGTTGACCCGGATCCCGTACCGGCCGAGTTCGGCTGCGGCCGTGCGGGTGTGCATCAGGACCGCTGCCTTCGACGCGGCGTAGTGCGCATGCAGGCTCGGCGGGTGCTCCCCCTCTATCGACGCGATCGTGACCACCGCACCGGGTCGGGACCGGTGCACCAACTGCGCAGCGAACGCACGCGTCAGCCGGAACACCGAGGCGACGTTGCTGTCGAGCACGTCGCCGAGTTCCTCGTCACCGATGTCGAGCAGGGCCCGCACCGGCTGGATCGCCGCGTTGTTGACCAGCGCGTCCGCGGCGCCGAACGCCTCGACCGCTGCGGTCACGATCGACTCCGGTGCGTCGGCGTCGCGCAGGTCGACCGTTGCGACCGCAACGCGCTCGCCGAGCGCGTTGGCCAACGCCTGCAACGTCGGCGAGGGTCGTCGCGCGTGCAGCAGTACGTTCGCTCCGGCCTCGTGACAACGACGCGCGATGCCCGCACCGATCCCGCCGGCGGCACCCGTGACGATCACCGTACGACCGCCGAGGCCGAGCAGATCGGCGACGGCGGGAACCTCGGCGGTGCTCACGGGGCGCCACGATAGGGTCCCGCGCATGACGGATGATCCCTACGGCATGGCCGCTCGCGCCGCCGAGGTGCTCGCCGAACGGACTGGCCGAGCCCGGCACGACGTCGCCGTGTGGCTCGGTTCGGGATGGGCCGACGCCGCCGAGCGGATCGGCACCGGCGTCGAGGTGGCCCTGCCCGACGTTCCCGGCTTCACGCCCACCTCGGCCGGTGGGCATCGCGCCGTGGTCCGATCGGTCGACGTCGGCGGTCTGGGTGTGCTCGTGTTCCTCGGCCGGGTCCACCTGTACGAGGGTCACGACGTGAACACGGTGGTGCACAGCGTGCGCACGGCCGCGTGCGCCGGATGCCGGGTCGCCGTGCTCACGAACGCTGCGGGCTACCTCCGTCGGGAGTGGCGCCTCGGCTCGGCGATCCTCGTCGCCGACCAGATCAACGCCACGGGTGTCTCGCCCCTGACCGGTCCCCACCCCCCGGCCGGTTGGGGACCGCGCTTCTGCGACATGACCAGCCTCTACTCACCCCGGCTGCGCGACCTCGCTCGCCGCGTCGATCCGGACCTGGCCGAGGGGGTCTACTACGGACTGCGAGGCCCGCAGTTCGAGACCCCGGCGGAGATCCGCATGATCGGCGTCGTCGGCGGGGACCTCGTCGGGATGTCGACCGTGAACGAAGCCATCGCCGCCCGCCATGCCGGGATGGAGGTACTCGGGATCTCGTTGGCCACCAACCTCGCCGCCGGTCTCGCCGCCGGGCCCCTGTCCGGCGAGGAAGTCATCGAGGCCGGCCGGGCCGCAGCGGCCGCGGTCGGCGATCTCCTGCGCAGCATCCTGGTCGAGCTGGCCGCCGACGCCGGGCGCGCCCGGTGAAGGACCTCCTCGTCGGGAACGCGACGGTGCTCACCTTGGACGGCCGGGGCGACCTCGGCGGCACCGTCATCGACGGCGGTGCCGTCGCCATCGTCGACGGCACCATCGCCGCGGTCGGCCCGAGCGCCGATGTCGCACGGCAGCACCCGGGGCTTCCCCGGCTCGACGCCGGTGGCGGCATCGTGTTCCCCGGGCTCGTCAACACCCACACGCACCTCGCCATGACGATGTTCCGCGGCTTCGCCGACGACGTCGACCTGCAGGCGTTCCTGGGCAAGCTGTTCCCGGCCGAGGCGGCCGTGCTCTCGCCGTCCACCGTAGGCCTCGGCGCAGCCGTGGCGGCGGCGGAGTCGCTGCTCGCCGGGGTCACGAGCGCGCTCGACATGTTCTGGTACCCGGAGGCGACCCGGGACGCGTGCGCCACCGTCGGGCTCCGGGTGCACGGCGGTCCGGTGTTCATCGGCTTCGACGGCCCCGACCGGGTCCCGTTCTCCGATCGGATCGCCCGCGTGGCAGACGCCGACGAGCCGCTGCCCGGTACCCGCCGCTGGCTGTTCGCCCATTCGGCGTACACCATGTCGCCGGAGCAGGTCGCCGAGACCATCGCGCTCGCCCGAGCCCTTGGCGCCCGGTTCCACATCCATGCCGCCGAGAACGCCGCCGAGGTCCGTGACGTCGTCGCCGCCACCGGCCGGCGGCCCGTCGAGCTGCTCGCCGAGCTCGGGGCCCTCGGCCCCGACGTGGTGCTCGCCCACGCCGTCCACCTCGACGACCACGAGATCGCGGCGATCGCGCAGACGGGTACCGCCGTCGCGCACTGCCCGGCGTCGAACCTCAAGCTGGCGTCGGGGATCTGCCGGGTGCCCGACCTGCTCGCCGCAGGAGTGCCGGTGGGTCTCGGCACCGACGGCACGGCGTCGAGCAACGATCTGGACCTGCTGCTCGCCACCCGCCTCGCCGCGCTGATCCACAAGCCGGCGGCGGACGACCCGACGGTGGTGCCGGCCCGCCGAGCGCTCGCCATGGCGACCCGGATGGGTGCCGAGATCCTCGGCGTGGGCGACGAACTCGGCACGCTGGAGGTCGGCAGGCGAGGCGACCTCGTCGTCCTGCACGCCGATCGCCCCCATCTGGTCCCGAGCTACGACCCGTTCGCGACCGTCGTCTACGCCGCCGGGCGGGGCGACGTGCGCCACGTCGTGGTCGACGGCCGCATCGTGGTCGACGAGGGTCGGCTCACCACCGTCGAGGTGGTGCCGCTGCTCGACGAGCTGCGCTCGCTCGGTCGGCGCATCGCCAGCTGACGGCTGCGGTCAGGGCATCTGCACCCGCATCCGACGGGCCCGCCTCGGCGCTGCGACGGGTGCTGCGATCGGCGTAGGCGGCGGGAACACCACCGTTGTGCCGTCTTCGGCCGCCGTGGCCTGCAGCAGCCGCAGGACCCGAAGGTCGAGGGCGAGTGGGTCGGCGCCGAGGCGGATCGCAGCGGCGGCGAACTCGTCGGCTGCGGCCGCTTCGCCCGCCGCAGCGATCCGCACGGCGAGTGCTTCCCGCTCGGCCTCGGCTGCCCGGGCCAGCGATCGACGGAGTTCCTCGGGGAGCACCACGTCGGCGAACTCCACGGTCCGCAGGCGAAACCCTTTCCCGGCGAACGGTCCGGACAGCTCGGCGCGCAGGGCCGATTCCAGCTCGGACCGACGCTCGGTGAGTTCGCTCAACGCGTGCCCGGCGACGATCCGGCGGACCGCCCCCACCGTGATCTTGCGCAGGGTCTGGGCCCAGTCCGACGACGTGGTGACCGCGAGGATCGGATCGACGATGATGGCCGAGACGAAGGCACTGACCTCCAGCGTGACGAGGTCTCGGCTCAGCACCGTTTCTCGCGGGGTCGTGAACGAAGTGCCGCGACGGTCGAAGACGTGCACTTCGTCCCCCCGTGTCCGTACGAAGCCGGGGCCGCGCTGGCGCCCGACTGGCCAGGATCGTTCCCGGCCATCGCCGGATGGGTCCGCTTCGTTGCGCTCGAGCTCGAGCTCGCTCCACGCCGAGGCGTCGCCACAGATCAGCCGCATCGGATGACCGGCGGCCGTGAGCACGATGATCTCCTCACGGCGGGCACGATCGAACACCGGTTGCACCACCACGAGCACCACGACGATCACGAGCACGACGACCGGAACGACCACCCACAGCGTCCTCAGCGCGGGCAGGAACGCAACGGCTCCGTTCAACGCAGCTTCGGTTCCCACGTCCCGCACCCCCATGCCACCGACCCGACGCTACCGGGCGACGCGGTCACCCTCGGCCGGCGTCATCCCGGGAAGTCGACCGGGGCGTCGAGCGGGCCCGGCTCGGCGCAACGCGCGGCGGCTCGCCCGGTTGCTTGGGGTACACCGGCGGCCACGGTGCATCGGGTAGTCCGGCGTCCTGATCGCGGCGAACCAGTGCCAGCAGCGGTTCGAGCGACTGTGGCACGGCCCCGGCCCACGGATCGCCCTGGGCGATGAGCCGGGCCGGCACCGTCATGAGCGTGAGCGCCTCGGGGTCGAGGCCGTCGAGCTCGTCCCATCGGAACGGCGCCGAGACCTGCCCGGTCACCCGTGGCCGCACGCACCACGCGCCGAACACCGTCTTGTGCGGGGCGTTCTGGTTGAAATCGACGAAGACCCGGGCCCCACGCGCTTCTTTCCACCATTCGTCGGTCACGAGCGTCGGATGGCGCCGGGCGAGTTCGCGTGCGAACGCCACCGCTGCCGCGCGCACCGCGATCGCATCCCAACGCCGCTCGAGGCGGACGTAGACGTGGAGCCCCCGGTTCCCGGTCGTCTTGGGCAACCCGACCAGACCGAGCTCCTCGAGGAGTTCGCGCGTCGCTCGGGCCGCCGCCCGCACCTCGGAGAACCGGACGCCCGGTTGGGGGTCGAGGTCGATGCGGAGCTCGTCGACGTGCTCGGGGTCGTCGGCGCGAAACGCCCACGGGTGGAACCCGATGCATCCGAGATTCACCGCCCACAGCACGTGGGCCACGTCGGCGATCACGAGGGCGTTCGACTGCGTGCCGTTCGGTGTCGACACGACCGTGGTGCGAAGCCACGGCGGTGCGCCCGCGGGCACGCGCTTCTGGAAGAACGAGTTCCCTGCGGCACCGTCCGGGAACCGCTGCAACATCGTCGGTCGATCACCCAGCGCCTGCAGCAGCGGCTCGGCGACGGCGACGTAATAGCGGGCGAGATCCGCCTTCGTCTCCCCTCGCGTAGGGAAGAACACCTTGTGCCCGTTGGTGATCGTGATCGTCCGGCCCGCAGCATCGATCGGCAGGCCGGGCTCGGCAGACCGGGGCACGACGCGGACACTACCGAGCCCGCCCGCAGTGACCATTCGTCAGGAAATCCTCTGGACCCGCATCCAGACGTCCAACAACTCCGTACACCGAGCATCAGACGGAGATGACGACGCCCGCAGGACCGCTACGGGCGCAACGACCCTGATGGGCCAGATCGGCCCCGAACAGAGAGGCACAACAATGACCAAGCGGATTCGCCGCGTCGCGGCTGCGATGACGGCTGCAGTGCTCGCCACGATCGGTTTCAGCGCGACGGCACAGGCCCAACCGGCAGCGTCGGTGATGTTGCTCCACGGCATCCCCGGCGCTGACGTCGACGTGGTCGTCGACGGCACCGTGGTGATCCCGGGCTTCAAGCCGGGCCAGATGCAGGACCTGAGCTCCTTCGCCGGTCAGACGTTGAAGAACGTGGAGGTGCGCGCAGCGGGCAGCCAGACCAAGCTGATCGGACCCATCGCATCGTTGCCGGTGCCGGCGAGCGGGAGCGCCACCGTCGTCGCCCACCTCGACGCCAACGGCACGCCGCGCCTGACGCCGTTCGTGAACGACACGACGCCCCTGCCCGCTGGTCAGGGCCGCTTGACGGTCCGGCACACGGCCGCCGCGCCGGCGGTCGACATCGTGCTCGGCGCCAGCCGGCCCTTCACCAACCTCGTGAACGGCGCGCAGGCCTCCGCCGTCCTGCCCGCCGGCCCGATCGCCGGCGCCAAGGTGGCTCCCGCCGGAGGTGCGCCGATCGCCGACGTCCCGACCGTGCAACTCGCCGCGGGCACCAACCTGATCGTCTACGCGGTGGGAAGCCTGTCGGGGAACACCTTCACCTTCTACACGCAGGCCATCAGTGGACTCGGCGGCGCCCCCACGGTGGTGAACACCGGTGACCTCGCCGGGGTCCCCACCACCGTCGCCCTGACGCTGCTCGCCGCGCTCGGGCTTGCCACGCTCGGCGGTGCCGTTGCGATCCGGCGCCGGCCGGCCTGAGCCGGAGCGAGGACCGGACATGTCCCGTCGCTTGATCGTCGCCGCCTGCCTGCTCGGCTCCGGCACGCTCGGTCTCGTCGCGTGGGGAGGCCAGCGCCTCGCCACTCCGGTCACCTCGGTCGTCGCCGTCGCCGATACGGCGGCGGCGACCGCCGTTGCGGCGCCGCCTGCACCGAGTCCCGCCGGCTCGGCGCCGGTGGTCCCGGTCGAGACCGGATCGACCAACGCAGCCACGCCGACCACGGTCACGCCGCCGGCCGCGAGTGCAGCGCCCACCGGCCTCCCCACTCCGGCACCCCTCCCGGCTCCGGCTCCGGTGGTCGCTCCGGCGCCGGTCGTCGCTCCGGCAGTGCCGGGGCCGGTCGTCGCTCCGGCAGTGCCGGGGCCCGCCCTGCCGATCGGCCCCCGCTACTCCGCGCTGCCCGAACCCGCAGTGGCACCGATCGCGCCTCGGTCGCTCCGGGTGGACTCGGCCGGCGTCCGGGACCGGCCGATCCGACCGGTCGGGATCGAACCGTCGGGCGAACTCGAGATCCCCGACGAGACCGAGATCGGCTGGTATCGACTCGGCTCCTCCCCGGGGCGCCCGGGGGCGACGGTCCTCGCCGCCCACGTCTCGTGGAACCGTTCGCTCGGACCGTTCGCCCGCCTCGCCGCCGCCAAGCCCGGCGACCCGGTCGAGCTCACGCTCGCCGATGGCAGCCTTCGCCGCTATCGGATCGTCGAGCTCGCCCAATATCCGAAAGGCGCCCTTCCGGCCGACCGGATCTTCTCCGCCGGCGGCGACGAACGTCTCGTGTTGATCACGTGCGGTGGGAGCTTCAATCCGTCGATTCGGCGCTACCTCGACAACATCGTGGCCTACGCCGTCCCGGAGCCGGGTTGAGGTGTGGTCACGGTTGGGCCAAGCCCGCCTCGGAGGCGATTCGCCGCAACGTTGCGACCGGGTAGGGCGGCGCCACGATCACGATGAGCCGGTCGACGCCGAGGTCGTCTATCCGACGACGACCGGCGCTCCCGATGCGATACCAGCGGGGGTCATCGCCACAGAACACCGACACGGTGAATGGGCGGTCACCGGCACTGCGCCGAGATCGATCGATGAGATCGGCGAGCGCCGGGTGACCCGCTTGGGTGTTGAAGCCGTCGGCCAGGGCGCCCGCGAGTTCGGCCATCACCGGACCGAATCCCCCGATCACGATCGGGGGATTCGGTCGTGTCTGGAGCACTCCGGCGCCGGGCGCATCCGCCCATACCGCTCGGAGCACACGGACGGTTTCGGCGAGCAGCGCGCGACGATCACGGTCCCGACCGACGGCGCGGCCGAGCGCCTGCTGCTCCCGTGCGTACGGCGTGCGCGGCCCTCCGCCCGCTCCGAGACCGAGGTTGAGTCGCCCGCTCGAGATCTCCTGCATGGTTGCGGCCGCTACCGCCAGGGTCCCCGGATCACGGTTGGCCACATTCAGGACCAAGGGACCGATATCGATCCGTTCGGTCACGCCGGCGATCGCCGACAAGGTCGTCCACGCCTCGAGCACGTGGGGTGCCCGATGTACCGAGCCGGCGAGATGGTCCCACGTCCAGATTCCGTCAAAACCTAGATCCTCGACAGCTCGAGCCGCATCCCGTACGGCAGCCCACCGTGCGGCGAATGGATCCAAAAGTACGTCGATACGGAGCACCCAAACATCGTTGCCGGGATGGGATCGACGAACTAAACCAACGACCCGATTACCTTCTTAGGGACACTCGAATTACGGTGCCCGCATATGGCTGACCGGAAGAAGCGGGGACCCAAAGCGGTCTCCGATGCGCACAAGAAGGCGATGGCAACGGGGCGGAACGAAAGCCGCGCCGTACGCCTATATCTCGAAGCACTCGATGCTCACAAGCCGAAGCGGGGCCGGAAGCGCACGCCGGATTCGATCAATCGCAGGCTCGCCGTGATCGAGGATTCCATCCCCACCGCAGAGGCGCTCGACCGGGTGAACCTCATCCAGGAGCGCATGAACCTCGAACTCGAGCTCGCCTCACTCGAAGCGGGGGACGAGTTGCCCGAGCTCGAGGAAGCGTTCGTGGGGGCGGTCGCCGGCTACAGCGAGCGCAAGGGGATCTCCTACGACGCATGGCGGCAGTCGGGCGTCGCCGCCAGCGTGCTGCGGCGGGCCGGCCTCAGCCGCTGAGGCTGCCGGACCCGTTGCGGTCGGCGGCTCGGACCGCAGCGCGGGTATCCAGCGCATCGAACGTGGGGCCGATGCCGGCGATCGCACGTTGGAGGTCGAAGGCCTGATCGAGCACGGGTGACGCAACGGTCACCCGTGCATCGGCGGCAAGCACCTCGCGGAACGGCACCTGGCGCTCCCAGGCCACCCGAGCGTTGTCCTGCACGATCCGGTACGCGTCGTCGCGCGCGAGGCCGGCATCGACGAGCGCCAGCAGCACCGGCTGCGAGAACGACAGACCCAGGCCGGCATCGAGGTTCTGTCGCATCCGATCGGCGTCGATCCGCAGCCCGCGCAGCAGGCGTGCCGCCCGGCGGCACACGTAGTAGGCGAGCTGGGCGGAGTCCGGGAGTACGAGCCGCTCGACCGAGGAGTGCGAGATGTCCCGCTCGTGCCACAGCGCCACGTCCTCGAGGCCGGCCACCAGGTTCGAGCGCAACACGCGGGCCAACCCGGACAGGGTTTCTGCCGAGATCGGGTTCCGCTTGTGGGGCATCGCCGACGAACCCTTCTGCCCGGCCGCGAACCCCTCCTCCACCTCCCGAACCTCGGTTCGCTGCAGGTGGCGCAACTCGATGGCGATGGTTTCGACGGTCGTGCCGACGGCAGCGCACGCGTACAGGAACTGGGCATGGCGATCTCGCGCGACGACCTGGGTCGCCGGGGTCGGCGCGAGGCCGAGTCGGGCACACACCGAGGCCTCGATCGCCGGGTCGATGTTGGAGTAGGTCCCGACGGCGCCGGACAGCTTGCCGACGGCCACCACGGTGCGGGCGGCCGCGATCCGGTCGAGATCTCGACCGATCTGCATGGCCCACAGCGCGCACTTGGTCCCGAAGGTCGTCGGCTCGGCGTGGATTCCGTGGGTCCGGCCGATGGTGACGGTGTGCCGGTGCCGATGGGCCAGGTCGTGGAGCGTGTCGAACAACTCGCCCGCCGCGTCGGCTAGCAGATCGCAGGCGTCGCGCAGCATCCAGCACCAAGCGGTGTCGACGACGTCGGAGGAGGTGAGGCCGTAGTGGAGCCACGTGCCGTCCGGCATCCCGATCGCAGCCTGGGCCACGTCGACGAACGCAGCCACGTCGTGATTCGTCACGCGCTCGCGCTCGGTTACGGCCGCGACGAAACCCGCATCGACGATCGGGGCCCGCTCCCGGCACGCCGCCGCAGCAGCACCGGGGACCACGCCGAGATCGGCCCAGGCCTCGGTGGCCAGCAATTCGATCTCGAGGTAGCGAGCGAAGCGCGACTCGTCGGTGAAGACCGCAGCGATCTCGGGGAGTTGGTAGCGGGGGATCATGCGCGCGTGATGACCTGCTCGCGATCGGGTCCGACCCCGACGTAGCGAACCGGCACCCCGATCTCTCGCTCGAGCGCCTCGACGTACGCCCGGGCTGCCGGCGGCAGCTGGTCCCACGACCGGCACCCGGTGAGGTCGGTGCGCCATCCGGGGAAGTCCCGGTATACGGGCGTCACGGCGGCGAGGGTGGCGAGACGGTCGGGATACGTGCGCAGCGGCGCGCCGCCGCTCTCGTAGCCGATGCAGAGCCGAACGGTGTCGAACGTGTCAAGCACGTCGAGCTTGGTGACCGCCACCTCGGTGAGGCTGTTGAGGCGCACGGCATGGCGCAGCATGACTGCGTCGAACCAACCCGGACGGCGCCGCCGACCGGTCACCGTGCCGAACTCGTGGCCTCGCTCGACGAGCACGTCGCCGGCCTCACCGTGGGCCTCGGTGGGGAACGGCCCGGCGCCCACCCGGGTGCAGTAGGCCTTGGCGATCCCGACGATCCGAGTCAGGTGCCGGGGGCCGATCCCGCTGCCGACGGCGGCATACCCTGCGGTCGGATTCGACGACGTCACGTAGGGGTACGTGCCGTGATCGAGGTCGAGGAAGGTGGCCTGCGCTCCCTCCAGCAACACGGCCGCATCCCGCTCGACGGCATCGTGGAGGTAGCTCACGGTGTCGCCGACGTACGGCGCGACCCGCTCGCCGTGGGCGAGCGCGGCCTCGACCTGCTCGCTGACGTCGAGCGGTGCGCCGCCCAGGCTCACGAGCTCGGCGTTGGCGAGCCGGCAGGCGTCGGCCACGGCGAGGGCGTACGCCCGCCGATCGGCGAGGTCGCCGGCCCGGAGCCCGACCCGCCGGGCTTTGTCGGCGTAGGCCGGCCCGATGCCCTTCAAGGTCGTGCCGATCTGGGCGTCGCCTCGCCGGGCCTCGTGGGCGGCGTCGAGCGCCTGGTGCCACGGCAGGATCAGATGGGCCCGGCTCGACACCTGCAGGCGAGCGCACGACACGCCCGCCGCTTCGAGCCGGTCGATCTCGGCGAGCAGGGCGACGGGATCGACCACGACACCGTTGCCGATCACGGGGACCACCCGCTCGTGCAGCACGCCCGACGGCACGAGTTGCAGCGCAAACCGGCGACCATTCGCCACCACGGTGTGTCCCGCGTTGTGGCCGCCCTGGTAGCGGACGACGATCTCGGCCTCGGCGGCGAGCTGGTCGATGAGCTTGGCCTTGCCCTCGTCACCCCATTGGGTGCCGACGACGACGGTTACGGGCACGGCGACCTCCTCGGCGGGACCCGGCGAGCGTAGCGATCCGTCGGTGCTCCGGCCCGGGGCGAACCGGCGGTCAGCCGGCGACCGGGGCCGCGCCGGCGGGCATCGGCACCGTCCGGGCGCGGGCGTCGTCGAAACTGCGACCGTCCACCGTCCAACGGATCGGTCGAGCCCGGGCCGAGGGTTCGATGCGGATCGGGCCGTTGCGGGTGACGAACATCGTGGCCGTGACGGTCCGGCTCTGCCCCTGGCGAATCCACAGGAGCACCGCCGTTGCCTCGGTCGGGCCGTCCGGGCCCTGGACGAGCAGGCCGTCGTGGCCCTCGGCCGACAGCGTCGAGCGGGCCGGCGCCTGGAAGGAAAGCACCCCGAGGTAGTCGCCCTTGAACCGATCGTTCAGCACATAGCGCGGCAGGTTGGCCGTCGATCGGTTCGTCACGGTCACCGAGAGCTGGATCGCGGTGCCGTTCGACAACTCCCGAGTGGTCATCGTCGCGTCGACGTCGACCCACCAGTCGAGCTTGTTGGCGCCTCGGTTGAGCAGGTTCACCGCCAAGGACCGGGGGCCCAGCATCCCGGCCGCGCCGGCGGCCTCCCAGCCCGCCTGCTCGACCGGATCACGCGACCACAGCATCAGATGCCGACCGTCTGCGCTTCGGCGCAACACCTCGAACAGTTCGACCGGATCCATCCGCTCGTTGAGCAGGCGCTGCGCAGCGGTTTGGGTGAGCAGGGCAAGCGCCCGGGAGCGCTGACCGCGCTCTTGGAAGTCCGGAGCGGCGTACTGGTCGCTCAGCAGTAGCTGCACGACCGAGTCGGCGGTGACGCGTTCCCCGAAGGCCTCGACGGGCCCGGTGAGCCGCAGCGCCTCCTTGAGGAAGAGCGGGTCCACGTAGACGACCCCGTCGTACGGACCGAAGCCCTGCGCCGTGACGATGTCCGCCGACGCCTCGGCAACCTGGTCGAACCGGGCGCTCATCGACACCGTCGACAGCTCCTTTCCGGTCACGAGCGAATCCCAACGTGCCGACAGGTCCTCGGGGAGCACGACCGACGACTTCAGCGCTGCATCCGATCGATCGAACGCGCCGACGGAGAAGCGGCCATCGTCTGCAATCAGGTCGCCACGGAACAGGAACAATCCCATGCCCGAACCCATCTCGGCGTTGTTGCCGGCCACGACCAGGTAGCGCCCGGACCGGTTCGACATCTTCTCGAACGCGGCCAGGACGCGGTCGGCGTTGCCGAGGACGGTGCCGAGCTCTTCGAGCTTGCGCTCGAACTGGTCACGCGCCTCGGTGACCTGAGCGAGCAGGTCGGCCGACGGCCCGAGGTCCGCCGCTCGGACGGCGGCCAGCACGGGGGTCAGGATGCGGCGTACATCGGTGACGGCCGTCGACACGCCCCGCACGTCGGTGCCTGCCACCGACAGTGCACGCAGTTCCCGCCAGGCGGGCACGGCGGCGTCGACGAGGCGCTTGGCCGAAGCGGCCATCGCCCGGCCGGTCTCGAGGTTCCGCCCGATGATCGGCGCCTTGGTCAGCGGCGACACGAACGGGTTCCCCAAGCGTCGCTCGGCTTCGGCCACGTCCGCCTGCGCTGCGGCGAGCGTTGCTTCGGTGGCTGGGCCGACCAATGCCGACGGGGTGGATTCGCTCAGCACCCGGATACGGGCCTCGGCGGCTCTGGCCGCCTCGAGGCCCTGGAAAACGTTCCACGCCGCCCAGCACAGCCAGGCGGCGGGAACCAGCACGAGAATGAAAACGACCAGCCGAAACGGCCAGCGCCGAGCCCGCCGGGGGCGGGCGGACCGCTCGATCAGGCGGCCACCGGCCGACGACGGCGGGACACGACGACGAGCGCCGCCCCACCGGCGAGTACGACGGCGCCGATCGCCACGAGACCAGCGACGTCGCTACCCGTGGCCGGCAACCCACCGCTCGTCACGATGATCGGGACCGACTGCTCGAGCCTGTTCCCGGACGTGTCCTCGCCGACGACCAGGATCGTGTGCGCGCCGCTGAACCCGGCCGGGATCGTCGCGGGGAACGTGGCGACACCCTGCGAGTTCGCCACGGCAGTACCGAGACTCTGGGGGGTGGACAGGATGAAGAACTGCACCGTGGAGCCCGGCCGGTGCCCTCGCGAGGTGATCACGACCACCTGGCCCGGAGACACCGTGTTGTCGTCAAGGTCGACGCCCGGCGGTGCCGCCGTCGTGCTCGGCGAAATCGTGGTAGTGACCACAGTGCCGTAGCCACCGTCGGTGGCGAACGCCGGCGCAGCCGACGCAACCAGGGCCGATCCCGCAAGCGCGAACCCGAACGCCCAACGCTTCGCCACCGACACACCTCGACGGTTTTCCATGGAATCCTCCTGTCGCACTGCGACTCCACGATACCGCTTCCTTCGCCCCTTGTGAACCCCGGGTTCGTACGGCGTCAGGAGAGGTTCAACTGGCCGGCGTCACCGTCGACGTCGACGGTGACCGTGTCACCCTCGCCGTAGCGGCCTTCGAGGATCGCGACGGCGAGGCGATCGGCGATCGCGCGCTGGATCACCCGCTTGAGCGGTCGGGCACCGAACGCCGGGTCGTAGCCCTCCCGGGCCAGATGGGCCTCGGCTGCCGGGGTGACCACCAGGGTGATACGTCGAGCCGCGAGCCGCTGGACGAGCCGGGTGAGCTGGATCGACACGATCCGGGACAGATCGGCCTCGGTGAGCGCCCGGAACCGCACGATGTCGTCGATCCGGTTCACGAACTCCGGCTTGAAGAACCCCAGGGGATCACCGGGCAGGTTGGACGTCATGATCAGCACGGCGTTGGTGAAGTCGACCGTACGACCCTGCCCGTCGGTGAGCCGGCCGTCGTCGAGCACCTGGAGCAGCACGTTGAACACGTCGGGGTGTGCCTTTTCGATCTCGTCGAGGAGCACGACGCTGGAGGGCCGGCGCCGCACCGCCTCGGTGAGCTGACCGCCCTCGTCGTAGCCGACATAACCGGGTGGCGCCCCGATGAGGCGCGACACCGAGTGCTTCTCCATGTACTCGCCCATGTCGATGCGCACCATCGCCCGCTCGTCGTCGAACAGGTACTCGGCGAGGGTCCGGGCGAGTTCGGTCTTGCCCACCCCGGTCGGGCCGAGGAACAGGAACGACCCGATCGGCCGGTTGGGATCCGACAGTCCGGCCCGGCTGCGCCGCACGGCGTTGGCGACGGCCGACACCGCCTCGTCCTGGCCGATCACCCGCTCGTGGAGCACGTCCTCGAGCCGGACGAGCTTGGCCATCTCGCCCTCCACGAGCCGGCTCACCGGCACGCCGGTCCACTTCGACACCACCTCGGCAATGTCCTCGGAGTCGACCTCCTCTTTCAGCATCCGTTGCGTGGCCTGCAACTCGTCGAGGTGCTTCGTGGCGTCCGCGGTGCGTCGCTCGAGTTCGGGGATGCGGCCGTAGCGAATCTCGGCCGCGGTGTTGAGATCGGTCTCCCGCTCCAGTTGCGTGCGCAACGACTCGAGCTCTTCTTTGAGGACCCGGATCGCGTCGATGGCCTGCTTCTCGGACTCCCAGTGGGCCTTCATCTCGGCCGACTCGGCCCGCAGCTCGCCGAGCTCGTCGTCGAGGGCCGCGAGCCGCTCGCGCGACGGAGCGTCGGTCTCTTTCTCGAGTGCGACGTGCTCGATCTCGAGCTGCAGGATGCGGCGTTCGACGATGTCGATCTCGGTGGGCATGGAGTCGATCTCGATGCGCAACTTGGAAGCCGCTTCGTCGACGAGGTCGATCGCTTTGTCGGGGAGGAACCGGTTGGTGAGGTACCGGTTCGACAGCACGGCCGCCGACACCAGGGCCGAGTCCTGGATCCGCACGCCGTGGTGCACCTCGTAGCGCTCCTTCAGGCCGCGCAGGATGGCGATGGTGTCCTCGACGGTGGGCTCGCCCACGTACACCTGCTGGAACCGCCGCTCGAGGGCCGGATCCTTCTCGACGTACTTGCGGTACTCGTCGAGCGTGGTGGCCCCGATCATGCGGAGCTCGCCCCGGGCGAGCATCGGCTTGATCATGTTGCCGGCGTCCATTGCGCCTTCCGCCCCGCCGGCTCCGACGATGGTGTGTAGCTCGTCGACGAAGGTGATCACCTCGCCGGCCGCGTCGGTTATCTCCTTCAGCACGGCCTTGAGCCGCTCCTCGAACTCGCCGCGGTACTTGGCGCCGGCCAGCATCGAGCCGACATCCAGCGAGACGAGGCGCTTGTTCTTCAGACCTTCGGGCACGTCGCCATCGGCGATCCGCCGGGCGAGCCCCTCGACGATCGCGGTCTTGCCGACGCCCGGTTCACCGATGAGCACCGGGTTGTTCTTGGTCCGGCGCGACAGGACCTGGATGACCCGGCGGATCTCGTCGTCCCGGCCGATGACCGGATCGATCTTGCCGTCGCGGGCCCGCTGGGTGAGGTCCTGGCCGTAGCGCTCGAGCGCCTGGAATTGCTCCTCGGGATTCTGGGAGGTGACCCGGTGGGAGCCGCGGACCTCCTTGAGGGCCTGGAGGACCTCTTCGAGCTTCACGCCCAACCGGTCGGTCATGGCGACGAGCAGGTGCTCGACGGACAGGTAGTCGTCCTTGAGTTCCTTGCGGAAGTTGTCGGCCCGGTCCATCACCTGGCTCAACTCGCGCGACAGGCGCGCCTCGCTGCCGCCGTGCGCCCGGGGCAGCTTGGCGACCGCCTCGTCGGCCTTGTTGCGCACCATGAGCGGGGCGAGGCCGAGCTTCTGCAGGACGGGCACCACGATCGAGCCGTCCTGACGCAGGAGGGCGGCGAGCAGATGGTCGGGGGTGATCTCGGGGTTGGCGTTGGCCACCGCCGCCGCCTGCGCCTGACCCACCGCCTCCTGGGTCTTGTGGGTCCACTTCTTCGGGTCGAACGCCATCGCCGCCGCCTCTCCACTGGTCGCTACAGGAAAGTTGACAATGAAGCTATCAACCTTGCCGGGAAACCCCACCCGGGCTCGGGCACCAGATCCGGCGTTCCGTCGCGACCGCCGTCACCAGATCGTGGGGGGTGACGTCGAACGCCGGGTTCCACGCCCGGGCCCCCGGCGGGGTGATGCGCACCCCGCCGAGTTCGAGCACCTCGCGCTCGGACCGCTGCTCGATCTCGATGTGCGACCCGTCGGGCGTGGCCGGGTCGAGGGTCGATTCCGGTGCGGCCACCACGAACGGCACGCCGGCGCGGGCCGCGGCGAGCGCCAGCGGATACGTACCCAGCTTGTTGGCCGTGTCCCCGTTGGCCGCCACCCGGTCGGCCCCGACGATCACCACGTCCACCATGCCGCCAGCGATCGCCGAGGGTCCCGCCCCGTCGGCCTGCACGCGGTACGGGATGCCGTCGGCTTCCAGTTCGAACGCGGTGATCCGGGCGCCTTGCAGCAGCGGCCGCGTCTCGTCGACGAGCACCTCTGCGATCAGACCCCGGGCGTGCAACGAGCGCACGATGCCGAGCGCCGTGCCCCACTCGACCGTGGCGAGCGCCCCGGCATTGCAGTGGGTCTGCACCGCGAGCGGCCGGGCGCCGCACCGCTCGACGACGAAGTCGGCACCCCGTTCCCCCAGCGCCCGGCACGTCGCCGCGTCCTCGGCCAGGATGGCCAGCGCTTCGTCGAGCAACCCCTCGGGGCCGTCGTCGAGCCGGCGCAGGGTGCGCTCGACCGCCCAGCGCAGGTTGACCGCCGTCGGCCGAGCGGTGGCGATCGCCTCGGCTGCGTCGGTGATCGCGCGCCGAGCCGGGTCGAGCCGTGCCGCCAGCGCTACCCCGAGCGCGCCGGTGACCCCGATCGCGGGTGCGCCGCGCACCGCGAGGCGCACGATCGCGTCGATGACCGCGCCCACATCGGTGAGACGGACCCGCTCGAGGCGATGGGGTAGAAGGGTCTGCTCGACGATGACGACGGCCTCGCCGTCCCAGTCGACGGTGCGGGGCAGGCTCACGGGACCAGCACCTGCTTGCCGGCGGCCCGGCGCTCGACGAGTCGGGCCACGGCCTCGTTCGCGTCGGCGAGGCCGAGCCGGTCGGCGATCGCCACGTCGAGGCGGCCGGCCGCCGCCTCGGCCAGCAGGACGGCGAACCGCCAGGCCACCTCGCCCGGGCCGTGCGGGAGGCCCGAGTACCCGATCACCGATGCGTTGCGGCGGTAGAACGGTTGCGACGACAACGAGATCGTCGGCCCGGCGGACGCGCCGTAGACGACGATGCGCCCGAAGGGCTTCAACAGCTCCACCGACGCACCGGTGTACCCGCCCGACAACCCGTCGAGCACGACATCCACCCCGTCGGAGGCCTCGGCCCGGACGGCGTCGACCAGGTCGGCATCCTCGGCGACCACCACGTGGTCGGCGATCGAGGCGAGCCGGGGGCGCCGAGCCTCGGTGCCGGTCTGGGCCACCACCTTGGCGCCCCGTGTGCGCGCGAGCTGGCACGCAAGGTCGCCGACCCCAC